>JAHDEZ010000016.1 GCA_020628425.1 Hellea sp. | reverse complement strand
ATATCGCCGCTAAAGTCATGGCCGGTAAGAAGCTCTCAGAATTTGACCTGACCACTATCGATAAAGGTCAGATCGCCGTCAAGGAAGCCGTCTTCCCATTTGCCCGTTTCCCGGGCGTGGACACGGTACTCGGGCCGGAGATGCGCTCAACTGGAGAGGTTATGGGGCTGTCCGATAATTTCGGTATGGCCTTTGCCAAGAGCCAGCTCGGCGGCGGGGTCACCCTGCCGAGCTCCGGCAAAGTGTTCATCTCGGTCCGCGATCATCACAAAGCCATGATGGCAGACCTGGCCAAAGAACTGGTCGAACTGGGTTTCTCCATCATTGCCACAGGCGGGACCTGTAAATATCTCCGCGAAGCCGGTGTTGAAACGGAATATGTCCGTAAGGTCCATGAAGGCCGCCCGCACATTGTCGACGCCATGAAAAATGAAGATATCGTTCTGGTGTTTAACACCACATCAGGCAAACAATCCTTAAAGGATAGCTTCTCGCTTCGGCGCACGGCGCTCACTCAGCGAATCCCGTATTTCACAACGGCGGCGGCGGCCAAAGCCTGTGTGGAAGCCATCAAGGCACTGTCCGAGGACGACTATGATGTTATGAGCCTGCAACAGCTGGCAGGGTAAGATGCGGTTGAAGGCAGGCCTGTTGGTTTTATTTGGGTCGCTGATAGCGGCTTGTTCGTCCGATACTGGTATCCCAAGTGAGACGCCCGGAAATGAGGTGATATGGGTCGGCCCGGAAGGAGAATTATTTTCCGAATTCATTATTGTGGCGGAAGATGACTTTGTGATTTCCTATACGGCCAATCCTGATATTGAGGTCGAAGATGACCCCGAGCGGGCCTTTGAGTATAATGTTGTCTACAGTCGGTTGTTTTTTACGACCTGCGAAGACGACTATTTCGAAATTACCCAACGGGAACGACTGCTTCTTGCTGAGTTACTTGCCGGAGAGCGTAAGATTGCCCGTGTTTCCGATGGAGATCAGGTTTATCGCGACAAGGGTGTGCAGCAGGTGGAACTGGGTGGCGAACGGCGCGATGTGCGGGTCATTGAAAGACGAGAATCAGGATCTTACTATCTGGATCCGGAAAATCAGAGCTTTCTGGGGTCTAACTCGACAATTGAGTCGGAAAGCAATCTATGGGCCTTGTCTGACGTAAAAAAAGCCAAACCCCTAAATCCCGAAATTATTAAATACGCCAAAGAGAACTGTGTTCCGGAGCCTTTGGCGAATAATTAGCCTATAATTCGGATTAGCTAAAATCGAAGAAGCAGAGCTTGTTTCCGTCCGGGTCTTTGACATATGCGCCGTAAAACACGCCCTCAATTCGGGAGCCGGGCTCGCCGTCGCAAGTCGCGCCCAACTCGATAGCTTTGTTGTATAGAGCAGCTGCGCCTGCTTGAGAACCACCGCGGAAGGCGACCATGACGCCATTGCCGGGATGTGGATCCTGTTCATCATAGGGCTGGCAAACCGCAATCATCGGTTCGTCAGTGGAATTGCCGATCATAGCCAGACGACCAATGTCGACCTGTACGTCTGCGCCTAAGAGTTTTGTATAGAAGGTTTTGGCGGCTTCAATGTCTTTGACGCCAATGGTTGTATATCCAATCATAATGTACCTTTCTTTGATGGTCATGAGTTGGGGCAGTTTATTGCGCGGGAAGGTGGCCAGTCTTTACATAAATAAGACAGCCTTCTTTGGAAAAAGGATGATGAATAGACATGTGCGGATTTCGCAACCAAGTTCCGGATGGGTAGTTGCCTTGTTCGTCAGAAAATGTACCTTCGAGCACGAAAATTTCTTCGCCGCCGGCGTGTCTATGAGGATTAAAAACCGTCCCTGGTTCCCAGCGGACAAGCGCGCAGCTCTCACGGCCAAAACTATGGAGCGGAAGAACGCTTAGGCCAGGGGCTGAGCCGGGCAGAAACTCCGCAGTTCTGGTATCAATAGAAAATTGTTTCTGATCTTCAGGGTCAAACTGATGAAGTTTAACAAAAATCGTACAGCCATGTTCGCTATGGGGTTTATGGGTGGAGCCTATGGGGTTTCGCACATATGTCCCGGCCGGATAATCTCCATGTTCATCTGAAAACGTGCCCTCAAGCACGAAAAATTCTTCACCGCCCCCATGGGTATGGGGACTGAAATAGGAGCCGGGATCATATTTCACCAAAGAGGTGGCCCGAGCGACTTCATCGCCAATCCGGTCTAGTTTGCGTCGATAAACCCCTTGCATAGGGGAGGTTTCCCAATCCATTCCTTTGGTGTTGAGTACGACGCGTTTGTCAAAGTCTGCATTAATTCGGGTCATGTTGGTCGTGCTTCATTGTTATCAACCTATCAATAGGTAGGCAATTTGCATAAGGCAACAGAAATCTTGGTAGAAAAACGCGTTACACGAAAATGTGAAATGCCCCGCAAACAGACATATTTGCGGGGCATTGACGGGGGGGGGGTAAGGCGAGGCCGGATAAAGGGAGATTAATTGGTCATGCCGTCCCGCTCGATAGGCTTCATATAAATTTTTGACTTCCCGTCTCGATGCCGCAGGCGCAAATGCCCCTTGGAGGAGAAGCTGTATTTGAAGGTCAGGTCTGAATAGCTCAGATAAATTTGCTCATCATTGATCTTGTACCGTTCAGTTTCATAGGGCGAGTCATATCCTTCGGAACGACGATAATGATCTACATAGTGCGCCTCGAAGTCAAAACGATCGCCGCGGTGTACATCGACAAAATTATCGGCACGTGTGACCTCCCACTCACCTCGAAGGCGTAAAAAGCCAGGTGGGTTTTCTATCCGGTCTTCAAACCCTGCTTCGACGGCAATAATGGCGTCAAGATTAGCTACAAGCTGGTACTCTTCTTCCAGTCCGTCGATCTTTTGCGCGGCAAAGTCCTTGGCAAATGGATGGAAGATTTCAAACGCTGTCTCATAGTCTTTATTGTAATAGGCCTCGGTCGCAGATTTCATGGCAATATACTGCGCAGACAAGGCCTCAGCTTTTACGAGGTTTAACTCAGGGCGGGATGACAAATGGGCCTCAATCGATTGTGTGCGTCTCTGTGTACCCTCATTATAAGCCAAGCGGGCTTCCAGTAGAGGTGCATCGTCTGTCTGAGGTGAGCCGTCTAAACTGGCAAATAAACCTCCGCCGGCCGAACTTAAGAAAACCGTGGGTACGGTCATAGACACGGACCCATCGGGATATTCAGTCATCATATGATTGGGAACCCCATAAATCTGATTGACTTTGAGGCCGGGAGCCGGTCGCAAGCGTACTGTCATGTCGTGAGCGATCTCGCTGACCATGAAGTCGAACTCCTTGTCGAAAAGGTTTTCAACGTCATCGCTATCACCAACATAAAAAAGATTCCCCCCTCGGACAGAGGCAATTTTCGCAGCCAGTTCACCGCCGTAATCGACACCATATCCAATGGTTGTCAAACCAATACCGTCCAGTGAGGCGCGCTGTGCTCGAGCCATAAAACCATCAGCATCAGTACGGCCTGTATTCGGGCGCTCATCTGTGAAAATCATAAGGCGGGTTGTACCTTCAAAACTGCCTTTGGTATTATAAGCAATGTCATAACCCCGTGCGAGACCCGCATCCATATTGGTAGAACCTTCAATCTCAATAGAACCTATTTTTTTGCGAATGATGCCTTTATTTTGATTTGTCACGACCAAAGGTTCGAGATGTGTGACCACATTACTGCCATATAAAACAAAAGAAACTTGATCGCCTGATCGCAGATTATCGGTAATTTCCATGAGGCTGTGCTTCACATTTCTAATACTATCCCCACCCATCGATCCGGACCTATCGATAACGGCAACAATGTTTAAGGGTTCTCGGTCCCAATCATCTGAAATATTGGTATCGAAGCCAAACCCGGCAAAATAGTTACCCTCGACGAGAGATGCCGTTTTAATCGAACTGTTCAGGCATAAAATCTGCTCGCAAGCGCTGGTTGTTGTCAGGTAAAGATCGTGTTCGCTCAGCAGGCCTTCTGAGGTCATACCTTCGGGTGTTGGTACTTGGCCGGATTCTACGCCGCCGCGAAAATGTTTGATGTCCTGTGCCCCGCCGCTCGTTACACGAGATCCGGTGACGACAATTTCGTCATCATAGACGTCCTGGGCAAAGCTTTCGGAAAATGACAGGCAGGCCAAAGCTGTTATGGCCGCGGTTTTCATCAGATATTTCATATTATCCCTCCTATAATATGCTATAGCATAACATATTATGAAATAACATTCCAGTTAATTCTTTCGGGCAGGACCTTCTGTTAAAGCGCAATGACGCGCTTTGAAGATCCATCTAAATAAACGAAGAGGGCTGATGAGGTTAATTACCTGTCCAGACGATCTGTACTTTTTTGCCGTTGGACGGATCTATGTAATAGGGCGCATCCCCTACTTTCGGCAGGGACGGGTCAAAAGACCGGTTTGGATCATAAGGGATAGTTTTCGTCCCCGGTGGCAAAATGATACGCTCCCCCGTGGCGGGATCGCGATAAAAAGGCTCATCTGGAGCCGGCACCGCTCCTGTCGTTGTACCATTTGGGCTTCCGTTAGGTGTTGTCGTCAAGAAGTCCGGCAATTCTCTCTGTGCGGATTGCGGCGACTCAAGCTGTGGCGCGTTTAGGGTTGTGCCGGGCGCGGGTAATTGCGGTACGCTGGCGCCATAGCCCGTAGACAAGACGGTTTGTGCCGCTACGGGTCGATCAGCGATACGGACATAGGATATGACTTCTTTCACACCTTTGGTCGTGCTGGCGATATAAGTCATCCGTTCCAACTCGGCGGTATCCCGGGCCACGCCCAGTAGATAGACCCGGCCATCAACAGTTTCTATATTAACATTCCGGGCTTTCACGTCCTTTTCCGCAATCATACGGGTTCTAATCGTCGTCCCTAAAAGCGAATCCTTACCGCCGCTAACGAGGCTACGGTTGACGTCTCCGACCGTCAGCTCATTGCCAACTTGCAGCACATTCCGCGCGCTCCAGGCGATACGCTCCGCTTCAACCTTGTCTTTTTCAGTCGGAACATTCCCGGTTAAAACGGCAATACCTTCGGCGACTTCAACGTCGACCTTGCTCAGATCAAAATCATGGGCCCGCGACATCCGCGTCGAAATCACTCGCCCAGCGGAAACATCATTAATAGAGCGGGCCATATTGCGCTCATCGCCCTTTTTAACGCCGGCCGTTGTTATAGCACAACCCGACACAGCCAGCATGGAAACGGAGACAAGGAGTATGGTTAATTTTCTCATAAGGCCCAAAATACAGGCCAAAGCTTATTCAAAGGTTACCAAGGGGTTGAGATGTCGGGGAATTAATTTTTACGATGGATATCTAATTCGCCTTGCTCTTTCCTTTGGGTGACAAAATATTCGGCAAGGGTGCAATACCAACGCCTTCGTCGTGGAGGTCGGCGGCTTCCTTGGGGGTGGCTTCGCCGTAAATGGCGCGCTCGGGTTTCTCGCCGTAGTGAATGGCGCGGGCTTCACTGGCGAAAGTCTTACCTACATAGTCGCAATTCTCGGCGATCTCTTTGCGGATTTTTTCGGCAGCCTTGTTCATCATGGTCATGGCTTTTTGGCGCTGGATTGCGGCGGCTTCTTTTTTGCGCGAGGTTGACACATTAGGCGCCATGATACCCTTTTCCACTTGGGTGGAGCCACAATAGGGACAAGCGATGAGGCCTTTGGGGGCTTGATCATCAAAGTCTGATGATTTTGAAAACCAAACCTCAAATTCGTGGTCCGCGTCACATATGAGTGTATATTTGATCATGTAAAATCGGGGCTGTGATTCCAGGCCGGTATTTTCCGGCGGGCCTCTTCTACCTCAGAGAGGTTAATATCTGCCAGCAAAATTCCGGGTGTATCATTGTCGCGCTCTGCGATGATTTCCCCCCAGGGATTGACCATCAGCGAATGCCCAAATGTCGTCCGGCCATCTTCGTGGTCGCCGCCCTGTGCGGGTGCGATTATGAAACTGCCAGTTTCTATAGCCCTTGCCCGTAAAAGCGTATGCCAATGGGCCTCACCTGTCGGTCGGGTAAAGGCGGCGGGCACCGCAATAATTTCTGCGCCCCTTTGTCCGTATTGGCGATAGAGATGTGCAAAGCGCAGATCATAACAGATCGTGAGGCCGAGTTTCGCACTGCCTATATTCGTCAGAGAAGAAGCCTGTCCTCCGTCATAGACATTGCTTTCTTTCCATGTCTCCTTGCGGGACAGGGTCACATCAAAGAGGTGTATTTTGTCATATCGGGCTTTGAGCGCCCCGTCAGGCCCGAACAAAAATGACCGATTGGCGGCGCGGCGCTCCCCGGTCTGAATGGCCATAGAACCTATGAGCAGGTCAATAGAGAGCTCCGCCGCCAACGTAGAAAAGGCTTTGACGCCCGCATCACTGTCTTCTGGCTGAATGACCGCAAACAGCTTGTTTGGGGAGCGCTGCAAAATATGAGTCATTTCCGGCGTGGCGATAAAAGTTGCACCTTTGTCGCTGGCTTCGCGAATGAGAGCGCTGGCTTCCTCAATATTGGCCTCTATATCCGCGCCGCTGCGCAGCTGGATACAGGCCGCCCGCATGATTAACCTGCCAGAAGCGGATCCAGCCCGCCCTTGGCATCCAGAGCATGCAGATCGTCACAGCCGCCAATATGTTTGCCGTCGATAAAGATCTGCGGGAAGGTGTTGCGTCCGCCAGAGCGCTCGCGCATTTCGGCGCGCTTTTGGCCGTCCATCCAGGCCGGAATGTCAATTATGTCCACGCCTTTGGACATCAAAAGCTTTTTGGCGCGCACGCAAAAAGGGCACATCATTTTCGTGTACATTTCGACTTTGGCCATAGGAGTCTCCGATTTGTGAAACCTATGTAGGTATTTCCTGGTCTTTGACAACCCGTGCCAATGTCACGGCATAGACCTTGTCCGCGCCGGCCCGTCGCAACGTGCGCGCACAAGCTCCGAGCGTGGCGCCAGTCGTGTAGACATCATCAATTAATACGATAGTTTTGCCTTTGATATCATCTTGCAAGTTCTGAGGCACGGTGAAAGCCCCTTGTACATTTCGGAACCGGCCCTTGGCTGTCTGAATGCCCTGAGAGGCGGTTTCTTTGTGACGAACTAAAACATCCGGGCGGTGCGCAATAAAGGTGAGTTTCGCCGTTGCGCCAGCCAGCAGAGCGGCCTGATTATAGCGTCGTTTCACTAAGCGGCTTTTATGTAAGGGCACGGGGACGAGTATATCCGCCCCTGGCCAGAAACCGCGGCCAGCTCTCGCCATTTGCTGGGCAAAGCGCTTGAGATTAACCGTGCGACCCGCATGTTTAAACGCCAGAACCAGAGAACAGCTATCCTCGTGATAATATATGGCGGCGCGGGCACTGTCATAATCTGGCGGGTCGACCATGCACCGGGCGCAGTCAGCACCTTCGCCCCGGTCATATTCGAACGGGTAGCCGCAGGATTTGCAGCAGGGGTCGTCGAGATATTTCACGTGCTGCCAGATATGGGCATCGGTCATACGAAAGCCTGGACCGGTCAAGCTTCCCGGAGGCGGCAGGATTATATCTATAAACCGTGATAGCGGTCGACCAAAGGCGCGCGCTTTCCACATTTGGGATTTTATTTGTCCGTCAGTTTCCATATAGGCTCATTATGAGCCCAACCGAACCCAAAGCGCAAATCTTTAACGAACGCCGACGTGCTTTTCATCGTGCCCGTGCCAAATTGCGGGTTGAGCGGGGTAAGGGTGATGGGTTTCTGCTGTCTTATTGCGGGAAAATCGCCGCTGAGAAACTTCAGGATATCAATCGGAATTTTGAACGCGCCGTTATTATCGGCCTGCCGGTCTTTCGCAAAGCCTGTCTCGACTACCTGCCCAAGACAAAACTTCCTAAAGAAATTTTTGAATTTGATGATTGGCCAGAAGAGCTGCCAGCGGATTGTCATCTCATTGTTTCAGGTCTGGTCTTGCAAAGTGTGAATGCTGTTCCGGACGCCATGCGTATGGCAGGCAAGGCCCTATTGCCGGATGGTCTATTTCTGTCCGCCCTTTTGGGCGGTGAAAGTCTGTTGTCGCTTAAGCGCGCATGCTATGCGGTCGATCAGGATATGCGGGGCGGGATGTTGGCCCGGGTCGCCCCGATGATAGACCTGCAACAGGCGGCCCAGCTTTTAAGTCTCGCTGGGCTTGCATTGCCGGTAACGGATAAGGATATTTGTAGCATTCAATACAAGTCTCTAAAGACTTTGGTCGATGATCTCAGAGATATAGGAGAAACCAATAGTTTAAATGCTATGTCGCGGAACTATGCAGGGCGGGACTATCTGCGTTTATTAGGGGAAAGCTATCCAGACAAAGGACCTCAGGGCCGGTTCCTCTGTTCATATGAAATTATTTGGATGACGGGGTGGCGCCCGCATGCGAGTCAGCAAAAGCCATTAAAGCCTGGCAGCGCCCAGATACATCTTTCTGATGCTTTGTCCCGGCTTGGGAAAAAAGCTTAAAAAGCGTCTTGTACCTTATTGGACATAGTCATCCAGGCGCCATTGGTTTGATCGCCAAAAGCATTGAGGCCGCCAATAATAGCAACACCAATCAGGGCTGCAATCAAGCCGTACTCGATGGCTGAAGCCCCTGACTCATCGGCCAGGAAATCTTTGAATTTTTTTAAGCCCTGTTTCATTCGTAACTTCGACCCTTTCGGAGCCGATCCCTTATTTCACGTGCCAGCGGAACATCCGCTGGGACAAGATCTAGACGGATAATTTCATCAGGATAAACCCACTTAATCATCTGTCCTTCTCTGGGTCTTGCGAACCCATCCCACTGCCGACAAAGATAAAGGGGCATGAAAATCGCGAAATCATCATAGTCGTGAGATACAAAAGAAAAGGGCTGTAAACATCGTTCGCAGGGTTCGATCCCTAGCTCTTCTCTGAGTTCCCGGACAACCGTTTGATCCGGTTTTTCATTTTCCTCCATTTTACCACCGGGAAATTCCCACTTTCCCGCAAAGTCTTTGCCTTCCGGTCGCTGACACATCAGAATACGCCCATCTTTGTCAATCAGCGCACAGGCTGCGACCAGCAACACAGGTCTAAACATATGTGGCAATCCTTAACATCGGGGTAAGAAAAAGGGTTTTTTGCGTCAATTTCGTTAACTTCTGTAGTCAGCGTTAATATTTATATAATCGTGGGTCAGGTCACAGGTCCATGCTGTAAAACTGCCCTGTCCGAGCCCCAATTCCACATTAATTTCAAGATGGTCTCGGCGCATATACTCCGCTCCTCTTTCTTCGGTATATTCAGGGGCTAATTGACCTTTTCGCGCCAACACATGGGGCCCCAGTGCTACTGTTAATAATTCTGGGTCAGCCGGTTCGCCCGATTTTCCAATCGCCATGACGATACGGCCCCAATTGGCGTCCTCCCCGGCAATGGCAGTCTTAACCAATGGTGAGTTGCCAATACTCATGGCGACTTTTCGGGCGCTATCATCATTGACAGCCCCGTTAACATTTATGGCGATAAATTTTCTGGCGCCTTCGCCGTCTTTAATAATCTGATGAGACAGATTTAACATAACCCGCAATAATGCATTCTTGAAATCACTCAATGCCGGGTCATGAGGATCGGTCATAGGCGCGTGATCTGCTGCACCGCTGGCCGCCAATAAAACCATGTCCGACGTTGAGGTATCACTGTCCACAGTGATGGCATTAAAGGTTAACTGGGTAAATCCAGATAACATGGATTGCAGGGCGGACTGAGAGATACGGGCATCTGTAGCGATAAAGGCTAACATAGTCGCCATGTCAGGCGCGATCATACCAGATCCTTTGGCAATACCGTTTATCCGGACTGGGACATCCCCGATTTTAGCTTCGGCTGTAGCACCTTTGGCATAAGTGTCCGTTGTCATGATGGCCTGAGCGGCTTGGTTCCAGCCATCGGATTTCATATCTGTGCGCATATCGGGCATGGCCCGGACGATCTTACCAACATCAAGAACTTCGCCGATAACGCCGGTAGAGGCGAGCATGACGGCTGGGGCCTCAGCGGCAAATACTTTCTCTGCAACCTCCGCCGTTAACGCCGTGGCGCGTTTGCCCGCTTCTCCGGTAAAGACATTGGAGTTTCCAGAATTGACCACCAGGATACGGGGTGCATCAGGGTTAAACGGCGCCAGCAGAGCCCGTTTAGACCAGGTTACAGGTGCTCCAGGCATGCGATTCCGTGTGAAGACAGCGGCCATATGTGTGCCAGCCTGACCGCGCAAAATCCAAAGATCGTCACGATCTTTGTATTTGATGCCGCAAGCCGCGCTGGCCATATCAAATCCTGCAATAGGGGGCAGGTCAGGAAACGCCGAAGGCGCAAACGGGGACGTTTTCATATTAGTCTTCTATGGTTTCAGGAAATGTTATATTGGCGTCTTCTCGCAATTGGTCGAGGCGATTTTTTAACGCATAAGACCGCAACAGAGCTTCAATGGCCGGTCGGCGCTGTTCAAGGGTTTGTATCGGTCTGGGGCGTTTTTGCAAAACTTCTATGACATGCCAGCCCTGAGCTGATTGAATGGGTGACAGCAGATCCCCTTCATTGGCTGAAAAAACCGCCTCGGAAATCACGGGAACCTGCATATCACGGTTCAGAAATCCCATATCACCGCCAAATTCACGGGTTGCCCTATCTGTGGAATATGCCAGCGCAAGAGATGCAAAGGCCTCCCCGCCGTTCAGTCGTCGAATGATTTCGACAGCCATGGCCTCATCTGGCAAGACTATTTGTCGGGCTTTAACCTGAGTTTGTCCGCGAAAATCAATGCGTTCATTATTGTAAAATTCTTCGATTGCCGCTTCGGGAATTGGGGATTCTTGCAGTCGGCGACTGGCGGCTTCTGACAATAGCGTATCTTTCTGAAAACGCATCCTGTTTTGAATGGACGGCTCATCATCTATGTCCATTTCCTGCGCCAAATGGCTCAGAAGTTTTCGCTCGATAAGCCAGTTGAGAACGATCTTATCAGACGCCGGAGGTATATCGGGGAAGCGATTGTCATAGGCAATGCGCGCCAATTCCATTTCTGCCTGAGTAACGGGTTTCCCATAAACTGTCACCAGGACTGGTGATTCCGAAGTTTCAACAATTTGGGGCGCCTCTTCTGTGCCCTCCGGCCCACTTCGCAAAGCCACAGCTACCAAGATCGCAATCCCTGCCAGCACGGTAAATACGAGAAACAGCCATTGATTTCGCGAAATTGTGTTTTGTGTATGGGGTTTGGACATGTGATAAAAATGATCAAGATTTCAGCGATTTATTGACTTACAGCACCATCATACCTAAGTCACCCCCGAAGATTTATAAACGAGGCGCGTGGATAAGCGCCAGGAGACCACATGCTCGGCATCGCCAAGAAAATTTTCGGCACAGAGAATGACCGAAAACTCAAAAAACTGCGTCCGTTAGTAAACCAGATTAATGGGTTGGAGCCAGAATTTCAGGCCCTGACGGACGACGCCTTGAGACTCAAGACCGATGAATTTCGCCAGCGGCTTAATGACGGGGCAACTCTGGATGATATTCTACCAGAAGCGTTTGCAACCGTCCGCGAAGCTGCCATCCGAACACTGGGACAGCGCCATTATGACGTCCAGCTCATTGGTGGTGTGACCTTGCATCGCGGCGAAATCGCAGAAATGCGGACAGGCGAAGGAAAAACACTTGTGTCGACATTGGCGGCATATCTGAATGCGCTTCCGGGATTGGGCGTCCACATTGTTACGGTGAATGACTATCTGGCTCGCCGTGACGCGGAATGGATGGGCAAGATCTATAACTTCTTGGGGCTGACTGTTGGTTGTATTAATAATCACGAGCCTTGGGATCCAGCGCGACAGGACGCTTATCGTTGCGATATCACTTACGGCACGAATAATGAGTTCGGGTTTGATTATCTGCGCGACAATATGAAATATTCTGTGTCAGAAATGCTGCAGCGCGGACACGCCTATGCCATTATCGACGAAATCGACTCTATTCTAATCGATGAGGCCCGGACACCTTTGATTATTTCCGGCCCTACGGATGACCGGTCAGAATTTTATACAACCATTGATGCGATTATCCCGCGCATTCATGAGGACGGCTATGAGGTTGACGAAAAAGCCCGAAGTGCGACCTTTAACGAGGCGGGTAATGAACAAATCGAAGGCATTTTGCGGGAAATGGACCTGTTAAAGGGCGACAGCCTTTATGATATCGAAAATGTCACCATTGTTCACCACATTAATCAGGGCCTGAAAGCTCATAAGATTTTCATCCGCGACAAAGACTACATCGTCAAAAACGGACAGGTCGTCCTTATTGATGAGTTTACCGGGCGTATGATGGATGGACGCCGCCTTTCCGAAGGCCTCCATCAGGCCATCGAAGCCAAAGAACAGGTTGAAATTAAACCGGAAAATGTCACTTTGGCATCGGTTACCCTGCAAAACTATTTCCGACTTTATGACAAACTGTCGGGTATGACGGGTACAGCCGAAACAGAAGCGTCTGAATTCCACGATATTTACGGTCTTGACGTTCTTGTAATCCCGACCAATCGACCCATTCAGCGGATTGATGATGATGATGTTATTTACCGTACCGAGCGCGAAAAATTCGGGGCGATTATTGAGGACATCAAGGCCAGTCAGGCCAAAGGTCAGCCAATGCTCGTGGGCACCGTATCTATTGAAAAATCCGAGCGTCTGTCCGAAGCCTTAAAAAAGGCCGGCATTGAGCATCAGGTATTGAACGCCCGCTATCACGATCAGGAAGCCTCTATCGTCGCGCAGGCCGGCGTGCCGGGAACGATCACCATCGCGACCAATATGGCTGGTCGTGGTACGGATATTCAGCTGGGCGGAAATCCGGATATGCGTCTGGAAATGGAAATTCTGGCGGATCGTCAGGGAGAACTCGGCCAGCAGATTGATGCCAAGGTAGAAGAAATTTACGAAGCCCGGAAAGGCCAGATTCAATCCGGACAACACAAAGCGTTTAAAGAGTCAGCGCGTCAGCAGATCGCCCCGCTTATGCTGGCGGATCTCAGCACGAAAATCCGCGACGAAATAGAAGCCGGTGAGCACCAATACCGGCAGGAGCAAATCCTGAGTGAGGTTGGCGCCTTGAAGGAAAAGGCACTGGCTGCCGGGGGGCTTTATGTTCTGGGTACGGAGCGCCATGAAAGCCGCCGGATTGATAACCAGCTTAGGGGCCGGACAGGCCGTCAGGGCGACCCAGGTCGTTCAAAGTTTTATTTGTCGACTGAAGACGACCTCATGCGAATTTTTGGCGGTGATCGCTTAAAGAATGTGATGGGTAAAATGGGCTGGGAAGAGGGTGAAAACCTGACAAACCGGTTCATGTCCAAAGCTGTTGAACGGGCTCAGGTCAAAGTCGAAACCCGCAATTTTGATATTCGTAAAAATCTGCTCAAATATGACGATGTCATGAATGATCAGCGCAAGACCATTTTTGAACAACGTCTTGAGTTTATGACCGATGACGACGTCTCAGACGTGATTGAGGATTTCCGCCATCAAGTTTGTGAAGACCTCATTGAAACCTATGTCCCAAAGAAGGCTTTTGCCGAACAGTGGGATATCGACAGCTTGCGCGAGAAAACCCGAGACGTTCTCTATCTTGATGTTCCTTATGACGAATGGGCGGCGGAAGAGGGTATTGCCGATGAGGAAATGCTCGAGCGCCTAAAGAATATTGCTGATAAAATGGTCGAAGAATTGTCACGCAATTCTGATGACAAGCAGCTTAGAAATCGAGAAAAACGCCTGCTGCTGGAAGTTATTGACACGAACTGGCGCGAGCATCTCCAGCATCTCGATGCACTGAAATCTGTTATTGGTTTACGGGGGTACGGTCAAAGAGACCCGCTCAATGAATATAAATCCGAAGCCTTCACCTTATTTGATAAGCTTTTGACTGACCTGCGCGAAGGCGTGACCAAAGTGGTCAATCTGTATCTGATGAATGATTTCCGCGAGGCGCAACAGCAAATGCAGCTCCAGTCTTCGACGGCCCGTTCGCCTATGGAAATGATATCTGGGTCGGTTCCCGCAGCCGGCACAAGCGCAGCGGAGCAGTCTGAACTTGACCCGAAAGCCCTGGAAGGCGTGTCTCGAAACTCGCCTTGTCCTTGCGGCTCAGGCAAAAAAGTCAAACACTGTCACGGGAAAGCCTAAACGTTCGGAACAGGCAATTTTTGATTTGCACGATTTTAGGTCGCCCTTGCACAAATCTCGGGCGTCGGGGTGAGTTTGTGCTTTATCAACCATGTTTTGATCGAAATTTTTCAAAAAATCTTGTTTTTCAGCTGAGTAAATTCAAGCGCCATAGGTTTGGCGCCTTAGCTGGAGATAAAAATGAGAAAATTAATTCTAGGTTCCTTGGTTCTGTCGGCAGCCATAGCGGGCCCAGTTCAAGCAGGGGATGTGTCTGTATCCGCAACGGTCGATTATACAACCGATTATGTTTTTCGCGGTGTGAGCCTGGCCGATAGTGCCATTCAGCCAGGTGTTGAGGTATCAGCCGGAGATTTTTACGCAGGGGCTTGGTTCTCAACCGGTGTTGGTGATACATCCTTTTTTGCTGCTGACGAAGTCGATGTTTACGCCGGATACGGGTTCGCGTTGTCTGATACGCTTGGACTGGATGTCGGTGTTACCTATTATCACTACCCGCAATTTGGAGGTTTTCTAGATACCAGCGGTGGTTCTGCTGGCACTTATGAAGTTTATGCAGGTCTCTCTCTGGATACGACGCTTTCACCAAGTGTTTACGGATATTATGATTTTACACTTGAAGCCTTTACTATTGAAGGCAGTGTCGGTCATTCCGTGCCATTGGGCGAAACACTGTCTCTGGATCTTGGTCTGACTGCGGGCCTGGTTGATGCCAGTGGTGGCGCAGGATGGGAATGGGCGCAGGCCAGCGCAGCCGTTAGCCATGCCTTTACCGATGATGTATCTGCTTATGTTGGTGCAAACTTTGCCCTGAATTCAGATGACCTTCTCGATTATGAGAAAATCCTGGCATCGAATCCTAAGGACAATCTGTTCTTCGTTGGTGCGGGTGTTGCGGCCGGCTTCTAAAGCAGATTTCTGCCAATATCCAAAAACTTTGCCTTTCGCCGTTTGACAAGTTCTTTCGGCGCGAGCTCTGACAAATCTTCGAGGGCGGTCATAATGGCCGCCCCAGTCATTTTGACAGCCTTATCAGCCGCCCGATGAGCGCCCCCTACGGGCTCTTTGATGATCTTGTCAATCACACCCAGTTTCTTGAGATCTTGCGCGGTAATTTTCATGGCATTGGCCGCATCTTCGGCTCTTTGACCATCGCGCCATAATATAGAGGCGCAGCCTTCTGGAGAAATAACCGAGTAGATCGAATGCTCCAGCATCATCACCTGGTCCGCGGTGGCGATGGCCACAGCCCCGCCGGAACCACCTTCTCCAGTGATAACTGTGATAAAGGGAACGCCCAGAGACAGGCCTTTATCGATGGATCTGGCAATGGCCTCTGCCTGTCCGCGCTCTTCAGCACCGCGTCCCGGATAGGCCCCGGCCGTATCTACGAATGAAATTAATGGCAGAGAAAATTTCTCAGCCAACTCCATCAGGCGTACAGCTTTGCGGTAGCCCTCGGGTTGGGCCATGCCGAAATTATGTTTGACGCGGCTATCCGTATCCTTGCCCTTTTCATGACCGATTACCACGACACCCCGACCTCTAATTTTCCCCAGGCCTCCCATGAGAGCTAAATCGTCACCAAATTTCCGGTCGCCCGCCAATGGCGTAAAATCCGTAATAAGACCTTTGATATAATCGCTGAAATGGGGGCGGTTTGCATGTCGGGCCACACGGGTTTTTTCCCAGGCACCGATTTTCCCATAAAGCGCTTTCAGAGCTTTCTGAGATTTGGCCTTGAGGGCCTTTATCTCTTCCGCATTGATCTCTTCATTGTTTTCAAGATCGGCGATCTCTCTATCGATTTCGGCAATTGAGGCTTCGAAATCCAGATAGTTGTTTGGCATGCGCAACGGGTCCAATTATTATTTTAAGGCGCCGGAACATATCAAAGCCCACTCAAAGGGCAAGGAAAGGTTTATTACGCCGACAATGGGTACGAAGACGTATCGAATTTCAATCCGCGCCTTTAGCAAGAGGATGCATATCAAAGACCAGGGCTTTCATACGCTCGTCCAGCACATGGGTGTAGATCTGGGTGGTGCTGATATCCGCGTGCCCCAAAAGTGTTTGGACGCTGCGCAGATCAGCCCCATTGGCCAGCAAATGCGTGGCAAAGGCGTGTCTTAAAACATGTGGTGAAATCCGTGACGGCGCCAGCCCGGCTTCGATGGCCAGCTCTTTTAATAACTGCGCAAAGCGTTCGCGGGTCATATGGCCAGATTTCGATGACGACGGGAACAAAAATGCGTTGGCCCGTTCCCGAGCTCCCAATTTTTCAGGCAAGGTTTTATCCCGAACCTTGAGCCAGACTTTAATGGCGGAGAGTGCGGGATCTGTGAGCGGCACGAGCCGTTCTTTGCCCCCTTTTCCCTTAATCATCAAACAGCCATCTCGGCGCGATACCGCTCTGACGGTTAGCGAAACCAGCTCACTGACACGCAGCCCCCCGGCATACAGGATTTCCAATAAGCACAGCCGTCGCAGGGCTTTGACATCATCTTTGGCTTGCGCGGCATCAAAGAGACGGTCCACGTCTTCCTCAGATAGAATTTTTGGCAAAGGGCGACCCTGTTTGGGGCCACGTAAATTTTGCGCCGGATTATCTTGACGTAAGCCGTCCATTTGCAGGAATTTGAAAAACTGTTTTGCCGCTGACAATTTGCGGGCTGCGGTGGACGGCGCCAGGCCAGAACCGGCCCAAATAGACAGTACCTTTTCTAAATCTGTTGTTTTGGCGTTCAACAGATCTGTTTTCCTAAGAGCCGCCTGCCAACCGTCCAAGTCCCGTTGGTAGGCTGCGATTGTATTCTCTGAGGCTGCGCGCTCAGCCTGCATCATCTCGAGAAAAGCGTCTATGGCGCGGGCCGTTTTCACGGCTTATTCGGTCAGGGGTTGAACAAAATCGAGCGCCGCGAGTTGCGCGGCCTGATCTGTCAGTCCGGCCTGATACAGGCTTTCTACCACCTTATACAGGACGAATTCAGGAACCGAATCTTTGCTGTAGGACTCAATCAGTATGGCCGCCCTTAATGCTGTCTCTGCCTGTGCCCGGCGGCGACTTGCGCTCTCCAAAGCAAAAAGCTCCCCGGAATAACGGCCCAGACTGGCCTTGGTTTTTAAAATTCCAAGCGCCGTATCAGATAGGTTTGCGCCCAGACCGTAAGCCAGAAGCGTGTCCCTCATTGCCCTGGTCTTTTCGCCTGGCTGGGTCAGTCGCGTGTCAATATCTGTACCGAGATTGCCTGCGTAAAATCCATTGCCCAACGCATCAGCAGCCAACGCAACGCGGTCCTGGGCGCGTACATTGCCCTCAAGTGATTGGTAAATTTGCTGCAAAGCACCGAGGTCGCGGCGCAAAATAGCTGCCCGCGTCACCAATGGAACGGATTCGTTGGTCAATGAGGGGTAATCTATCGAAGAGAGTTGCGGCGCGATAAATTCCGCAAAGCGTGGAAAACTGCCGCCTGCCTCCGCGCGTTTTAAAAATTCAATAATGGCCGGTGTGCGGGTTTCGGGCGTTCCAAACTGCGCGAGTTGATAAAGTTGCGCAAAGCCTCTGGCGCCTTTGTCGCCCATGGCCAGATCGAGGCTGGGCGTGGCCGGGACACCGGCCGCTCCGCCTGCCAGACCGTCAACAGAGGTAAGCGGATCGGAATTAAGTCCTTCGATGACGGCCTGTATTTGTGTATCCGATAAAGCCGGGGCTGCTTCAAACAACGCCAAAAGTCGCGCTTCAGGTGTTTGCGAGACCTGATAGACGGCCTGGGCCGCGGCGGTGGCCGGTTTTTCCCCAACGGGCCAGTCCAGGTCTGCTTTGGTCATCATGGCGATATGCAGGGGCGAATGGGGAATGCCCTTGAGGTCGGGTCGACCCGGAACGCCGGTTAAATGCCGGATGAGCCGCTGAAAATAAACATCCTCATGTCCTGCACTCGTCAACAGGTTCATTGTTAACTCTGCGGCAGCGCCTTCGCCCCTTTCCACATGGCAAAAAGCCCTCACTTTCATCCAGTAGGGTTCCGTTCGGCCTTCGATGACTGAGTCCGATTGCTGGCAGGCAATATCAACATTTCCAGCCAGGAGTGCCAAATCCGCCCGCAGTTCACCGGAAGAGGCCAATCCCGGAGAGCGCTGTGCGATATCCTGAGCAGCAGCCATTTCAGAGAGTCGAATAATGCCGTTCATGCGGGCGTTTGAAAATTGCCCATCGCTAGCTCCCGTGGGCGGAACTCCCGCTGAAAGCAATACGCCCCGCACCATATTCTGCGCAACGGGGTTGAAATAATAATCGGGTGTGTCGTTTATTAATGAGATCGCTGTGGACGCCTCAGTGCCTGACCATAGCCCCGAATCGAGCCCACCATCTGCTGTGGACAGCGTCCCGGGTTCATAAGCCTGAGCTTGACCCAGCTCACCGACTTCAATGGCTTGCGCTTGTGCCAAAGGTGAATGAGCAAGGGTTATTGTCGCGCAGGAAAACGTAAGGGCTACAAGAACTGACTTCATACTACCGCTCAGTTTTGTCCTCAATATCAACGGAGATCATTTCCATATTGGCCTGCTCCGGTCCGGTCTGACTCAGTAACCACAAAAACAATCCACCGAAAATAAGCAGGCAAATTAAAAAAATGGCGCCGAGTTTTCTCATTTGAAATCCTTTTTCTTTTCCCTTGAGCATAACGGCTTTTATCGACATAGTAAGGGAAATTTTCACGCAACACGCAGTTGCGTTCGATTTAAACAGGATCAAGGCACTATGCGGCCGGTAAATCGCGTTTTACGCGCACAGCCTATCGCCCTCGTTGGGTTAATGGGCGTTGGCAAGACTACTGTGGGGCGTCGTCTGTCCAAACGGATAGGCGTACCTTTTTACGATTCCGATGAAGAGATTGAACAGGCGTCCGGACGAACGGTAGCTGGCTATTTCCGTGATCACGGTGAAGCAGATTTCAGGGCCGGAGAACGCCGAGTCATTGAACGGCTTTTGGATGGTCGACCTTGTATTCTGGCGACCGGTGGAGGTGCGTTTATCCCGGACGAAACGCGCGAAATTCTCTTGGAGCGTGCCATTACGGTTTGGCTCAAAGGTGATTTTGAAACCATTATGGAACGGGTCAGCCGCAAGGACACGCGCCCGCTTTTGCAAGTCGCGGATCCGCGGGGCCGCATGCGCGAGCTTATGGATGAGCGCTATCCTATCTATGCCAAAGCTCATGTCACCGTCCCCATCGCCAAAGGACCACATATGCGTACAGTGAATCGTGTTATGCGATATCTCGACCGCTATGTGAAAGAATACCGAACGCCAAAGCCGGGCAAAAAGCCCAAAGCGCCAGCCAAATGAGCCAGTCAATAAATTTACGCACGGTCCCTGTCGAACTGGGTGAGCGGAGCTATGATATTCTCATAGGTCCAAATCTGTTGGATGACTTGGCCGTCCATATGGCCAAATATCTTGGCCGGGGCCGCATCCATGTGGTCACCGATGAGACCGTATTCGGACTTTACAAAGACCGACTCTATAGTTTCGAACAGGACGTCAGTGTTACGGTCCTGCCTGCGGGTGAAGCGCAAAAAAGCTTTCCGGTTTTGCAGAAACTGCTGGACGATATGTTCGAGCAAAAGCTGACCCGCAACGATATGCTGGTGGCATTTGGCGGCGGTGTTATCGGCGATCTCACCGGTTTTGCTGCCAGTATTTATAAACGCGGCTGCCGCTTTGTGCAGATTCCGACGACACTATTGGCTCAGGTGGACAGTTCGGTTGGCGGCAAGACAGCTATTAACGTGGCCCAGGGGAAGAACCTGGTCGGGGCGTTTTATCAACCCTCTCTGGTGCTTTCGGATACACAGGTTTTAAGAACGTTGCCGGATCGCGAACTCAAAGCCGGTTATGCCGAAGTTTTGAAATACGGCCTTTTAGGAAATAGGGATTTCTATAACTGGCTGGAGGTCAATGGCTGCAAGGTTTTATCGCTTGAATCTGATGCCATCAGCGAAGCCGTCGCCACAAGCTGTATGATGAAGGCCGCTATTGTCGCGGAGGATGAACAGGAGCGGGGTGCCCGTGCGCTGCTGAATCTGGGGCACACATTCGGGCACGCCCTTGAGGCCGAGGCCGGATATTCCAGTGACCTGCTGCACGGCGAGGCTGTCAGTGCCGGCATGCAAATGGCCTTTGAATTTTCTGTGGCCGAAGGCCTGTGCTCAGGGCAAGACGCACAGCGCTTGGAGGCGCATTTGGTGGAAACCGGGCTGATACGAATATCTGATACGGCCCGTTGGCGGGGTAATGTCGACGCGCTCATGAACCATATGGCGCAAGACAAAAAAAATGAAAGCGGTAAGCTGACGTTGATTTTGGCGCGGTCCATCGGCGACGCTTTCGTGGAAAAAGACGCCTCGACGCAATCTGTTCGCAACTATCTTCGAAGTCTGATATAGAAAACCATGCTTGAAACCTTACAGGACCCATCCGTTTTCCTGCCCATGCTGGCAGTATTTTTTCTCTTGTTTATTTCGGCCTTTTTTTCCGGTTCCGAGACAGCGCTGACGGCAGCGTCGCGCGCCCGTATTCATGCGGCCGAACGAGACGGGGATAAAGCCGCCAGTATTGTGGCACGGCTTCTGGCCCGCCGGGAGCGGCTGATCGGGGCGCTTTTATTGGGGAATAATCTGGTCAATATCGGTGCCTCCGTTTTGATGGCCGGCGTCATGACCAGCCTGTTCGGAGATAGTGGCTGGGCGTCTTTCTGGGCGACTATGGTGATGACCGCCCTTATTTTGGTTTTTGCCGAAGTTCTGCCCAAAACCTATGCCATCACACAACCGGACAAGGCATCTCTGATGGTGTCGCGCCCTGTGAATGTTATTGTCGCTGTGTTCGCGCCTATTGTGTCTTTTGTACAGATCATCGTCAATGCGGTCTTGCGGACATTTGGGGTGGATAGCGATGCTTCACCCTGGACGGCGGCCGACGAAATCCGTGGCGCTGTTGACCTCCACCATCAGGAAGGCGGTGTGGCCAAGGGATCGCGGGACCGGATTATCGGCGTGCTGGAGCTAGATGAGCTGACTATTGAGGAAGTCATGGTCCACCGCAAGAACATCGTCATGGTGGACGGCGCGCAATCACCCGAAGAAATTTTGAAAGAAGTGTTGGAATCCGGCCATTCCCGCCTGCCAATTTGGAAGAACGACCATGATAATGTAACGGGTGTTCTGCACGCCAAGGATATGCTCAAGGCCTTATCCAAAACCGACGGTGACGTGACAGGCCTAAACATTGCTAAAATCTGCCGCGACCCTTGGTTTGTGCCGGAAACCACCTCAGTCGTACAGCAATTGCGGGCCTTTCAGCAAAAGCGTGAACATTTTGCCATCGTCGTAGACGAATATGGCGCTTTGATGGGGGTGATTACGCTCGAAGATATATTAGAGGAAATCGTTGGTGATATTCAGGACGAATATGATGACGAGTTCCCAGGAATGGAACGCTTGCCGGATGGGTCGATTACAATCGCCGGGGATATTCCTATTCGAGATCTTAATCGGGCTATGGATTGGAAACTACCTGATGACGAAGCGGTGACGATCGCCGGACTGGTTATTCATGAAAGTCAAACCATACCTGATGAAAATCAGACCTTCTCATATTATGGTTATAGGTTTGAAATTCTGGAGCGTCAGCGAAATCAGATCATGCGCCTGAAGGTGACTAAAACCCATGAGCCGGACCAGCGCAGTGAATGAAGCTGATGCACCCGATGCAAAGTTAACGGCCATAGAACCCATCGCGCCGCCGGAGCATTTGATTGAAGAAACCGCAAACATGCGCGGTGATTTCTATTCAAAATGTGTATGGGTCTTGTCCGTTCTTTTGGCGCTGGTCGCCTTCATCGGCAGTGCCGTGTTTTTCGCCGGTTACGCCGAAAACGATCAGAATATAACGCATCTTATATCGGCCTTTATATTATCATTCGGGGCGGGTTCTCTGGCCTATGTGCCACTAGGAATTATCGCCTTTTACGCCCGTAAATCTATTAGAACACCATTACCGCGGGCGCGGGTTTTCATCGTTTTGCTATTGCTGATGCCTTGGCTTTTTTTGAGTTATTATCTTTTTCAGCTGGGTGGGCAGCTGCGAAAAGGGGCTATTGTGACGATTCTGTCCAGCCTGTTTATCGGTGCCTGGGCCCTCCGGTTCCTGAAGGCCAGATAAATGCCGGGTCCGCAAATGACGCCCTGTTCACAGTTAGTTTGGTTGAAATCTAGGAATCACAGCCTATATTTTCAGCATACGTTCAGGGACGGAACGTTAAAAGAAGCTCTATCCTGGAAAGGAGGATCGCAATGAAGTTTTTGCGTCATCTGGCTCTAGCTGCGTCCGCTGCGGTGTTAGCGGCTTGTGCCACAACAACCCCATATCAACCAGCATCACAACCGGGCGGATTCGACGGATATTCCCAGACTATGCTGGATAACTCCACTGCCCGTATCACCTTTGGCGGAAATTCCCTGACAAATCGCGAAACCGTTGAGAATTACATGCTCTACCGGGCGGCCGAAATGGCGTTGGAGCGTGGCTATGATCATTTCAGCCTGGTAAATCGCGACACGGAAAAAGACACGCGGGTCAGCTATCAACCGGTCGGGTCGACTTTTGGTCGAGGCTATGATCCTTATTTCCGTTATTCTTTCTATCGGCCGCGCACAGGCTGGTCAGCGTTTAACCGTTATAGCTTTTTCCGACGCGGCATTCACCGGGACCGGGGCTGGGGTTTTGGCGGACGTGCCAGCGACCCGTTCTATCGCAATGATCCGTTTCATCGCGAATCCTATCGCGTCCGGGAGACGTCGAAATACCGCGCGACCGCTGATGTTGCTTTCGGCCGGACAGCGGCACCGGGTTCGGACCATATGTTCAATGCCCGAGAAATCATTGCTAATCTGGGACCGACCATCGTTTTCCCTGAACAATAGGATTTCTGACATTTGAATTTCAGGCCCGGCTTCTTAGCCGGGTTTTTTATTGGTGTTCACGCCGATGGACAGCTAAACTGGACTATGAGGAGAGCCATATGAAAAATAAAACTGTCTGGATTACCGGGGCATCATCAGGCATCGGCGCGGCCATGGCCAAAACATTTTCCGCTGCGGGCGCCGATATCATATTATCGGGACGCCGCGTGGAAGCCCTTGAAGAGACGCAATCTGCGCTAAAAACTGACAGTCTGATATTGCCTTTTGATACGACGGATTATGACACGCTCGCCAAACATGTGGAAACAGCTTGGGCCTGGAAAGGTCGGGTAGATGTCTTAGCCAATAATGCAGGCATATCACAACGCAGTCTTGCCCTGCACACAGAGCCGCAGGTCTATACCAGGCTTATCAATGTGGATTTGATTGCCCCTATCTGGCTGACACAGCTCAATCTGCCAAAGATGGCAGCTGCGGGCGGAGCCAATATTATCGCCATTAGTTCTGTTGCGGGTCGTATAGGTGCGCCTTTGCGTACGGCTTATTGTGCGGCCAAACACGGACTTATCGGCTATATGGATGCGCTGCGGGCGGAGGTCGAACTTGCCCACGATATTAAAGTGCTCAATGTCCTGCCCGGTTCGGTCGCTACAAATGTAGACGTGAACGCGCTCTCAGGGGACGGCGATACCTTTGGCAAGCGCGACGAAAACATTCAAAACGGCTCTGATCCCATGGATTGTGCGGCGGCTATTTTGAAAGCTATGGAGGCCGGAGACCGTGAGTTGATTTTCGCTGAAGGTCTGGAGTTACAGGTCGCCGAAATGCGTCACGAAAATCCGGAACAATTATTTACCTTACTGGGTCAGATGGGTGCACAAACTGCCGCCGCCTTCGAAGCCGGAGAGGACGGGAAGGGGTATTAATGAAAATCACTTTGGTCGCTAAAGAGGCGGGGCTTGCATATGCTTTTCATCAGGCGGTTAAAGGATTGGACGACGTGACGGTCTTCGAAGGGTCTATCTTCGATGTCGAGGCTGATGCCTATGTAAGCCCGGCAAATAGTTTCGGTTTTATGGATGGAGGTATAGATGCATGGTATACATGGCGTTTCGGCGCGTCTGTTCAAGATAACGTCCGGATGGCAATTCTGAAACATTGGCAGGGAGAGCTACCGGTCGGGGCTGCTGAAATTGCTTCAACCGCAGATGATGAGGTGCCTTTTATGATTGCAGCTCCAACGATGCGTGTTCCAAAGGTCTTGGGCTCTGACAGTATAAATTCATATTTGGCTATGCGCGCTGCAATTATGTGTGTGCGAAGTGGACGCTTTAAAGATGGCCCGTTTGAGGGGCAGGCGATATCTGACCACGTCAAATCCATAGTGGTTCCCGGTCTCGGTACAGGTGTGGGAAAGGTCCCTTTTTCCATGGCTGCGTTTCAGATGTGTGAGGCTATTCGACTGCATGCAACGGGCCGTCATTTTCTTCCAAAATCCTGGTCTGAGGCCACTGATAATCATCTGACGCTTCTGGGACAGGACCCCCGAAACCTACAGAAAGACTAGTGTCTTTACAGCCGCCCCAATTGATCCATCAGCAATCCGATAGCCTCAGGGTGTAGATAGGTGGCCATGGCCAGCCCGGCCAGTGCTCCGCCCAGATGGGCATCATGGCCTATCATGCCGCCGCCGCGCCGGGCCAGGGCGTAGCTGATGCCGATATAGCCCGCGGCAAAAACAATGGCGGGCATAGGTGCTCCGAAAAATCTGAGCTCCGCGAAGGGCGCGTAAAGACAAAAGGCGCAGACGATGCCAGATGTGGCGCCCGATGCCCCGGCGGCACGGTAATTCAGATTATCCCGATTGTCTTTATAAGACCACAGGCTGCCGCCAAACAGGGCTGCAAAATAGATCAGCAAGAACCCTTGCAGACCAACCCAGCGTTCCAGCACTATGCCAAACATGACCAGCACATACATATTAAGGAACAGGTGAGGCGGGTTCACATGAATAAAGCCCGAGCTCAGCGCACGGTACCATTGTTTGTCCTGCTTCATGGGGCCGATCCAGAAAATATTCTCTTCATAAATCTGACGGCTGGCAAATCCGGCGAGACTGACAATAATATTGGCCATTAAAAGGGCCATTGTGGCCGGTGATTGAGCCAATCCATCCATAGGTTTCTTTTCCCCATATACCTGTAAGCAGCGTGCCTGAAGGCTTGATGCCGGGGCTTAACAGTGTTTGGCGCGCATTCGCAATAGGCTCTTATTTTTACCCGCGACAATCTGTTCTAAGGATTCTCTCTATTTGCGAATAATTCTCACTTGCGTCCCCTGCAAAGACTCGCTACAGGCCTCAAATAAATGAGAATGAGTTGCAATAAAGCATGACAAACAAACTAAAATATAGCGCAACAGTGTGTGTTTTTGCGCTGATGGGGGCGGTTGGCAACGCCGTCGCTGATGACCATGACGAGATCATCGTCACAGGACATTATCTTTACGCCGATGAGGTCAACGCGCTCAAAACACCGACTCCGATTATCGATGTACCGCAAAGCTTGTCGATTGTTACGGCTGATCAAATCAAGTTTCAGGGCTTCACCAGTGTCGGCGATATTATTGCCTACACGCCTGGGGTTACCACCTCACAAGGCGAAGGACACAGAGATGCGGTTGTTTTTCGCGGCGTGCGTTCCACGGCCGATTTCTTTATCGACGGAATGCGTGATGATGTTCAGTATTACCGCCCGCTTTACAATCTCAAACAAATCGAAGTTCTGCGCGGGCCGAATGCGCTGCTATTTGGGCGCGGCGGCACGGGCGGCGTTCTAAACCGAGTGACCAAAAAGGGCGTTATTGGTGAGAGCTTTACCAGCTACGCCGCCGGTGTAGACACGTTTGGCGCTTTTGATCTGCAGCTGGATAGTAATTTCGAAACCGGAGAAAGCTCGGCTTTGCGCGTGAATGCCTTTTATGAGCAGCTCAAAAACCACCGAGACTTTTTTGACGGTGAGCGCTTTGGTGTAAATCCGACATTTAAGAAAGAGCTTAGCAGCGCGACCACGCTTAACTTGTCTTATGAATATGTGGATCATGAGCGCTTTATAGACCGGGGCATTCCGACGGGTACCGATGGCCGCCCGGTTGAAGCGTTTAGCGATATTGTTTTTGCAGACCCGGAAGAAAATGTGACGCAGTTACAGGCGCACTTATTCCGAGGTAAATTGCAACACGCTTTCTCTGAAAAATTCAAAGCCAATGTCAGCGCTTTTTATGGGGATTATGACAAGCTGTATCAGAACCTATATGTATCTGGGTATGATCAGGCCGGTGCGCCGGATGTGGTCACGCTGGACGGTTATGTTGACACCACGCAGCGTCAGAACTTTACACTGGCCGGTAATCTGATTGGTGAGGTCAATACCGGGTCCATTCACCATACGGTTATTGCGGGGGCTGAGTATATCAATACGAATTCCGACCAGGACCGCTTCAACACGTTTTGGGACACAACGCTGGACGACAATGAAATCTTCTCTATCGCTAGACCTCTGAACATCAGCGGCAATGTCGGCGTGAACGCAGCCGGGCTTTCAACACGTAATGATTTCACGGTTGATATCAATGATGATACAAGAGTCGGTCTTGATGTTGTCTCCGCCTATATTCAGGACGAAATAGAGTTGGGAGATATGTTCAATATCGTGCTCGGTGCCCGCTTCGACAGTTTTGATATTGCGGTCAACAATGTGGTGGCCGGGGATATCCGTACCCGCAAGGACGAGGAAATTTCACCGCGTCTGGGGGCCATTTTCAAGCCACAGGAAAACATCTCTATTTATGCCAGCTACAGCGAAACATTCCTGCCGCGTAGCGGTGAGCAGTTCGCTAATATCAATGGCAGCAATGACGCGCTTGATCCGGATACTTACACGAATATGGAGGCGGGGCTGAAATGGGATATTTCCAATGATCTAAGCCTGACGGCGGCCCTGTTTGAAATCGAACAAAGCTCACCACAAACGGCGGATAATGATCCGTCCACTTTGGATATCATTGACAGTCAGACCCAGGGTTTTGAAGTGCAATTCCAAGGTCAGCTCACGGATGACTGGTTTGTCTCCGGGGGGTATAGCTATCTAGACGGTGAAGTGGTTGATCGTTTTGGCCCGACGGGTAATCGCCCCCGTGAACTGCCCGAACATATGGTCTCTTTTTGGAACTCCTATCAGCTCTCACAAGACCTGGGTGTGGGCCTTGGTATGACCCATCAAAGCGAAAGCTTTATCAATAACGGCAATAATGCGGTATTGCCCGCCTATACCCGATTTGATGCCGCGGCTTTTTATGATGTATCAGAAGATTTGCGGATACAGATCAATATCGAAAATCTAACGGATTCACTTTATTTCCCCAATGCCCACAGTACCCATCAGGTCACTGTTGGTGCGCCGATTAACGCAAGGTTTTCCGTGAGTGGTAAATTCTAAAGAATAAATGTAAAAAATCTTGGCTCGCCCCTTCAAAGTCAGACCGAATTATGCTTAAAGGCGCGACCCAAACCCAAATCCAGACAAGAGGTAACGCATGTCAGGCTTCTCAGGCCATAATTTCAACGACCGGTTAAAAGCACAAAAAGAGGCGAAACTCGCCATGTTGGAGCGTGCGAAAAAGAAAAAACCGACCCCAGAGGAGCTTGAGAAAAAACTGGCGGAGCGCGCTGAGCGCAATAAGCGCCGCGAAGAACGTGATGCCAAGCGTGCGGAAGAAAAAAAGGTTGAAGCTGAACGCCTTGAAGCCGAACGGATTGAGGCCGATCGCAAAGCGGCTCTGGCTGAAGAAGCTCGCAAAAAGGCAGATGAAGAGCTTAAGCGTGCGCAAAAAGCGCGCCGCGACGCAAAATATGCGGCTCGAAAAAACCGGAATCGCCGGTAAGGCTAACCTCAGGTTTTTATGTTGTGCGGGTGCCGGCTTCGGTTATGTTCGCACTATGTTTTTCAAGAAGCGAAAACCATCTGATTTCCAGCTGAAATTGCCGACCGACCGATTGCATGAATTGTTCACCCATGAGATCTGGCCGGCTCTGTCTGATCTCGATGCGGAATATGTGAAATCTCTGAGAGCCCTTCGTATTCGGAACGACAAATTTGAATTTGAAATTGGCTGGGATCAGTCCCGCTTTAACACACGACAAAACGATACCAGATTTGATCTGCGGCCGGCTATTTTTTCCAAGGCTTATCGGGAATGGGAACGGGATTATTATGGTCTGAAATATTATAAGTCGCCATTATGGACGTCGCCATATCAAAAGATTGAAGATTTTGATGATCGGTATATTAAGTCCGGGGCTTATGAAATGACAGAAGATAATCATACAAAAATTGGATCTGTCATCGTCGCAAATGTTCGGCGCCATTTGGAGCAACACTTCACCGCATTTCAGGGGTTTGATGAGCGCGCTATCGCAAAACTTATGCAGACACCGAAACAGAGATTTGAGAGCCGGGATTGTCTTATTGTGACCGATTTTTATATCTTACAAGACCGACACGTAGAGGCGCTGACATTTTTGCAAAACAATAATGACTGGTTCGAAAAAAAATTGCCGGACATCTACCAAAAACGGGCTGAGCCTCTACCCGAGGATACCATAAGGCCCTATCGATTGCGGATGGAAAAATTAGCCCAGATAGCGGCATCATGAAAATCTCAGGGGCAAAACCATGAAAGATAAAATCAAAAGCTTTCCGCTTCTTCTTTTATTGGCTGTCTTTCTCGCCTCACTTTACGGGGCAGTTCATAATCAGATTTCCTATTCCGTCTCGCCCGGATATTTTCACGAGTTCAAATTCCTGCAATTCGGATTTTCTGAAAACCTCCAGAACCGGTTAGGTGCCAGTTTAATTGGTATTTTGGCGACTTGGTGGATGGGGTTGTTCGTGGCCATTCCAATTGGCATTGCGACGATTTTTGCGCCAAGTGCTGCCGAGATGCGGGTCTTATTTATCAGGACCAGTCTCATCATTCTGGTTTTGACTTTGTTGGTTGGGCTGGGGGCTCTGCTCTATGGTTTGGTCTTATTCTCAGATGAGCATTTGCCCATATGGATGACCGGAAGAAATGTCAGTGATCCCGTGCGTTTTGCAACAGCGGGCAATATGCATAATCATTCTTATCTGGGCGGGCTCATCGGCGTGGTTGTGGGTCTGGCTTATGTGCTCTGGACCATTCGCCGACAGCGCGGACGCATTCTCGCATTTAATACGGATTAAACCTTCCAGCCAAAATGCAGACAGGCAATGCCGCCCGAATAGTCCTGCCAGCTGACGCGGGAGAAGCCGGCCTCTCTAACCATATCGGCGAAAGCGTCCTGTTTCGGGAAGCGGCGAATGCTCTCTATTAAATATTGATAGCTCTCACCATCCCCAGCAAACCACTCGCCCAGTTTCGGGATCACGCTAAAGGAATAGGCATCATAGATGGTGCGCAAGAATTTTTCGGGCGGGGTGGAAAATTCTAACACGGCCAACCGCCCGCCGGGTTTTAGAATACGGTAAAACTCGGACAGAGCTTTATCTCTGTGCGTGACGTTTCGAATGCCAAAAGCAATGGTCACCGCATCACAATACTTATCCGGAAAGGGCAAGACTTCCGCATTGCCGCAGACCCGTTTCATATCCAGTCCGGCGTCTTTTGTTTCATCAATACCGGCCAACAGCATTTCGGCGTTGATATCGCAAATAATGGCGCGGGCCGGCTTGCCGCCGCGCCGTTCACGGACGCCCTCGGCCTTTTTGATAAAACGCCGGGCCAGATCGCCTGTGCCGCCGGCTACATCAATAAGCAGTTCTCCGGGCTGCGGGTTGACCTTGGTGATGGTCATATCCTTCCAGAGCCGGTGTATACCCAGGCTCATGGCATCGTTCATCAGATCATAATTGGAGGCGACCGAGTCAAAGACCTCACGCACCTTGCCCTGTTTCTGATCCTCAGGGACGTCATCATATCCAAAGTCGATGGTTTTATTGGTCATGCGATTTTAATCGCATTTATTGGCGCGGATGGAAATACATTACTTGGTCGCAGCATAAGAGCCGCGCACCCCCCACCCCTAACCCCTCCCCACCAGGGGGAGGGAAGTTTTTTTGGGCGCGGATTGAAAGACGTTACCTGCGGCAGAACTAGTCCGCGCTGCATCTCCGGCCCACACCCCCGCCCATCCACCCCTATTATCCAAAATATCGGGTGGCTGGGCGGGGGCGTGGGACTGGTTTAGTGTGCGGACCTATGTATAGTCACACCATGATTCCTCTCAATCCGCACAAATCTAATGCCTGAACTTCCTGAAGTCGAAACTGTCCGTCGTGGCTTAGCGCCAGTGATGGAAGGCTATGTCTTTGACAGAGTGACCCTCAACAGACCGGATTTGCGCTTTCCATTTGAACCTGATTTTATCCCGCGTGTTCAGGGACAGACTCTGTTGCGTCTGGGGCGGCGGGCCAAGTTCATGATCGCTGAGTTGTCCTCTGGCGAGCGTTTGTTCTTGCATCTGGGGATGAGCGGACGTTTTACGATTGATGATATGACGCCGGGTGCTTTTACCCATACGCACGATACTATTCCCAAACATGACCATGTGGTATTTGAGATGAGCAGCGGCTCCCGCGTCACCTATAATGATGTGCGCCGCTTTGGCTTTATGGAGCTCATCCCGGTTGGTGCGCCGTCACGTATTGATGAGCTGGGCCCGGAGCCCTTATCCAATGGACTTTCCGGGCCTTCACTACGCCAAAGCCTTAGGGGTAAAAAGGCTAATATCAAATCGGCGCTTTTGGATCAGCGCGTCATTGCCGGGCTCGGGAATATCTATGTGTGTGAGGCTTTATACCGGGCGAAAATCTCACCGCGCCGTATGGCGGGCCGTCTAAAAGTGGCTGAGACCGAGGTTCTGACGCGCCACATCAAGGACGTCATTGCCGAAGCTATCGAGGCTGGCGGCAGTTCCCTGCGTGACTTCGCCAATACCGAAGGCGGGCTCGGCTATTTTCAGCACAGTTTTGACGTTTACGGGCGGGAAGGGGAGCCGTGTAAGGATTGCGCCGCCCCCATTAAACGCCTGGTGCAGTCGGGACGCAGCACGTTTTATTGCGGGGCCTGCCAGGGGTGATCAGCGCGTTTTGAAATCCGCAATTCTGATCTCATTTTCTTCGTCGACTAAATCTGGATGATCATAGTTCATCCGAACCGGAAACCCGTATTCCGGATGATAGTCAATTTCCAGCAACGCATTTTCGGTTGCATTGATGATGCGCCGCTCCACATGATTGAACATGTCCTCAATATTCAGGCTGACGCTATCATCCGGATCGAGACGGTCACCAGGTTGAAAGCCGTCCCGGACTTCGCCGTAATAGCGAACGGTCTTTGTCTCATCATTTCGAACAGAAACTTTGTTAGGTCCGTAATATGGACCATACAAACAAAAGCAGGTCTGGCTGATCATAAGCTCATAGTCCGAAATATTCAGAGCTTGCCATTTGGCTTTTTGGGTTCTCAAAGTCTCTAATCTGTCTATTTTTGTAGGATAGCTTGCGGTGGGTTGTTCCGGGTTAGAGACGGAATTCCTACTATCAATGGACGATGAAGTCTTAGAGGAAGGAGCACCAGGCGGCGCGCTTTGACAGCCACCTAAAACAAATATCAGACTCACCCACAAAACTCTAAACATGTGATAGCATAACAACGATGTCTTCAATGTCCATAGGCTTGACGCTTTGTAACTTTACGCCGGACGATTGATTTCCCATTTTATCCCGAAAATGAGGGAGGCCATCATGCATGTGGGAAAATGGACATTGGGATTGGCGCTAATGCTGAGTTCTTGTGGCAGTGACGCGGAAGTTCCTCCGAAAATACCAGCTGATATCCAATATGAATTGACGCCTATATTTCCAAAAATTGAACCTAACCGTCTCAAAGTCGTGTTGAAGTTTAAAGGTGAGGCGGACGGCGACACACAGCTGCGCATAGGGGGCCGCTGGGCCAATGTTGAATATAGCAATGAACGGTTCCGAAAGCTGACGGTTGCAGGTGACGGCGTCGTTCTGCCGGATGATATTTACCAGCGAGACCTAGATGTTGAACACACTCCGGGTGCAGACATTACCGTAACCTATGAATTGTCAGCCGAAGATATGCGCGATGCTGCCAGCGATATCGAATACTTTTACACGCCGGTACTCAACGATGATCTTATTCATATTATTGGAACGCACGGTCTGGCTCGTCCTTATAGAGGAGATTTGGAAAGTAAATTCAGCATTTCGTTTGATTGGAAAAATCTACCCCCCGATTGGGCAATCATTGACACTTTGCCGGATGAAAAAATTTATGCAGGTCATATTGCTACTCAGGTTCTTGCTGCAGCCCCCTCAGACAATATTGTCGAAGATGGAGGGCTAAGCATTTTAAAGTCCGGCCAGCATGATTTCAGCCCTGAAGAATTCAACACGCGCATCAAGGTTATCTTCAAACAAATCAATGAGCTCTGGCAAACTGAAACCCCAGATTACCATGTTTCACTTCTAGGCACGCCGCCCCGGAAGGAACACAATTCCTTTACCGGGACAGGGCGATATAACAGTTTTGTAGCCGCGGCGACACCGGGGATGGATCTGGAGTTTCTCACCGTTTTCTTGGCTCACGAGATTAATCATCATTGGATTACGGGTGAGCTTGGAGACAGACCTCGGTGCACAGATGATGAAGAAAAATGCCCGCCCAGTATATTCTGGTTTTCCGAAGGCTTTACGGATTTTGTTGCCGCTCAGGTCATGATCGATGGGGGGTATTGGGACCGTAAAGATCTGGTCAAATTCACCAATCAATATTTGCGCGATTACCACATGTCCCCGGCCCGCAATGCCACGGGTAAGGCTATTGACGAGCTATTCTGGCAGGATTTTGAACATGAGCGTCAACCTTATTGGCGCGGCTTTTTGATTGCCATGAACTGGGAGGCGGAAACGCAATATTTCACCAAAGGTTCCGTGTCCGTCATGAGCGTATTACAGGATATGCATGCGCACGCCGAACAGTCGGGCGAAGATCGCCCTGTCTTGACGGCGGACTATATTGCCAAACAGTTCAGCCACAAACGCCATAGAATAGAGGATATTGAGCGCTATTATATCAAAGGCGAAACTCTTCAGATTCGCCCCAATCTGTTTCCGGATTGTGCGACGCTAACCGAGGCACCGGTTTACGGCTATGATGTGGGCTTCGACCCGGAAGCGACTTTATCCACCGGGATTGTGTCCGGCGTCAGCGCGGATCATAATGCGGCCAAGGCAGGCCTTAAGAACGGACAACAATTTCTGGCCAAGGTTTCCGGCGGCGGCGGCGATACGACCGTGCCGTTAGTCTTGGAGGTGCAAGACGGTGAGGCGACTAAGACCATCAGCTATATGCCTATTGGGGGAGAGCCGGTCATGGTCCCTCAATTTGAGATCACAGGCCCTTGCACCAACGACTATTTTTACTGGGAGTAGACCAAGACAGGAAGCCGGCAGACGGGAATTGTCTTGACCGCGCCGTATGGCCGAATAATAATTTCGACCTATGGGTGGGAAAATCTCATTTAAAGCACTTATTTTAACGGGCCTGATGGCCTCGTTGGGATTGACTGGATGTGGTTCAGACGAGGGCAATCGCGGCCCGGCTGATCTGAATTATACGTTCAAAGCCCGCGTGGACGAAGGCCTGCACAAACAGGTCGAGGTCACCTTGCGCCTGATCGGCGATAGAGACGGCAAAACTGAAATTATTCTGGGCAATGAGAATGAAGATGAAGGCCGTCACTGGAGAAGGTTCAGGCATTTGGATGTTAAAGGTGACCGGGAAGACCGAGCACCGAAACAAGAGGATTACAGCTATACCATCTATAACGAGCCCGGCGCGCCGCTAACCCTGACATATACTTTGTCCTCGCGGGACGCCCCCAACCCTCGACGGGATTTGGATTTTTTCTATTATCCGGTTATTCGCAAATCCAACATTGTGATTTCCGGATTTACCGGTTTGGCCTACCCTTACCCGGATGAACGCGAACGCTCGACTGTATCGGTCCAATGGGACAATCTCCCGGAAAATTGGGCGGTAGTAGACACCGTACCGGAGGCTCGCGGGCTCTATGTCCAGGAGCTCCGGGAACAGGTTTTTATCGCCGCAGAAAAAAATTATCTTTTTACCGATCCGAACAAGCCAGGCCTGACCGTTTTCAAGTCCGGTGAACACCCATTTTCTGTCGATGAATTTGGCGGTCGCATATCCACGCTTTTGAGCGCGATGGAAGAATTATGGCAAGAGGAGGTATCTGAATATCTGGTATCTTTGTCCGGCCTTCCCAGACGGGTCAATTATAACGGCTATTCGGGTATTGGCCGGTTTAACGCTTTTACCTCGGCCGTGTCTGATGATTTGAGCCTTGTTTTTTTAAGTCAATTTTTCTCTCATGAGATTTCTCATCAATGGGTGCCGGACCGTCTTGGCACTATGCCACTTTGTTCGACAGATAGTTGCGAACCTTACGGCTATTGGTTCACCGAAGGTATGACCCATTTTGTCATGAGCGAGGTCATGCGGACGTCTGGCATTTGGACTGAGTCAGACGTGATTGATTTCTCGAATGGCGTCCTCAGAGATTATTATTTATCGCCGGCCAAAAATGCAGACGGAGCGGAAATACGGGACTGGTTCTGGGAAGACAGTGACTATCGCCAGCAGCCCTATCTACGGGGTTATTTGATGGCCCGTAACTGGGAAGCTGAAATGCAGGCTCGCGATACGTCGAGTGTTATGGCTATTTTGAGGGAAATGCGGGATATCGCTGATGGGGCGCCGGTCAATGACCCTCCGGTCCTTTCAACTCGTTACATTGCGAATATGTTTACCCCTGATTTGGGTCGTAACCCACAGGTTGATATCGAGAGCTATTATCTGGATGGTGATACGGTCGATATCAATGGAGACTGGTTTCCCGATTGTGCGGAACTGAAAGTGGTGGAGGTCAGCGAGTATAATCCCGGATTTGATATAGACGGCGCCTGGACCAAGGGAGAGGTGACAGATGTGCTGCCTGATTCACTGGCCGCAAAGGCCGGTCTGGAGGCGGGTATGGAGCTTATCAGTGTCATCTCTGATGGGTTTCAGGACCCGACCAAGCCGCTTATCCTAACGGTTAAGGACGGCAAGGCGGAGAAGGAAATCACTTTTTATCCGGCGTCGGATAAAAAATATAAGGTCCCGCAATTTGTAAGGATAGGGGATTGCAAAACGGATTAATCGTCCAATGCTTTAAAATCCCGGAATTTGACAAGTAGATAACTGTCGGACATTCTTGCTGAATCAGCTTCCACGAAAACAGGATGCCCAAAATCGGGATGATATTCCACGTCCAATCTGTCGCCAATGACCTTCAGAGATATCCATCGGCGTAGTTCCCTGAAATGAAACTCTAATGTGTTTACGCTGCGCCATTCTATTTCATCACCGGTTTTAATGGGTGGTTCGCCATCAGGTCTGAGGCCGCCTTCACCTGTGTAGAGCGCGCTCACAACTTGTCCGTCATGAATGGTCAGAACGGCCGGTAAGGGATTGATCGAAACGGCTAATCCGCCGTCAAAGTGATATTCATAACTATAGTTCTTCGGGCTCTTCAATGACCAGAGATGGCGGTTTAATACATAGTTTTTGATCCGGGATATTTTTTCGGCGTATAGATTGTCCGGAATAGGCGGGGGCTCGCCCGGATTACCCCGGCCTTGTATCCATGGATATAAAAGAGCATCCCGTTCGGGCAGCCAATGGCTGGAACAATAGCCTTTATCGGATTTCGGATCGGGTAAGAGACAACGCCCTTCGCATCTAAACCGGCTGCTGCAGGATTGTCCGGCATCAGAGGTCGACAAATTACAGATATGCGTGCCCAGATGCGCCGTCACATTGGGTCCCAAATCAAATTTTCCCAATGGATCCCAGCGACCGTCTAATTCGAGACAGGCCTGCTCATAGGAAACAGGTATGGCCGGGATGGCGGACGTTTCCTCAAGGGCTTTTTCTGCAGTTTCAATAAACGGAATGGGATCAGGCTTAACAACTGTGCCGCCGCAGGCGACGAGCAGGAAAGCTATAATCACCCACCAATGTTTCAAGACGTCTTACCAAGGCTCATCAAAAACACGATGAGAACTGGCAGGCCCATAATTATTCCGGCCATAGTATAAGTCAGACCAAAATTTTGCGCGCCGCCATAAACAGCCAGAGGCGTTAGCAAAATGACATCAATCGGCCTCGGAACGAACCATAATACCAGAAGCCCCGCAATGACCGCACCCAGCCAGAAATACCAGGCTTGAAAGTCCATTAAAGCATCAAGCCCATAGGCAGTTCCGGTCACGCCGAGGACGGCTGCCAGTAGATAAGCGCCAAATAAGACAAACCCTAATCCCCGCCCGAACTTATATTGAAATCCATCTGCCATAATTGTTCCTAGATGATTTGCCTCAAATATCAATGTTCTGTTTGCGCGTCGTGCGGAACAAACAGGGTTAAAACCGGCTTAATCATTGAGGGGTTCTGTCCAACGATTTATCAACTTTTCTCTGCTAAAAGCCCGGCAAGAATGGTGGAGACATATAAAAATGACAATGCTGACCGATTGGACTGATGATCATACGAATCGTTTTCAAAAAGAGGTCCTGACCTTTGGGCACGACTTGGAAAGCAGTGGCTTGTTCACGGATGATGCCTTGATAGCGCTTTTGGAAAAGCACCCATCGGAGCAGCTTGATGTCTGCTCTATGTCTGACAACCCCGATCCCCGTTTTCCAAACGAGTTTTTAACGGGTGATTTTCGCGGTGTACCCGCTAAAGCTCTGTTAGACGCCGCAAAAGCCGGTCGTATCTGGATTAATGTTCGCAAGGGCATGAATTTGCATCCCGAGTATAAAAAAGTTCTGGATGCTATGTATGGCGGCCTGGCTGAGAAAGTTGGTGGAAAAACCTATAATGCCAATGGCGGGATTTTGATCTCTTCTCCCATTTCCCAAACGCCCTATCACTTTGACAAAACAGAGACTATTCTCTGGCATGTGCGTGGCAAGAAGCGAATTTACATTTATCCCCTGAACGAAAAATTTATTGCCGATAAAGATTATGAAGCCATTATTACCAATGATCTGGTGGATGATTTGCCTTATGAAAAAGGCTTTGATGATGAAGCGCAGGTCTTTGATCTGAAAGCCGGTGAAGCCATTACCTGGCCGCTTAACTCGCCGCACCGCGTGGATAATGGATCGTTTTGCGTTTCTGTGACGACGGAATATTCCACTCGCGAGTCCGGCATTAAAAACGCCAATATGATCGCCAACGCCGCTCTGCGCAGCAAATTCGGCCGCACGCCGAACTACGCCCAGGACGGCGATATGAAACGCTATATCAAAGCCGGTCTGGGTATCGCCCTGCGCCGCCTGGGCTATGTGTCAAATTCGGCCGGGCCGGATATGGTTAAATTTCGCATCGACCCAGACGCCAAAGGCTTTGTCGTGCCGACGGAACCATTTGTTAGAAATTTCTAATAAACCCTGTTTTCTTAATTTGATTTTCGCATTATGGGTGAAATCTGCTCTTGGGCGCAAATCAATTCGCGTGTCGTTTGTCCCAAATTGACACAGTGAAATCTCTGTGAGCAATTCTCAGTCTTAAAAAAAAGATTGAGAGAGACATGCTAAACGATTGGGCCACCGGGCACACCAAAAGATTTCGGGAAGAAACAATTACATTTGCGCATGACCTGGAGGCGACAGGTTTGTTCTCTGATGATGCGCTCATCGCGCTAATGGAAAATCATCCTCATGAGCAATTTGATATTTGTTCGAATACGCAAAATCCTGAACCCGGATTTCCGAACCGGTTCCTGACCGGAGACTTTCGTGATGTACCTGCGAAGACCTTGTTGGCGGCGGCCAAGGCGGGACGTATTTTCATCAATCTGCGCAAGGCCATGAATATTCATCCCGAATATCAAAAAGTCCTGGATGTCATGTTTGGCGCCTTATATGATCGCACCGGCTTCACATTTTCACGGCCCAAGGGCGGTATTCTGATCTCCTCGCCCATTTCCAAAACACCTTATCACTTTGACAAAACAGAGACTATACTCTGGCATATTCGTGGTGACAAACGGATTTATATTTATCCCATGCGCAAAGAATTTATCGCAGATGAAGATTATGAGGAAGCCGTGATAAATCATCATGTTGATGAGCTCCCGTTCCAAAACAAATTCGATGATGCTGCCATTGCCTATGACCTGCAGCCCGGACAGGCTATCGCCTGGCCGCTGAACGCGCCGCACAAAGTAGATAACAGCTCATTTTGCGTCTCGGTTACGACGGAATATTCCACCCGGGAATGTGTTATCAAAAACAATGCCATGGTCACCAATGCCATGTTGCGCAACAAGCTGGGCCTAAAGCCATCCTATGACCGTGACGGCCTGTTAAAACGTGTGACCAAGGCCGGCATGGGGGTTGCTCTGCGTCGGAGCGGTTTAATCAACCGCGTAGAAGAGCCGGACATGGTCAGCTTTACCATCGATCCAAATGCCAAAGGGTTCGTCGTACCCACGGAGCCATTTGTAAGGAACTTCTAATTTCCGTCTTTGGTCTTGCCAGCCAATAAAGGGCCATCTAAAAGCCGCCTCGAAAAAGGAAGGGTTTTTTATGACCTATGATATGATCGAATTTACGCGGGATGCGGGCGTAGCAAAAATCCGCTTGAACCGCCCCAAGGCGCTAAACGCGCTCTGCAATGATATGATGAAAGAAGTGGCTCAGGCGCTTGCCGAGCTCGAGGCCGATGATGAAATCGGCTGTGTTATCCTGACCGGTTCGGATAAAGCTTTTGCGGCGGGCGCAGACATCAAGGAAATGCAGGAAAACCAATATCTTGATATTTACCGAAATGACCCGTTTGCCATGTATCATGAAGCCATTGAGCGCTTCCGAAAGCCCATCATAGCCGCCGTATCCGGTTACGCTTTGGGCGGCGGCTGCGAGATTGCCATGATGTGCGATTTTATTATTGCTGCGGATAATGCCAAATTTGGCCAGCCGGAAATCACATTGGCGGTGATGCCTGGTATTGGCGGCACACAGCGCCTGACCCGGGCTGTAGGCAAGTCCCTGGCCATGGATTTATGTCTGACGGGCCGCTTGATGGATGCTGATGAGGCTCTGCGCAGCGGTCTTGTTGCCCGTGTTGTACCGCTGGATGAATTGCAGGACACGGTCGAAGAGGCCGCCCGCAAGATCGCTTCCATGAGCCTGCCGATTGCCATGATGACAAAGGAAACTATTAATACGGCTTTCGAGACCACATTGTCACAAGGCATTATGTTTGAGCGTCGACTGTTCCAAAGCATGTTCACCACTGAGGATCAGTCTGAGGGTATGACGGCCTTTATTGAGAAGCGAAAGCCGCATTTTAAGAATAAGTAAGCGCTTGACGCTGATGAAAAGCTCGCCTATAGGGCGCGCTTACGAATTTAGTGGCCCTCAATAGGGCCTATTTTTTGAGGATAATATGGCAAATACAGCTTCTGCTAAAAAAGCCGTTCGCGTTCAGGCCCGTAAAACTGCGGTCAATAAAGCACGCCGTTCACAAGTTAAAACCGCTATTCGCAAAGTTGACGACGCAATCGCTGCCGGCGACAAGGCTGCCGCACAGGCTGCCGTCAAAGCTGCAGAGCCAGTTATGATGCGCGCCGTCTCTCGTGGCGTTTATCACAAGAACACAGGCGCGCGAAAAATCTCACGTTTGAATAAAAACGTGAAAGCCATGAGCTAAGCGAACCGCTATATTGAATTTTAAGAGCCGGGCCTTGGAGCCCGGTTTTTTTATGCCTCTCCAAGGGCTTGCCAGACCCAGATTGACTGAATTATCACCTATCCATGAAAATCTCACAAGGCGTTATTTTATTGGCTGGGTTAGGTCTGACCGGCTGCGAATTATTTCTGGTGGCTCCGGCCATAAAGTCATCACGCGTAATTTATGAAAAACCAATCGAGAGGCCAATGGAGCGGCCCATTGAAGCGTGGAACCCGATAATTCTATTGGCCATAGACGACAAAGAACAGATCTGGCTTGATGACCAAATATATACATTGGAGAATATACGCCCTGTGCTGGAAGAGATGAAAGCGGAAACACCTAAGTCGACAGCTCTGATTTTACCAGATCCCGAAGCCAGCGCAGGCGTCGTCTGGGACCTGCAATTCATATTACAAGAACTGAATATTCCGACCAGGGTTTCTACCCCTTAAGGCGCGAATGCCTAAACCGTCGACGCCAGATGGCGCTTAGCACGATGTCTTTCTATGCGAGTATGCTGAGCGCATATAATAGGCATGCCAGTAAAACCGTTGAGAATAAAATAACCCAGATGCCAGGGTTTACCTGACCTGTGCGGTGAGAGTGTTTCATTTTGTGCCCCGTTTGATAAAACTCGAAAATCAAGATACCAATACAGCGGACACTATACCAGAATTGAACAACAAATGCTACCCGTAGTTACAGTTGCGCTTTTGCATGTTATCAAAGGGATTTTTAAATAGCTCTGTTATTATAATTTCCCATTCCCGAATGATTGAGGCATAAGGTGTTATCGTAAAATTATATACGAGGCGCTTGTGGTATTAAAACATTTAAAGACATTGACCTATGCTGGGCTCGGGGTCCTTTTGTCGGTGAGCGCTCAGGCTCAAACAACGAATTTGGATTACGCTTGGTTGGCGGACTATAGTCAAAGTAAGGCGTTGGAAGTCCGAATTGCGCCGCCGCCTGGATTTGAACGTGTTCCATGTACCGACGGCTCTTTTTGTCACTGGTTGCGGAATATACCCTTAAAACCTGAAGGCACGCCGGTCCGGTATTTTGACGGCGATATCAAAACACATGCGAAACATTATGCCGTTCTGGATCTGGATACGGGAACGCGGGATTTGCAGCAATGTGCTGATGCGGTCATGCGTCTCAAGGCGGAGTATCACTACGCCCAAGGCGAGTATTCCAAGATCCATTTCAATTATACAAGCGGGGACAGGGTCGCCTTTGATGACTGGCGGCAGGGCCGAAAACCGGTTGTGCGCGGCAATAAGGTCAGTTTCACAGAGGCCTCCGGTGCCCCCGATAATTCTTACCGGAATTTCCGCAAATATATGACTCAGATTTTCTCCTATGCGGGAACCTATTCACTGGCCAAAGAAATGAACGCCGTCAAAGTGAGAGACATTCAGGTCGGGGACGTCTTTATCGTCGGCGGCATGCCGGGGCACGCGGTCATGGTTATGGATGTGGCTATTAATGAAGCGGGAAAAAAGAAGTTTTTACTGGCCCAGAGCTATATGCCGGCGCAGGACATGCATATATTGAAAAATCCTGAAGGCGGCGCGAGTCCTTGGTATAGCGCAGATTTTTACGTCTTCCTCAATACGCCGGAATGGCAGTTTTCAAGCAGGGATCTGAAGCGGTTTAAGAACTAGATTAGTCGTGTTCCTGAAAACTTTTAGTGGACATGACATAAAAACCGTAGAGCAACCCCCAGATAAACAGTAATCCCATAAATCCGGTGACATTGTCCATTAGTGGCCTCCAGACCTGGGCAGGTGAACATCTCTGGGATGGGCAATTGAGTGATAGGGGCCGACCAGACCGGCCCGTTCCATGACCTCCAGAAAATCCATGATGCGCAGCAAATGAATATCCAGCGCTTGACGCAACATGGACGGGCTCGCGCTTTGTTCTTGTCTGATAATTTCCAAGGCCCGAACGAAATCGTTCCGGTCGCGCTCTTGAATATCAAGCTCTACCGGTTGGATATCCATCAGTACCCCCCTTGCTCCGGCAGGAAAATCTCCCGCTTACCACCGGGCCCTGACGGGCCAATCATGCCCTCGGACTCCATGCGCTCAATCAGATTGGCAGCCCGGTTGTAACCTATGGATAGACGCCGCTGGATATAACTGGTCGAAGCTTTGCGGTCTTTGGCGACAATGGCCACAGCCTGATCAAACAAGGAATTGCCTTCACCGCCCGCGGCGTCATCGCCGCCAAGCGCTTCTTCGGGTTCAGATGTGATTTCTTCCAGATAGCTGGGTGTACCTTGCGCCTTGGAGAAGGCCGCGATCTTTTCGACCTCACCGTCGGTGACAAAGGGGCCATGCAGGCGGCGCGGCCGTCCCGTACCCATAAACAGCATGTCACCATTACCCAAGAGCTGCTCTGCACCCGTCTCGCCCAAAATGGTACGGCTGTCGATGGAGGAGCCCACACGGAAAGCCACTCGAGTCGGGAAGTTGGCTTTAATCGTACCGGTGATAACATCCACAGAGGGTCGCTGCGTGGCCATGATCATGTGGATGCCGGCGGCTCGCGCCATTTGTGCCAGACGTTGTACGGTGCCTTCAATGTCTTTACCGGCTACCATCATCAGGTCAGCCATCTCGTCGATAATCACGACAATAAACGGCATGGGCTCGAAATCGAGCTCTTCGGTCTCATAAGTGGGTTCGCCTGTTTCCTTGTCATAGCCGGTCATAACGGTTCGGGTCATGACCTTTCCTTTAGCTTTGGCTTCATTCACTTTTTCATTATAGCCGGCCATATTCCGCACGCCCATCTTGGCCATTTTGCGGTAACGGTCTTCCATTTCGCGCACGGTCCATTTAAGCGCCACCACCGCCTTTTTCGGTTCGGTTACAACCGGTGTCAGGAGATGTGGAATTCCGTCATAAACTGAGAGCTCCAACATTTTCGGGTCGATCATGATGAACTTACATTGCTCCGGTGTGAGCTTATACATGAGTGATAGGATCATGGCATTAATGGCCACAGACTTACCGGAACCGGTTGTACCGGCCACTAGTAAATGAGGCATTTTCGACAGGTCAGCCACATAAGCGGCACCGCCAATATCTTCACCCATAATCAGCGGCAGGCCTGCCTCTGAATTCACATAAGCATTGGACGCCAGCATGTTTTTGAGCCAAACCGTCTCGCGGCGGCGGTTAGGCAACTCAACACCCATAGCATTGCGGCCCGGTACAACGGCGATACGGGCGGACTCGGCGCTCATATTTCGGGCAATATCCGGGGCCAGATTAATCACCCGTTGAGACTTGACGCCCGGTGCCGGTTCAAACTCAAACAAGGTCACAACGGGGCCCGGACGAACCGCGCCCATGTCACCTTTGATACCATAATCTTCCATGACCCGGTGCAGGTCCTCAGAGGCGCGGCGCAAGGCCATGTCGTCATGCAGCGCTTTACGGGGCGGCGGTGTTTTTAAAAGACCCAGTTCCGGCAGGACATAATCCGCACCTTCGGGGAAATGAAATTCCGGTTTTTTGGGCTTGGCGGCACGTTTGCGTTTTGCCGGGGCCGGTGTCGCGACGGGTGCCGCTGCAACAGGTTCAGGGGCAACTGCTGGTCTGATGATCGGGGCAATGGTGCTTTGGCGCTCAGCTTCAGCGTCTCGAGTTGAGACCGGTGCCCGTGCCGGTACCTCATCAGGGATATCCCGGATGAGTGTGGCGATGCTTTCGGACTGTTCCACTTCAGGCAGATAAGCTCTGGCGAATTTCACCTTTATCCAGCCGGCAAACCGGTCAAACCAGACCCGGATAGTGGCCCAGACCAGAAGAACGGCTTCCCAGATGTCCAGAAAATCTTTGCCGACAACGCCCAGAAATCTGGCCAGTGAAAAGGCAGCAATTAGAAAGACAATGAGCGCGGCTATGAAGCCTGAAATCGGAATATTGAAAACATCAAACCCGGCTTTCAGCGTCAGAAAGATGGAGTCACCCATCCAACCGCCCATGCCTGTGGCCATGGGCCAGCTTTGCGGAATAGGGAAACCCGAAAGCGCCGCGGCCCCAAACAGTGTCGTAGCTGTCGCCAGACCAAAACGACCCCAGCGTGTTCGGCGCGTAGACTTGGCGGGCCATACAAGACCTTTGACGCCATCATACAAACAAAGACAACCCGCAATGAGCGCGCCGAGTCCCATAAATTGCATCAGGAAATTGGCCATACCCGCACCGTTTTTACCCAAAGCGTTTTGCACCTCGCCAATTCCGGCTGTGTCGCGGGTAGAGTCAAAAGGATTATAGGAGAGGACGGCGCCCAGAATTAGAAAAGCGAGCAGCAGTAAAAACAGGCTTGTCAGGGCCCGACGCAATAAGCCCGGCGCACTATCCAGATCCTCCATCAGACCTTTGGCGTAGTCAGAGTCGTAATTGGCAGATGCGGATGGCGGAGGCGTCATTCTTGGCTCACTGTTTCTGAAGTTAATAGATTATGAAGGAGAGGGGTAAATCGGCGGTTAATAATCCATTGCAAATCGAAATGTTCAACACTTTGTGAGGCTGTCTAAAGTTGTAGAATTTTAAGAAATTTGCGTTTACGCTCATATGACAGGGCAACGACGAAATGAAGAGGTTCGTTATGGGGCGAATATTATTGCCTGTCCTGATTATATTTGCGTCAATCATAATTGGTGCATGTTCCGAAGGAAGCCGTGGGTCGTCGACTGACCGGGCCAAAGTCTATATCAGTCCGCATAATTTCAACGATAGCCTGTTGCGCCTTCGACGGTCCCTCAACACGCGTCAGCTCAAGGTCTTTTCCGAAATAGACCACAGCCAGGCAGCCAGAGAGGCGGGATTTGATTTAGACCGCAATTATCTTGTGATTTTCGGCAATCCAAAAATCGGCACCGCCATAATGGAGCAAAACCCTCAAATGGGCCTTGAGCTGCCCATGAAAGCCTTGATTTATGAGGTCGACGGACAGGTGCATTTACGCCTAACCGATATGAAGGCTTTGGCCCGGGCGTATGGATTAAATGATGAGAGCGGCCCTGTTGCTAATGTGGCATTGGCGCTTGATATGATTGGTCAGGAAGTTGTGGCCCCGTAATCAGTGCCTTCCAACAGCCTCTTCCAGCCCATTAAAACCGTCCGCCTTGAGGCGCGCCGCCAGATCACGCCGTATATCCATGACCAGTCCCGGTCCGTGATAGACAAGCGCAGAATAAAGCTGCACCGCTTTAGCGCCGGCGCGGATTTTGGCATAGGCTTGTTCGCCGCTGGCAATGCCGCCCACACCGATGAGGTCGATTTTGCCATTGGCGGCCTGAGCAAATTCCTTCAGGATTTGTGTGGATGGCTCAAATAAAGGCGCGCCTGACAGACCACCACCTTCGCTCTTATGTGGACTGCGCAGGCTGTCCGGGCGGGCAATGGTCGTGTTGGATATGATGATGGCATTCATGCCGTAGCTCTGGCACTGCCCCGTAATTTGTTCAATCTGGGCCGAGATGAGGTCCGGGGCCACTTTGAGAAAAATCGGTGGGTCGTAATCATCTGTGATGAGTGCCTTTCGGGCTTCGGATACTCGGCCCAGCAAATCGTCCATGGCGCTCTCGGCCTGCAGATCCCGCAGGCCCGGCGTATTAGGGGAGCTGATATTGACGGTAAAATAATCCGCCAGACCCCAGAGCGACTTCAGGCCTGTCACGTAATCCTCAGTTCGGTCATCGCTGTCTTTATTGGCGCCCAGATTGGCACCGACAATACCGGGTTTGCCCTGTCTCCGGGTCAGTCGTTTTTTGAAATCGTCTAGACCGCCATTGTTAAAACCCATGCGGTTGATGACGGCCTGGTCTTCGGAAAGGCGGAAGAGGCGCGGTTTAGGATTACCGATCTGCGGGCGCGGTGTGACTGTTCCGCATTCCACAAAGCCAAAGCCTGCATTCAGCATGGCGTCCGGGACTTCGGCGTCTTTGTCAAAACCGGGCGCGAGCCCGACCGGATTGGCTAATTTCAATCCGCCAACATTGGTGGCCAATATGGAATCCGGCTTGCGGGTCGTCACCGGGCCCAGACCCGCCTTGAGCGACTTAATCGTAAACTTGTGGGCGGGTTCTGCGGGCAGAACACGCACCATTTTTGTGGCAAATCTATAAAGGCTCATAGGGGCTATCCGAAGTCTTTCGGAAAGCTATAAGCACCACTGCCCAGATCCTGCAAGGCCCAGTGACGCCGCACCTGCGCCCGTTCCAGTTTCCCATATTGGTGCGGGAACAATTGCCCCCCGCGAGAGGCCTCATAAATGAGCGATGCGCCGAGCTCATCCCCGTCAAACTCTGCCAGAACCAGCGGGCCTTTATCCTTGAAATGGAGGCGGGCCGTCTCAACAACCTGTTCGGCGGTTGAGAGGTGAATATAGCCATCCTCGAAATCCAGCGGCGTGCCCAAAAACACGCCCGTTTCCTCAAACAGGTCCCACTCATATTGGAGTAAAAGTTTGTAAACGGATTGGGTCATTTGTCTTCTATTTTTGCCTTGCGTTTTTAGCAACCATGCTCTGCCAGACGATCAAGAGCGGCGCGCCCAGCTCGAGAGCCATGCCCGCTATCATGGTTGGAGAGGGCGGCCCGACCAGATAATAGCTATAGGCACGCGCCAGACCGCCCAGGAATATAGCGATGACGGCAATGCGAAACAGCTCGGAATGGGTCTCAATCCGGGGGATGATATACCAGATGAGAAAGGTCAAAATGAGATAAAAAGCAGAGAGATAACGAAACTGATTATCCAGATCGGCCGCGACAGATGCGTCACCATTAAGGCCCGCCGCGCCGCCAATAATGCCGGTTACGGCAAAGAAGAGCGGAATGAGGCTCAAGATAAAAAGCACGATTTGTAGGGCACGTTTCATGGTCTATTTACTCTTCTTTCGCGTCACCAGATAAATGACTGTGACGAGGATAATAATGATAATGGCCACACCTATGATTTGGCCAGCTATATATCCAAAGTCCTCTCCAGCTTTATATGCAGCGTCATTTTCCATACTGAACCTCTTGTGTTATTTGGCCATTTTCATACGGCCCAGTTTGGAAGCGGTCAGGCTCGATATATACAGATACCCATCTGCCGCCAGATGGGCGCCTGTTGTTGTGGGATAGGCCCCTGTCGGGTCCTGCCAAGTCTGAATGACATTGCCGTTGCCGTCCATTTCTATGATAAAGCCGTAATTCTCCGCCTTGGGCTGCAGGGCCGCCGGCAGGCGCCAGGCCAGTTTTCGCCAGAACGGGCTGTTCGCATAATCATCCAGAAAAGCCGAGCGTTTGGACACAATCCCCACATAGAAATTGCCGTCAGGGGCCTGATTAATATTATCCGGAAAGCCCGGCAGGTTGTCGATGATGACCTTGCTCTCACCTTTTTTAGGGCCCGACACCCAAAGCTTGTGGATGCGGTATTCGCCGGTCTCATTGACGAGAATGCTGTTGCCATTATCTGCCATGGCCACGCCATTGGCAAAAGAGAGATCCTCCATCACCGTCCATGTTTTTCCACTGGCCGGGTCATAGGCGAGGACACGCCCCGTCTTGCCGTGCTCCATAATCTCATAGAGCGAAGCGGCCATGGTCTGACCAATTTCGGCCGCGCCCCAGCGTGTGCTGGCATCGGAAAAATAGATCACTCCGTCCGGCGCAATATCCAGATCGTCCGCATAAAGAATAGGTTCGCCGTCCGCCGTGTCCGATAATGTGGTGACCGTGCCGTCGGGCGCGATGGATAAGAGCCCTTTAAACGCATCAGCGAGGATCAGATTGCCTGCCCCGTCAAATTCAAATCCCAAAGGAACGCCTTTGGTATCGGCCAGAGTGGTGACCTCTTTGGTGTCGGCATTGATTTTGCGGATGAGCCCGTCCTGTGAGGAGACAAAGAGATAAAGCTGTCCGTCAATGACACGGCTCGCGACGTCTTCGGGGCCGTGAATATCGCCAATATCCAAAAGTTCCAGATCGGCCAGACGCCTATTGGGCGCAAAATTCCCCACATAGCCTTTATCCTTGGGCGCCTCCCATTTTTGCGGATCGATGTCCACGGGCCAGGCCACGAGGTAGGCTAGCAAAACCGCAATGATCAGGCTGCCGAACAGGAATATACGTTTCATGACCCACTCCCCTTTTTTGTCATCCCGTAAACCCGAACGCTTTATCAGGGTAGGGATTCCGACATCTCTCCAAAATTCAGGAGAGATTTTACCGCTGGACATTCCGCCATGTGCGTATTCTTCAATATAGAAATGTTCGGAATGCGCCAATGGATATCCGGTCTTATTTTCATAAGCCTCCTCCAGAATAGTTTTCAGCTCATTCTGGTCTTTAGGTAGTGAAGTCGATTCAAAATGGCTTTTGAGATCACGCCATAAAAAGGGATCCCCGCGTAATCCCCATTGCTGGGGTTCATCCTCGAATAGCTTTGAAACAGTCATGAAATTTTTCGACTCTCCAGCCACCGGCGATAGGTCTTGGTTTGTTTGCCCTGTTTCATCTGTTGTTTGATGATGGAGAGCATTGGGCTCATTTTGTTTTTCGGCAGTTTCCCTGCGCCCATACGGTAGAGATTGGCCTTGGTCATGGCCATGCCGGAGAGCACGCGAATGGTTTTGTTCTTGGAGGTCGAAAGGTTCATTTCAATATCCAAATTCTGGCCGGCTTCCCAATCTTTGGCGATATGGGGATTAAAGCCTAGCGCCCGAGCAATACCGACAATTTCCACGGCCCCGCTCTCCAGCGCCGTCTCGGCCGTGGAGCGTTTGGTAATGCCGCCCGTCACCATAAGCGGCATGTCGGCGACCTCTTGGATGATTTTGGCGAACTCAATAAAGTAAATCTCGCGCAAGAGCGTGGAAGAAGGATTATCCTGTTCCGCAGCGCCCGCCATGGCTGCGCTTTCATAAGAGCCGCCGGATAGTTCGACAAAATCAATGCCTTCTTTATTGAGCCACTGCACAACCTGTTTGGCGTCGTTTTCATCATAGCCGCCTTTTTGGAAGTCGGCAGAGTTGAGTTTGACGCCCACGCCGAAGTTCTTGCCCGTGCGGGCTTTCACAGCGCGGACAATTTCCAGCAGGAAGCGCGCGCGATTTTCCAGAGAGCCACCCCACTTATCGTCCCGTAAATTCGTGAGCGGCGATAAGAATTGCGCGACCAGATAGCCATGGGCAGAATGGATCTGTACCCCGTCAAAGCCGGCTTGTTCGGCGGCTTCGGCTGTGTCACCAAAGCGGGTCACCATGGCTTCGACCTCATCACCCGTGAGCGCACGAGCGTCCGTAAACATTTTCGCGGCCGGGCCTTCCATATTCAACCGTGTGGCCGAGGCCGAGACAACATCTGTGCCCATGGCCGCATAGACCTGTCTGCCGGGATGGCTGATTTGCATATAGAGCGCCGCCCCGCCGGATTTACCCGCTGCCGACCAGTCTTCAAAGCGCTGGCGCACATCCGGATCGCTGAGCGTCTCCTTGCCCAGATAAACGCCGCCAGGTCCGGTCATGGCATCGGGGGCGACCATAACATTGCCCGTGATTATCATCCCCAATTGGCCATCCGCCCAGTGCTGATAGAGATTAACCAGATCGCGTCCGGGTATCTGACCATATTCCGCCATGTTTTCCTCCATGGCCGCTTTGGAGATACGGTTGGGCATTGTGATGCCCGAAGCCAATGTCAAAGGCGTGAAAAGCTTGCTCATAAGGGTCCCCAGGTTTTTCGAATTTTTATGGAGCCTGTTTATAGCGCTCGCGCTCAATATACCAGCTCAATCCTTTATCGCTTTCGGAACAGTTTTGAATGCCCAATAAAAAAAGCCCTCTCCTACAAAAGTAAGAGAGGGCAAGTTGGTTTGATAACACAACGTGTGTGAATCGTTACTCTGTACGGCCACGCATAAGTATATGGTCGGCCGTCTATGGTCGTTGA
>JAHDEZ010000001.1 GCA_020628425.1 Hellea sp. | reverse complement strand
GCGACGGAATCCCTTCCCTCAACAATATTCACAAATCGGTTTAGAATTCCAGAGAAATGGTGCGGCCGAGAAGACTCGAACTTCCACGGGTTTTACCCCACAGCGACCTCAACGCTGCGCGTCTACCAATTCCGCCACGGCCGCACATTGAGGAAGCGGGGCTTTAGCAACTCATCTCGGTTTTGTGAAGCGCTTTTTTAGGGTCTTTTGATGGCGCCGACGCGCGCCCGAACCTGACCTGGAATGTCATAGATCGCATAGACATCATCGTGGCTTCTGTGGCCGACGGCCTCGCGCTGAATGATATAGGCATAGAGAGCATCGGCGACCGACTGATAAACGTCTTCCGTATAGTTTTGTCCTGGGCGGAGCGTATCCAGTTGTTTATAGGCTTTTTGAAAGAGCCGTTCCGCATGGCCGAGGCCGGCAGCCTGCTCAGCCAGGAGCTCATGTTCCAGCACAGAAAAACCAGTTTGCCCGGTTCCGGGCAGTGATGACAGGTTTCTCGGTGGTCTAATGGACATGGCTACCTCACCGATGGAATGTAGTGTGTGTTCAGTGCCGTGCAATAGGGCTTGCAAATATGTCGCGCCGGGCCCAGATAGCTGCCATGTCCAAGATATGTGAAATAACTGAGGCATCCAAGATTTGGAATGAGGCACCTGTAGGTTGGCGGGTTAGCGAAGGGCTGGTCGCTTATCCTGAGGCTGTCGCAGAAATGGAAGCGCGTGCGCGCGCCATCGCCGCTGGTGAAGCTGATGAGCTCATCTGGCTGTTGGAACACCCTCCGCTTTATAGCGCAGGGACCAGCGCTGACATCTCAGACTTGGTAGAGCCGAACCGTTTTGACGTTTTTGAAAGCGGTCGCGGTGGGCAATATACTTATCATGGGCCAGGTCAGCGCGTTGCCTATCTGATGATGGATCTACGGAAACGAGGCCGAGATGTTTCGGCCTTCGTCCGAGGATTGGAACAGTGGATCATGGATACGCTAGCGGAAACTGACGTGAAAGCCGAGCGGCGCTGCGGCCGCGTGGGTGTTTGGGTGGAACATCCGGACGGGCGCGAGGAAAAGATCGCGGCTATCGGTATCCGGCTCAAGAAATGGGTGAGCTTCCATGGTATATCAATTAATGTGGATCCAGACTTGTCGCATTTTTCCGGAATTGTGCCCTGCGGTATCAGCGAGCACGGCGTGACCAGTCTAAGTGCTCTTGGTCGGGACACAAAAATGGCGCAGCTCGACGAGGCGTTGCGCCGGAATTTCGAAAAGACTTTTGGACCCACTTCGGACTAGCGGGTGTAAACCGTCACCAGATATCCGTTTTCAGCATTGCTGTAAAAGCCGGACGGGTAATCCTCTGATGTCGTATTATAGGCGACCGTCAGTTTTTCACCTTCAAGCTTATAGATAGCCTTGAGAGTATTGCCGGCCATAGGGCCGTTCTTAGGCATAATATCGAGACGCAGAGGCGTGTGGTCATCGTGATAGACCATTGTGCCTGTTTCCTTCTGACCCATGGCGCGTGTTTCATAGGTCAGGTTGTTAATAGTGATGCTGATTTCTTTGGTCATTTCCGCAGGTAATTCATTGCCGCCCATAACCAAAGATGTGGCATTCCAATTGCCGTTCAGATGCGTTGGCACTTTGGAGGCTTCGATTTCCGGCTCTGTGTTGCCGCCACAAGCAGCCAGCGATATGGTCAATACAGACGCGTAAATTAATTTTCTCATGATGTCTCCTTTATCCCCACTGATTAGGATTGGGATCGGTTTTTAAAAGCTTATTGGTACCAAAGGCGACAATGGCGCCAGAGAGAAAATATGTAATGGCCGACTGGAGAGCCGTGAGTTGATAAAACTCATGAAACAAAGAAAATATAGGCGAAAAACCATCGAGCGTTTGCGGTGGGTTTGTCTCCAATTCTTCCCGCATCACATCCATCTTTTCGACAACTTCGAGCGCGGCATCGCTGACAGGCAGGATTGGACTAAGAAGGATGGGAACAACCAAGGTGGCTAATAAGACAAATAGCAAAAATACCGCCAGAAACATCCAGCCATTAAGGCCTGCATCGTGAAACCTTTTGGCGAACAGACAGCTCCAGCAATATATTGTCGCTAGTGAAATCATGATAGCTAAAATAGCGACGGTCCCCGATACGAACCAGGCCAGCCATAAAGCAAAGTTTATGGCCAATAAAATGACGGCTCCTTTGATGAACTCTTGAGAGCCGATGCGCCCATCCGGGCTGAAAAATAGTTTACCCATGAAAGCGTGATGGGCAGGAATTCGTGGAAAATCAAGCCCGTTTTTAAGTCCGGTCAGATTTTCCGGGGGTCACCGCCAACCAGATAAGAAATAGAATAGACGGAATAAGCATGATGAGTCGAGTCGGCTCCCGACCTATGGCGAGGCTTTCCTGAAGTTTGATTTCCTGCATTTTGATCCAGGCCTCGTCATTGTGCTTTTCGGGATTGTCAAACAGCACATTGAAATATTCGCCCCATCCAAAATAGAGTGCGAGACCGACAAACAAGATAATGAGCAATAAAAACCACATCCAGAAGGGGCGTGCTGAATAACCCATATCATGAAGCCGTTTTTTACTGACCTGATAGATGGAGTAGAACAGCGCCGGAACAAAGAAAAAACCAAGCCAGAAACCCGTCATACTCGTCAGGTCAACCACATATATCAGAGCAATATAGCAGAGAACATACGCACCGCAGGCCAGCCAGTATTGCGGGCGAGATATCAGACCGGTTGGACTAAAAAACAGACTAAGCACAGATGACTCTCAAAAAACAACCCTTTAAGGAACGTCTTTTAGAAGTCTTGCCATAATGCGCCTATGCGGCGTAGCGTAACAGCGAATTCAGGCTCTCGTGAATGTTCGGGCACTCGTCTTTTAGGAATGCCAGCAATGCCTGTTCATTGTCGCTGCGGCTTCCGTCGCGGTTAATTTGATCAATCAGCCAGCCGGCTTCGTCAAAGGTTATAGTTTGGGCTTTGGCAAGACGATCTTCGTCCAGATATTGTGAGCGAAGGCTGCCATTTGAACCTGTCCGGAATTGCTCCAACCAACTCTTGAACGAGCGGCTTAAATTCCATGAAATGGTCTCATTGGACATAAGAAACTCATCGCCGCGACGTGCTGTTTTACTTTCCAGCGGTGCTGGTGCACCAATAGTCATAAGGTGGTTGGCGATAGCGCCAACAAATAGCCTTTGCCACTCTGGATCATTCGCTGATGACTGAGTTACTTCGTCCAGGTCAAATAGGAAGCGGGCTTCGCCCTCACTAATGGAAAATCCGTCTGAGCCACCGCAGGCGTACAGAATTTTCTTAAGCGTCTCAACGTCACTGGATGTGACCATAAGCGGTGTTCGAGCCAGGATGCGATCCCGTGCTTTAGCGAGCGCATATTGCTCTAGGCTCTCCGGTACATCTCGGGCAAGACGTAAAATGTTGAGCAATAGCTCAAGCTCAGTTTCCTCTGAGAGACGGTCGTCCTGCTCAAGGCGTTCCATCAACCAGCTAGCATGTATAGGATCTATATAACCGACCGGCAAAGTCTGCCGTATCAAAAAATCTGTCAAAGCACCGACGAAAAATTCATCCCATCCTTCGGGGAGGTCTGTGATATCGGTATCGATGCGGAATAATAAGTCGGCTTCTTCGGTCTGAACATTCCCGTCATCAAAAATCTGGCGGCGAACCTCGTTAAAACGTGTTTCGTCCAATAGATTTTCATCTAGAATGCTCTGTAACTGGTCTTGTAAGCGTGACATGGTCAGCCCCTATAGAAATACTCCTGTCGGACCATTTCTATGCGAATAAGGTTACAGAAGGGCTAACTATCCGGCTTTTGTAATTACGTCAGAGCCGGCTTCCAGGGTACGGTGGACCGGGCATTTATTGGCAATTTCCAACATGCGCGCTCTTTGGGCTTCGTCCAGTTCACCCTCGATCACAATCACACGGGTAAAGACATCCCGCTTTATACCGTCTCCATGGATTTCTTTGGCATGCGTCACATCAACAGAAATTCTCTCGACAGGCCAGCCTTTACGGTCAGCATACATGCGCATGGTGATGGACGTACAGGAACCGAGCGCGGCATTGAGATATTCATAGGGCGTCGGCCCTAAATCTGCTCCTCCTAATTCAACCGGCTCGTCCGCATAAGCGTGGTGGCGGGATGACCGTATGTCATTGGTATATTTACCACCGGGGCGCTCTGATACTCTTATCGCTTCAGCCATTTGGCTCTCCAATAGTTCAATCGTCCAAAATACGACAGAGTGCCGAAACTTCTGCAGATAGGTTGGCAGCAATCTCGGCGGCTTCTTCGTCCTCTCCCCACTGCTCGATCTGATAGAGATTGTCCACTCGTGACAGTTCAAAAGCTTGTGACCCGGAAATATGTTTTTCCATAACGGCCATGCTCAGAACCGTCGAACCGTAGACTGCGATAAGATGAACAAAAAGGGTTAAATGGAGATCCTTGAGCGTTAACGCATAATCGGTGATTTTTTGTAAAACATCTTCATCTTGCGGTATCGCAAGAACCGCTTGGGTCGTCGCGAGTTTTATACCTCGGTCAGCGGCCCAATCCAGTAGCGGGTCCCATCCGGCCGCCTGTCGCTCCGCAAGTTCCGCAGGGGTTTTTGCACGATAAGATAAGAGATCTGTTCCGCCATAATTGCGAGCCTCCAGTGCCAGCTTGTCTCTGTTGTGGGGTGTGAAGTCAACAGATACATTGACCAATCGAGTAACCGGCATGGTTTCCGGTTTAATAGTTTCAATTTGCGATTCCCATTCCAGGGCCACCAGGCCGGCAACAAATTCAGAATTGACCTTGAGGGTCTTTTTTCCGGGTGTTTTCAAGGTGCGGCCATCCAAATGCACGCCGTAACCATCCTTAAGGACAGTAGTGACTGCCGATTTATAAAACCTTTTCGCTCCCTGCATTATATGTCTTCCCAGACTTCCAATTGGATTTTGGTATCAAAGCCAAGCTTGTCGAAAGCTGATTTCATATGGGGCGGTAAGGGCGCCGTAACGGAAATGTCACCATTGGGAGTGGGTAAGATCAGTTCACGCGCATGCAGATGCAGTTTTTTTTCCAGTCCGCCAGGCAGGGGGCGGTCTGTCATATATTTGGGGTCACCCGCAATCGGCGCGCCTAAAATTTGCGTGTGTAGCCGTAATTGGTGGGTGCGGCCTGTGAGTGGCTGCATGACCACCAAACCGGCTTTCGCGCCGGCAGTTTGAACCGTTTGATATAGTGTGCGTGCGTGTTTCGCACCGGCATGTCCATGGCGCACGGCCATCATGATCTCTTTGCCTGCATTTTTGTTGCCAAAGCGGTTATCTGTTTTGCCTTTCGCAACATATCCTTTAATCTCGCCAGATCTGGGATTGGGAACGCCATTGGTGACACCCCAGTAAATCTTCTCGGCTCGTCGGCTTTGAAAGGCCTTGCCGGCCCAGGCAGCAGATTTGGCATGTTTGGCGACGAGCAATACGCCGGAGGTATCACGGTCAAGCCGATGTACCAAGCGGCAGCCCTGACCCAGTGCGGGCAAAAGACCATCAATGTGGCGCGTTGTTTTTGATCCGCCTTGAACAGCAAGACCAAAAGGTTTATTGAGGGCAATCAGGTCGTTGTCTTCATACAAGACTAGATCCCGCATAAAGCGTATTTCACCTTCGTTTGGACCCTTTTGCGTTTTGATTGCCGATGGTTCAGGCAAAGGAGGTATCCGAATATCGTCACCGACCTCAATTCGGTCCGAACCTTTGGAACGTTTACCATTAATCCGAATCTGTCCGGTTCGTAGCAATTTTTCGACCCGACCGTGGGGAATATGCGGAAAGCGGCGCTTAAACCAGCGGTCAAGCCTTTGACCGGTATCTTCTTGGGGGATGGTTATTAACTGGACTCCGCTCATCCGAATACTCGCTTTGCGACAAACAGGCCAATGGCCAAAGCCGCTATGGCTAAAACTACGGACCCGGACACATAAAGAATGAACGGTGTATAAGCTTTGCGTTCCAATAGGTTGATTACGTCCAGGGAAAACGCGCTAAAAGTGGTAAATCCACCCAAAAATCCGGTTGCTAGAAATAACTTCATCTGTTCACCGCCTTCACGGGTTAATAGCCAGCCGATCAAAATACCCATCAAAAGACTGCCAAAAATATTGACGATAAAAGTCCCAAATGGAAATTCCGAATTAAATGTTCTTCCGGCCCACTGACCGATCAGATAGCGTCCACTGGCGCCAAGCGCTCCGCCTATAGCGACATTTAAAATTCCATTCATGGGGGGCCCTCTAAGGGAGGGAGGCAATCAGGGCAAGTAAGAAGCTGATCGGAAAGAGATGCTAAGGTTTTATGCTTCAGAGAATAGTGAATTTTTATGAATTCTTAACAATGATTAATAACCGCTCTTTAAATTGTTAACATTTATGAAGCGATCATTACACAAGGCTAGGGGTGTATGATGGGCGTAATGAGATCGCTTAAGACACATTTTGATAGGTATTGTTTCAACCAGAGCGGCCAGTTTGCCGTTTGGACCAGCTTGCTTGGTCTGCCGCTTATTGCGGGCGTAGGCCTGGCCCTGGATATGGAAAATCGCAATCGCCATAATAAATCCCTTGAGGCAGCTCTTGATGCTGCGGCATTGGCGGCCGTTATTCCAGATATGTTGAGTAATGCGGAACGCGCCTCTTACGCACGTGAAGTCTTTCATAAAAACTTTCAAAGCGACGAGGACGAGGTCGTTGCGCTGAAGGTTGCGGCCAGTCGAGAAACAGTCGAAATATCTGCGACGTTGGAGGTTCCGTCTCTGGTTGGTGGTTTGGTCGGGGTTCACAAAACGCATTTGCATGATCGCTCCAAAGCAGTTTTGACCCGATCGGACACGATCTGTGTGATGACTTTGGACAAAGAAAACGCTTACTCCCTGCGTTTCGAAGACAATGCTGTTTTCGATGCGTCGACCTGCTCCGTGCAGGTCAACTCAATTCATCCACAGGCCATGATATCCGCTACCTTGACCCCTCCGAGGGCTCGAAACTTTTGCTCAGTTGGTGGCGCGATCGGGAATTATTATCCAAGGGTCAAAGCCAATTGTTCGCCTGTGGAGGATCCTTATAAGGATCTGGTGATACCGCCTGCCGCCTCGTCCTGTGATCAGAATCGTCAGGTTATTATCAAAAATAAAAACGGAAAAGGCGCTGGCCGGGCCTTCCTGGAGTCTCAGCTTTCTACAAATATTGAGGGTGAAAGTCTTATCCCAGATCATGCAACGCTTATGCCCGGCATATATTGCCGCGGCCTAGAGATCAGTGGCGCTAATGTGACGCTTTCGCCCGGCGTATATCATATTTGGGGTGGATTGACTTTTACTCAAAATGCAGGTGTTTATGGCAATGGTGTAACTTTCCTTCTAAAGGGTGAAGATACCCCTCTTATGATTGAGGAAGGTGCGCAAGTCTGGTTGAAGGCGCCGTCCAGCGGTCTGACAGCCGGTTTGGTTTTCTGGCAACGCTATCTCGAGTTACAGGACTACATTAATGGAATTGTGCCGGCCGTTCCGGAAACCCAAACGTCTGTTAGCGAGATAAATTCAGGCGGTGGATTAACAATTATTGGAACGGCCTATTTGCCTAATCACAAGCTTCTGGTGACAAGTGATAATTCTGTGTCGTCCCAATCCCCTGCGACGAGTTTCATCGCGCACCAGATCGAATTTTCGGGCCGTACACATATGCAAGTCTCTGTTGACCATGTCGCCGCTGGTTTGCCCCCACTCAAACCCTATACGGATGATGGCGCGAGGTTGGTTGAATAGATGCGTCTTTAGCGACTTTCACCGGATGACGTAACGGTTTGGGGACCTTGTTGCGCGGCTTGTTGTTGCAGCGATTCACGCAGTTTTTTCTGTTCTTCTATAATTGTGTTGGCCCCTAATGCTTGACAGGCTGAAGTCATCACGCCCTGAACGTCTGCCTTACTGGTGGCTTGACCACTCATCAGCAATTGTGTCACCGTTTGTCCTGCTGCTTCGCCCATGAGTCCGATTTTTTCAGGACTTGTGTTCTGTAATTGAGCAATTATCTGCGGGTTATATTGTCTGACGATGGCCTGAGTCATCTGGTCTGCCAAGGCCTTATCTTTACCGGCTGTCAGGTTGACATATTGCTGCACGGTAAGAGGTAAAAGGAATTCAACAGTCCCAGCGCCTGTCGCACTGTAGAGATGGCACAAGGCCGCATTTTCATCAGCTATAGCTTGAGGCGCGAAGCCCAGGCAAATTGTCAGTGTCAGCGCGCTGATAATAGATTTTTTCATGATTGGTCCTTGCGGTTTGAGCCTCTCGGTCGCACGAATTATGCGCAGAACTCCTAGACAGCGTAAAGCAGAATAGGCAGGGAAAACGCAGATATCACACACCACCAAAATCTATTTTTGAGACAGACATAGTTAATGGCATCTTAATTGCTCCGGTGGGGGTTCCAACGCAGCGGAGCACCCGAAAATGGAATTGGTCAAAATTGTCGGAACAGCAATGGGTTTGATTTTTCTTTCCGCCTGCGGCGGAGGTGGCAGTAGCTCTTCCTCGACCACCAGCACGTCGGTGTCCGGCGGTTCTACGCCCGCCAAAGTCACATTATCCGGGCAAATCACCTTTGATAATGTGCCACACAAACAAAGCGGATATGGATTGGATTATGAAGCCACCGAACGGTTACCGGCCCGCGGTGTCGTGGTCGTTCTATTAGATGATGGGGATGAAGTGGTCGCAGAGACGCTGACAGATGACAAAGGCCGTTACAGTTTTTCAGGGCTTGCCTCTGCAAAAGAATTGAAAGTTCAGGCGCGAGCACAACTTTCTCGGGGCTCGAATTGGGACGTTCAGGTTACGGATAATACAATGGATAATGCGCTCTATGTTCTGGAAGGATCATTGGCGTCGACAGGGACGAATGCAAGCCAGACCCGAAATTTGCATGCTGCGTCAGGTTGGAATGGTGAGGGGTATAATTCCGAGCGTGCTGCTGCACCTTTTGCTATTCTGTATCCTATATATGACGCTGTGCAGCTAGTCTTGGAGGTCGACGCCCGTGCAGAGTTTCCAGCGATTGAGTTTCGTTGGAGTCCGGATAATCAGCCTGTGGCGGGGAGTAAGGAATTAGGCCAGATTGGTACGTCGGGTTATCACCGGGATGAAAACGCGGTTTATCTCTTGGGGGCGGCTGACCGGGACACGGATGAATATGATCCTCACGTGATTGTCCATGAATGGGGCCATTATTTCGAACACCAAATTGCACGTATGGACTCTATGGGGGGGCTACATTCTTTGAATGACAAACTAGACCCGCGTCTGGCTTTTTCCGAAGGTTTTGGCAATGGCCTAGCGGCAATTGTGACCGATGATCCCGTTTATAAGGACAGCGCTGGTGCCGGGCAGGGAAGCGGTTTTGGCATTGATTTCGAAGACCTTCGCTCTAGCCGTGCAGGTTGGTTTCATCAGGGTTCTGTCGCCGCTATTATCTACGATATTCACGATGACGCGGTGGACAGTAATGATCATGTCGCCGCCGGTTTTGCCCCTATCTATGGGGCTATGACCTCCGAAGCATTTACGGACGCTGACGTGTTTGCGACCGTGTTTTCTTTCTCCGATGTCCTAGTTAAACAAGTTGGTATTAATGAAGCGGATTTCCGTCTGCTGCTGGGTACGCAAAATATCACCTCCAGCGATGCACAAGGCGTCGGTGAGCGTAATAATGGCGCTATTGCATCGAGCTTACCTATTTACAAAGAGGTAGTCATTGATACGACCTCTGCAACCGTTTGCTCTGTGGATGATGCAGGTCGGTTCAATAAGCTTGGTAATCGGGAATTTGTCTTTGTCGATATTCCAACAACCGGTCAATATGAGATCGCCATGCGTGGACAATCGACGCAGGGTGAACGAGATCCTGATTTCAAGATTTGGTCTGCCGGGGTAGAGCTTGCCAAATCCCAAAGCTCTCTGATTAATCAGGAGACATATATTGGAACGCTGGAAGCGGGCTCCTATGTTATTGAGAGTTTCGACTTCTTCAACGTCAATGGAAATTCCAGCCGTGCCGGCGATGCCTGTTTCGAGCTATTCGTTCATTCCATCTAGTTCTTGACCCAATCAGCTCTTTTTGCTTTATGATAGAACTTGGTATGACAGCGCTGTCATATTTGACAGTTTAGAGTAGCCAATTCATAGGGCATCATGGTTGAATTTCAGAAAATCCTTATTGCTAACCGGGGCGAAATCGCCATTCGCATTATGCGCGCGGCTAATGAGCTAGGTAAAAAAACCGTGGCTGTTTACGCGGAGGAAGATAAACTGGGGCTTCATCGCTACAAAGCTGATGAGGCTTATCTCATCGGGCAGGGGCTCTCGCCTGTCGGGGCTTATCTCTCTATTGAAGAGATCGTTCGCGTAGCCAAAGAAAGCGGGGCAGACGCGGTTCATCCCGGTTATGGCTTGTTGTCTGAAAACCCGGATTTTGTAGATGCCTGTAATGAGGCTGGTATCACATTTATCGGCCCGAGAGCCGAAAGCATGCGTTTGTTGGGCGACAAGGCTTCCGCCCGGAATGTGGCTGTGGAGGCGGGAGTTCCGGTTATACCGGCCACGGATGTTCTGGACGACAATTTTGAAAAGATCACGAAGCAGGCAACTGAGATTGGTTATCCACTTATGCTCAAGGCAAGTTGGGGCGGCGGTGGCCGTGGCATGCGCCCGATTCATAGCGAGGAAGAATTACAGAACAAAATCCTTGAAGGCCGCCGAGAAGCTGAAGCCGCCTTTGGCAATGGCGAGGGTTTCCTTGAGAAAATGATTACACGGGCCCGGCACGTTGAAGTCCAAATCCTGGGCGATAAGTCTGGTAATATCTACCATCTCTGGGAGAGGGATTGTTCCGTTCAGCGGCGCAACCAAAAGGTGGTCGAGCGCGCCCCTGCGCCCTATCTGACGGATGAACAACGCGAAGAGATTTGCGCACTGGCCGTGAAGCTGACTAAATTTGTCGGTTATGAATGTGCCTGTACTGTCGAGTTTCTCATGGATATGGAAACGGATGCCTTTTACTTTATAGAAGTCAATCCGCGGGTGCAGGTTGAACATACAGTCACTGAGGAAGTGACCGGCATCGATATTGTTCGAGCGCAAATCCTTCTGGCCGAAGGTAAATCTTTGGAACGAGCTACAGGTGCAATGTCGCAAGACGACATTATCCTCAACGGTCATGCCATTCAGGCTCGGGTGACTACCGAAGACCCGCAGAACAATTTCATTCCGGATTACGGCCGCATCACCGCGTACCGTTCAGCAAATGGTATGGGTATTCGCCTTGATGGTGGGACGGCCTATGCGGGCGCGGTTATCACCCGATATTATGACAGCTTGCTGGTGAAAGTAACAGCTTGGGCGCCGACACCGGAAATGGCCATATCGAGGCTCGACCGTTCTTTACGCGAGTTTCGAGTTCGTGGTGTGTCGACCAATATCCCCTTTGTGGAGAACCTACTCAAACACCCATCATTTCTCGATAATAGCTATACGACTAAATTCATCGATACAACGCCCGAACTGTTTGAGTTTGCCAGGCGTAAGAACCGGGCCAATAAGCTACTGACTTATATTGCCGATATTTCAGTCAATGGGCATACACAAACCAAAGGGACTCCGCGCCCCACAGCTGCTAAGCTAAAAATCGAACCGCCTGTGTTGAGAGATGAGACGCCGCCACCAGGTCTTAAAAACATGTTGGAAGATAAAGGCGCTCAGGCAGTGGCCGATTATCTGTTGGCGCAAAAACGTGTCATGATTACCGACACTACCATGCGGGACGGGCATCAGTCATTACTGGCGACTCGCATGCGCTCACAAGACATGTTTGGTGTCGCAAAAACTTACAGCCATAATCTGCCCGACCTATTTTCTATGGAGTGCTGGGGCGGGGCGACTTTTGACGTGGCCTATCGTTTCTTGCAAGAAGATCCTTGGCAGCGATTGCGCGAGCTGCGTTATCGAATGCCGAACCTGTTGACACAAATGCTCTTGCGGGCGTCTAATGCAGTCGGTTACACCAACTACCCGGATAACGTAGTTGAGCAATTCATTTGGCGGGCAGCTGAAAACGGGGTTGATGTCTTCCGTGTTTTTGACAGTCTCAACTGGACGACCAATATGCGTCTTGCCATTGAGACCGTCCTCAAGACCGGGCATATTTGCGAAGGTACGGTGTGTTACACCGGCGATATTTTAAACCCAGAGCGCTCTAAATATAATCTCGATTATTTTGTTGGCATGGGTCGTGAGCTCAAAGATATGGGTGTCCATATTTTGGGCCTCAAAGATATGGCCGGCCTGCTCAAACCCGCCTCCGCACGATTATTGGTTAAAGCCCTGAAAGATGAAACCGGTCTACCCGTCCACTTTCACACTCATGACACTAGCGGTATTGCCGCCGCAACCGTGTTGGCAGCAGTTGAAGCGGGGGCTGACGCTGTGGATGCGGCGATGGATTCTTTCTCTGGCGGAACATCGCAGCCTTGTCTGGGATCAATCGTGGAGGCCTTACGGCATACGGAACGAGACACCGGTCTCGATATCACCGCTATAAGGGAAATCTCCGATTATTGGAAGCAAGTCCGTCAGAGCTATAGCGCTTTTGAAATAGGTGTGAACCCGCCGGCCTCCGAAGTCTACCTCCATGAAATGCCAGGCGGTCAATATACCAACCTCAGGGCACAGGCTGCCAGCTTAGGCCTGGCCGATCGATGGAGTGAAGTAGCGCAAAAATACGCGGATGCGAATTTGATGTTTGGTGATATTGTCAAAGTCACGCCGTCCTCCAAAGTGGTTGGCGATATGGCCTTGATGATGGTTACTCAAGGTCTGACCCGAGATGATGTAGAAAACCCGAATAAGGATATTGCTTTCCCGGCCTCGGTGATTGAGATGATGCGCGGTAATCTTGGGCAACCTCCAGGCGGCTGGCCGAAAGGCATTCAAAAGAAAGTTCTTAAGGATGAGGCCGCTTTCACAGTTCGTCCCGGTGAAAAACTAGCCAGTATCAACATGGATACAACCCGCAAAGCCCTTAAGAAGGAGCTTGAGGGGTATGATGTGGATATTGACGAGCTGACAGCTTACACCATCTATCCGAAAGTGTTCCTTGACTATATGGGGCGTCGTCGGACTTACGGGCCTGTCTGGTCATTGCCTACACCGGTTTTCTTTTGGGGCATGAATATAGGTGAAGAAATTTCAGTCGAAATCGACCCGGGTAAAACGTTAGAAATCCGACTAGTAGCTATTGGTAACACACGCGAAGACGGAGATGTCAAAGTCTTTTTTGAACTAAATGGTCAGCCGCGGTCAATTATGGTGCCGGATCGATCCGTGCAAAACCTCACCACACGCCGACAGAAAAAAGACGCCGGCAATAAAAACCAAATTGGTGCGCCTATGCCTGGTTCTATTGCGACGGTAGCTATTGCTGAGGGCGACGAGGTTAGGCCCGGCGATCTGATGTTGACAATAGAGGCTATGAAAATGGAAACAGCTATCCATGCGGACGTTGGTGGGACCGTCAAATCCGTTTATGTTGCGCCCGGCGATCAAGTCGATGCCAAGGATTTGCTGGTAGAAATTGACTAAGCCCTGCTGAATATTTCTAATTTGTAACGACGGATTGTTAAAACTCATCCGTTAGGTTCATTATAGAGCCACGTTATGAAAACATTAGAAACTTATATTGCCCTCAATAGATTTGGATTGGGGCCAGCTCCAGGCGAAGCCAGTGAAGTTGAGAAAGACCCACAAGACTGGGTTCGGGAACAAATCAGTCGTCGTCAGAAAACGCCTAAAGCTTTGGAAGATTTTCGCAGCAGTTCCGAAATCATCGAGCAATTAGGAAAAGCACGTCAAAAAGACAAAGAGCGTTATCGTAACCTCGCATCGCGCGCCTTTCGTCTCGATTATGGTGCTGAAGTCATGGCACGCGCTATTCATATGGTCGAAACAGACAAACCTTTTGTCGAGCGCATGGTCATGTTTTGGTCCAATCATTTTACCGTGTCTACGGATAAGCGGATCGTGGGACCAATCACGCCAGCCTATGAGCGGGAGGCTATACGCCCGCATATTTTTGGTAAGTTTGAGGATATGTTGATCGCCGCCACCCGCCATCCGGCGATGTTGACTTATCTGGATAATCAATTGTCAATGGGGCCTTATTCAATTGCAGGTCTGAGACGTAAGTTCAGAACCGGTGCCGAAACAGGCTTGAATGAAAACCTTGCCCGTGAAATTCTTGAACTACATACGCTGGGCGTCAATGGCGGTTATGATCAGGATGATGTCATCGGATTGGCCAAGGCAATTTCCGGTTGGAGTCATGGCGGCGCAAGGCTGCCTATGGACCGGACGTCTATACACGGTAAGTTTGAATTTAAACCCTATTTCCACGAGCCTGACAGCAAATATGTTATAGGGCGGCGTTATCGTGACCGGGGTGAAAAGACTGGAGTTTATGTCCTTGAAGATCTGGCCCGGCATCCATCTACAGCGCGCTTTATTGCGACGAAATTGGTTCGGCATTTTGTATCGGATGAGCCACCGGCTCGCGCTGTGGACGAAATTACCGGCATATTTCTAAAATCCAAAGGTGACCTGTCCGACGTGACCAAGGCATTAATAATGCTTCCAGAAGTCTGGGAGAAACCAATGCCTAAAGTGAAAACCCATTATGAATATATGGTGTCTTCATTCCGTTCCACGGGAAAATCGAAATTTGACCCTATGGACTTTATCGAACCTCTTCGAGAATTTGGTCATGTGCCTTTCTCTGCGCCGTCTCCAGCGGGATGGCCTGATATTGGGTCCGACTGGATCGCCCCAGAGAGCTTGATGCGCCGGATAGAATGGGCCCGTAAATATGCTCGAACCATCTCCGCCGATATAGAACCTGAGCGGTTTCTAGATGAAACGGTCGGACCGGTGGCCTCCGATGAACTAAGACTTTGGGTGTCACGAGCTTCGACACAGGATTCGGCGATTAGCCTGATTTTGACCAGCCCCGAGTTTCAAAGGAGGTAGTTATGATGGACCGTCGCTTATTTCTACAATCTACTGCCGTTGGTTTGACAGGTGCTGCTCTGGCGCCCGGATTTGCTTTTGCCAATGCACCGACTGATAGTCGTTTCGTTATGGTTTTTCTGCGAGGTGCCCTGGACAGTTTACATGCACTGGTACCTTATGGGGATCCAAATTACCGTTCATTGCGCCCCCGTCTGCAAGTGGAAAATCCGTTAAAGATCGGCGGTCATTTTGGTCTCCATCCTGAATTGACGCAATTACATAGTCTTTACCTTGGTGGAGATCTTGCGCTTATACCTGCTGCGGCGACAAGCTATCGAGAACGTTCGCATTTTGATGCGCAAAACCTGCTTGAAAACGGGACCGGTAAACCCTTTGGATCGCATGATGGTTGGCTCAACCGGGCAATTTCAGGTCTTTCAGTTGGCGACAAACGTTTGGGTCTATCGGTCGGCGCGCGTACCCCCCTCATTCTCAAAGGATCCGCGAATATACAAACGTGGAGCGAGTCCGAGCTGCCAGATGTTAGTGACGCTTTTCTTGAGCGCGTTAGTCAGACCTATGGCGCTGATCCGCTGTTTTCCAAGGCCTTGAACGATGCGAGAGCTGCTATGGACCCAATGCTCAGCGAACCCGGCATGATGGGGAAAAAACTATTGGGCGGAGATAGTCTACGTCGGTCGGCCGAGGCTGCCGGGCAACTTCTGGCAATGCCCGACGGGCCAAGAATTGCAGTCATAGAATCTCAAGGTTGGGATACTCATTTTGATCAAATGTCCCGATTGACCCGTTTGTTCCGTCAGTTGGATAATGCTGTTGGCTATCTTAAGACCGGACTTGATCCGGTCTGGGATAAAACGGTGATAATGATCGTCAGCGAATTTGGCCGAACGGCCGCCGAGAATGGAAACCGGGGAACTGATCACGGTACAGGTGGATTGGTTATGTTGGCCGGTGGTGCCGTCAATGGTGGCCGCATTGCCGGGCATTGGCCGGGTCTGGATAATCGCTCCCTTTATGAGGGTCGCGACTTACGTCCAGTTAATGCCTGCGAAGGCATCTTTAAATCTATGCTGATGGGACATTTAGGGGTTTCGGAGGCCTACATCGCCGAAACTGTATTTCCAGGGAACCGCGCGGCGCCTATTGGCGGTTTGCTGATTTAGATCAGCACGAATACCTTATTAGTTTTGGCAAGGCACGGATTCCTTGAACGGTCGGCGGACTTAGTTTCCGCCTTGTTCTTGCTGACGACGGATATATTCATAAGCACTGGTTGTGCCGCCTTGAGAGCTGGAACTGTCAATTGGCGTATAACCGGTTCCGTTTTCCGTACCGTTCGGTGATCCATCAGTATGATTGCCCGTTTCGTCATGCTCATGAGGGCAGTTTTCCGGATTTTCACAAACCTGCCCGTCTGAATGTCCTGCGGCTTGAGCGGCTTGGGCGGCAGCCTCTTGCGCAGCTTGCGCGGCTGCTTGAGCCTGCCCCGCTGCTGTTTCGGCTTCGCTGGCACTTGTGGCATTTTGTGCTCGCTCTGCAGCCTCACGAGCCTCTAAATTGGCTTGTTGCGCGGCTTGTGCAGCGGCCGTAGCCGCAGCGGATTGCGCAAAGCTCTCAGAGCTACGGCTCGCCATGGCATTATCGGCGGCGCTATTGGCTGATTGTGCGGCACGGGATGCGGCTTGCTGAGCAGCCTGAGCAGCAGCCTGAGCTGTCGCTTGCGATCCCCGCATGTATTCAGCGGGCTGCTGACCGGAAGCAGCGGCGGCAGCCTGGTTGGCAGCTTGTTGGGCCTGAGCAGCTGCGTTTTGCGCAGTTTGTGCGGCGGCTTGAGCTTCTCCGGCACTCGTCGCATTTGCCGCTTGTGCAGCGGCGGCGCTCGCCTGATTAGCGGCGGCCTGGGCAGATTGAGCCGCGGCTTGAGCCCGTGCCGAGTCGGACGCGCTTTGTGAGCTTCCGGATTGTGCTGCTCGGGCGGCTGCCGCACTTGCAGACTGAGCGGCCTGCGCCGCCGCCTGTCCTGCGGCTTGGGCGGCCGATTGTGCTGACTGAGCGCTTTGTCCTGCGGACTGACCGGATTGCCCTTGACCGCTCATCCCATTTAAGAGGGAAGATGCAGATGACGATGACCCACCGCTTTGACCGCTTGGTTGTCCATTTTGAGATCCGCTTTGTGACCCCGTTGAGCTGCCTGTTGGCGACGTACCTGTAGGTGATCCATTTTGGGATCCGGTCGGGGTTTGACCCTGACCTTGACTGAGTCCGTTAAGAACGGACGAGGCCGATGAAGATGCGCCACCGGATTGTCCGCTTGGCGAACCCGTGGGAGCCCCGGTTGGCGACGTCCCAAATGGAGAGCCGGTTGGGCTTTGACCTTGGCCACCCCGAATTCCGTTAAGAATTGAAGCTGCCGAGGCCGAGGAACCGCCACGTGGCCCGCTTTGCTGGTTGCTAGCTTGGCCACCAGGTTGACCTGTTGGTGAACCGGAAGGCGACGTTCCGAGGGGAGATCCGTTCGGAGAACCGGTTGGGCTTTGCCCCAAACCATTTAAGATGGAAGATGCGGATGTCGATGCGCCTCCGCGTTGTGCGCTTTGCTGACTTGTACCTTGACCACCCGGTTGACCTGATGGTGTCCCTGACGGGCTACTGCCTCGAATACCGCTCATAATCTCCATGATGGATTGCGCAGACCCACCTCGCGGGCCTTGATTGCTGGCTTGTTGCTGACTTTGACCTTGTTGACCGGATTGTCCATTGCTGGCCTGTTGCTGACTTTGACCGCTCTGACCTGATTGTCCGGGCTGACCGCCCTGACCCATTCCGCCATTCTTAATGGCATTCATGATATCGGAAGCAGAGGCTGACGAGCCGCCACGAATACTGGTATCGCGGGCGCTGCCACCTGTATTCTGTCCAGCAACGGCAACCTTATGCTCGCCGCCTTGTCCACCCTGTTGTTGGCCGGGTTGCTGCCCATTAGCGCTCTTGAGATCAGTCATAATGATCTCCCATGCTTCTTCTTCCTGTTTCTTGAGTTCAGGATCAGCCTTAGCGGCTTCGGATGGGTTATAGCTATCATCGATAGGCTGACCGGGATCGGTCTCGGCCATGACACGAGCCCGCTCTTTCATGACATGGCGGTAGCTCTCTTCCGGTAAGGTCTCGACTTCGCTAGGTTGTGGCTTGTCTATATTATATCCGCCATTTGTTATCGTATCGAGAATGTCCTCAAAGACTTCTTTTTCGTCTTTGACTTTGCGGGATTTCCGCCAATCATCTTCGGATTGATCTGTCTGACGTGTATCGGGATTAGTTGTATTATCCTGCGCTAAAGCCTGTGGGGCCATCAACGCTGAAGTGGATACGGAAAAAGCAAGGATAAGAGCAAGTTTCTTCATAATGATCATTATATACCAGAATCCGTATGAGTGGCATATGAATGTGACCTGTCAGAAAAATGAACAATTGGACAGGTTCTTACCTGTTCACCACAGTCAAGTTGTTGAAAATAAATAGAAAAAATTTAATCGAATTGTATTTCTACATATTTATCAAAAAAGTGATAGATGTCGCTACTTTAATTAGCGCGTGCCTTGCTTACCGAGCCGTTCAAAACCGGACCAGTATTCAAGACCATCAAGTTGAGTCCATGGATGACTTTTTGACGTCGTGAAATATCTGAAACTTTTGCGCAAAAACTGACTTCGCCTTCTTTACCCCAATATATCCGGTATATGCTTTCGACATCAGGCGAGTTTAAAAGCCAGGTTTTCACGTTTGCTGCATGAGGTAGGGAGATGCCAGTCGCATAGCTCCCGAATTCGATGACTACATGACATTCATCATTCTTCATTAATTGATCAATATTGAGTTGGCTTGGAAAACCGCCTTCAATAATTTTGGGGTGAGGTTCGCCAAAGTTTTCCCATGTCAATAGCCCATCAGTTTCAACCGGATCAGCAGGCATAGGTTGGCATGCTGAGAGAAATGCAATCAATCCTGTGGATATGGAAAAATATTTTATCAGTTCCGGACCACTCTAAAGCCTGTGAAGTCATTGCTGTCACCGCGGCGCTGATTTTCACGCGCTGTAAAACGCAGACCCGCTGGTGGTGAGAACCACGACCCGCCTCGAACAATGCGCTGATTGCAAGAGCCACGCAGGTCCGGTTCGCCATTGGTCGGTGCGTCTTTCAGGTTAAGTGTATTGCAGTCTAGCACCCACTCTTGCACATTACCCAACATATCTTTGATGCCGAACTTATTGGCGGACAGACTACCGACCGGCAGGGTTCTATCAGAAGATAAGTCAGAACAGGTTATATTGGCCCAGGTCAGGCCAGATTCATTGCCGGCACCATTGGCGAACGCACAGAGTGCAGCCTGCGATCCGCCCATATAATGTCCTGTTTCGCCGCCGCGGGCCGCATATTCCCATTGGGCTTCCGACGGAAGGCTGTATTTGTGCCCAGTCTTGTTGGACAACCACTGGGCATATTTTTGGGCATCGTCCCAAGAGACATTGATAACCGGTCGATTTCCTCTGCCCCAGCCATTGTCATTGGGCTGACCTGAGCAGCCACCGTCAGAGACGCAAGCGCCCCATTGCGCGAAAGTCACTTCGGTCAAGCTGATGGAAAAAGGCGTACTGAAAATAACAGGCCGTTTAGGCTGTTCATTGGGTTTCACGCCCGGTTCTGAACCTGAAGCGCCTAATTGCGCAGTGCCGCTATCTAAAGTCTTCATCATGGGGCAGACATTGCAATCCTGAAAAGTTCGGCCCGGTGATGGGCGGAGTTCTTCGAGGGCTGCCTTGGCCAGAGGCGCATAGGCACCATTGGGATAGCTGGACAGGTAAGTTTGATAGCTTTCCGCCGTATTGCTGGTTTTCGCCGTATTCCACGCAGACTGTTCAATGGCATTTGCCTCAGCAGTTGCGGCGTCAGCCATGAAGCGATCGATCCGAGATTGCGCTTCAGCTGCGTTTTGACCGGATGGGAATTCACCCAGATATCGCTGATAGCTCTGAACCGTATTAGCAGTCTCGGCCGTAGACCAAGCCTGACGGTCTCTTGCGGCTCGAGCAGCGGCTTCGCGCCGAGCCTGTTCGGCCTTTTCTGCGGCGTCTTTTTCTGCGGCCTCAATAGCCTTCTTCATCTGGTCTATAAGCTCTTGCGCTTTTGGGGCATGCTTGCCCTCAGGCCATTCTGTCAGATAGTCTTCATAGCCAGCGATGGTGTTGCGCTCTTCGGCAATGGCCCAGGCTTCGTCGTCATAAACATCGATTTCGGCTTGCGCCTTGTCCACATACCGACCCTCTGGGAAAGCTTCTATGTAGTCCTTGTAGCCCTGCAGGGTATCCTTTTCGAGGGCTTCAACCCAGGCTAAATCGTCGGCGGATTTTGGTGGGGCCTCGTTTGAATCAGGGCCGCCATTGGCCACAGAAGCATTACCGCTTGGGAATTCAATCTTCTTCTCGGGTGCATTGTCGAAAAACCAAATAGAGCCCAGATATATTGCACCGGCTGCCACTAAGGACAATAACAAGCCGCCCAGCCCCCATTTGAGCCAGGGCGCCCGTTCCTGTCCGACCTTATAGCCATCGTCATCTGTGTCCAACACACCAGGTGTCCAGTCATCATTCGAGCTTTCGTTATCTGATCTAAAAACGGAATTCGCTAGATTGGGATTATCGCTATGCTGAATGGCCCGCATGCGGAAATCATTGAGTAAGGTTTGAAACTCTTCTGGTTTCATGCCGTATGTTTCTTTTATGGTTTGTAACTCTGTTGGATTGCCTTCAAGGTCCAGCCTTGAATAAACCACGGTATAGGCTTTGCTGCGCTTGTCGACCGCAATTTCTCTGATCAAAAATTCAGAGACCTCAGTCCATTTTTCCGAACCCGTTCCGCGCATTCCAGAATAATCGAAGCCTTCGCGAGTTAGAGTGAAGCGGTTGGGTTTTAGTAAAAAGAATAGTCCGCTCAAAACGCCGATAATGCCGGCGCCGGTAACTAGACGACCTGCCAACCATTCAGAAAAGCGGCCAACCTTGCGAACCCTAAACGTTCCGCCGTCATCATTGATGATAATGTAAATTCCAAGCGCAATGATGAAAGCCGCCAGCGCAATAAGTCCGATCATGGCTTTAGAACTGGTCTTTAGTTCTACCCGGTTCTGTAGTTCCCCAACCGGGGCCCAGTCGGAATCTGTAGTGTTATTATCGCTCACGATTAGTCCTCATCTTCGAGACGTAAAATCAGATTATCTAGACAGTATTGACCGGCCTCATTGAGTGCCCGTTCTTCCTTCGATTGAATGATGCTTTGGACCAGGACCAGAACGGCCGACATGATCAAAGCCAACAAGGTTGTGGTAAAGGCTACCCCCAAACGGGAGGTCACCTCATATAGGAAAGTTTCAGACTCTGCATTGCCGGGCACGCCTGCATAATTCAAGGCTAGCATGATCCCCATAACCGTCCCGATAAATCCCAAAGACGGGATAAGCCAAGTGAGATAACGCAGGGTGGAATATCGCAGGTCAATTTCGTGCATGTAAAGCTCAAGAGATGAGTTTAAAACGGAAATGGCCTGATCGGTTTTGCGCGAGACTGAATACTGATCTAGTGTTCTTTGAATCATGCGTGGCAAGAAGGCGTCGAGCCCGTATTTACGGTTCACAATACCATCGCGAATTTTTTGGATTGTGCCGGCATCAAGCCTGCGGCCATCTGTCGGGAGATATTTGCGCGCCAGCTGACTTTCTTCATCCGTGGCGGCGCTCCATCGTAAGAATAATTCGCCAAAGCCAAAGAACAGCGCAATCCACATAATGTTTTGGATGGTGAAAGGCCAATAACCGGCATCCGCATCCAACAATATATCCCGGAGCGTGTCACCCAAGGTGAAATACATGATCCCGATAAAAACCAAAGCGGCAACCAGGGCGATAGCGTAAACGGCCACTCGGCGCATCGTATTGAAATATTTCATGTTTATCGTCCTTTAGTCACAAACACCGCTTCGCCCGGAGGCCAGTGCCATAAATTGTCCGTTATTATCTTCGGCCAGCTTTTCCATAAATTCCACTGTGCCTTTATAGTCAAAATAATTTCCCACAACCACAGTGTGAATTTCTTTCCGTCCCTGGTTCATTCGTGTAATTTCACGGATGACTGCATTAGGTCTGAGCCCATTATTAGCCGCCGGGTTAGGTAGGCCGTCACTGACCAAGAAAATGGCTTCACCAGGGCCATCGAGCATTTCATCAAAAGCATCGAGCATAGATGCGGAGCCACCAAATTGACGGGTTAGTCCGTCTGCAAAGGAAATAGCCTGTCTACGGTTAGACGTGTTGATACGTTTTAGACCGCTAGTGGGCCAGCTTGTTGTCCGGGCGCCGTTATCAGTCTGCTGGAAACCTACAACACGAACGGCATGGTTGTCCTGCAGGCTGTCAATAATCCGCTTGACCGACTGATTGACCGAGTCTTCGTGACCGCCCATACATTTGTTGAGGTCCATGGCTACGACGATATCGTCCTTCTTGGTTTTCATTCCCAAAAAGCGGAAGGTTATAACGGGTTCGGCTTCTTGCGGCGCCGGCTTAGGTTCTGGGATGGGCTCGGGTGGCTCAGGTAAAGGAATGGCCCGTGCGGCTTCGGCTTTGGCCATTTTTTCTTCCAGAGAAGCCTCGGCCGCGCGCAATTCATTCAGCAGTTTTTGCTCGCGGGATTCGATGTCCGACACATTGCGCTTTTGTGCGTCGCGTTTGACCTCGAGGGCTTTGCGTTTTTCTTGTGTTTCTACGAGCGACAGGCCTTCAGCGAAAGCTTTGTCGGCAATGTTGTTCTCGGGAGTTCTCTCCACCAATACCTTTTTATAATAGGGCAACAGCACTATAGTCAGTAGGGCAAATGCACCCATGGCTGCGGCAAACAAATCAACAGATGAGAGCGAGAATATCTCAATATTTCGCGCACGTCTTTTCATCGGGCACGTCCTACAAATTGACCGTCATTGTTTCGTGCCAACTCTTGTAAAAAAAGTGTGAGCTGTTGGTCTTTGGTATATTCACCAATGGCGACCGTATGTATTTCCGCATTGCCTGTATTGGACCGGGTAACCGTGGAAACAATTCCCCGCCCGGAACCGTCATCCGGCGCTCCGTCACTCATCAAGATGATGGCTTCGGGTTTCAAGGTCAGTGCCCGCATCATTGCAGCTTTTGTCGGGGTCCCGCCTCCAAACTGATTTGGCAGGCGTCGAACAAACTCCCGGGCCTGGGTGATGGATTGAACATTGACAGATGTTTGCCGCCCACCAGGTGGATAAACGGAATAGTTAGGTCCACCTCGATAACCTATAATAGCAAAGCGGTGATCGGGTGTCATCTGGTCGAGAATTTCATTGAGTGCATCGACAACTTTGCCCCGGTGAGCAACCATGGAGCCGGACATATCAACAACCATGACGACATCTTTTTTATCGGTGCCCAAACCGAGGATAGAAAATTCAACTCCGGTATTTGTACTGCGTGGCGGCTCAGGGATAGGTTCTGGTTCCGGTTCAGGGGTTGGCTCTTCGACAGGTTTAACGGGAACTGGATCCGGAATGACAATTTCCGTCGTGCGCTTCAGGACTTCTTGTAGTTTTTCTTCGATCTCAGACATGTTTTCAGCAGATGTCCGGTATTCCTTGTCGAGAAGATTAATTTCAGATTGTAACGCCCTAATAACGGATTGGTCTGATTGTTCCTGTTCGGCTATAAATCGCCGCTGTTTTACCACTTCTTCTAGTTCTTCCAGTGTGGCTTCGTCCGTTCCGCCTTTGTTATAATATGGAAAAAGAACAACCACGATGAGCAGAAACGCCGCCAGTGCCGCCGCGAACAGGTCGAGTGCCGACATGGAAAAGACAGAAATATTGCGCCGTCTGGCTTTCATAGGGATAGTTTATTCAAATTAATAATTAATATCCGCCGCCCAGAATTTTGGCCAGTGTCTGGATTTGTTTGCGCTTGGCTTCCAGCTTGGCATGTTCATTCAGGTCTTTGGTCACTTCCAGAGCGTGGGCTAGCTTTTCCCGGTCCATCTCATTATTGATGACGTCATTTGAGCGGGCCAAACGTCCATCAAGATCGGCCATAAAGGTCGCCTCAATATTATCCATTTGGCTGTTAAAACTGGCGAACTCGACCTCGTTTCGAGCCCGAACCAACCCGTCTGCGTAAGCGAGAACGGTCGGTCCGAAGATCTCATGTTCCTGGCCGCCTAAACGGTAAAGCGAGTCGGACAGGATTTGTCGCATAAACAAGGCATCCTCGCCGATTACGACATCAAAATCTGATTGCGTTAAATTAGCATCAAAAGCCTCAAGGCTCTTGATTTGCCCGTCAAGATAGCTCTGACAATCCAGAGCAAAATCGATAAGATAGCCCATATTACCCACGGTAATTTCGGGTGCAGCTTGTCGGTAAACTGGGTTCGCAATATTTTCGATAACTTCGATGACAGGCGTCTGAGGGGTTACTGAGCTGTCGCCGAAAAAATCTATGGCTGACCGCATCGTTGGATTGACATCCTTGGCCAGTTCCTGAGTCAGACGGAAAAACTGATAGCGGGGTTCGTGACCGGCATCAGGGAAGCCGTTCATGATCGTAATACATTTTTCCTGAATGGGTTGGGCAATGATTGCACGTTCACCACTGGCCAGCGCGTCCTGCATTGTAAAAGCGGGTACTTCCGGCACAATAATTTCAGGGACAACCTTTTGAACGGCATCATTAGCGACATTTGTAACGACGTCTATTTCTTTTTCAGTGGCGGTTTTAACGCCCGAATTCTGAACATCTGTCTTATCTTGTGCCTGCGCGGATATTCCACCGAGGCTAAGAATAAGGGCGAGTGCACTGGTTCTCAACATGATCAGGCTCCCGATCTAAGAGTTTCAAAGGGTGAAACTATGACAGCGCTCTTGGAGGCGCGACCGACATCTTCACCGGCACTATAACGGCGTAGTTCGTCCGGCTTTCCGGCGCGGGATACGCGCATATCGCCTTCAGCATGACCAGCAATAAAATTGCCTTCCAAGGAATATGAACCAGTTGTGTCGTGAACGATCATATAACCCGGACCATTAGGGGTACCGTTTGTGGCATAACCATAATACTCTACAGAGCTGCCGTCGGCTTGCTTAATAACGCCGACACCAGTTCCGTTGGCAAAGCCGCCATCACAAACACCCATCCAGGTGCCGGTTGCCGAACCCGCGCTATTGAAAGCACAGTTTGAGGCCACCTCATCGAGAGAACGTTGCTTTTCCAAATAGATAGTCTTTAGTTGATCCTGTAAATCATCGAAACGAATGGCTGTGATGGTCTCATTAGAGTCTATCAGGCTGATTTGGATATTTGTCTGTTGCTCCAGAGCCGGGACGATAGAGGTAAGATAATTTTCACCAACAGCTTTGGATTGTTCTTTGTAAGCAAAAATCTGTGTGGTGGCGTAAATAGCACCACTCATGAAAATATTACCGCCCAAATTAGCCCCGGCCTGGGTCTGCCGACCCTGGTTTCGATAGTGGTTGCGATCAATACATTCACGGATTGTCGCGTAACGTCCATCTTGCACGGCGCCTCGACATTGTTCTTCAAGTTGACGTTCGTAATTGGCGTAGCATTGACGCAAAGCCGACCGTTGCTGAGACGGCGAAGAATAAGGTTGACGACGAAGTTGACCGCAAGGGTCATTTCGTGTGCTTGAGGCTCCGCCGCCCATAATCAAAGGTGAGCCGCCGCCCATTGTGGCACCTGTGGCAACCGCACCGATGACTGCCAAGGCTGTAGCTTGATTTTGCTTTCTGGCCAGATCACGACGTTTCTCTAATATCCCGTATTCAGCCTTAAGCATGTCGCGAACCTGAGCGCCCATTTCACCATTATGAACACCATCAAACAGACGCAGACTTTGAACAGATAAATATTTCCGCTCGGCATCCAGCATACGGTTTACATAATTATAGCGTGCTTCATATTCCGGACTGTCAGAGCCGACATATGTTAGAGCGGCTAAAGATGGGTCGTAATTGGCAATTGCCGCTGCGCGTTTGGCCATGGCCGTCTTTTCAGAGGCGTTATCATTAATGATATCGATAATTCGGTCGGCAAACCCATCCGAGAAAATTGGTTGAAGAGGGTCAATCTCGCCTTGATTATTGCCTTTGTCCAAAGCCAGAATCAGATCGCCGTCCATTTGGAGTTTTTCGAGTGGCGAAACTTGTACGCTATTACCCTCAGCCCGCATGGACAGACTCTGCGTCGATGTTCGTCTTCCAGGCTCGTTTGAAATCAATGATATAAAATCCAATTCTGGAATGTTCGCCTTGAGCCGTCCAGATTGCAATTCCGACAGATCGGCTTGCGCAGTTTTGTATCCATTCCCAACGGCCGCTTCCGCAATAGGCTGGCTGGCCAGCAATACACCATTGGTCGGCACAGCAGCGCGATGGTCTGTTTTTACGGAAACAATAGGTGTAATGAGATCGCCGAATGTCAGGGGTTCCTTATTCATCATCCGGTCCGGATCCGGGAAAGAATAAGTAGCAAAATCCACGGTAACGACACTAGGCAGAGTTTCGGCCATCGTCACGGGTATAGACGTCAGCTCGCCGTCCGGGCCCAGCTTAATCTCATGAGGCGAGAGCAAAACAGAATGCTCAGGTAAACGGGCAACGAGTTCCTTGTATAGAGACAGGGCAAAATAATTGGATTTAACAATGGTAGAGTCGACCATGTTTTGTGCCATGGTTTCATCATCCGTAGCACTTTTAATGCGCCCGCCAATGGGACTGGATAGATAGGCTTCGCGAAACTTATCTTTGGCATCTTTATCAACTACAGCCGGGTAGCGAACGACCGCTAAAATACTGCCTTCCGGGGCTTGAACCTCTAATTGTTCCTGTGGGGCTGATTTACTTGTTGTAAAAGCAGAGGTTTTCTTGCCTTTAGCAGAAGAAGCACAGGCGCCTATGGCTAAAGCGCTAATTATTAAAGCAGAATTAAGAAGGCGTGATTTCACTGTGGGGCCCTTTCTGTCTCTTTCTGTCATGCTCACAATACTTACCAGATTATGAACGACTCCTGAGCACTAAATGTCAGAATAATTACAACTTGTACAGATTCAGGCCTGATTCCGCTGGCACTAGTAAACTTAATGTTATTTCGTAGCAATCAATGGGTTTTAGTCTGAAAAATGCCATATGAAGTTTATCCATTGACTCTTTCGAAATTCATGATAGTGCGAACCACTGTATTAACATGGTAGTACGTTATGACGAATGTTTTAGGTAAATCAATCGGCTTAAACGAGGCTCTTGCAAAGTTGGAGACGGCTGAAGAAATGCGTCGTTTTCTGGTGGACTTATGCACGCCTGCTGAAGTCAGAGCCCTGACGGAACGATGGCTAGTGGCTCAACTTTTGGACGGTACCGATTTGTCATACCGCGATATTTCCGCCCAAACGGGTGTTTCCACAACGACTATCGGACGTGTTGCAAGATTTTTGAAAGACGAGCCGCATCAAGGGTATCGCATCGTTTTGGACCGTATCGGTCAGGCCAACACAAGAAAGCACTAAAATGACTGAACAAAGACTGAGAATCGCCCTTCAGAAAAAAGGGCGGCTGGCAGATGATAGCTATGCGCTGCTCAAAAAATGTGGTTTGCGATTCGCCATTCGCGGTGGCGGTCTGTTGGCGCGCGTAAAAAACATGCCAATTGACCTGTTGCTGGTGCGGGATGACGATATTCCTTCTTTTGTCGCGAATGATGCAGCTGATATCGGTATTGTTGGCGAAAACGTACTCGTCGAAGAGCAACTGACGGCCAAAAATGGCCTTGATGCTGAAATCGATATGCGATTGGGCTTTTCCCGCTGTCGACTCTGTCTGGCGGCTCCCGATAATGGGCCTATTAAGTCCGCTTCGGATTTAATAGGGACGCGTATCGCAACGACCTATCCGGGTGTATTGGGCCGATTTTTAAAAGAGCAAGGGATCGACGCGAATTCCGTCGAAATGAAAGGGGCCGTCGAATTGGCCCCGTCTATCAATATCGCAGAGAGCATTTGCGACCTGGTTTCATCGGGTGCTACATTGGAGGCCAATGGTCTGACGGCTTTTGAGACGATTTTAAATTCTGAGGCTGTCCTCATTAAATCCTCGAGAAAATTATCGTCGAAGAAACAGGATATACTGGACAAACTCTCCAGTCGTATCGATGGGGTCATCAAATCGGCAGAGACTAAATATATCATGATGAACGCTCCTACAGACAAGGTAGACGCTATCACAGAGCTGTTGCCCGGGGCTGACGCCCCCACCATCATGCCACTAGCGGGCAAAGAAAACCTGGTTGCCCTTCAGGCCGTCTGTACGGAAAATATTTTCTGGGAAACTCTTGAAGAGCTTAAAGCTCTAGGTGCTCGCGCTATTCTTGTACTCCCCATAGAGAAGATGATGTCCTAATGAAAACCTATGTCTGGGATAATCTGTCGAGCGACGAGAAACGGATTGCGCTGTGCCGACCAGAAGGCTTGATGAATGGTTCGGTTTTAAGCGCTGTCGACGTTATTATGTCAAAAGTTCAAATGCAGGGCGACGCGGCGGCTCTTGAGTATACCCGGGAATTTGACGCGCCTGAAATAGAAAAGTTACGAGTTCCGCTGTCTGACTGTAAAGTTGCTTGGAAGGCGTTGCCGACAGACCAGCAAGATGCGCTGAAAATTGCGAAGGCCAATGTGGAAATGTTCCACGCGGCACAAATGCCTAAAACCATAGAAACCGAGACCATGCCGGGTGTGTTTTGCAAACGTATTCCCCGTGCGCTCAAAACAGTGGGGCTTTACATTCCGGGGGGAACAGCACCACTGGTGTCCACCACAATCATGCTAGCTGTGCCTGCCAAAGTAGCAGGTTGCGTCCGACGGGTCATGGTTACACCGCCGGGTCATGATGGAAAAATTAATCAAGCCATCCTAGCGGCGGCTTGGCTCTGTGAGGTAACGGATGTTTTCGCCTGCGGCGGCGCCCAAGCTATTGCTGCGCTCACCTATGGAACAGAGAGCATTCCCAAATGCGACAAAATTTTCGGCCCTGGTAATGCCTATGTGGCCGCGGCGAAACAAGCTGCGGCTCAAATTCCGGGCGGCCCGGCGATCGACTTACCAGCAGGGCCCAGCGAAGCTATGGTCATCGCAGATGACGCTTCTAATCCGATTTTTGTGGCATCGGATCTCTTATCACAGGCTGAGCATGATACGCTGGCCCAGGTGATTTGTGTGGCTGACAATCAAGACACGGCCAAGCGCGTCGCAGCTGAGGTCGAGCGTCAATTACCAACGCTGCCGCGGGCCGATATTGCTTCCAAAGCCATGGCGGGCTCTCGCATGATTATCGCAGATAAATTTGAGGATATTCAGGATATTATTGAAAGCTATGCGCCTGAGCATATTATTCTGCAAAACGCCAATGCAGAGAATTTGGCTGAAACCATCGTTAATGCGGGCTCTGTTTTTATCGGCCCGTGGACGCCCGAAAGCGTTGGCGACTATGCCAGCGGGACGAACCATACGCTCCCGACCTTTGGTGCGGCGCGGAACTACAGCGGCGTCACACTTGAGAGCTATTTCAAATATGTATCCTTCCAAAACCTGACCGCGGACGGCCTGCGCAAGCTTGGCCCTACCGTTGAAACTTTGGCCGAGATGGAGGGACTGGATGCCCACAAACGGGCGGTGACCTATCGGTTGGAGGTCCTCAATGAACAATGATGATTTTACTTGGGCAAATGCCTTGGCGCGACCTGCTATCGCAGGTTTCAAAGCCTATAGCGCGCGCGGCGCCTCGACCGATGCCTTGCATATGGACGCCAATGAAAGTCCCTGGTCACCACCGCCAGCAGGCACGCGCGAGTCCGAATATAACCGATATCCAGCCCAACAACCACCGGCGTTGATGAACCGTCTGGCGAGCCTTTACGGTGTACCTGCAGAAAACATCATGTTGGGGCGCGGGGCCGATGAGGCCCTGGATGTTTTACTTCGAACCTTTTGCGAATCTGGACAAGATAATGTCCTCATATGCCCGCCTAGTTTTGGTTATTTCGATATTGCTGCCCAGGTACAAGGAGCGGCTATTATCAAGGTTCCTCTGACAACGGATTCCGGCGTCGACCAAACCGGTGTGAAACAAGCGCTTAAAGACAATGCCATTAAAGTTGTCATGTTATGTTCGCCGAATAATCCAACTGGGAATTCCATTGACCGCGCTTTTGTCAAAACGCTTTGTGCGGATAATCCTGATACACTCATTCTCGTCGACGAAGCCTATGTTGAGTTTTCGCCACATGGCAGTCTCTGTGATATGTTGACGGATTTCCGTAATCTGGTTTTGACGCGCACTTTGTCTAAAGCTTACGGTTTGGCAGGTGTGCGGGCAGGTGTGGCTTTAGCAAATCAGGAAATCATCAATCTTATGCTCAAAGTTCTGCCGCCTTATCCTGTGCCTCGTCCGGTTGAGCAAGCGGTGCTCAAAGCATTGGCGCCTTCAGCCATGGCTGTTCACGACGCTCGTATGGCTATTTGGCAAAGCGAACGTGCGCGTCTATTGTCAGAACTCCCAAAGACGAATTTGATTGAATCCATCTACCCGAGCGATGCCAATTTTATCCTGTTAAAAGCCGCCAATGAGGACAAGCTTCTTTCCTCTCTCGCGCGTTTTAATATCAAAATCCGTGATTTCCGGTCAAAAATTCCGGGGCATTTCCGAATTTCCGTTGGTATGCCTGAGGATAACAGCTTACTGCTTCAGGCTCTCGGCATTACCGCGCAAGAAGCCAAAGATGTACGGGTCGCTGAAGAGTTCCGCACGACCAAAGAAACAGACATTTCTGTGCGGGTTAATCTGGACGATCCGTCCAATGTTAGCATAGACACAGGTCTCGGATTTTTTGACCATATGCTCGAACAAATCGCTAAACATGGCGGTATGGGCCTGACCCTAAAATGCGCAGGAGATCTGCACATTGATAGTCATCACTCGGTGGAAGATACGGCGCTGGCTTTTGGTGCCGCGCTAAAGACCGCGCTTGGTAATAAAGCGGGCATTGGCCGTTACGGGTTTGTAATGCCCATGGATGAGACACAGGCCAAGGTCGCCATTGATTTATCTGGCAGGCCTGCTTTCGTGTTTAATGGGAATTTCCCTTCAGAAACCGTAGGAGAGTTTGCTGCCGAAATGTGTCCTCACTTCTTTTTGTCCCTGTCACAGGCCCTAGGTGCTTCTATCCAGATTGATGTGAAAGGTGATAATACTCACCACATGATCGAGGCTTGTTTCAAAGGCGTCGGTCGGGCATTACGCCCCGCAATTTCTCTCGGTCCCTCAACAGATATTCCGTCTACAAAGGGCGTTATCTGATGCGTCTTGTGATCATTGACACGGGATGCGCTAATCTTTCCAGCGTGAAGTTCGCATTTGAGCGTCTCGGGGCCGAGCCGATTATATCTGATGAAGCGCTGACTATTGCCACCGCGGACAAGCTTGTTCTTCCTGGTGTCGGGGCAGCGCCTTATGCTATGAAAAACATTCGCACCAAAGACCTCGTGTCGATATTGAAGCAGGTGAAACAACCTATTTTGGGGATTTGCCTGGGCATGCAGCTTTTATTTGATACCCTTGAGGAAGGTGGTGAGGTAATCGAGGGATTAGGTTTAATTCCCGGTCATGTAGGCGCGCTCGATACGCGAGATCTGCCGTCACCGCACATGGGTTGGAACCAGTTACATCCACTCACGGACTTTCCTTTGCTCAATGAGATTAAAACAGGTGACTATGCCTATTTCGTGCATTCCTACGGGGCGCCCCTTTCGCAACATACCATGGCTGCTTGCGACTATGGCAGTCCGTTTACCGCTATCGTCCGTAAGGACAACGTCATGGGCTGTCAATTCCACCCTGAACGGTCCAGTCGAGTCGGGTCGCAGATTTTAAAAAACTTTTTGGAGCTATCTTGATGACTGCAATCTTTCCGGCAATCGATCTCATGGAAGGTGGCTGTGTGCGACTGTTCAAGGGTGATTTTAATCAGCGGACGGATTATGATACTGATCCGATCGATGTGGCTAAAGGATTTAAAGCGGCTGGTGCCGAATGGCTCCATGTGGTCGATCTGGATGGTGCAAAAAATGCCAAGGCTGAACAGTCAGACCTTATCATTAGTATTGCACAGGAAAGCGGACTGCGGGTTCAAACCGGCGGCGGCATTCGTGAACGCTCACAAGTAGAGCGTTTGTTAGCGGGTGGTATAGAGCGTGTCGTTATCGGATCTCTGGCTCTCAAAGAACCAGTTCTGGTTCGGCGGTGGATTTCCGATCTTGGACCTGACAAAATCGTACTGGCTTTGGATGTTAAAATGGACGCACAGGGTGTGCCCTATCCAACATCGCATGGCTGGAAGGAAACCGGTGAGAAAAGCCTCTGGCAGCTCATGAATGAATATGGCCCGTCTGGTCTGGAAACCATGCTGGTCACCGATATTGATAAGGACGGCGTACAAAAAGGATCCAATGAAGACCTCTATAAAATGATCCGGCAGGAATATCCGACATTGAACCTTATTACCTCGGGCGGGGTTGGTACTCTTACCCATGTCAAAGCACTGAAAAAGCTCAAACCGCACGGCATTATTATCGGCAAGGCGCTTTACGAAAACAACTTCACCCTTGAAGAGGCTATTTCGTGCTAGCACGTCGAATTATACCCTGCCTTGATGTACGTGATGGCCGTGTGGTCAAGGGCGTGCAATTTCGCAATCACGAGGACGTCGGCGATATTCTAGAACTGGCTATGCGCTACCGGGATGAGGGTGCGGACGAGCTGGTCTTCTATGATATTACCGCTTCTGTCGATGACCGCACTGTTAGCCCCGAATGGATTAGTTTGATATCCAGCGAAATTGATATTCCCTTTTGTGTGGCGGGTGGCATTGATAGTGTAGAGGCGGCGGGTGCGCGGCTCTCGGCTGGTGCGGATAAAATTTCAGTTAACTCACCGGCACTGGCGCGTCCTGAGCTTATAGACGAGTTGGTTGCTGCCTTCGGGACACAATGTATTGTTTCCGGGATTGATAGTTTTTTTGATGGCGAAGTCTACCGCGTCAAGTCTCATACAGGCGATCCGGACAAAATGCGCGAAACCGGCCGAGAGATGCTGGACTGGGCCAAAGAAGTCATCGATCGCGGTGTCGGCGAAATTGTGCTCAACTGTATGAACCAGGACGGCGTACGCAAAGGTTATGACATTCCCCAACTTGCAGCGCTGCGCAAAGACTGTCCGGTTCCCTTAATTGCATCCGGGGGCGCTGGGGCGGTGGAACACTTCAAAGACGTGTTCAAACAAGCCAATGTAGACGGCGCGCTGGCCGCGAGCGTTTTCCATAAATCCGTTATTGCAATCCCGGACTTAAAGAAAAGCCTAAAGGAAAGCGGCATAGAGATTAGACTATGAGCGTCGATTTAGACAAAATTGATTTTGAAAAAGGCGGAGGTCTCGTTCCAGCCATCATCCAAGACGCGACCTCTGGAACAGTGCTAATGCTTGGCTATATGAATAAAGCGGCAGCAGAGAAGACATTAGAGCTCGGTAAGGTCACCTTTTTATCTCGGAGCAAAAAGCGTCTTTGGACCAAGGGTGAAACGTCGGAAAATTATCTTGAACTTGTTGAGATGATAATGGATTGTGACGCGGACACTTTACTTGTGTTAGCCCGTCCTAAAGGTCCAACCTGTCACCTGGGAACGCAAAGTTGTTTTGGCAATGAGGCCAGCTCAGACCTCGCATTTCTGTCCTATCTCGATAATCTTATCAAAAACCGTAAAGCCGCTGATCCTGAGAGTTCTTACACGGCCAGTCTTTTACAAGGGCCTTTGCGGAAAGCCGCTCAAAAGGTGGGCGAGGAAGGTGTCGAAACGGCCCTCGCTGCCGTCGATGAAGATGACGACGCTCTCAAAGGCGAGGCCGCCGATCTACTCTATCATTTGATGGTCGTGTTACGAGCGCGGGATATCGATTTGGTTGATGTGATTGAGGTGCTCAAAGAACGGCATAAAATATAGTATCAAGTATTTTTGACTTTGCCATTTGGAATTTTGTCGTAAAGGCAAAATATGACTTATCGCAGTGGATATGGCTTTCCGGCTGAAGTGATTTGGGATCGGCAACGCATGGAGCGTCTGTTTGCACGCAAATGGTTTTTTGCCGGCATGCGCGGCGATGTCCCTAATAAGCGTGACTATCTGAAATTCCAGCTGTTTGATGAGGAATATTTCCTGATTCATGGCAATGACGGCGTCATTCGCTGTTATGTTAACCGCTGCGCCCATCAGAGCGCCCGCCTGGTCAAAGGTGAGGCAGGACGCTGTGCGGCCCGGATTGTCTGTCCAAACCATCAGTGGGCATTTGATCCCAATAGTGGTCAGGTCGTCCACGCCAGCTTTATGCCGGAGGGTTTTGTCGGGTCGAGGGAATGTGACGAGTTCGGCTTGACAGAAATTCCTCTACGCGAGGCGGGATTGATGCTCTTTGCCTGTCTCGGAGATGCAGCGCCCGAAAATGAAATGGATTTGATCGTCGAGACGATTGCCCCCTATATGGATCCGTTCGCCAAGGCGGGGCATGGTTACAAGCAAGCCTATCATCACCGGGAAATTCTGGATGCCAGCTGGCTGATGGCCATGCTCAATAATCGGGAGTGCTGCCATTGCGCGCAAAACCATAAACGTCTGTTATCACTGTTTGACCCGTCGAGTTTTAACGGAGAACACACGCCTGACTATAAAGCGAGGTTAAAGGCCGCGCAGGCCCGTTGGGAAGACAAAGGCCTAGCTTGGCAAGAGCAGGCGTTTAACACCAGCGAAAATATACGGATTTCCCGCTATCCTATGGGAGAGGGGTTTAAATCCCAGACTTTTGATGGTGAGTTGGCCAGTCAGAAACTGATCGGGCCATTTGTCGACGGTGAAGCTGATGAGGGCACATTGTCATTTTGGCTCAATCCCAATGCCTGGGTCCATTTTGTTTCTGATCATATTATTGCCAATTGGATCCTGCCACTCTCTGAGAATAAATGCGCGTTTTATACGAGCTGGATCGTCCATGAAGACGCCGTGGAAGATGTCGATTACACGGCCGAACATATGAAAGAAGTCTGGCTGGTAACCAATGCAGAGGATGTGGGACTCTGCCAATCCATGACGGAGGGCGCGCGGTCAAGATATTACAAACCAGGACCGTTTGCCCCGCCGGAGCAATTCTGCACACAATTCGCGGACTGGTATATGAAGGCTTCCCTGTGATGGCGGGCACGCCGATACTCTATCATACCCCTGATACTTGTTCGCAGGCGGTTTTGATTGCAGCCCGGGAAGGCGACGTCGCGCTCAATATTGAACAGGTCAACTTGTCTATGAAAACCCTGGATGATGGACGCAATTACAGGGCTATCAATCCGCTGGGACAGGTCTCAACTTTGAAATTCAAAGACGGCTCTGTTTTGACAGAAAATACAGCCATACTCATGTGGGTACAGTCGCGTTCGCAGAAAGCTGGTTTCCATCGAGCTCCAGATGATCCTGATTATTTTCAGATTCTTCGGTGGGTCAGCTTTATCGCCACCGAAATTCACAAAGGTTTGTTCCGAGTTGTCTTTTATGATGAGGCAACAGACCCAGTAAAAGATGAATTTCGTCGCTTGGCACAAAACCGGCTAGCGCATTTAAATACTTATTTGGGAAATCGTGATTTTACAGTTGGTGATCATTTCAGCGTGGCCGACGCTTATTTTGTTTGGGCCTTGAATCTTGCGCCGCGAGCAGGGGCTGATTTGAGGGCTTTTGACAGTCTTATCGCCTATCGAGATCGACTTTTGCTACGCCCGGCCGTAGCTGATGTGATTGCTCAGGAGATGAACTAAAACCATGGTTTTTGACCTGAGTTAATATTTTCGTTAAACTCCTCGCAAAGGGAGAAGTCTATGTCCGATGTCAAAGAGCCGGAAGCGCCAACAGAAGACCCAGAAAAATCAAGGGCTAAGTTCAAAGCTATGATTGATGGGACCAAAGAAGATTGGACCCATATTGTCACCCACGCCATGAAATTTAACAAAGGCCTTGCCGATCGTGTGCTGGGTCATTTGCGTCTGTTGGACGGCGATTTTGGCGGCTTTCCCGTGGATCGCTTGCAGCATTCTCTCCAGACCGCAACGCGGGCCTATCGTGATGGCCGCGATGAAGAATATGTGGTCTGTGCGCTTTTGCATGATATTGGCGATACGCTTGGCAGTTACAATCACCCGGATGTGGCAGCGGCTATTTTAAAGCCCTTTGTTTCAGAGAAAAACCACTGGATGGTGACCCATCATGGTGTGTTTCAAGGCTATTACTTCTTTGATTATATTGGGCTCGACAAAAATCTACGGGATAATTTTAAAGACCATCCTTGGTATGAATATACGGCGCAATTCTGTCATCTCTATGATCAAATGGCCTTCGACCCGGATTATGAAAGTGAACCGTTAGAGTTTTTTGAGCCCATGGTGCAGCGTCTTTTCGCTGTGCCGAAAAATTCATTATATAAAGCGGCGCTTGATAAAAATGAGGCTGAAGCGGGCGAGTGAGATTTCGCGGCTTGATATGTGGGTTTTCACTGCTGTGGGTAACGCCAGCGGCAGGGCAAACTCCCATCCGAGAATTCTTAAATGATATCCGGACGCAAGCCGCCGAAACCCAACGCGAAAATGAGGAAAAGCTTGAACGATTTTCTTCAGAACCATTAAGTCGAGCACGCGCGATGGTTATGGGACAAAGAGAAGTTGATGAGCTCACCGCCAGACGGGACGCTGTTCAACGCAAGTTCGATTTCAACGCAAACCGTATTGATGACTTGGAAGCAGAACACCAAGCCGAGGTTCTGGGTTTTTTGACGTCAATTGGACTGAATGAGGCGCGCCTTTCAGATTGGGCAGGTCATTTTCGAGAGTCGATGATTTCTTCGGAATACCCCAACCGAGCGGATGTGTTTGAGCGAATGAGATTGGCCGATCCCCTGCCAAGGTCCGAGGACCTAGAGGAAATTATTGCTATATTGCTTGGTGAAATTCAGGCGCAAAGAGAAGTCTCGCGGTTTGAAGCGGGCGTATGGCACGGAAACTTCTATAATTCGGTTTCGCGCGACATCATCCGGATCGGCCCATTTATGCTATTTACGACCAAAGGCAAATTTGTCCGTTATGACTCGGAGGCGTTAGTGCCACTGGCGGTTTCCCGCCGTATACCTGTCGCCAGCGAGTTCAAAGCCATTTCCAACACGTCGAGAGCCAAACCGGGCGATATAGTTTTTGCGCCCGTGGATCCGACAGGGGGCTATTTCATCAAGACAAAACCAAGACGTTGAGTGGAGTTGCGAATGATAGTCAGAAGTTTCATTTTTGGATTTGTTTTCCTTTGCGCCGGGACGGCGAAAGCCCAAACACTATCTCAAATAATTCCCGAATCTAGCACAACTAGTTATCATAAAAAAACTATGGCCGAGATCGCTGACCGCGAGCGTCGGTTTCGGCAAGAGCGCGATGAATGGGCCAAGAAACTCGCAGCGCTTCGGTTGAACTTTGACGCATTACAGGCGCGAGCAGACGCAGATAAAGCCCGGATTATCGCAAACAAAGATATGATCGATGAACTATATGAAGAGCGGATATCCCGCTTAACAGAATTAGTCGATGTTTATGGATTGACCCGAATTAGGGCGGAGCAATCCGTCGCGCGCGCTCGCCGTTCTGTTGTCTATGCGCAATATCCTCAGGGCCTTGAAGTATACCAAAATATGCAACGGGCCGATGACCGAACCCCTGTTGATAACTTCGAGGCCATGTTTGTAGCCTTTAAGACAGAGCACCGGGCGCAAAGGGAGGTGTCGCGATTTACGGCAAACGTTCGTGTAAGAGATAACCTTGAAGAAAAAGAGGTTATCCGCATAGGGTCTTACATCGTCTTTACGCCTGACGGGCAATATCTGCTTTATGATGAGGGCCTCCACGAACTTTATCAACCCAAGAATCGGACCAAAGGCGAGCCGTTTAAACTATTACGGGGGGCTGCGTCATCTAAACCGGGTGAAACCGTATATGTTGCAATTGATCCATCGCGGGGCAGATTGTTGGACGCTCTGCTAAATCGCTAGCTTTTCCACTCGGGGCTTCGTTTTTCAAGAAAGGCGCTAATACCTTCCTCAGCGTCGCGCGCCAACATGTTCTCCACCATAACTTTGGAAGTATGGGCATAAGCGTCCGTTAGTGTCATTTGGGCTTGTTCGTAAAATGCACGCTTGCCGACTTTAAGCGTGGTCCCAGCTTTTGAAGCTATGCGTGCAGCGATTTCATTGACATTACTGGAAAGAATATCGGCAGATACTACACGGTTGATAAGACCGATGTTTTCGGCGTGAGTTGCGGGGATCATGTCGCCGGAGAGCAACATCTCCATAGCATGCTTGCGCGAAACATTGCGGGATAATGCTACCATTGGCGTAGAGCAAAACAAGCCGATATTGACGCCGGGCGTGGCAAATCGTGAGTTTTCTGATGCATAGGCGAGATCACAGCTAGCGACGAGCTGACAGCCTGCGGCGGTCGCTACGCCGTCAATTTCAGCAATGACGGGTTTGGGATGGTGGACGATAGACTGCATAAGCATCGCACAGCTTTGCATAAGCTTTTCGAAGTAAATACGTCCCTTATCCACGTTTTGACGGGCAGCGGTTATTTCTTTGAGATCGTGACCCGCACTGAAGACTGGACCATTGGCGGCAATGATAATCACTTTGATTTCAGGTGCAGCTGCTGTGTCTGAGAGGGCTAGTGACATTGCCGTCATCATGGCCTCAGACAAGGCATTACGACGAGCAACATCATTGAGCGTTAATCGGCAAACGCCATTTGAAGAGTTTTCTCGTTCCAAAACCATGATTTTAGCTTATACCATGGTTGAGACGAGGCAAGCCATGGACCATGATTTTTCTGTTATTCCTTTTCAACCATTTCCGGGCGTAGATGGTCTGGAAGTTTATGTCTTTGATGTGGATCTAGAACGACAGATCATTGATGCGGTTTTTAGATTTCCGGTTAATGACGCGGTTTCACTGCATCGTCATGTTTCACAAACCAATATGCTCATTCTCGAAGGAGAGCTGATTATATATGAGGAAGACGGGTCTGTGCGTGATCGACGCACAGTTGGACATTATTATGTGGGCATCCGGGATGATGTGCACACAGAAGGCGGCGGGCCGGACGGCGCTATCGTTTTATATAGTGTAAGGGGGCACGGAGATCCGAATGTCATCGAGCTATTGGACGAAAAACACAATGTGATAGGTGCTCTGAGGTTTGATGATGTTGTTGCTCTGCAGGCTATGCAGGCCTAAACAGGGATCGCCGTTTCGAATTTTTTGCAAGAATAAATTATTTTGGTGTCATAACGCCTAATAGCCGGATTGGTCATGAAAGTGCTCATGGACCAGTTTTCATAATATTGTAGTGACGGGACATGGCAAACGAGCATAAAATCTGTTTCACCGGCGATATGGTAGCATTGTAAGACCTCAGGTGCCTCCCGGGATTGTTCTGCAAAATTTTGATAGGCTTCTATAGTGTCATCGGCAAAAGTTATAAAGGCTACGAGTGTTACACCAGTCATATCGGGGTTTAACAAAGCCACCTGCTTATGGATGATTCCATCCTCTTTCATTCGTTTAATACGCCGTCTTACAGCGGAGCCAGATAAGCCGATAGTGTCGCCAATCTGCTGATGGGTTTGGTCGTTATCGGTCTGAATAATCCGCAGAATTGATCGATCGAAATCGTCTATAGCTTTTAATTTGTTAGCGCCAATATTTTGCATATATTGCTTATATATGCAAAAAAACGGCAAATCAACGCCGAAATAAAGCGAGATTGTTATGTGGTTTTTAGCTATAAAATTCAAGAACTAACAAAGGAAATAATATGCGCTTTTCACATTTGCTTTTCAGTACAGGTTTGTTCCTGGCGGGGTGTGCGGTTTCAGCCTCCTTTGATGCCGGGGAGCTGTCTATTCGCGAGTCGATGAAAATATCTGAAATGAAAAGTCTCGAAGACATAACGCCAGAAATGGCGGGTTTTTGGCTATCAAACGGATATGGAGAATTGGTCAAGGTCGATGAGGACGGGCTCGAGCTATGGCAGCATACACCGGAATTCTGTTATCCGACCGGAGAAGACAGTGAAAGCTTTACCGATTATATCGACAGTTATCATCTTTCCGATGACAAAAAGACGCTTCGCGTCGGAATTAGTGTTGAACAACATACTTATGAATTTACGCGATTGGGCGATTTACCCAGCCATTGTATGGAAAACTATTCAAAATCGCCTATCGACAATTTTGAGGTTTTTGTAAGCTATATGAGCAATCACTACGCTTTTTTTGATCTGCATGGCGTTAACTGGGATGCAGAGGTCGTAGCGGCTCGAGAAAAAGTCTCAGAGGAAATGAGTGAGACTGAACTTTTTGATCTCATGGCCTATATGATGCGGGATCTGGAAGACTCTCATTTGGGGCTATCTGCGGAAATTGACGGCGAGGATAAGACCTTCAATCCGGATCCCGGGAATGCCTATAGTCAGGTCAATCAGATGGCTACGGATGTTGGCGAAGAGGCTTCTGCCTATCGTCATTCATTTCGGGGATCTATTTGGCACGAAAATATTGCCGATAGAATTTTAGGCGGAAAAGGAGAGTTGGTTGCTAATAATCGTATTCAATATGGGCTTGTAGATGAAGATATCGGCTATTTTGCAGCCATAACGATGGGCCTTTACTCCGAAGATGGCGGTCCAATCGAAGACATCGGGATCTTGGATGAAATCATGAATAAGGCCGTTGACTTGTACAATAAGAAAGATGTCAAAGCCGTTATCATCGATAATTCCGTTAATCACGGTGGGTATGATTTTATAAGTCGTCAGATGGCGAGCCATTTTGCCGACCAGAAAACTAAGATATATAGCAAGCGCCCAGCGGAAGCCGAAGCACCATATAAAACGCAACTATATCTGGAACCATCCGATGGCTCGCGGTTCACTGGTCCGGTTTATGTGTTAAATTCAGACATGTCCGTCAGCGCCGGCGAAATTTTTGTCATGAGTCTGGATCCGCTACCAAATGTTACCACTGTTGGCGAGCCGACGCGTGGCGCTCTGTCAGATATTTTGGCCAAAACTCTGCCCAATGGCTGGGAACTTGGCATATCCAACGAGATTTATCTCGACTATGAAGGCACGTTTTGGGAGGATCGCGGAATTGAACCCGACTGGCCATTAGATGTATTTGCAAACGGAAAATTGGCAGAAGGTCATGCGGCTGCGGTTCAGAAAATAGTAGACAAAATCCGCTCAGAGTAATCAAAGGGAGCTGTGACTATCAGGCCCAAAATAATCGGAATCGCCGGAGGCTCGGGCTCCGGCAAAACCACACTGGCCCACAAAATTTATTCGGCAATGGGGCCCGATCGCTGTGCCATTATTTCACAAGATAATTACTATACTGATGTACGTATCCTGTGCCCTGACGGAGGCCTACCGGATTTTGACAATCCGTCATCTCTTGATTGGTCGTTACTGGTTGACCATTTATTTGCTTTGAAGAAGGCAAAGACCGTTCAAATCCCGACCTATGATTTTGCGCGACATTACAGACGACAAGAAACGGGGACAATCGATCCGAGACCTGTGATTATTCTTGAGGGTATACTTATACTCGCTGTGCCGGAAATAGTTGCGACTTTGGACCATAGTCTGTTTATACAATGTCCTCGCGAGCTTAGGCTTGAACGTCGTTTCCGTCGTGACGTTGTAGAGCGCGGGAGGACCGAACAAAGTGTCTTCGAGCAATTTTACGAGAATGTGGATCCCAGCCAGAAAAAATGGGTGGATCCATCTGCCCAACATGCAAAAATAGTACTTTCTCAGGATGAATATTTGTCCTGCGGCGATGAATTAGTGCAGGCGCTTATTCAGCAATGGACAGAGCCATAGAATCCGGTAGAAAAGGCAGAAATTCTTGCGGGGAAAATAGGTGAACCATCCATTGTTTGGTCTTTTAGGTGTTGCAGCAATTCTATTGTTGGCCTTTCTATTTTCTAGCGACTACAGAGCTGTTTGGATCAGACGTCCGCTTGTAAATATATATTATATCGTCATGGCGTCCTTAGGTTCAGTCAGAGCCGCTCTAAACGATGTTCCTGTCTTGGGGACTATCAGCAAAATTTTGCTGCCAGATGGTGCTAAAGTTAAAGAAAAGCTGGTGGCCGCCAGAGCGCGTTCTGAGGAGGCCATGGAAACAAAACTCAAAGTAAGGCCAAGAGCAATAATTCCGGCTTTTATTCTGCAGATTTTGATTGCCTGGTTTGTGCTTTATGATGGTCCTTATACATTCAAGGTGGAAGTTGATGTCGAAAATCCAGATATCCTTGTTGAGGCTATGGTCGAAAATGAAGCGGGAGAGATGGTCAAAACCATGGTTCCTGAGGTCACACAGGAATTGGTGCCCGTTGGAAAAGTCGCATTGGAAGGGATGGCCCGCGGTGCCCAAAATGTTTTAAACTATGCGAATGAAGGTATCACATTTCTGTTCGGCAGTTTGGTGCCCACACAACCTGCTTTCAGCTTTTTGGTTCTCGTTCTCCCGGTTATCGTTTTTTTTGGCGCGCTCATGGAGGTGCTTTACCATATCGGTATTATGCAATTTATCGTCAAACTTGGCGGTCGGGCTCTGCAATTTATTACGGGCACCAGACCTATCGAAAGCTTGAATGCCGTCGCGAATGTTTTCGTTGGCCAAACGGAAGCGCCTTTATCGCTTAAGCCATATCTGCCAACTGTGACAAAGTTTGAATTATTCACATTGATGGTGTCCGGACTCGCGTCTATCGCTGGCTCAGTACTCTTTGGGTATATTGGCATGGGGATCAGTCCGGAATATTTGATCGCGGCCTGTTTTATGACGGCGCCTGCTGCTCTTATGATGGCAAAAATCATGATGCCGGATCCTAAGCCGACGGCTGCGGAGGCCAAGCAAGTCTTTGAAAGTACGAACCATGAGTCTAAGCATAGGAATGTCATTCTAGCGGCAGCTGTTGGTACTCAAAACGGTTTAATGCTTGCCGTTAACGTCGGCGCCATGGTCATGGTCTTTGTAGCACTGGTAGCGCTTCTAAACGGTATCTTAGGGGCGTTGGGAAGCCTTGTCGGAATTGAAGGGTTGACGCTCCAAATGTTATTGGGTTATTTCTTTGCGCCCATCATGTATTTGATGAATGTGCCGTGGGAAGAGGCCGTTCGCGCCGGCGGATTTTTTGGGGAAAAAATCTCAACAAACGAATTTGTTGCCTATCTGAATCTGAAAGCAGCAATGGCGGGAGAACAGCCCTTTTCAGAGTATACGTATGCCGTATTGATTTTCTCACTCTGTGGTTTTGCCAATTTGAGCTCCATTGGCATTTTGTTGGGCGGGTTAGGGTCCCTCGTTCCTGAGAAAATGGGTGATATAGCCGAAATGGGTGTCAAAGCGGTACTCGCTGCCTCACTCGCAAATCTACTCAACGCTGCTGTAGCGGGTATCATGCTGAGTATGAGCGGAATGATAGGTTAACCCTTCACCAGACCGATTTCCCTCAATCGTTCCATCAGATAGTCAATGGCCGTAATAGGCGCTTCTGCCTTTCCGCCCTTCTCAATACAACCAGGTAGGGCTTCGATTAGAAACTCGGGATTGAAATGTAAAAAATAGGGCATGGAATAGCGTGGCAGGTGCGCGCGTTCGGGCGTCGGATTTAACACACGATGACTGGTCGACGGGAGATAGCCTGCCGTGTATCTTTGAAGCATATCCCCGCAATTGACTACTAGCGTGCCAGCAGGCGGATTGATATCCAGCCATTTTCCGGATTTATGTTGAACTTGTAGTCCGGCCTCTTCAGCGCCTAATAACAATGTTATGACATTGATGTCTTCATGAGCGGCGGCACGGACAGAGCCTGTCGGGAAGGGCTTGTTCTGGGCAGGGTAATGGATCAGACGTAAAATGGAATTCCCACGATCGACCTTATCTTCAAACCAGCCTTCTTCAAGTCCCAGGAAAAGCGCAATGCCCGCTAATATATCTCGTCCAAACTCGTCCATAGCCGTGAACAATCCGTGGGACGCCCGGTCAAAACCTGGCACTTCTGACACGGACGGGGTCTTCAACATAATATAATTATAGTCATTTGGATCTGAAAACCGTCGGCCTGTGTGCCAAAATTCCTTGAGATCAATGGCGGTCTCACCCTTCGCGCTTTCTGTCCCAAAAGGCGTGTAACCCCGTTGTCCGCCGCCCTTCGGGTCATGGTATCTTTTTTTGGTTATTTCTGACCGCTCAAAGAATGATTTTGTCGCTGCTCCAACATCATCGATTATGTCTTGAACGATGATGTGATCAGAAATAACGGCAAAGCCTGTTTCACGGAAGCTTTCTCCGATGGCATTTGCAAATGCGGACTTATCCTTGAACCAGAGCTTATAGGAGATGGGGTCAAACAAATTTGTCATGTGCGTTGCCAGAGTTTGGGTCAATAATGATATGAGACCATTGTAAGATTAAATAGTCTGAGAGTCATGGGAGGATTTTCTTTGTGTTTGCTTAAATAACTAGCCGGAAGATTAAGAATAAACAAAGTCGAAATTAAAGGTATGAGGTAAGTTATAAGACTTATAGCGGGCGGAACGACCTTTCAGGACAATCTATAAGCAAGCCAACTTTCTTCAATCGGTCCTTGTTTTGTAATAACCGCCGGTAGACAAATAATATAAATTTCACAGGAATAACGACGATCAGCACTATCCTCTTCGCTCCAAACGAACGCGAGACAAGAGCAAAAAATTTATAAAGAATTTCATTAAACACTTTGAATTCTAAAAACATAAAACAGAATGAATAAAGGGCTTGAACAGATTAAATGTTCTTGTTATGTTCTCATCCAATAATGGAGCTGTAACATGGCTAAACAATATTTGAATGTGGACTATAAGGACAAAGATCTTGCTAAACGTCTGGGTGCGCGCTGGGATGCCAGTGTTCGTAAATGGTATGTTGCGCCCGGAAGTGATTTAGCCCGTGTTCTGAACTGGCGTGCGCCGCGAACCCAAGTGGTTGAACGAGCAGAGTTTAATTTATTGGCTGCTATGAAGGCACAAAGCAAGTCGATCACGCCCTCGTCGGGTCGCGAACCCGCGCAGCTTTCTCTGCTCGGATAAACCGACTTGAAAGCTTGATTAAACTTCCTACCTCTGGGGATGAATGCATATGGTTCCAAGAGGATTAAATGGACATACAGGCTTTTACACAGCGCGGGCGCGCTGTCATTCAAACGGCGCAAACTGAGGCCGTTACGCGGGATCACCAGCAGTTGGTGCCACTGCACCTTATGTATGGATTACTGATAGAGGATGGGGGTCTGCCTTCCAAACTCTTAACAATGGCAGGCGCTGATCCATCAAGTTTGAAAAGCTCTGTTGAAAAAGAACTTTTGAAGCTTCCCCGTGTTGAGGGTGGTTCTGGTCTCACATTATCCAAAGATACAACAAAAATTCTTGCCAATGCGCAAAAGTCGGCCAAGGAGGCTGGGGATGCCTTTGCCACCGTTGAACGCTTGTTACTCGTAACTGTTTTGGGCGCGGATGCTGGCCTGAAAAAAGCAATTAACGCTTTAGATAAAGACCGGCTAATCAAGGCTATCCGTTCCGTTCGGCAAGATGAACCTGTTTCCTCTGATGTTGCCGAAGACCAGTATGAAGCGCTTAGCAAATATGCGCGGGATTTGACCCAGGCTTCCCGTGACGGAAAGCTCGACCCGGTCATTGGCCGTGATGAAGAGATTCGCCGCACAATTCAGGTTTTGTCGCGCCGCTCTAAAAATAATCCGCTTTTAATCGGTGAACCAGGAGTGGGCAAAACGGCTATCGCAGAAGGTTTGGCGAACAGGATCGTGTCAGGTGATGTCCCTGAAAGCATCGCAGGTAAACGATTACTAGCACTGGATATGGGCGCGCTAATTGCAGGCGCAAAATACCGCGGTGAATTTGAGGAACGTCTTAAGGCCGTGCTCAAGGAAGTTGAAAAAGCTGATGGTAAAATCATACTTTTTATTGATGAAATCCATACGCTTGTCGGAGCCGGTAAGGGCGATGGGGCTATGGATGCGGCAAATCTCTTGAAGCCTGCATTAGCGCGAGCTGAACTGCATTGTGTGGGCGCGACCACACTTGATGAATACCGCAGACATCTGGAGAAGGATGCAGCGCTCGCCCGTCGGTTTTTATCTGTATTTGTAACAGAGCCGACAGTGGAAGATACTGTATCAATTCTTCGAGGTCTCAAGGAAAAATATGAGGTCCATCACGGAATCAATATTTCTGACAGCGCGATCGTCACCGCGGCCCAACTGTCCAATCGTTATATCACCGACCGCTTTCTTCCTGACAAAGCTATTGATTTGATGGATGAAGCTGCTTCCCGTTTACGTATGCAGGTCGATAGCAAGCCGGAGGCTTTGGATGAAATTGATCGCCGATTAGTGCAGTTGAAAATTGAGGCTGAGGCATTGAAAAAGGAGAAAGACAATCCTTCCAAAGACCGTTTGTCTCGCCGACAGACAGAAATTTCAGAACTGGAGGCTCAAAGCGCCGAACTGACCGCGGCCTGGCAGGCTGAAAAAGCCAAGCTCGCTTCGGCCACTGAGGTCAAGGAGCAATTAGAACACGCTCGGTTTACCTTGCAAAACGCCGTTCGTCGAGGGGACTACGAGACGGCCGGGAAATTGCAACATGAGGATATCCCAGCACTAGAAGCCCAGATGAAACTGCTGGACGACGCTGAAAACGATCAAAGAGCGCTCGCCGCTGAGACTGTGACCTCAGAGGCCATAGCCGCAGTCGTGTCCCGGTGGACGGGTGTTCCCGTTGAGAAAATGCTCGAGGGCGAAAGGGATAAACTTCTTTCTATGGAAGACGTTTTATCTAAACGGGTCGTCGGTCAATCTGAGGCGGTCTCCGCCGTTTCAGATGCCGTTCGAAGGGCTCGGGTCGGGCTAAAAGATCCAGCGCGTCCTATCGGGTCGTTTATGTTTCTTGGCCCCACAGGAGTCGGCAAAACCGAGTTGACCAAGGCCTTGGCCGAGTTTTTGTTTGATGACGATACGGCCATTATACGTCTTGATATGAGTGAATATATGGAGAAGCATTCCGTTTCACGTATGATAGGTGCGCCTCCGGGCTATATAGGTTATGACGAAGGTGGTGCCCTGACGGAGTCGGTACGCCGTCGTCCCTATCAAGTGGTGCTGTTTGACGAGATTGAGAAAGCGCATCCAGATGTATTCAATGTGCTTTTACAAGTCCTTGACGATGGCCGTTTAACTGACGGGCAAGGACGGACCGTGGATTTTCGAAATACTTTGATAATCATGACATCCAATATAGGAGCTCAGCATTTGCTGAACTTATCTGAGGGTGATAATGTCAACGTCGCAAAGGTAGGAGTTATGGCAGAAGTCGCTGCATTTTTCCGGCCTGAATTCCTCAACAGACTGGATGAGACCATTTTATTCGAGCGCCTGAAGCCTGAACATATGGGGGCAATTGTCGAAATTCAGATTGCCCGACTTCAAGGTTGGCTTGAGGACCGGCAAGTGACAATCATTATTTCGGAGACAGCGAGAACCCTTTTGGGGGAATTGGGCTATGACCCTTCTTATGGGGCTCGGCCATTGAAGCGTGTTATTCAGAAGGAAGTTCAGGATGTGTTGGCGCGAATGGTTTTAACTGGAGAGCTTTCTGAAGGTAAAACTGTTAAAGTGGATGTGAAGAACAAAAAACTGATATTTACGACCGGCTAACTCAATATTTCGTGACTGGACACATCTCAACTCTCTGTGCATGAATGGACGTAAGGAGGGTTTCATGGCTAGATTTTTTCGCAGAGCGTTTTTGGTCATCCTCCTTTTTCTATTCATTGCAATATTGGTCGTTCGTTTTCTGCAGACCGAACGTACGCCTCAAGGCGAAACTGATTTGCGATTTCGACAAATTGAACTACCCTTTACGCATAAGGCAGATCTGGCAGGGTCTTTGCCGTTTCTAGCGAGTGCCGCCATTGATATCAACGGCGACGGACAGGACGAGCTTTTCCTGGGCGGTGGTGATGAACAGGCGGACCAATTCTTTGAGTTCAAAAATGGCGAATTTATGCTTTTACCCATAAAGTTGGAGAAGGGCAAAAGTGATGCCTCACACGGCGCCGCATATATCGATATTGATTATGACGGAGATAATGACCTGTTTGTGGCTCGGGAATCCGGAGTGTGGTTTCATGAAAACATAGGCGGAAAATTTAGAAATCAAAAACTCGACTTAAAAATCTCGGCGAATACGACCCCATTAAATATTGGTTTCGGTGACCCAAACAAGGACGGTCTCCTTGAGATGTATGTGGCCGGCTATATCAAAGTCGAACGCAATGAAGGTGAAACAAATTTTGATGAAAACTATGGCGGCTTCAGCCATCTTTATACCCATTCCGGTGGTTTCGAATGGGTAGATATTTCTAAAGAGGCCGGCGTATGGCGTCAGCATAATACATTTGTGGGCCTGTTCGCTGATTTGAATAATGACAAGAACTCGGACCTGGTCATCGCGCAAGACACGGGCAAGGTAGAAACATATAGCGGTAATGGGACCTTGGAATTTACCCGGTCTGCGAATCCATCTAAATACGCCTACCCCATGGGAATAGCGGTCGGAGATTACGACAATGACGGATTGATGGATTTGTTTTTTTCAAATGTCGGGCATACGTTTCCAGATTTCATGTTGCGCGGAAACCTCAAGGACGAACAGGTTTTTAATGGGTCGCACATGTTGTTTCATAATGACGGAGATATGAGGTTTTCCGATGTGGCGACTGATGCGGGTGTCGCCCGCTTTGGCTTTGCCTGGGGTACTATATTTTCTGATATGAACCTGGACGGCCGGGAGGATATATTGATGGCGCAAAATTATGCGCGGTCACCTATTACCTATATGATGCCAAAATATCCCGGTAAAATTTTTCAAAATTATGGTGACGGCTTCAAACCTGTCGAAAAGGTTTCGGGCGCAACGAATTACAAATTCGGGATTGCACCTATTGTTTCCGACTTCAATGGAGACGGTTGGCCTGACCTCGTCTGGGCAAATCTGGCCGGACCTTCGCAGGCCTATATAAATGAAGGCGGTCAAAATAATTGGCTGAAGATACGATTGCCCAATAACGCGACATCTTTGGGTGCCCGCGTTCAGGTCTTGTTGGGCGACGGCACAAAACTCACCAAGCAATTTTTGACAACACAGGGTATGGGCTCAGACCAGGGAAGAGATATGATATTTGGTTTGGGGCTCTCGGAAGATGTGATGAGTATCAGAGTTTACTATTCCAGTGGGGATGTTGTTATGGTGGACTCGCCGGAAATTAACCAAACCATTGAACCATGACCCCGTTACGTTTGACTGGTTGGCTTGGTTTGCTGGCCTCGTTCCTCGTTGGTTTGGCTGAATTCTGGCTACACTTTTCCCCTGAGGGCGGTCTCGAAGATCTTACGGCATATTTATATTTCAATGATATCAGTGAAACGCGGTTAAGCTGGGGGCATTTTTTGGCTGTACTTGCAGCTCCATTATATCTTTTCGGATACTGGTTTTTGTCCAGACATTTAGAGCCAGCGCACAAGCTGGCTTCCAAAGTATTTTTCTGTATCGGGGCCTATGCTTTTATTATTGCCACGGCTTGGATTGGACAGCGTTATTTTATTGGGACAACTGTTCACGCAATATCAGACGGCGCAAATATCAGCCCGCTTTTGTTAAAATTTTCCGAACATAATGAACCCTTTGTCAATGTCTTGCGGGCAGCTTTGCCGGTGCTTTCGATAATCTGGATTTGGTTGATTTTAACCGGTAAAACAAGCTTTCCTAAATGGATGGCCATTTTTAGCCCAGCCGTTTTACTAACGACTATATTCGCCTTATATTTTGCCGGAACAATGATTGGGCTTTATCTTTTCCCAATCGCTATGAATGCAGCACATTTTATCCTGTTTGCTTTGGCTTTGTGGACGACACGCAAAGCTTAGTGCCCTAAGCGACCAATTCTCGTCCCCTTATCACGGCGAATTTGCGACATATCACGATAGGTTCGCTCGGGTCTATTTATGTCTTCAATGTAAAAAGTGGGACCATGCCATTTGTAAATTTCCTCAATAGGGCAGGCCATAAATCCCCGAGATTGGGCTGTCATAAATGTAATTCCACTATTACGTCTGAATTTAATATCAACCTGCTTAGTTCGTAGAAATATATATCTTGCCCGATCCAGTTCTTTGCAAAATCGAAATTCTACTAATAGGGTTTCTGTGCTTTCGTCCTGTACAAGAATCATTTTCGGACTAATAACAGTAAAAAACGCGCCGCCGGCTAATTGCACGCCGTCTCCACTTTTGCCGTAAATAAGTTTTGTCATATGCATGACATCGATAGGCTCGCCTAGGAAGCCATATATGCTTTCATCGTCGAGCCAGAACTCCTCCCAGTCGGCTGGTATATTATCATAGGTTCTTTCATACTCGGCCGGAGGTTTGTTTTCTTGAATGTTGATATCATCCGCATTGGCAACTGCGAGCCCCGTAAGAGCCATGAAGAGACTGGCTAATACTGATTTAAAGCGAAATATCATGAAATCAGTCTTTTTTGGTTTTAGAACCGGTTGATTTCTTGGTCGTTGATGTTTTCTTTGTTGTTGTTTTAGGTTTGGGTTCAGGCTTTGGCTCAACTTTGGGTTTTTCAAAAACCTGATCTGCCGCATCACCGCTTGTGTCAGCGGCTTTATCAAACTTCTTTTCGGCCGTCTCTTTGAGGTTGGAGGCGACTTCTTTGGTTTTATCGACGGCTTTCCCGGTTACGTCGCGAGCCATCCTAGCCGCTTCTTCAGCTGCCCGGCGGGTTTCTTCCAGTGGGTCAATATCTGCCAGGTCCGACGCACCGCCATCCGGCGACAGACTGTCATTGATCCGAAAAATTGCTATGGCCAGTTCACAAATCAGTCTCAGACCTACGAAACCCATGACTGCTAATGCGGTGATTTGGAAAATATAAGTTAGACTGGCGAGCCATTCAGTCAGGAACGTCCATTCGAGAATTTCGCGAATAAACCGGATGCCACCATATATTAGCGCCGCCCAGAAAAACATGGGCACAAGCTTGTGTTTCATCAATTTGTCAAATGAGAAAAAGAAATTGAGCAAGTTTTTCATGAGGGTCTCCCAGTGTCTTTCATTTATTTAGGCATTTTTGGTGACAGATACAATCTTGAATTTGAGGCGGGCTTGATTAGGTAGACTAAGAGGCACAACAATTGAAAAAACTATTCTCCAAAATAAGACTACCCAAATCAAAGCTTCCTCGGCCCAAGCTTCTTAAGCCGAAAATGCCGGGTTCGGGATTCCAAGTTCCTGGTATCAGCCCGGCATTAGGATTAGGCGAAGCTTTGATTTCAAAAGTCGCAGGCGTTGCCACAGGTGGCTACGGTCTCGTACGTTCAACAATTGGCGGAATTCCATTTTTTGGTAATACGGCAAATTCCAAATCTTATGACCACACCAAATATGATGAGCGGCATTATTTTCTAGTGCCGGATTTGGGCGAAGAAGACAACTACTCGCTTTATGTGATGCGATGTTTGCCGGACGGGGTGCCGCCAGTAAACAATTTTCCAAAACGTCGTATCCTGCATTTGCCGTCGGAACACGCCTTGCCGCAATTGGAAGCGGTCGTCCTGGAAGCCGCCAGCGAAGATATTAAAAATAAACCCCGTGAACCTGGTTATTTGAGCGCCAATATCAGTGCGCTGCTGGATGAAATCGACAAAGTGGATGAGACGGCATTCAAAGGGTTATTATTGGTCGGTGGACTGGTTGCTCTAGTCAATCCTCTGGCGGGCGCTGCTGTTGCAGCAAAGGCAGCCTTGCCTGCAATTGGCATGGTCTTAGGTCGATATGGGGTGAAATACGCCGAGGATGCGGCCACAAATATGGACATAGCCCGACAAATTAAACGGGCTCATAAAGACCTCAAAAAGGAATTCTCCCAGTCAGGCACATTCCAGCTTATAAATCCACTTCTGGGCAATCTCGGGGAGGAACCGAAGCTCGAGGCGTGGATGATGGAAAAGAACAAATATCAGTTTACATGCTCGGAGTTGGAATTTTCTCAAGCCGATTTGGTACGCCTTATGGAACTCACTCAACAAGCTGTCGACGATACGACAGATTATGCCGTATCAGAGGCATATTTCAAAACCATGCGCAAATTAATTTTATGGGGTTGAACTTTCGGACCTATTGACCCTGGGTTCCATCTGTTAAAGCACCATTGTTGTCCTCAATTTCCACATAGTTTTCGTTTTGAAGAACAGGCGCAACAGCACGCAAGGCATCAATTTCTATTCGGCGTTCGTTAAAAGCGGGCATTTCGGCGTCTGACAAAGGCTTGCCAGATAGTTGTGACAGGCGGCGAGGGTTGATTTTTTTTCCGTTCAAATGCACTTCGTAATGCAAGTGCGGGCCTGTCGACATGCCAGTCGACCCAACATAACCGATGATTTGATCCTGTGTCACATATACTCCGGGTCGAATACCGCGACGAAATTTTGAGAGGTGGGCATATGCCGTCTTGTAGCCATCCGTGTGGCGAATACGAATATAGTTGCCGTAACCACCATTGCGTCCAGCCACCTCAATGGTGCCGTTGCCCGCGGCCATAATGGGTGTTCCTGTCGGTGCAGCAAAGTCTACACCGGAATGCATTTTGCGGTACCCTTGAATAGGGTGGCGGCGATGGCCATAGGATGAGGAAATTCGTGCGCCGTTTATAGGCGTAGCCCTTAACTTCCGTTTCGCAGTTTTGCCATCAGCATCATAAAAGTTTTCGCGATCTTGAGAGTCTGTGAACAGATAATAATCCATTTTCTTTCCACGAGGAGAGAAGCTCGTGTAAAGTAGGTCACCAGCTTTTACGATATTGCCGTGGTTGTCACGGGCGACTTCGAAAAACATTTCAAACTCGTCACCAGGCTGAATGTCGCGTTGGAAATCGACCGAGTATTCGTAAATGTTAGCAAATTGAATGATCACTTTATCAGGCGCGCCCAATTCGACTGCATCCATATATATTGAGTTTTCAATGGTTGCCTTTAAAGAGACTGTCTCCATCTTAAATTCAGCTTCGATGTCCCGAGATGTGAAACTGCCATCAGTTTGACGGGTAACGTAAACTGTTTTTTCCAGGCTCGGTTTATAGGTCAGATGGGCAAAGTCATCGCCTTCATAATATAGATTGAAACTTTGACCGACTCTGAGATATCGAGGATCGTAAACAGATGAGAAGCTCTGAGTGATGGCGTAGGCTTCCGAAGGTTCAAAGCCGTTTTCTTGCAGGAGTGGTCCCAGAGAGTCACCATATTCCAACTTCAAAGTTTTCGCTTTGCTTGTTATCGGATGCTTAACTAAATAGAGGTCATCCCGGCTCAAATCAAAAAGCGGTTCGGCGATTTCTGCAACAACCGGTTCGTCCAATGCTTCGGCATTTTCACTATCCGGTAGTATCCAGGCCAGAACCAGGGCCGCCGCTACGCAACCGCCAAAAAAGCGATATCGTTTGTCTCTGTAAATTCTTGTATTATCCATTTCGAAATAGGCCTTAAGACGGATCTGCAGGGGGTTGATCACATAGCGAGACAAAAAGGGAAACTTGATGTTTTTGCGAGCCTGCATATTGACTGAAATCTTCCAAGAAATTCATTTCCAGATATCCCCTAAATGCCTTAGCTAAGGTTAATGTCTTATCAATTTTTAAAGGCCCCGAGAGCCTATAGCCAGAAAAGGTCCAAAGGCGCAAATTAAAATGTCGAAACGCGGGATCCATAATCAGCCTGCCGAACCGGTCAGACGCCGGTCTCGATGGTGGATTTTTCTATGGCTTGTCCTGATATTTCTGACCCTTTTGACTCTCATTGCCTGGTATGTTTGGGCAAACCGACAGGCTCTTGTCGAAGATCAGATCAAAAATCGTCTCGCCGAATTGGGATACGAGATAGAGCTGACCGTTACCCAGCTCGAGGACAAACAAGCTCAGCTAAAGAATGTAGTTCTGTCTAGAGATAACGTTAGGATCCTTACAGCGAAAACTCTGAATATTGACTATGCTTGGCGCGATGCTTTGGAGGGACGGTTCAAAAAAATCACCGCCGACGGTATCAACGCCAGCGTCTCCATTGATGAAAATGGCCAGTTGTCTCTGCCATTTGAAACTAGTGGAAGAACAGGAGATGGGGAGGGTTTCATATTTCCACCAAAAGGTATTGTGATAACAAATAGTCAAATGGACTTAATCAGTCCCTTTGGGACTGTGACCTCAGTCGTAAACGGGACGATGCAGAGTACTGACACTTTCAATGCAGGTATCGAAATCATGCCTGCCAACATAAAATACGGGGATGTAAGTTTTGACGTTTTGGGTAAAGTCCAGGTCGACTACACACAGGGCCGCAACCACGCGGTCTTTGAACTTTCTGTACCGAAGTGGACTTATAAAAAAATGCGCGGGGAGGTATTGAGCCTGAGCGGAGAGGGGGCTTATCGATTGGAAGAAGATGCTTTTTATCTGGAAGGTCCGCTATCCACCAAGTTGGGTTTTTTCGAAGGAGCTGCTGTTGAGATAGAGAATACGACGCTTAATTGGGACGGTGCTATCGGCATGACCCGAGGTGACGGAAATATTCTCCTAGCCGATGGTGAATGGGAAACATCGGTCGACGCGTTTTCAATCACACGCAAAGAAGACAAACGTGAGATTGCTGAAACGCTCTCACTGTACAAAAGCCTATCGCGAACTCCGGTGACAGAGGATTTTGCTGAGCCTCTAACCCGCTCTATTGGCAGATTGTTTGATAGGGCAACCATTGATGGCAAAGGGCGAATTCACAAAGCGCCCCAGTCTATGACTATATCTCTGCATGGTCCTTTAAATTGGCGGACATCCTCTCAAAGCGCGGTATTGCAGCCAAACCTTGATGGTCCGGTACTTCTGTTTAATCGCCCTGAGCAGTCAATGCGACTATTGATAAATGCCAGTTTGGATGGACCTTATCCGATGTATTTCAACGGCTCTCGGCTCGAATTGGTTTCAACTAATGGGCGTAATATAAAAGGCACAAAATCATTCGAGGGTCAGATTACCCTACCCAAAGTTTGGGTGGCCCAAACGGGCGAAGCTCGTCCAGTTCGATTAGCGCCAACATCTGCCAAGGTGAATTTTGGCGGGCCACAAAACCGGCGTCGTCTCATATTATCGGGTCAACTGGATTTTGACGGCAATATTCCCGGTGGATATGTGGAGGGGCTAAAGACCTCTGGATATTTTACAGGGGATTTGGGGGTTACGTCCCGTCTTTATTTCCAGCCTGACGAAGCCCGCCCAATAACTATTGACCGATTTCTATCTGACATTCCATGGGAAGCTAGGAATATAAAATTCCTTCTGGAGTCCGGTGAAAAACCGAATTTCACACTGGGCAATGATGAAGGTAGTTTGTCCGCGCAAGTCAGTGCTCTGAGTATGGAGTTGGAAAATTTAGAGCAAACACGTGCTCTGAGCATTGCCTTTGGACAGGCACTGATTGATGCCAAAATCGGAACTTCGCAAAGTTGGCAGATTGATGGAGTTGATATCCAAATGACGTCGGATAACATGCCGAGTGAGGGGACTGTGATGTCAGCAAACCGAGCGGACATAACGGCGTTTCTCGATGAGAATGGCAAAACGGAATTTACAATTGATACGCCGTCTGCCTCTGTCAAAACAGAGGCCGTTAATGCCAGGGGGTTATCCGTTCAAGTTGCTGGTCAACCGGAGGCTTTTCGGGTGAACTATCAAAACGGGGATATCAGCTTTACCGCCACTGATTTTCCACCTTTCAAGATGGACGGTTATGTAGATTATAATGACGATAACTGGTTTGGCGCCGCAGACAGTTATTTGCCATTTGACGGGGTAACGCCGTTAAATGTCGACTATCGTTTTGTGGATAGCCGAGGCTATGCGGATGTCGATATCCCCGAGATTTATTTCACACCTCGAGGGCTGCAACCGCAAATGTTAATCCCGATACTAAAAGGTAAAATAAGCAGTGTCGAAGGTGCGGCTAAAGTCAATATGCAGTTAGAGTTTGCCGATGGAGAAGAGTTAAAATCCTCGGGGTCCGCGCGTCTGATTGATATGAGTATGGGCACAATGCCTGGCCCTATGTCTGGTATCAATACAGAACTAAAATTTGCGTCGTTTTTTCCTTTAGTATCTGAAGGTCGGCAATTTGTGACGATTGACGAATTTGATCCGGGGTTTCCGCTCAAAGACGGTATTGTCGAATTTGAAGCAATACCGGGGGGATTTGAAATACAAAAAGCGCAGTGGCCATTGGGGAGAGGGTCTGTTGCATTGAACCCAACAGAGTGGCGCTATGACAGGGATATAAACCGGGTAGAGCTTAATGTCATTAATGTTGAACTTGAGGACTTGTTCAGCGATCTTGGCGGTGAAAACTTCTTTGTGAGCGGGACGGTCAATGGACGAATGCCTATTAAGGTTGATGGCCTGAATGTAGAGGTTGAAAACGGGACTATTGGTGTCAAAGACGGTGGTGTGATAAAGTTCTCCTCAGCGCAAACCGATTTGGCTGCCGATGTTAATGCCTATGCAGGCTATGCCTTTGATTCCCTGAAGGAATTTAAATATGAGGAATTGGAAGCAACTTTTAACGGACCGTTAGATGGTTTGATTGTTTTACGTCTTGTTTTCCAAGGTTCCAATCCAGATGTGCTTTATGGAATACCCTTCAAATTCAACGTACGAATTGAAGGAGAGTTGTTGAATATCATTCGAAATTTCCAATTGGGAACTATGATCGCTGAAGAGGTTAAAAAGGCCATCACGAACTAAAAACGTGTGCATTTTTCTGAATGGCGTGTTAATCGACAGTTCAGACGTAAAAAGGTAATTTGAAGCATGAAACAGGTAGTAATTTCGATCGGCTTGGTGGCCGTTTTCGCTAGCGCGTGTGCGCCGCGGGTACAGATTGCTGCTCCCGACAAACCGATTGAAATCAATCTGAATGTCAAGATTGATCAGGAGGTCAGAGTGAGGTTGGATAAAGAAGTTGAAGACCTCATCGAAGAAAACCCGGATTTGTTTTAGGTGCTAAATATGACTTTTAAGAAATCAATCACAGCTCTATTGGCCGCGATCTTCATGGTGGGCGGCGCCGTGGCAATAACTACGTCCTTGGCGGGCACAGCTCACGCTCAAGCCAGCGATGCTAAACAGGTCGTAGATCAGGCTAAGGCCGATGGCGTTATTGGTGAAAGTATCACGGGCTATCTTTCGGCCGTGTCAGAGCCTTTGCCACAAGATATTGAAGACGCTATGAATGAAATCAATATTGGACGCAAAACCGTTTTTACCCAAAAGGCGCGTCAGCAAAATGTTCAAACCGAAGTCATCGCGCAATTGACTGGTGAGAAGCTGGTAGCAAATGCTCCGAGTGGGCAAAAAGTTCGAGGTGCAGACGGCGTCTGGATTTCAAAATAAGTTTACTCGCTCGTTAACACTTGATTTACCGGATGGGTTGATTCAGTTGCGTTCATAATTAGCTGCAAGCAGGATCCGGCTCCATGTCCGATAAAACTTCGAAACTGACACCTTCCAGTCTGGCGGCGCTGATGTGCGCTCGCATTTGTCACGATTTGGTTAGCCCTATTGGAGCTTTGGGTGCCGCGCTAGAAGTGCTGAATGACGAAAGCAATGCTGATATGCATGAAGATGCTATGGATCTGGTGCGAACATCAGCAGGGCAAGCATCAAATAAACTTAAATTTTTACGGTTGGCTTTTGGAGCTGGCACATCAGCCCCAGGCATGCTCGGCATGGGACAGCTGGAAACACTGGTACAGGATATGTACGGCGCAGGGAAGGCCTCCATCAGATTTGAAACGTCTCTGACTGAAGTTGAGAAAACGCAAGGGCGTCTCTTGCTGAACCTGGTGATGGTCGCCTTACAAAGTATTCCAAGGGGTGGTGAGCTTGTCATTGAGCTTACAAAAAAGGCTGATGCCTCGATTTATAATCTGACGGCTAAAGGGCCCAAAGCTAGGATTTATGAGGAATTTCAGCGGTCCTTAACCGGGCGCGCCCCGGAGGACGGGTTCGATGGTCGCACCATTCAACCTTTTTATGCGGGCATGCTAGTCAGAGAACTGGGCGGTCGGATCGATTCTTCCCTGAATGATGAAGAAGCACGATTTATGGTTTTTCTACCGTCGAAACAGGCTCAAAACGCGGCCTGATAATCGCACGTAATCAACGGTTTTTAGGCGCATTTTAACGATTTATTGGGACTGTCCCTTCAGAAGTCAGCGTGAACGCTTTGCGCTCAAGCTGATTCGTTCTTGAGAGGATAAATGGCCGAAAAATGCGGAGATGATCTGATAGCTGCCCGCAGATTCATGAATCTGTGCCGCAATCACATGTCTGAAATGTTTTCCGGTGGTGAGGTCCCCATGGAAGATGTGGTAATGCGTCTTTCCGAAATTCAATCACAGGCCAAGCTCATGCGAGCGAGATATATCTATAAATCGGCCCAAACTGTTATCGATGATCTGACGCGGCATCGGTCACCAACTGATTGCGCAAGTTCGGTTCTGGTTCTGCAGAAACTTATCAATCAATATGAGAGCGGGCTTTCAGAAATTGCACCGCAGATCAGCCCGGTCGTCAAATCTGAAAAAACAAATCCAGTTGGACCCGCAATCGTGTCGGAATTGACCCGCCAAATTGAGACGGCTCGCACACTGGTCCCTTTGATTAAATATGCTAACAAAGAAGACCGTCCGAGCCTGTTTAAATTGGTTAACTTGGCAGCTAACCGAGGAAAGGCCGATAGTAAGACTCAGGTGTATTCTAGGAAGAATATGATTCCACGCGCAGGATTAGTATCTGATCTTGAGCAATTTGATGTTATTTTGCCGGCGCTAACAAATGGATGGTTGAGAGAGGCCCGTTCTCAAGGAAAATCGATAAGTGTCTCTTCCGCATGTGATGACGCCCTTGTGGCATCCGACATATTAAACAAAATTCAATCCGGCCTAAGAGGGTTTGGCGAGATTCTGATTTCTGAAAGTGTTGGAACACCAGAAACTTTGGAGGCCAAAGGTCTAAGTCGGTCTGCCCACATGGCGGTGACCGCTCGTTTTAAGCAAAAGACTTTGACGGTGTTGTTGAGTTGTGGCGGTCAGGGGTTTGAGGAAGGATTGGCGCAATCAATCGTCAAAGACTTAAGAGCTTGTGGTTTGTCGCCTTACTTAGATTTCCAAGAGGACATCATTCGGCTGGAAATTAGAAATATTCCCGCGCGGCCTGCAATTCCATCAGAGCAAGAGGCCGTTTCGTGAAGACCTGTCTGATTGTCGATAACTCAAAAATGATACGCCGGGTTGCGGGACGTATATTATCAGATATGCGCTTCAATACAGAGGAAGCTGAAAATGGCCTCGAAGCACTTAACATGTGTCGCGCTAGCATGCCTGATGTCATCCTTTTGGATTGGAATATGCCTGTCATGGATGGACTGACTTTCTTGAAAACGCTGCGACAAGAGCCCAGTGGAGACAGGCCCGTGGTTTTGTTTTGTACCTCGGAACGGGATATTCTCAAGATTACAGAAGCTTTGAATGCAGGCGCCAACGAGTATATCATGAAGCCCTTTGATAGTGATATTATCAATAGCAAGTTTTATCAGGCAGGACTAACGGGCTGATGAGCGGAGTATTAAGTCTCAAACCCAGCTATTATGAAGCTCTGAAACGATTGACCCTTGAACTCGCCGGTGTTCATCTGGGAGATGATCATGCCTTCCTAGTTGAAACGCGTTTGGGGGTGCTGGCCCGACAGGAAGGGTATCAGAATCTCAATAAGATGATTGATGATTTGTTTGGCCAGGGCCAAACTCGGTTGGCCATTAAAGTGGTTTCGTCGCTTTTAGAGCGCGACACTCATTTTAATCCCGACCCGGACGGAATAAAGGTTATCCAAGATTACTTATTGCCCAAGCTCTATGAGCAAAAAGGTAAGTTGGGCATAAAAATTCTTTCCTTTGCCTGTAGCAGTGGGCAGGAACCTTATTCGTTAGCTGTATTAGTCGATAAGTTTCGCCAAAAACATCCGGATTTTAAAGTCGAAATCTTGGGCGTAGACTATCCGTCACCAGCTCTGACACGGGCAAAAGCTGCACAATATACGCATTTTGAAGTTCAACGTGGCCTACCCATACGAGACCTAGTCAATTATTTTGACCGCGCTGGTGAAGACTGGATCGTGAAGCCTGCAATCCGCGAGATGGTGACGTTCAAGGAGTTTCATCTTCTATCAAAACTAGACAGTCTCGGGAAATTCGATTTGGTACTATTCAGGAATAGCTTGAAACATTATTCCTCACCAGCACAGATACGAGTTATTCGTTCTTTGTCTTCTATTGTCCATCATGAGTGTTATCTCATGTTTGGTGCCGAAGAAGAAATACCATCGTCAAGTTATAACTTTGACCCGATTGCTGAATATCCAAATGTTCTCAAAAAACATCCTATGGAAATAATCCCTGAGCCGGAGCCAGAATTACCAACTATCCCACCTCAGGAATATGTTCCGGCTGCCGGACAAATCAAACGCGCTTGAGAGAACTACCTTATGGCTAGAAAGAGGTTGTTACCGTCTCTTTCGACCGTTAAGGCGAAGGGCCCGGACTTTCCATCTGTTGCTGCATTGAACTCCGCCAGGTCAGAGACTTTCTCACGGCCAACGGCACGGATGATATCGCCACGTCTAAGTCCTGCCCGTTGAGCTCGAGAACCCCGCGTAACGCTGGAAACAAGAACACCAGCATTCCCGTCCATGAGTTCCATATCATCTGGAATATCCGTCAGCTGCGCACCCGAGAAACTTTCTGATTTTCGGCTGGAACTGCTACTTTTGGACGTAGGTTGTTCGGAAGCTTCTTCGACAAAAGCTTCAACCGTGATGCGTGTGGTCAGTCGTCGACCATCTCTGAGATAGGTTAAATCGGTCCGCGTGCCTGGTTGAACAAGACCGACGGAATTTCGGATATCATTGGCATTTTTTATGTCATCGCCGTTAAATCCAACGATAACATCCCCTGACTCCAGACCAGCTTTTTCAGCTGGGCTGTCCGCATTGACGTCATTGACTAAAGCTCCGTTTAACGTGGTTAGTCCCAATGCCTGTTGCAGGGCCGGATCGATATCGCGAATGGAAACCCCGATACGACCACGTCGGACTTCTCCATAGTTAACCAATTGATCCATAACTGTTTTTGCCATTTTAACCGGAACAGCGAAACCAATGCCATTATTGCCGCCTGATCGTGAAATGATCATGGTATTGATACCGATCAACTCACCTTTAGAATTGATCAAAGCACCCCCGGAGTTCCCAGGATTGATAGACGCATCCGTCTGGATCATGTTCTGCAAGCGGTCTCCCCGGTCTACAGATCGTCCCATAGCACTGACGATGCCAGTTGTGACCGTATGTTCCAATCCAAAGGCATTTCCGATGGCAATCACATAGTCGCCGACCCGCGTGGTGTCTTCGGGCGCAAGTTTCATTTCACGTAGCCCTGTGGCATCAACCTTTAGAATGGCGATGTCGGTTCGCGCATCACCACCGACCAGTTCTGCGGTTAATTCGCGTTTATCCTTGAGGGTAACAATGATCTCATCGGAATTTTCCACAACGTGATTATTGGTCATAATATAGCCTTTGTCAGCGTCGACAATAACACCGGACCCAATAGACCCGCCGCGCCTTTGCTCCGGACGATCTCCAAAGAAGCGCTCGAAGAATTCGTCCATTTCATCATTTCGAGGGCGCTCAGCCCCTTCAGTTTGAATGCTGACAACGGCCGGAGTCACGCGCTCCAGCAGTGGGGCCATCGTGAGCACGCCTCGGTCATCATCAACCATCATAGCGCTGCTTTGAAACGCGGTCGCGTTCGTCACCATTCCGGCATTCGCAGAGAGGGCCGTAAAGGGTGCCAAGAGAAGTGCGGTCCCGATGGCCGTGGATTTCAAGAGCTTATTCATATCTTACGCCTCATTTATTGTTCTGACAAAATTAGAATATATACGCTCAGACTCAAGTCGTAGGCTCACATTCTAACATCTTTTTAATGGCTGATGATTTTGCCTTCATTTCAGACTTATTCAAATTTGCATGATATAGCGCCTGCAATTTGCTTTGATTTTCGAGTCTCAGGCTTTTAATTCAAAAGGCGATTAAAGAGATTAGGTTATGAAGCTTTACATTGATTCTCGTCGCAAGCCCCCGCGGATCCGGCCATTCAAAGCTATGGGGCATATGAATACATTGCTCGCTGACAAGGAAGATACAGAACAGGTGTTTCATATCATAGAGGCCCTGAATGGACGCACGCTTGAACGCCATTTGAAGCGGGCCGTTCGGACGCCAGAAGGACGGGCCATGATGGGTCGTCGTGTAGAACTGCCGGAAGTCATGGATAACCACGGACGATGGGAAGCTCTGCCGGAGGGGACAGTCGGTCGCGCTTATGTTGCTTTCATGAAACGAGAGGGTCTCACAGCTGCTGGGCTCGTAGAAGAAAGCGAAAAAATGTTCGCGCATCATGAGCGTTTTGATGATGATCTGGAGTTTTATGGTCGTCGATTGCGCGATACGCACGATCTCTATCATGTTCTAACAGGCTATGGCAGGGATAAATTGGGTGAAATCTGTGTCTTGGCGTTCAGTCATGCCCATCAAGGCGGTTTGGGTGCCGTGTTTATATCTTTTATGGCCGCCCGGGATTTGGCAAAAGAAGTGGCTGAACTAGGTCTGGTTAAAGCGGCGAGAAAAGAAGCTAAAACCGGAGGCAAGGGCAGTTTATCTCTAGTCAATGAAGACATTGTGGCGCTTATGCACGAACCTTTGTCGAAGGCGAGAGCACGCATGAAAATTCAAGACCCTATGATTTATAAAAAAGCCCTGAAATCCCTGTCGGCTGCGGGATATGAGGGTGAATTATCTGCCGCTTAGCTCCGGATTTAGAACCGTCCTCCGGTCTCAAATCCCATTAAATTTGCCAGGTGGACCATTAGCATAAATCCAGTGGCGGCCGCGCCTAGTCCAGGGATAATCCATGGAATAATCGGGGCCGCTTTCAAGGTTTCACGCTTTCGGAAATGCCGCCAAAAACTGAAGGTGCCTATCAGGGCGCACAGGATAAGTCCCGTCAATGTTAACTCGAGATCTGTCATTGGTCTAAAAACGGGAAATTCGCTAGCTTGTGAATGATTTTTCGCGGCGGTTAGCAAAAAATTCGGTAATGTCAATGTGCTCAGTTCAGATTCAGTTCGAATATTGCGATAAAAAACCCTCGAAATATTTAATTATTAAAATAAAATTTCTATTTTTAGGGATAATTGGAAATAAACCCGCTTAATTGTGGGATTCTGTGCTTTTTTTGCCACTATCCTCCTAAAATTTCGGAGTTCTCAGGGATTCTCTTGCATCCCCGTTAGCCGATCATTAAAGAACCTTAATGGATTACCGAAAAAACTAGCATGATTTTCTGAAGGGGAAAATAATGACATCAATTGATCTGAAAAAATTGCTGATGGGCTCGACACTCATCGCTGGCTTTACGGTTTTTGCCGCAGCGCCAACTTTCGCGCAGGATGCGCCTGTCGAAACAACACCAACTACAATTGAAGAAGATGAAGAAGATAATGATGAAGTCGTTGTCACCGGTTCGCGTCTTAAAAAGGACACGTTCCAGAGTGTTGCACCACTACAGGTTATCGATACTGAAATTGCAGCTGACCAGGGTCTTTTAAATCCCGTTGAAATTCTGCAAACATCATCTGTTGCCGGCGGTGTTCAGATTGACTCGACCTTCCAAGGCTTCGTTTTGGATAACGGCCCAGGTTCTGAAACGATTGACCTCCGTGGACTGGGCGCATCGCGTACTCTCGTCCTAGTTAATGGTCGACGAATCGCGGCTGCTGGTGTGGAAGGCGCGCCTACCCAGCCTTCTATTAATACGATCCCAAGTACAATGATCGACAATATTGACCTTCTAACGGACGGCGCGTCATCAGTTTACGGTTCTGATGCTGTTGCTGGTGTTGTGAACGTCATCTTGAAATCGGATTTCGATGGTCTGGAAGTTGTTGCGAATGCCGATGCACCAGAGCAAGGTGCCGGTGAAGATTACACTATCGGTGCCAGCTACGGTATTAATGGTGACCGCGGATTTATCGGTGGCGCCATTGAGTATGATTATCAGGACGCAGTTAAAATTGGCGACCGCGATTTCTTAGACGGTTGTGATACTTACCGTGAAGTTACCGAAAATGGCGAAATCAGAACGGTCAACACAGCGGTAACGCGCGTTCCAGAAGCCCTTGGCCTGTCAATTGAGACAAGCGAATGTTTGCCAAATCGTCTGACGCAGCGATTTATTGCTGGGAACTTTGGCTCTATTTATTATCAGCCAGGTATTTCGAGTTCTAATATTCCTGGCTTTAGTGAATCGTCACTCTTTAGTGTCCCTATTGACGGGAACGGCGACGGTATCGTTGATGTGGCTTTCCCGAACTTCTCTCCAAACGGTCAGCAGAACCAGCTTGAAGACCTGATCAACCAGCAAGAGCTGTGGTCTGGTATGCTGGTGGGTGAGCTTACGCTTGAAGGCTCAGCTAATATTACACCTTATTTCGAAGGTCTTTATTCTAGCCTCGACGTGGAAGCTAATAGTGGTCAGCCACAATTATTCCCATTTGTTCCAGCTAACAATCCGTTTAACCCTTGTAACCTGAACCAGCCAAATGGCGTTGACTGTAATGCAGCTTATAATGCCACATTGTTGAACCCGAACTATCTGGCGAATTTCCAGCGTTTTCTAAATACGGACTTGAACCCGTTTGGGACAACGAACTGTTTTGGTATTGGTGATGACCCTTTCTGTAACCCTGTCACATTTGGTCTGTTAAGGCCCACAGGTCAGTCCCTGACGGCCCGTCCTGTTATCGGTGTTCGGGGCGATAGAAACCGCACATTGGTAGATATCAGCCAGTTCCGTGTTGTTGGTGGTGTTAAAGGTGACCTGCCATTCCTGAACTTTGGTGACGTGAAAGACTGGTCATTTGACGTGGCTGTGTCTCACTCTGCGTCTCAAGGTCGTTCATCGCGGACAGGTATCCGTGGTGACCGTCTAAACTTTGCTCTGGGTAATGATATTGCTTCCGGTGCGCCGATTGGCAACGTGCCTTGTGCGCCTCAGCCGGGACTAAACGCCGATATCACGGCCGGCTGTGTACCGGTTAACCTGTTCGCGCCATCACTTTATGCTACCGCGGCAGGCGGGGATTTCGCCACTCAGGCGGAGCGGGATTATCTGTTCGACTCACGTGACTTTGACACTGACGTAGGTCAGACGATTGTTGATGGTATCGTTCAAGGCGATCTGTTCTCCTTGCCGGGCGGCGATGTTTCATTGCTTCTGGGTGCTCAGTACCGTGAAGATACGCTGAACTCACAGCCTGACGCTATTGCGCGTGATGGTTTGTTCTTCGGCTTCTTCTCTGATGCGGGTGCTGTTGGCTCGAGAGATACAAAAGAGCTCTACGCCGAGGCATTCATTCCATTAGGTCTGGGTACAACTGGCTTCAAAGAGCTGAATGTCGAACTTGCCGGTCGTCTTACCGATGACGAGTTCTATGGGACTAACGAAACTTACTCTGTAAAAGTTGGTTATCGCCCGATCGACTCGCTCTTGCTTCGCGGTACATATGGTACGTCTTTCCGCGCGCCAAATATCCGTGAATTGTTCCTGAGAAGCCAATCCGGTTTCGGTAACGCTTTCGACCCATGTGCGGTTCCAGATGCAGCATTTGGCGGTGGCATCGGTGGTTCGGGCGGCTACGATCGCGCTTTGGACCCAAGAACCGACCTGACATTGGCGAACTGTCGTTTGGCAGGCATTGACCCAGAGATATTCCGTCAGGGTCAAGGCGGAAGCATCAGCCTCGAGTCCAGCGCTGGTGGTGACTTTGGTCTCGATCCGGAAACATCTGACAGCTTCACTGTTGGTTTCTCATTCGAGCAGCCATTCACTGACGCTTTCGACCTTGATTTCGGTATGACTTACTATGAAATCGATATCGACGACACGGTTGTCGAGCCGGGTGCTGGCTTCATCATTGACGACTGTTATAACCAGCAGCCTAACCTCTCCAGTGCGTTCTGTGGACGGATTACGCGGGACTTTAATGATCCCGGTAACCCGGGTGATATCGTCTTCGTTGACCGGAGCTTTATCAACCGTGACAATGAAACGGCCAAAGGTTTTGACATCAATGCCCGCTTCCGCAAGGACGGGATCGAAATCGGTGATCGATCTTTTGACTTCGGTGCCTTCGCGCAGTTGAACCACAAGACAGAGCGTCGCTTCGTCTTTACGCTACCAAGCGGAGAATTGGACATCGATGAGGATGTTGGTGAGTTTGGTTTTGCAGATTGGCAAGGCTTCATTACGCCGTTTATCGAGTATGATAACTTCCGTTTGACGTGGTCAACACAGTACAGAAGTGGCGTTGAAATCGATAAGGAAACTCAGGTTATCAACGGCTTGCGTGAGAACCTGGGTCCGGATCTGGATAACATCATTCCAGGTCAGCGCCTGTTCTCCAACTTCAACTCAGATGACAACTTCGGTACCGTGACCTGTGCAGGTCAAGCTGCGGGTGATGTAAACTGTCGTCCGGTTGTTGAAGCGCCTGATTACTGGGAGCATGCTGTGTCTCTGCGTTATTCTGGCGAAGACTGGAGTATCGTTGGTGGTGTATCTAACGTCTTTGATGAAAGACCACCGCTTGTTGATCCGCGTTTCGTATTCTCACGTGCCAACGCCCCACTGGGTAACGGCTATGACTTCAACGGACGTGAGTTCTTCGTAAGTCTCAGAAAGAACTTCTAATTTTCTGAAACATCAGGAAAACATCATGTAAATTTCAGTCGCTGGCATTTGTCAGCGGCTTTTTTTTTGGGTAATTCAAAGCCAAATTCATAAAAGGGAATGTGTTATGAAAAAACTTTTAGCCATGTCTGTTGCGATTGCAGCCATGACAATGACTGCGCCATTTGCGGGGAATGCCGAAGCGCAATCCGTTGAGCCTTATCCTATCGAGTACTGGGCGGTTCGCGATCAGATGAGCAATGTATCTTTGTCACCCGATGGTAAAAAACTTGCCTTCATGAAAATAGCTTCCCGTGATGGTAATCCAGTGATCGAAATCCGAGACGTCGATGATCTGATGGGTAAGCCCTATGTGATTGGGGGTAAATCCATGGAAGTTACCGGTTTTGGCTGGGTCAGTGAAAATGATATGGTTGTTCAGTTCAGGGACCAGGTCAGTAAGTTTATCGACGGTTTCAATCAGGGCGCCTATAAAACTAAGACGGCTCACTTCGATTTAAGAACAAATAAGTTTAATGATCTGACAGAAGAAAGCCGCCGTTCAGTTAAGCTTGTTCAGTTTGTAGGTGCGCTTCCAGAGGAACCAAATAAAGTACTCGTCCGAATTTTAGAATTTGAGCGTGGTCGTTCCAATTCAGGTGTTAGCCGAGATTACTACAAACTCGATCTCAGAAACGAAAAACGTGAATTTGTCATGAGCGGTGATAGATTCGGGAATGTTATTTTTGACCATAAAGGCAATCCACGTTTTGCAAGCAGCCGTTCTGGGAATAAGATAAATTTTCACTATAAACTAGCAGGTGATGAGACATGGCGTGAATATTACAGTTTGCCGACAAGCTCCTTTGAAACATTCCAATATGCCGGTTTGGTCGAAGGATCATCAGATCAAATATATGTTGTCGCCCATAACGGGCATGACCGTGCGGGACTTTGGAGTTTTAACCTTAGTACAAAACAGTTTGAAGACTTGGTGTTTAGAGACGATAAGGTCGATATTAACAATACCTTCCGTCATTCAAATACTTGGTCAAACCCAGGAAAAGTCACGGGTGTCTCTTATTATAAAGACAAGTTCTACAGAAACTACTTCGATAACACTGAAGAACAAATTATGAAGCGATTTGAGGCCTCCATTGCAAATGCTGGCCTAGTGCGAATTACCTCCCGTTCCCGCGATGGTAAAACCATGATTGTTGAAAATGTCGGACCAAGAGATCCTGGAACTTTTTATCTGTATCAGGCGGATAGCGGTAAATTCATGAAGGTCGGTTCTGCAAACGGTTTGTTGAAGCCTGATGGGTTGTCCGATGTTGAATATATCACCTATACGGCTCGTGATGGCAAAACCATTCCGGCTTTTATAACAAAGCCAAAAGGTGTTGGTCCACATCCTCTTGTGGTGATGCCTCACGGCGGACCATTTGTTCGCGAGTTTGTTCTTTATGATGAATGGGCGCAGATGCTGGCCAATAATGGCTATATGGTCTTGCAACCACAATATCGTGGGTCCGAAGGCTACGGCATTGATTTTTATAAAACCGCTTTCATCAATGGCGGTGAAGGTGGAAAGAAAATGCAGGACGACAAGGATGACGGCGTTAAGTATCTGATATCCAAAGGCATGGTTGATGCCGATAAAATCGCCTTCTTTGGTTGGTCTTATGGTGGTTATGCAGCATTGATTGCGGCGGCGAGAACACCAAATCTATATAATTGTTCAATTGCTGGTGCTGCGGTCGCGGATAATTTCCAGCAGATAAACTATTACAGATCCTTTTTGGATGAAGAATCAGCTTCAGGAAAAGAGCAGCTGAATATGTGGACGGACAGTGTGAACCCCATTGATGAAGTTGAAAACGTCAACATCCCTCTCTTGGTTATTCATGGATCTATCGATCAACGTGTTCCGCCTAAACATGCGAAAAAGTATGTGGATGCATTGAAAAAAGAGAAGAAGGACTATGACTATATCGAGCTCAAAGACGCCGATCACTTCTCAAACACCTTGTTCTACAAGCACAAAATGGAATTTTATCCAGCCATGTTGGAATTCCTGGACAAAAAATGCGGCATGTAAATTTGTCGATTTAAGAAATACCCCTGCCATAAGGCAGGGCACCTACCTGATTTAGGAGAGAGCGCATGACTAAAAAAATTCTATTAAGTAGGACCGCGGCTATTCTACTGTCATTATCCATGACTGGACTGCCTGCCCAGGCTGATGATACATCAACCCACACAACGAACACGATTGTTCAAAGTTCGGACTTTTCTCAGTTTATTCCTAATCCCACAAAATCTACGCGTTTGGATTATGGCCTCATGGACGAAGCTTTAAGCTATATAGTTCTGGACCTTGGGCCATCGCTCAGGTCTCGTATGCCGAAACCACAGGCGAAAACGGGAACACGTCGAATTCAAGGACATACTTCACCTTACCGTATGGAAGGCACAAGGGTAACGTTTGATTATATCACAGACGATTTCCTTGACGGTTTGACGGCATACCGAAAAGAGCTGGAAGCGGTCGGAACCCGCGTTGATATTGCTAAACTTTCCCGCAAAGAGCAGTTGGCCTATTGGTTTAACCTGCATAATGTGACGGTATTAGAGCAAATTTCAAAAGCTTACCCTGTCGAAGAGCCAAACCGGATCAAAGTGATCATCAACGGTGTGAAAACACCATTGGACGACGCCAAAATTCTAAACGTCAAGGGGCAACCATTGTCCTTGCGTGATATTCGTGAAAACATTGTTTTCGCCAATTGGAGTGACCCGGTTGTCTTTTATGGTTTCTATCGCGGAGATATAGGGAGCCCAAAGATTCACCGAAACGCGTTTACAGCCAACCGGGTAGACTTTTTATTGCAAGAGAGCGCCGGCGAATTTGTCAATTCTCTGCGGGGTTTTCGAAAAGGTGCCAGTAAACGATATGTCTCGGAACTCTATAGTGATCTTGAAGGTATTTACTTTAATGACTTTGACAAAGATTTGGCGGCACACTTGACCGATTATGCCAAAGAAGATCTCGTTGCGGATATCAATCGCGACCTGCCTTTGACCTTTGACCAATATCAAGACGATATCTCGGACCTGACAAATGGTCAGCGCCGAGGTTCTTCAGGTCTCGCTTTAAACGGTGAACTCAGCGTGCCTCGCGATGTTATGCAATTCATGAGAGAAGCCGAAGAGAAACGACGTACATTAATCAATCGCGGTTTGATTACGCCGCGCGGCGGTTACGTCATCATCGAAGACGTTATTCCCGAAGAGGAGTAAGACGTCCTACGGCCCAGCGAGCGGCTTCGCTTAGAACCGGGTCATCATCATTTACAAAAGGCAGAGCCGCTTCGCGCAGCTCTGCCTTTTGGCTATTTCCGATTGCGTACAGAACGTTACGGATAAATTGGTTTCGACCAATGCGCTTAATAGGGGAGCCGGAAAATTTCTGCCGGAATTCCGCGTCATTTAATCTGACCAGTTCAACCAGATCAGGGGCGTTGAGTTCCTCTCGCGCCTGCAGCTTTGCTTCGGATGCTGTCTGGGCATATTTATTCCAAGGGCAAACGGCCAGACAGTCATCACAGCCGTAAATATGATTGCCCATTTTCTCCCGCAATTCTTCTTCGACGACGCCATCAAACTCAATGGTCAGATAGGAAATACATTTACGGGCATCGAGCTTATAGGGGGCCGGAAAGGCATCTGTCGGGCAAATATCCAGACACGCACGGCAGCTCCCGCAATGATCCGTTTCTGTTGCGCTCGGTGCAAGTTCCGCTGTTGTTAAAATGGTTCCTAAAAACAACCAGCTGCCAAACTCCCGGCTGACCAGGTTGGTATGTTTTCCTTGCCATCCCATGCCGGAAAGTTGTGCTAATGGCTTTTCCATGAGCGGAGCCGTATCGACAAATACTTTTACATCGGCGGAGAGGTCTCTGGCGACTAACCCGGCCAACTCTTTGAGCCGTCCTTTCATAATATCATGATAATCCCGATTGCGGGCATATACTGATATGGTGGCCTTGTCAGTGTTACCCAGATTACTGAGCGGGTCTGTGTCCGGACCGTAATTCATACCTAGAACAATGGCGGAACGGGCGTCAGGCCACATTTGTCTAGGATGCTGACGTCGTTCCAGAGTCTCTTCCATCCAATCCATTTGTCCGTGGTAATTCTGCTTGATAAATGCGTTTAGTCGTTGGCCGATTGTGTCAGGCCATTGCGACAGGTCAGCTATAAATGGCCGAGTGAAACCCAGTTTTTGACAGCGCTCTTCGATGCGCCGACTGAGTCGCCCTGCCGTCATTAGAAATCCAGATCGCGATAATGCCGAGGCGGTATAAGGCCCGGAAGATTGTCGTTCAACAAAGACTTAAAACTGGGACGGGATTTTAGTTTTTGATACCATTCTTTTGCCAGTTTGTAGTCTTTCCAAGGGATTTCCCCTAGATAATCCAAACAGGAAAAATGGGCGCCAGCTGCGATATCCGCCAGCGAAAAGCCATGACCCGCCAACCAGGTGCGGTTCTCTAGCAACCATTCCATGTAATCTAGGTGATATTGCAAATGAGCGCGGCCTTCTCGCAGGATCTGAGGATCTGGGGCGCCGCCGCCTGTCAGGGTTTTCTCTAATCTTTCAGCCAGGATAAAGGCGTTGACTTCATCCTGAAACTTGACATCGAACCACACACATAGACGTCGCGCTTCTGCCCGCTCAGCAGGTGAGCCGGGTAAGAGACTTAGTCGGGCTGCGTGATCTTCGGCGTATTCACAAATAGCACGCGATCCAGAAATGACGATACGGCCACCGGATACAGACTCCACCAAAACCGGTGGACGTCCCTCCGGCGACAGCGCCAAAAAGGCTTCTTCAATTTCCCAAGGGTTTATGGACTCCGATTTATATCGAAGCTTTTTTTCATCCAGAGCAAGACGTGCCTGTCTGGATTGCGGATCTAGCGGCCAATGGTAAAGGGTGCGCATAAGCTTGTTTGTATATTAGAGTGGGTAACGATCTGTTAAACATCCGTGCGAAATCGTTCATTTCCGTGAGCGTGCTGACATCCGGTGGGGTGCGGGTGGATAAGAATATCAGCTGCTTTGTAGACTTGCATCATACGTTTTTCTGCCGCCAGAATAATGTCGTGAGCATGTTCAAGAGAGAGCTGACTATCTAGGTCCAAACGCATTTGAATATGAATATGAGGGCCGGATGCACGCGTTCGCAAGTCATGAACGGCTTTGACGTCAGGGTCATCCATAGCCAGTTTTACAATCAGATCTCTTTCTTTAGCCGGAAGCTCCTTATCCATGAGTTGTGACCAGGCAATGGTTGTAATTTTGTAAGCCGTATATAACAGCCATAAAGCCATTAGCATGCCAACGATTACATCTGCGCGTTTGAAAGGGGTGTAAGTCACAAAGAGGATTCCGGCGATGATAAATAGATTAGATATAAGATCAGCAAAGTAATGAGCTCGATCGCCCTTAACGGCAATGGAACCAGTTTCGCGAATGGCCCAACCCTGCGCCAAAACCAAAAATGTACTTATAACAATAAAAACAATCAGAGCCGTAATAGCCAAGGCAGAGCGCTCAACTTCTTCCGGTTCATGGAAAGATTCGACCATATGCTCCAGCAAATGCATGGCCACAACTACAATCAAGCAAACCTGCAAAACTGCAGCAAAGCTTTCGATTTTCCCCCGGCCATATCGATACCTATCATCGGGCTTTCGAACGGCGAAACGGACAGCGACAAAAGTCGTAAGGGCCGCGAAGAGGTCTAAAGAGGAATGGATCAGTGAAGCCAGAATACCCTCTGAGTGAGTTTCTTCGAGCAAGAAAACTTTGGCGACAACAAAGAATATACCTACGGCCATGGATAACAGGGTTATCTTGCGCGTTATTGCCGCGTTTTCTTCTGGCGGAATACGACCAGGGCGACCGCGCATGCGCGGCGCTTCGTAGTCTGCCTCAGATTTCAAGAGTTCTTCCGCCATAATGAGCGGGCGTTATAGCATAACCATAACGCGAGGATAGTGGAAATGTTATCTTATTGGTCTTTACCTGACATGATGCCGCGCGTAGATGATTACAAAAATAATTGGTGGATTGTCATGACAGCTAGAAATCTGTTCCTTGTATTCGTAGGCATGCTCATCTTGTTATCTGGCTGTCGGCAGGCCGATGCGCCGCTTGCTTCAGAAACAGAACCAGAGAGCGGTAAATTTTTGGTGGAAGGGGAGGTGCCGCATGCCATGCTGCCGGATAACGTAAATCCGACGGAATATCGTCTTCATATGACAATTGACCCAGATCAAGACGGATATAGCGGTGTCGTCGAGATCGATGTCAATATCAGGCAGGCAACAAAACACATTTGGTTACATGGTAAAAATATGACTGTCTCAGAAGGGACGATCGCCTTGGCCGATGGCAATTCACTCCCCATTCAATTTACGGAGTTGCCAGCGGATGAGGCGCCATCTGGTATTGCTAAAATTACCTCAGACACCATTATCCCTGCAGGCGAAGCGACCTTGCGGTTACCCTATGAAACGCCGTTTAACCTGTCTCTGAATTCAGCATATAAAGTCGTGCGCGGCGAAGATGCATACGTCGTAACTCAGTTCGAACCTTTGGGGGCACGGGAGGCCTTCCCTAGTTTTGACGAGCCGCGATTTAAGATACCTTTTACGGTATCTATTACGGCTCCGAATGAGGATTTCGTCTATGCAAATACGCCGAAGGTTGCGACCTCCTCAACACTGGATGGCTGGACAAAATATGAGTTTCAAAAAACTCTACCACTTCCGACCTATCTTATAGCTTTCGGCGTTGGCCCATATGATGTGGTTGAGTATGACCCACTGCCACCGACCCCCGTTCGCGATCATGCTATTCCCTTACGAGGTATTGCGGCGCGCGGCGAGGGGGTGAAATTTGAATATGCTCTGGCAAATACAGCCGGTATTCTGGAGGCTATCGAAGAGTACTTCGACATACCTTACCCATATGAGAAAATCGATTTGATTGCGGCGCCCGATTACGCCTTTGGTGCTATGGAAAATCCGGGCGCTATTGTTTACCGCGAATACCTTTTATTGATGGACGAAAATGCGCCCCTGTCACAAAAGCGTGCTTATGCAAGTGTCCATTCTCATGAACTGGCCCATCAATGGTTTGGCAATCTTGTAACACCTTATTGGTGGGAAGATATCTGGCTCAATGAAGCTTTCGCCACGTGGATGGGTAATAAAGGCATCACCACATGGAAGCCTGATGGCAATTTTGACCGCAATAACCAGCGCTCAGCCCTTGGCACAATGAACTTGGATAGTCTGGCCAATACCCGAGCCATTCGAACGACGTTGGAGCGGTCCGAGCGTGTCATGGATCAGTTCGACAGCATTACCTACCGCAAAGGGGGGGGAGTTTTGTCCATGATCGAAAGCTATCTCGGGGAGGAAAATTTCCGTAAAGGTGTGCAATTGCATATGAAACGCTTTGAACATGGCGTAGCCTCCGCTGATGATTTCTTCCAAAGTCTGGCAGATGGCTCAGGCAATGCCGACGTTGTGGATGCTCTCAAAACATTTGTCGACCAACCAGGTCTACCTTTGGTCAATGTGGACAAAATTCTTTGCCCTGAGACGGTTGAGGCAAGTCTTGAGATTACTCAAAGTCGTTACAAACCGCTTGGCTCTAAGGTCGAGAATACGCAAGCTTGGGAAATTCCTTTATGTGTAAATCTTGGAGCATCCAACGATGCCGAAAATTCCTGTATGATATTGCGGGAATCAAAAGAGGGATATCGTCAATTCCTCATGACGCAAGAGAGGACCTGCCCATCATTTATAATGCCTAATGCCAATGGTGCGGGATATTATAGATTTACTATGTCCACTGAGAATTGGGCAAAACTTATCGATAATATGGATAAACTGAATACCCGTGAAGTTCTGGCGACACAGGATAGTTTGCTCGCTGCATACCGTGCGGGCGAGGTTGAGAGTTCAGTCTATTTAAAAGGCGTTGAGGCTTTTGCGAAACATCCTGAATATGATGTAGTTGATAAAGCGGGAGATTTACTTGGATTTATGAACGAGCATTTGCCTGATACGGCGCGCCTGGATTATGAGAGGTTTGTCCGGGATATTTACGCAGAACGTTATGAGTCCCTGAAGGGAAAAGATACAACTGAAAGCCAGCTTCTGACTCCAACTTTGCTTGGAAATTTAATGTCCCGGGCCAATGACGTGGCTTTGAAAACGGAATATGCAGAGTTGGGCGCAAGGTATCTGGGGTTGGATGCTGACGCAGCTGACAAAGGAGCTGTGCCGTCCAACTTGTTGGGATTTGCGCTGGGCGCAGTTCTTGAGAGCAGGGAAGACGAAGCCTTTGATGTTCTCTTGGATATTTATGTAACCGGCTCTCCTAGAGACAAAGGCGTAGCATTGAGGGCATTAACCGGAGTTAAATCTGAGGACCGTGTGGCTCAAATGCTGGAATGGTCCCTGGACGACGCAGGCCCCATTTCAGGACGCGACAGCGCGGGCATCGTCTATTCATTTATGCAACGAGATGAATTGGAAGATATGGCCTGGAGTTGGCTTAAGTCAAACTTCGATGTCTATGTTGAAAAACGTGTGCCGGATGTTCGACGTGCTTCCATGCCAGCGTTTGCGTCAGGTTTTTGTTCAAAAGACCTTAGAGATGATGCCGAATCATTCTTTAAGTCCAAAGCAGATTTGATACCTGGCTATGAGCGGACATTGGCACAGACTTTAGAAACAATAGAGCTATGTACAGCTTTGAAGAATGCCAAAATTGTCGAACTCGCAGACGCATTGAGGGACAGGTAACGGTTCAGAAAAAAATAAAGCAATACGACCGTAAGGTCGCATGTTGCAGGATCATAGGGTTGAATGATGTTCGAAGTATCTTTTTTCGCATTTATGGGGTTTTTCTTTGCCGCCTATGCAGTGGTGGGAAATGACGCCCTGCAAACACTTGGGACTTTCATCAATTCAAATTCTAGGCTTCACTGGTTCTGGCTGTTTATGTTCGCCAGTTCTGTTCTAATCTTCACCTTTGTTTATGGCTGGTATGCAAACCCGCTCAATGAGGATGTGGCGGCTGCAGCCGGGATAGTTCAAGACGGCAATACGTCCTTCTGGGAGCAAAGGCGGGATGGATCCTGGGGAAGGCTGAATAAAGTATCCAAATACCCGATAGTCGATATCCAATGGTATCACATTTTGCCGCCTTTGGCACTTTTGATAATTACCAGATTAGGGGTTCCAGTTTCGACGTCATTCATGGTTTTGACCGTGTTTGCTGCCGTAGACGGATTCACATCCATGTTGGGTAAATCTCTGACCGGCTATGGTTTGGCTTTCCTGGTTGGCTTATTAGTGTTCCTTGCAATCACTCGAACCGTAGAGAAATATTTCGAAGAACATGATACCTCCCACAGAGCCCCATGGGGCCTTGCCAGTATAATGGGACTGCTTATTGCGGCCGTGGTATATTTTATTCCGGGCCTGTTGCTAGGGTGCGATCCGTCTGCCTTGTCGGATCCGGACGCTATCAAATCCTGCAATAAAGGTTTGGGTAAGATCGCAACCTATCAGGCTTCTATTCCCTATATCATCGGAAGTGGGTTTATCATCGAAGCCATTATTTTTTCAGTCTCCCGAAAATTTGGCAATGCGTCTTATTGGGCCATTCTACAATGGGTTACGACGGCTTGGTTGTGGGGAGTCTGGCTTATTCAGGACTTTGCTAATATTCTGATTTTCATGCCACGAGGCATAACGGCGCTCGAAGGTCTTATTGCGCTTTTGGTGATGGTCGCACTGCTGGGATATACGTTCTGGAACAAGGGCGGACCGGTTCAGAAAATTCTTCAGGCCAAAACCTCTGTGACTGATATCCGTTCAGCTACGATGATTGATTTTATTTATGCCGGTCTCCTGTTCTTCTTTAAAGAGGTTTCAGAGATCCCGATGTCGACGACCTTTGTCTTCCTGGGATTGATTGCTGGTCGTGAATTTGGTTTCTCTATTATGCGCAAGGATTTATCAGTCGATAAGGCTTGGCGCTTGTCATTATCGGATTTGTCCAAGGCCTATATCGGCCTGGTGATTTCCATCAATATGGCGGTCGGTTTGCCGCGTCTTTCACAATATATGACCGGGAAAGACGTCACTGCCATATCATATCAATTCCTGATATTCGTGATTATCGCTAACCTGTTACTATTGCCGGTAGCTTTCTTCTTGCTGAAACAGGATGATCGCGCTCGCAAGATTGTCAATACGGTGGCATTGGGCTCTGCGGTGATTGCCTTTTTTGCTTTCCCAATAAGCAGTTAAGCGCGAAGAATGGAGTTGGCGGCGGATTACTCCGCCGCTTCTGATAAAGGCTGAGCTAGACGGCTCAGCATTTCCTTAGGTATAATTTGCCAGAAATGGCCGCGTTCGAGTTCCCATTCCAATAGGAGTTTGCGGGAGAAATCTGATCCCGTCATCCTGGCGTGTTCTTCAATGAGTGTCTTGCACTCATTTTCCCAATACTCAGTGCCAAATCGTTGCCAGACGACCATGTCCGGATTGACGGCCTTCTCAAAACGGCTCTCAGGGTCATAAACATAAGCCATACCACCGGACATGCCGGCGCCAAAATTATCACCGACGGCACCTAGTATAACGACGACACCGCCAGTCATGTATTCACAGCCATTGGTCCCGCAGCCTTCAACCACGGCCCGCGCGCCCGAATTCCTAACCGCAAAACGCTCACCTGCGCGACCCGCAGCTAGCAATGTTCCGGCCGTGGCTCCGTAAAGACAGGTGTTCCCGATGATAGCGGATAAGTGGGCGTTAATGGGTGTTCGACCCTGAGGCGACACAATAATTTCAGCGCCCGACAAGCCTTTGCCTACATAATCATTAGCGTCGCCATCCACAAGCAAGCGAAGGCCTCTGACGCCAAAAGCCCCGAGGCTTTGTCCCGCTGATCCCCGCAGGCGCACGGTTAAATGACCTGCCGGTAGATTCACGTCGCCAAAAGTTCGATATATCTCGGATGATGTTCTAGTCCCGACCGCTCTGTGGACATTTTGCACGGCATAGGTCAGTGAGGTTTTCTCGTTGCGCTCAAAGAATTGAGCGGCGTCCTGTATGATAAGCGGATCAAGTCCGTCCGGGACTTCGATCCGCTCATGACGCGTATCCAGTACTGGACTGTTATCAACTCGGGCCAGAATGGGGTTCAAATCCAGGTCGTCCAAGTGCACCGCACCGCGGGATACCTGAGTCAGCAGGTCGGTTCGACCGATAATATCTTCCAATCGTTCCGCACCGAGTTCGGCGAGGATTTCACGGACTTCTTCGGCAATAAAGCTCATAAGGTTGATGACCTTTTCCGGCGTACCCGTGAATTTTTCTCGTAGGCGCGGATCTTGAACACAGACTCCAACAGGGCAGGTATTTGAATGACATTGACGCACCATGATACAGCCCATGGCCACTAGACTTAGTGTACCTATGCCATATTCTTCAGCGCCCAACATGGCGGCAATGACAATATCTCGACCCGTCTTGAGACCGCCATCTGTCCGCAAAGTCACCTGATCGCGCAGATTGTTGAGCGTAAGGATCTGATGGGCCTCGGACAGTCCTAATTCCCACGGCATGCCAGCATATTTCAGAGATGTATTGGGCGACGCCCCTGTTCCGCCGTTATGTCCGGCGATCAAAATAGTGTCGGCTTTTGCTTTGGCCACACCGGCTGCAATTGTGCCCACTCCTGAGGAGGCGACGAGCTTCACGCAGACCCGCGCGGTTGGATTGATTTGTTTGAGATCATAAATCAGCTGCGCCAAGTCCTCGATGGAATAGATATCATGGTGGGGGGGTGGAGAGATGAGTGTTACGCCCGGTGTAGCGTTCCGAAATTTAGCGATCATCTCTGTTACCTTGAAGCCGGGTAATTGTCCACCTTCGCCAGGCTTGGCGCCTTGAGCGACTTTAATTTCAATTTCACGGCACTGATTCAAATATTCAGCCGTGACACCAAATCGACCAGAGGCAATTTGTTTAACGGCAGAATTGGGATTGTCGCCATTGGGTAAGGGCTTATAACGAGATCGATCTTCACCGCCTTCGCCAGAAACAGATTTCGCACCAATTCGGTTCATAGCGATATTCAGTGTGCCGTGAGCTTCCGGTGACAGGGCCCCCAGCGACATACCAGGGGTACAGAAACGACGCCTGATTTCGTTGACGCTTTGTACGTTTCGCAACGGCAAAGGTTTGTCGAGTGGCTGTATATCCAGCAGATCACGGACCTGTATGGGTGATTGATTGTTCACGACTTCGGCATATCGCTTGTAGAGCTCGTAATCGCCTCGTGTCACCGCTTCCTGCAACATATGGATCATATCCGCTGTATAGGCATGTCGCTCGGACTTGGCGCGTACCCGATATAGTCCGCCCACGGGCAAGGTGATGACAGAGGGGTCAAAAGCTTTTTCGTGAATTTCCAGTAGTTTTTTCTCAAGTCCGGCCAAACCGATTCCAGAAATTCGGCTGGTCATGCCTGGGAAAAATTCTCCGACCAGAGAGCGGGATAAGCCCAAAGCTTCGAAGTTATTCCCGCCACGATAAGAGGAGATAACAGAGATTCCCAGCTTAGAAATGATTTTCAAAAGCCCGGCTTCGATGGCCTTTTTATATTGCTGCGCGACTTTGTCCGCATCCATATCCAGCAGACCGCGATTCACGCGGTCAGTCAGACTGTCTTGCGCCATATAGGCATTAATCGCAGTTGCACCGGCACCAATGAGGACGGCGAAATAATGTGTATCCAGACATTCAGCCGATTGAACGATAATTGAACACGACGAGCGAAGGCCCTTATTCACCAGGTGGGAATGAATAGCTCCAACACAAAGAATGATTGGCATGGCGGGCTTATTTTCCGACACAGCTTTGTCGCTAATAATGATATTTTCATTACCATCGCGAACGGCTTTTTCGGCGTCTTCACGAATACGATCGAGTGCCAGCTTCAGAGTGCGCCCAGCCCGAATATCAGGGACTGGCTTGTCAAAAGTACAGTCCACAACATGGGAGCTTTTTTCAAACATATCCATAAAACGCCCATACATCCCATTGGTCATGACTGGGCTATCGAGCACCAGCATTTCCTTGGTCTGGACCTCACCGTCAGAAAGGATGTTCCGCAAATTGCGGAAGCGGGTTTTCAGTCCCATGACGCGGGTTTCACGCAAAGGATCAATTGGGGGATTGGTAACCTGAGAAAACTTTTGACGGAAATAATGGGATAGTGGTCTGTACATGTCTGACAGGACAGCTAAAGGTGTATCATCCCCCATAGATCCGACTGACTCTTTACCATTTTCAGCCATTGGCGTCAGAATAAGTTCCATATCTTCCAAGGTTTGGCCGGAGGCGTATTGACGGCGTATCAGGTCTTCGCCCGAGAGCTCGGGAGTTGGTTCAGGCCCGGAAAGTTTTTCATCCAGGTTAACGACCTTTTCCAGCCATTTGGCATAGGGGCGCTCAGAGGCCATCTTGTCTAGGATCTCTGAGGAGTGGTAAAATTTGCCTTCCTCAAGATCCACGGCAATAATCCGACCGGGTTTGATGAAGCCTTTCTTTTGAATAACAGCTTCAGATATCGGACACATACCGGTTTCACTGCCAACGGCCAGTATGCCATCCTTAGTGATTGCATAGCGCATAGGACGCAGACCATTGCGGTCGAGTCCTGCCATACACCAACGTCCATCATAAGCGGCCAGGGCGGCCGGGCCGTCCCAGGGTTCCATCACACCATTGCAATATTCATAAAGATTGCGCCAGCTATCGGGCATCAGGTCGCCGCGTTTGGAATAAGCTTCAGGAACCAATATGGTTTTGGCCATAGGGGCAATCCGACCGGCGCGGACAAGCAGTTCAAACACGGAATCCAAAGCCGCCGAGTCTGAGCTGCCTTTTTGAATGATTGGCTTTACATCACCGGCCCGATCACCAAAAGCAGAACTTGCCATTTTGATTTCATGGTTTTTCATGAAATTTGTGTTCGCTTTTACGGTATTGATTTCGCCGTTATGGGCCAGCATCCGAAATGGCTGAGCCAGCCACCACTGAGGAAATGTATTGGTCGAGTAACGCTGATGATAAATCGCGGCGCGAGATACGAAGCGCTCATCTGTAAGGTCCGGATAAAAGGCATCAATGTCCTCTGCCAGGAACATTCCCTTGTAGATGATAGTCTGGACAGAGAGTGAGCAGACATAAAAGCTCGGGATAGCGGCGGCGATGACGCGCTTTTCTATTCGTCGCCGAATTATATAAAGCTCCCGTTCCAGCTTATCGCCCTTGCGACCACGGCTATCTCTGAAGAGCACTTGCTCAATCGCTGGACGTGTGGCTTGGGCTTTTTCGCCAATGACATCAATATTAATGGGCACCTGACGCCATCCGTATATGTAAAAGCCTTCGCGTAGCAATTCAGATTCGACAATTGTCCGTGCTTCCTCTTGAGCGCCAAAATCCGTACGCGGCAGGAAAATCATACCGACCGCAATTTTAGAATTTCCGGCTTTGTGCCCCGTGCGCTCAACTTGGGCTTTGAAAAAGCCTTGTGGGATATCCAGTCGGATGCCAGCACCGTCACCTGTTTTGCCATCGGCGTCAACAGCACCGCGGTGCCAGACATTTTTGAGGGCCTGAATGGACATTTCCACCACATCGCGCCGCGGCGATCCGTCGATGGAGGCGACAAGGCCAACACCGCACGCATCGTGCTCATCGGCAGGGTTATAGGTACCGGCTTCGATCAGCAGATCCCGGTTCTTTTCGTAGGTTTCTTTCCAATTGCTCATAATGTTTCCTGTGAGAGCGGGCTCGTGCTCTCGATAAAATGAGGGGCGTTTTTGGGGGGGGATTGGTAATTAGCTTTGTTGTCGACAAAAATATGAGCGTCGAGTTCAAACTCTTCATTTGGGAAGGCACCAAGACTAACGTCAAAATAAGCGGGATTAGCGTTGGATTGCCAGAAAAGTGAGGACCCACACTCTGTACAGAAACCACGGCGGGCTTTTTTCGACGACGCATACCATTTCAATGCTTCAGATTGTGTCAGGGTCAACTCGCCTTGAAATTCAGCGCCATGAAAAGCGCCGCCACCATTTTGTGCGCGGCACTGTCCGCAGTAACAAGCGGAAACTCTATTGATGTCGCCTGCGACAGTGAAGGTGACGGCTCCGCAAAGGCATTGTCCTGATAGTTCGCTCATTCAGCCGCCTCCATCACGGCGAATTGCTGTTCCAATAGATATTTGTGCATATGCTCGGCTGCATCCCGACCTTCGCGAATGGCCCAGACCACAAGCGAAGCACCGCGTACAATATCACCAGCGGCATAAACACCGTCGAGATTTGTTTCAAAGGTCACCGGATTAACACGGACAGTCCCCCAACGGGTTGTTGTAAGCTCCGGTTTCAGGTTTTCCATATTTTCTGGCAAAAAGCCGAGGGCTTTGATGACAAGGTCAGCCTTAACATCAAAGTCTGCACCTTTGATGGCTTCGGGGCGCTGACGTCCAGAGGCATCTTTGACACCCAGCCGCATTTTATCAGCTTTAACCGCCGAGACCTTGCCATCTGAGTCCAAAATGGCTTTGGGGGCGGCTAACCATTTGAACTCAACACCCTCTTCTTTGGCATTATAGGTCTCGCGGGCAGAGCCGGGCATATTGGTCTCGTCACGGCGGTAAAGGCAGGTGACGGATTTTGCGCCTTGACGAACGGCTGTGCGCACACAGTCCATGGCCGTATCGCCGCCGCCGATGACGACCACATCTTTACCTTCAGCGGTTTCGCTGTCGATTTTGTCACCAAGACCCCGTTTGTTACTATCAATCAAGAAATTCAAAGCAGGGCGTACGTCATCAAGGCCGGCTCCGGGACATTCAAGGTCACGGGCTTTGTAAACACCTGTAGCGATTAGAACTGCATTATGTTTCTCACGAAGCTTATCAAAACTAATGTCTGCGCCAACATCCACACCTAGCTCAAATTTGACGCCTCCATCTTGAAGGCGCTTTGTACGGCGCTCAACTATGGACTTTTCCAGTTTGAAATTCGGGATGCCGTAAATCAGCAGACCGCCGGGACGATCTGCGCGGTCATAGATTGTGACCTGCCATCCTTGCTCTCGCAGGGTTTCGGCGGCGGCTAGTCCTGCCGGGCCGGACCCGATAATACCAACAGACAAGTCGCGCTCGACCCGTGGCTTCAACGGAGGGACCCAGCCTTCATTCCAAGCGTTATCAGTCAGAAACCTCTCCACAGAGCCAATGGTCACCGTTCCATGACCAGATTGTTCGATGACACAATTGCCTTCACAAAGCCTGTCCTGAGGGCAAATTCGCCCGCAGATTTCCGGCATGGAATTCGTCGCGGCGGAGACAGCATAAGCTTCCTTTAAACGCCCCTCAGCGGTTAGACGGAGCCAGTCAGGAATGTTGTTTTGCAGCGGACAATGACTCTGGCAAAAAGGAACCCCGCATTGGGAACAGCGAGAGGCTTGTTCTTCAGCCTTTTCCAGGATGTAGTCGCCGTAAATTTCTGCGAAATCTTCGGCACGGGCTTCGGCTTGTCTTTTTTCCGGCATTTGCCGGTCAACATCCACAAATTTAAGCATGCGCTGCGGCATGGTCGGCTCCATCAAGTAAAGAAAACGGGGAGGGGTCGCCCGAAAAAAGCTTATAGCAGGGAGTTGTTTTGCTCGTCAAAAGACATGTTTATGCTGTTGAGGGATGATGGTTTGGGATAAAATGCCTCAAAATGACGTAAAGTCTATTACGAGAAGGTTAATTTGGCATTGCGTGAGCGGTTTGATGCTATTGTTTTGTTTGAAGTGAGTAAATAAAGTGCGACAAAATAGCGTAGGTTCGCAAAAAAATATATGGGGAAGCTTATAAGGTTTTGAAAATAAACAAAAAAATCAATTTATTTGTATAATTACAAGGTGAGACAAAATGTCAATCATGTGTAAAAATATAGTTTTCCCTCTAATTGAAGGTTTTGTTTTCTGAATATGGTTATGGTGACGTCATTTTTTAATTTGATAACCCTATTGTAACGCCCGAATCGTAAAACCCGCCCATGCTGCCTTTATATTATCTTGTTCTTCTGGCGATTATTCAGGGCTTGACTGAGTTTTTGCCAGTTTCGAGTTCGGCTCATCTTATTTTGCCGTCGCTTGTCCATGAAGAGATTAATCAAGGCGCGATGATTGATCTGATGGCCCATTTCGGCTCACTTTTTGCTGTTCTGATTTATTTCCGCAAAGATGTTATGGATGGGATAAGCGGGTTTTTTGATCTCATTCAGCGAAAACTCAACAAAAATTCAGCGCTCGCACTGAATCTCATCGTTGCGACGCCTCCGGCTTTACTGGTCGGGGCCGGTTTAGCCTTGACCGACACGGAAGAAATATTGCGGCAAGCTTGGATTATTGCCGCCGCCTCGATGTTTTTTGGTATTGTCTTATGGTGGGCAGACATCAAATTTGCCCGAGAAAAAACCACCGAGGACTTAACCTGGAAGCAAGCATTTAAAATGGGTCTTGCGCAGGCAATCGCTTTTATTCCAGGAACTTCCCGTTCAGGCATCACTATGACAGCGGCGCGTATGATGAGCTTTACGCGCGTGGAGGCCGCACGTTTTTCCATGTTGATGAGTATTCCACTTATCGGGGCTGGAGGCACATTTGCATTATTGAAACTCCTGAGAGGCGAGGGGGTAGGTGGTGCTTCCCTGCAGTCCGGCCTTGTCGTAGCGCTGCTATCCTTTATATCCGCCTATATTGCGATCTCCTTTTTCATGAAGCTCGTGAGCCGAATTGGAATGTTTCCTTTTATGGTCTACCGGGTTTTGCTGGGTTTGGTGATAATTCTTATTTTATTGCTCTGATGAAACAGTTTTTGGTTATATGTCTGATAGTGATTTCGGCCTTTACGGCGCGAGCGGATAATATTGATACAAAGGAGGTTGAGCGTCGCATTAACCAGCTCATGCAAAGACCTGAAATGACAGGTCTGGCTGTAGCAATTGTCGAAAACGGGGAGGTCGTGTTCGCCAAAGGGTTTGGTCTCAGAGACCGCTCCCGCCGTGACAAGGTCGATGAAAATACCGTGTTTCGTTGGGCGTCACTATCCAAGGCCGTTGGCGCAACTGCCGCCATGCAATTAGCCGAAGAGGGCATGCTCGAACTCCAAATGCCCATATCCAATTACGCGCCATCTCTGGTTATGCCCGGGTCCGAGTATGAAACGACGCTTGAGGATATCCTCTCGCAAAGGACTGGTATTGCCCATAATGCCTATGATCGGCGGATCGAAGCGGGGCAACAGGCGAAATTTGTCAGAAGGGCTTTAGGAGGTGTGGATCGCTTATGTGAGCCTGGCGCCTGCCACAGCTATCAAAATGTTGCTTTCGATGCGGCGGCCGAAGCCATCGAAAGTGCAACCGGACTTCCATATAAAGCGGTTATTTCTGAACAAATTTTCAAGCCTCTGGGGATGGATTCCGCCACGACGACTTTGGCAGGATTAAAACAGTCCCGTAATTGGGCGCGTCCGCACAATAGTCGCGGCATGCCTGTTAGCGATGTTAAGCCGACCTATTACCGGGTCCCGGCTGCTGCGGGTGTCAATTCGTCGGTTGTTGATCTGGCCAAATGGATGCAGGCACAATTTGGCGAAGAAACACCATTGGGTGCTGAGGTCGTACAGTCGACACATACGCCCCGGATTGCGACGCCCTATGAGGACCGCAAAATGCGCCGCTATTATGGAGCGCTGACAAATGCCAGCTACGGGTTGGGTTGGCGGATTTATGATTTTGAAGGTCACAGAGTTGTCGGCCACCGCGGCGCTGTTCAGGGCTATCGGGCTCATATACTTTTTGACCCAGAATTAAAAACTGGGGTCGCTGTTTTATGGAACAGTTCTCACTATCGGCCTTCCGGCCTGGCTCTTGAAGTGTTCGATCAGGTGTATGATCGACCCAGACGCGACTGGATGCGTCTGGCGCCTCGCTATAACCGATATGCGCGCGGTAACGTTAATCAGGGCCCTGTTTATGAGGGCTCGGGTTCCCGTTAGGTCATTTTCCCGCCAAAATAATCCATCTTACCCAAGGGTACACCATTGTGGCGAAGGATATTATAAGCGGTCGTAATATGGAAATAGACATTGGGCAGTGTGAAGCTGTTCAAATATGACGGCGATGTAAACGCCACCTCCATCGGGCCCAGTTTTACTGAAAAGCTCCTGTTTACATTGTCATTGATATGACTTTTGGATGCACCTCTAAGTTCTGTCCGCGCTCTATCGAGTGTGGCATAAAGTTCTGCGAAGCTCGTCTCAGTTTCTTCAAAGATAGGAGGTTCCGTAGCTGCCAAACGGTGCACGCAGTTTTTAACTAATGATGCAACGATCTGAACTTGTTTGGTCAGTGTGGCCATGTCTGGCGCTAGACGTGCGCTTAGGAAAACGGCTGGATCGATATCCCGTTCGCTCGCATTAGCTTCGCCTTTTCTGAGGATGTGTTCCAAATTATCCAGCAGCCGGTTCAGGACCGGCACACTAGATTCATAGATTGAGTGAGTTGACATAACTTTATTATTTTAACTTGAACTTGAGTGTCATGCGGTCCGTTTCTCCGATGGCTTCCATTTCGGCGCGGAGTTCGGGGTTTTCCCGGCTTGTAGCCAGACTAGGTGGCAGGCGCCAAACCATATCCTTGTTGGCGGATTTGGCTTGGTCTTTTGGATTGGCGTTTATTTCGCTTGAGCCCGCTAGAACAAAGCCGGCACTTTCCATGATCTCAACGATTTTGCTTTGTTTCATATAGCCATTATCGCCATTGGCCCAGCCATCGTCCTGATCTTCGGCAGCACGGTGCGCCACGACGGCCACCGTCCCATCAGGCTTCAAGATAGCTTTCATATCATTCAGAGCACTGGCAAGGTGGGCTTGTTCAAACCGGTTTAAGTGGTGAATAGCCCGTGGCAGGAAAATCACGTCGACTTTTCCTTTCATGTCTGTGGGGGCCTTTCCAAAGGCGAAGGCGGAAATCTCGCCATTGGATCCGCCGCGCCATTCATTGGCGCCTTTGACCCAGTCAGCAGCCCAGGTTTCCTTTTTCTTCAAAAACTCTTCATTGGCGAAACCGCCAAACTTTGCCCACATGGCCGGGTCATAATCAATTCCAACTAGGTGTCCGTCATCCCCGAGATAGGGAATAAGAATTTTGGAATACCATCCTCCGCCGGGCAGAATTTCCGCGACGGTCATTCCTGGTTCAATTCCAAAAAACTCAATTGTGGCCTTAGGGTGACGATACTGATAGCGGGCCTTATGGTCATTGCCCTGCGCTGCGAGGACATCGTCCAGACGCGCTGAGGAAGACGCCATTACGTTTTCCTTGGCTGTATCTGTCATTATGTTTTCATTGGATTCGGCCTTTGGGCTCTCTGATGTTGTTTCGCCGCCGCATCCCGCCAAAACAGTCAGGGATAATGCGGATATTAGCAAAATCTTTTTCATTGGTCTCTCCCGGTAATCTCTCAGAGAAGTCTCTTAGCGTATAAATTAATGCGGGTACAGGTCTTGAAAGTTGTACTTGTTACCACCATATTGACAAATAGATATCAAAAAGATATCATTTTATTTGTTCAAAGGGAGAGTTCTATGTCTGAATACAGAACCCAAAATGTACGTGCGGACGATATTCGCGAAAGACAGGTTGGTTCTGTCAGCGGTATTCCGTTCTTATTTGTCTTGCTAGCTATGCTAGCTTGTGCCGCATTCTTGTTTCTCACGGGAATAAGGTATGATTATATACCCCGCATATTAGGCGGTGTTGGTATCTTTCTGGCGACGGTTTTTGGTTTGACTGGCCTCTATAAAGTTGAGCCCAATCAGTCGGCTGTCCTATCGCTATTTGGAAAATATATCGGTACGGTCCGGACACCCGGACTGCGGTTTAACAATCCTTTTTATTCCAAGAAAAAAGTTTCCCTCAGAGTGCGTAATTTTGAAAGTGGACGCTTAAAGGTCAACGAGCTGGACGGCTCACCTATTGAGATTGCGGCTATTGTGGTATGGGAGGTCTCGGACTCGGCTGAGGCGGTCTTTAATGTCGATAGTTATGAGAGTTTTGTTCAAATCCAGTCAGAGGCGGCCATTCGCGCTATGGCAACAAGCTATCCTTATGATCAACATGAACCGGATGAAATCTCTCTACGGTCGCACCCAACGGAAATATCCGAGCGTTTGAAGGTGGAAATTCAGGACCGACTGGCACAAGCGGGAATCAATGTCATCGAGGCCCGTATTTCGCATCTGGCCTATTCGCCGGAAATCGCGCAAGCCATGCTACAACGTCAACAGGCCGGAGCTATTATTGCCGCCCGCCAGAAAATTGTTGAGGGTGCCGTCGGCATGGTGGAGCATGCTCTGGATGAACTATCTGGAAAAGGTGTTGTAGATTTGGACGAAGAGCGGAAAGCGGCTATGGTGTCCAATCTTCTAGTGGTGCTGTGTTCTGACCGGGCCACACAGCCAGTCGTGAATACGGGTTCGCTATACTAACAACCTTCATATAGATGTCTGGTAAGAAATCATATCCGCTTCGGATCAATGCTGATGTGCTAAAGGCCATGAAGCGTTGGTCTGATGACGAGCTGCGCTCACTAAATGCGCAAATAGAATATGTGCTGCGCGACGCATTGCGTCGGCAGGGCCGTCTCAAGGAAAGCACGCCTGTTATGACTGAGACGTCACCTCAGGAAGGTAAAAATAAAGGAGAGTCATAAATGTCACATGTTAAATGGCAGTATAAAGTCGTTCGATTAGGTGCGGGTGTTTTTCGCTCTGCTGAAAGCCGTCGGGCGGAGGTCGAAGACACTATTAATCGCCTCGGACAGGATCGCTGGGAGCTTGTTCAAGCCAACATCAAATATGGTGAAAACAGTACAACCTGTTATTTCAAGCGTCCTATTTAGTCGGCTCTATCATCTTATTTTGTCCCAAAATGTCTCAACGTCCTCATTGTCGAGCGGAGCAAGATAATCTAAGAAGAGGTCAGCGACATTTTTCCAGCTATACGTTTTGGCAAATTGTGCGGGGATATCTCTGTCGATATTCAAGCATTGTAAGCAGGCTTCTCGCAAATCTTCGTGCACGACCCCAGCGCCGCTGCCCGGTATAATGTCGATTGGGCCAGAAACCGGATAGCCGGCCGCGGGCGTCCCGGTGGCCATGGCTTCAATATTCACCAAGCCGAACGTATCGGTTTTCGACGGGAACACAAACACATCGGCATCAGCAAAATATCGAGCAAGCTCATTTCCAAATTTTGCACCTGTAAACAGGATATCTGGGTATTTCTTTTTAAGCGCGTCCAACTGGGGACCTTTTCCTACGACGACTTTGGAACCCGGTAAGTCCATATCCAGAAATGCCTCAATATTTTTCTCTACTGCGACACGACCAACATTGACAAAAATCGGCCGTGGTAAACCCTTATAAACATCCTCTGGATTAAACCGGAGGGCCGGACTGAACTGTTTTAAGTCGACGCCGCGGCTCCAAGCTGCCAGGTTTTTAAAACCTTTTGTCTTTAGGAATTCTGCCATAGACGGCGTCGTCACCATAATGCGCTGACCACTGTTATGAAATTTACGAACGACTCGATAAGCGAGTGACAGAGGAACAAATGGGAACCTGGCTTTTACATATTCAGGGAATTTTGTATGATAGCTGGTCGAATAAGGCATATCCCATTTTAAACAATATTTTCGGGCGGCCTGTCCCAAGGGGCCTTCGGTTGCAATGTGTATGGCTTGCGGGCGGAAGGTTTTAATCCGGCGTTGCACATCGCGTTTAGCAAACGGCGCCAAACGAATATCGGGATAGGTCGGAAGCGGCATGGTCCAATATCCATCGCTTGGAGCTATAACTTCGACCTCATGATTCTGACGGCGCAAATGCTCAATAGTTGTGGATAAGGTTTTCACAACCCCATTCATTTGGGGTTTCCATGCATCTGTCACCAGCATGATCCTCAAAATCGCTCTCCAAGCCTATAAATTGGCGTTTTATTGCGGTAAGATTTTCCGCATGTCAGGGCGATTATGGGCATAAAGCGACCTTAATAATAGGCCGGTGAAAAAAATTTATAATTAAATTGGGTACTTAACTTCTCGTTAACAAAAAATTTCCTTTTTTAGCACACAAGGTGTTGACGAAAGATGGCAAATCAACACTATATATAGTTCGATAACTCATAGAGTTGATCTTTCGAACAATTAAAGACGGCACCGCGCTTACGGCGCGGCGAGGGATGTTTTGGGTAAAATTAGCGGGCGCAATTGTTCGCGTTATTAATAGACGAGGGGAAAAATGTCGGAGACGAGCTTGAATGAAGCGACGGCGCAGATCTTGCCAGAAATGGATGCAGCAGAACAGATAGAGAACCGACCACCGGTTGATAAACAAAAAGCTGGTAAACCCCGCCACGTTAAAATGGTTGATTCCATTAAAGTCCGTCAGGATAAATCCCGCGATGCTTTGCTGACCGATTTCGGTAAAAAGACGCTTGTTGACCGTTATCTATTGCCAGGCGAAAGCTATCAAGACATGTTCTCCCGCGTGGCTGAGGCTTATGGCGATGACCAGGAACACGCCCAACGTATCTATGATTATATGTCCCGTCTCTGGTTCATGCCGGCAACACCTGTTCTATCCAATGGTGGAGCCAATCGCGGTCTTCCGATTTCATGTTTCTTGAACTCTGTCGATGACAGCCTTGGGTCTATCGTCGACATCTGGAATGAGAATGTCTGGCTGGCGTCAAATGGCGGTGGTATCGGGACTTATTGGGGCAATGTGCGCTCTATCGGTGAAAAAATCGGCAAGGCCGGAAAAACCTCAGGGATTATTCCCTTTATCCGTGTGATGGACTCTCTCACTCTGGCTATTTCCCAGGGTTCGCTGCGTCGCGGGTCCGCAGCTGTCTATCTGGATATTCACCATCCGGAAATCGAAGAGTTTCTGGAAATCCGCAAGCCATCTGGCGATTTTAACCGCAAATCTCTGAACCTGCACCATGGTTTGAATGTCTCGGACGAGTTCATGATGGCTGTCCGTGACGGTAAGGAATTTGGTCTACGCTCTCCTAAAACGGATGAAGTTATCAAAACTATTGATGCCCGTTATCTCTGGCAGAAAATCCTAGAAATGCGCCTGCAAACTGGTGAGCCTTATCTGGTCTTTTCTGACACAGTGAATGAGGCCCTCGCCAAGCACCAGAGAGAGCAGGGCCTATCGGTCAAGCAGTCTAATCTCTGTTCCGAGATCATGCTCGCAACGGGCAAAGACAAATTCGGTAGAGAGCGTACCGCCGTTTGCTGCCTGTCTTCGGTGAATGCCGAGAAATGGGATGAGTGGAAGAACGAAGAAGGCTTTATCGAAGACATTATGCGCTTCCTCGATAATGTTCTCGAAGACTTCATTCAGCGCGCCCCCGATGAAATGGCGGATGCCAAGTATTCCGCCATGCGGGAGCGTTCTGTGGGTCTAGGGCTGATGGGTTTCCATTCCATGCTGCAAGCCAAGAACATTGCTTTCGAAAGTGCCATGGCGAAATCGTTTAATAACCGCATGTTCCGCCATATCCGGCGCGAGGCCGATGCGGCTTCTGTCAAACTAGCCGAAGAGCGCGGTGCCTGTCCGGACGCCGCCGATATGGATACCAATGCCCGCTTCTCGCACAAGCTGGCCGTGGCACCGACTGCCTCTATCTCTATTATCTGCGGAGGCACATCCGCAGGTATCGAGCCGATACCGGCCAATATCTACACCCATAAAACATTGTCTGGGTCCTTCACGGTCAAGAACAAGTTCCTCGAAGCTCTGCTCGAAGAAAAGGGCCTGAACACAGCGGAAGTCTGGGCGACCATTCTGGAGAATGAAGGCTCCGTCCAGCACATGGACGAGTTGGATGAAAACGAAAAGGCCGTCTTCCGCACCGCCTTTGAAATCGACCAGCGATGGATTATCGAGCACGCCGCTGACCGCTCACCTTATATCTGTCAGGCGCAAAGTGTGAATATTTTCATCCCGGGTGACGTGGATAAATGGGACTTGCACATGCTGCACTGGTCGGCCTGGGAGAAGGGCGTAAAGTCGCTTTACTATTGCCGCTCCAAATCAGTTCAGCGCGCCTCTTTTGCTGGTGCCGAAGACAAGCCGGAAAACGAAATGGAAAAGGCCATGCGCGAAGCCGCCCCCACCGATTACGAGGAATGCCTAGCCTGTCAGTAGTGAGCAGTTTTAAGCTTAATTAACCAAGCCCGGCATTGTCCGGGCTTTTTTAATTGAAATTAAGGGTTGTTGTTTAATCCCATTATAAAAATAATGTGGAGGGGTGACATGCGAAAAACTTACAAGGTTCTCGGATTAGGCCTGCTGACCTTGTCAGCCATATTCCTGCCTTTCAGTCCCGTACAGGATGCCCGCAACGCGCTGGCCTATAAAATGGTTGAAGGTGGGTATTGGACGGCCGCCAAAACAGTTTACGCTATTGGCAAATGGCAGGGCGAGCCTTTGTCGACCAATAATTATCATGTCTTGAACTACCGTCTGGCGATCGCGGATGAGGATTTTCCCAAAACTATAAAAGATGAAATCATCCTAGCGGCCAGAGATGATTTTGAATTACTGATAGGTCAGGGCCTGCCGGCTGCAGCCTATAATCGCGGCATGTTTAATTACCGCTGCGGGTCAAAACAAAGATGCTACAAAATCGCATTGTCTCATTTCGATAAAGGCATCAGGTTGGGGGATGCAATGTCCCGAGACGCCAAAGACCTGATGTTGGCAAAACCCTTAAACGGAGAGGCTTATTACGACGCTATGCGGGCGATTGCAGATCGCGGCAATGGCTGGGCAGCCTATAAATATGCCCATAATATGAGGTTTGAATTAGAGGAATTGAAAGCCAAAGGTGAATCCTATGCGGAATTGGCGGCAAAATCAGGCATTGCGGACGCGCAGGACTTTTTCGGGAGCTATTTTGAGAACCGTCACGACTCAAACTTCTGGTTGGAACAGGCGGCAACAAACCCGGTCAATCGCAGTTTGACGGCGGCGCAGGAACTTGCTTATCGGGCCGAGGAGGCCGGGCAATATCAAGAGGCGCGAAAGTGGTACGCCGTGGCCGCCGCGCCGCGTGCCGGTTTTGAATATGAACTGATAGTACGAGAGGATGGATTGCGATGGCGGGGTTTCCCCACCAGCCGCTCGGCCGATGTCAATAATTCCCAAAGCGCGGCCTATGAACTAGCTCTGCTATATTTGGAAGGCAAAGGTGGGCCGGTTGATAAAAACAAAGCCCGAAAATATCTGGAACAAGCGGATTACTGGCGTGACGCCAAACAGATCCTGGCCAACCTCGATAATAGTTCCGATGGCAAAGTGCAGAGTATCGCCGTAAATTTGGAGGCTTTCGACAAGAACAGAAACGGCGACCGTTACAAAGAGCTGCGCCCTTATATTGCTGATGGTAAAATCCGTTATGTCACGGAATTTGAGCTAAACCAGTGGGAGGACGAAGAGACCGAAGGCACTGAAGCCAGACGACCCCGAGATGTGCGGACCGGGCTTAGTCGATGCCAGATACAATTGAATTGTTTCTTCGTTAGCGGCTCTATCGCCTTACCCGCAGGCATGGCCGGCGCTGACTCAGCCATTTTCATAATTGGCGAGGGCGGCCAGGTGAAGAAACCTGCGTCGAGCCATAATGTGTATATTAATCTCCGAGAATTATTATGATTGGGACAATGTGGGGAATGAGCTAATACAAAATATTTTCAAGCGACTTATTTATGCGGCTGCCGGACTCGCCTTATCCGTATTTGCGGGATGCGACGGCTCCGGGAACACGAAGACCTATGGTGCGGGAGAAGGTCTTTATAAAGCGGAATTTCAAATATGGGAAAGTTCCTCGGCAGCCGATGCATTTGATGGATATCGCCAGGATAGATGGGTCCTAGAAATACCGCGAAAACATTTGATGTCTTATAGAGGAAAGAGTGGCATTCCGGCATTTCCTCATCCTAATTCGGGCGAGAATGACGAAAATGAATATGTCGTAAAATTAAGAGTTGTCATGGCCTCAGATAACAGTGCCATTATTTCTCATCCTGACCCAGCAGACCAACGGGTATTTGAGAATGAAATTATTATCCGCATAAAAAACAGAAAGCTTATAAGGACTGTTGACAAAGCCGAAACCTGTCTTCTGCCCAGCCAAGTGAGCGAGTTTATGCTTGATAATTGTGGAGCTGATGAAGGCCAAAGTAAACGAGCTTTGTGTTCCGTCTTTCTAAAAAAGGATGGGTGGAGTGTCTCGCTGAATATCCACAAAAATTTGATGAAACATCATGTTTCGGTTTGCCGTGCAGTCGAGACGTTTTTGGATGAAATGAGTGAGTTATAAGAGATAATGACGGTGTTTGATTTTGTAGATGTTAACAGAAAGTAGGGAGGGCAAGCGTTCTCTATACTGTGCCTGACAAAGGATATCATAATCCGTTTTTCAAGGTCTCCGTGCTTAAACTTTCCCCTGAAAACCGACTGAAAAATCAATTTATCCACATTCGCATCAAAAAATCGCCAAAATTGCAAATTAGGACTTCGCAAGCAGATGTAGATTTGCTTTAAATGAATGCAATATGAATGGGGACAGTGTGGGTAACAATATCTGTAATTTTCGGCGAATGACGCATTCGTTTATTACTTTTTTGTTCGCGTCATTATTCTTGATTTTGACTGGATGTGGTGAGGGCAAAAGGGTCCAGACATCCGGTGAAGGAACTGGCATTTATGAGGCCGATTTCCGAGCTTGGGAAAGATTGTCCCACGCGCAGCAAAAAGAAGAGTATATTCAAAATCGCTGGTTGCTCCGGATACCGCAAGAATTTGTAATGTCTCACATGGGAAATAATGGAGTTCCAGGAACCGCGCATCCAGCTTCGGGGTTAAATCAAAGAAATGCGTATATGGTGCAGCTACGTGGAATTATGGATCCAGATTCAGGGACGATTAGTTCCTATCCACATCGAGAAGATCCTTTGAGTGTGGAAAACGAGATAATTATAAGGCTACAAAACAATAGATTAAACACTAGTATTAGAGAATTTGGGTTTTGTGAAACGCCAACTGAACGCAAAAGACGTTTTGACAAATGTGCCACAACGACATCTGCGCCGCCATATATGTGTCGACTCTACCTCAATAAAGATGGCTGGTCGGTCAATATGAGTATCGATAGACGACTAATGAACAATACCGAGTTCGTGTGTCAGTCCGTAGATAGGTTTTTATCAAGCATGACAGTTAGAGGGGATATAAAATGATTAATTATACTGTAGATTCGCAGAAAACTTTGGTTTTGACCGAAGCTGAATTAAAAATTTTGGAAGACCTTTTAGCTACACATGACAGAGCAGGATACTACATTGCATATAATGCGATGGTGGATGAAGGTTTATTGTCTTTTAATGGAGATCAGGCAAGTCTTCAGGCTCGAATTTCTACCTTTTCAGGTCCAGCAGGGGGCTCCGCGTTTGTCGCAGAAAGATTTGTAATGTATCGATATGGAGAGACTAAGAGTGAATGGCGCGCATGGTGGCAGGTTTTAAGGGATTTCCGTAAAGCCGCCCCTTATTAATGAACGGGCCATCGTCATCGAATCACGAATTTGTTCGTACCTGCCATCTTGGCTGAGTGGAGATTGAAAAAGTGTGAGTCGTACAATTAAGATGAAAAAATCGGAATTTGGTGTTTTCTCGCAAAGCGTGTGATTTAGGTCACACTTCTTTGCAAAACTATGTCCTATTAAGGTCTTAATCTTGTATTCAGTATAGATCCTGATTAATGGATTTTAACTGTTCTTCTGTCTCTTTTTGACGGAAATTATGGTATAGTGGGACCGGGTTAACCGGAATTCGGCCCCAGTTAGAGAAGGAAAGATGCGTAAGCAGGGTTTGAAATATCAAATCCATAATGGAAGCCAAGGGTTCACGAGATACGTGAGCTGTGCTTTAGCTATTGTTTTTGCAGGAATTTTTCCATTTTCTCTGACTTTTGCCCAGGATGTTGACGAAAAAGCTACCAACAATGATGCGTTCCGGTTGAATGTTGAAACGCCGTTTTCAAATACTAATGATTTAACTCAGTTGAATCGGGATTTGGAGCTTACTCCAGAAACTTTTGGATCGCAGATTTTTGATTTGGACCTCACGGAAATCAATTGTTTGACCGGAGACGAACGTTGTTTGACCAGTGATCAGGCTCTGGATATGCGTTATTCCAAGTCATTATCAACGTCTTTGATCGACAAAGTGGTTGATATTGAGCTGACGCCCAGAGCCGCTGTGACTTTTAACGATGGTACGTCTAGTGCGGCCGTCGGCGCTCATGTAAAAATCGGCGACGACCTCAAGGACGGGGAAGAATTTAAATCCAATACATGGTATGTGTTTGCCGGCGCAGATGCCGAGGCGCTCTCTTATGCGCCTAATGACATGAACCGGGTGACAATTGGTGATTTCCGCTTACAGGAACGTGTGATTGTTGGAGATGCGCAGGCTGGTGTGGGATATCGTTTAAACGAATCTACCGATATTTCGCTTGGATATTTCCGCCGGGAGGTCACGTCCTTTGGCAATGAAACAGATTTGCAAAACTCAAGTTTTAGTGAGGACGCCGCGGCTATTTCCTTTACTTGGCGCCGCTAAGTTAGGCACTCATTCATTTCGTTTCCGGTTCGGTTATCAACACCTTGAGGCTGTCAGCCTGCGAAAAAGTGTCCGCTCTACATATTGAGGTCTTGGCTTTCTCTTCGTCAATATATAGTAGTGGTTATTCAACTGATTCATTCGCGAGGGGAAAAAGATGGGACAACAGGGGCCAATCGAGACAGGAAAATCTGGACTGTTAATTCCGTCACATAGTTACAAGCCTTTTCGCTATCCATGGGCCTATGAGTTCTGGAAAAAGCAGCAACAAGTGCACTGGATGCCCGAGGAAGTGCCCTTGGGGGAGGATTGCAAGGATTGGGCGACAAATCTCACGGACAATGAAAAGAACCTGCTAACGCAAATTTTTAGATTTTTCACCCAATCTGATGTGGAAGTGAACGATAATTATATGGAGCGCTATGCCCGTGTGTTTAAGCCGACCGAAGTCAAAATGATGTTGTCGGCCTTTTCCAATATGGAAACAATCCATATTGCAGCCTATGCACTGCTGCTGGAGACTATCGGCATGCCCGATACGGAATTCTCCGCCTTTATGGATTATCAGGCCATGGCCGATAAGCACACCTATATGCAGGATTTCGGCGTTGAAACAGAAGCCGATATCGCGCGGACAGTTGCCATGTTTGGTGCTTTCACCGAGGGCCTTCAGCTATTTGCCTCTTTTGCTATGCTGATGAATTTTCCACGCCTCAATAAGATGAAGGGCATGGGGCAGATCGTAACGTGGTCTATTCGGGATGAGAGCCTTCATTGCGAGGGAATGATCAAGCTTTATCACACATTCGCTAAAGAAACCGGTTGTGTCACCCCGGCTGTCGCCGATGACATTGTAGATTGCTGTAAGACGGTTGTGGGTCTCGAAGACAAGTTTATCGATCTGGCCTTTGAGCTGGGCCCTGTCGAAGGCATGACCAGTGAAGATATCAAGCAGTATATCCGATATATTGCTGATTGGCGCCTAGGACAGCTGGGTCTGCCAAAGGTCTACGGAATTAAACATCACCCGCTGCCATGGTTGACGGAAATTCTCAACGGTGTTGAGCATGCGAACTTCTTTGAAGCCCGAGCTACTGAATATTCTAAAGGGGCCACGCAGGGGGCTTGGCACGGTGATGATGGTGTTTGGTCACGCTTTGAAAATATTCAAGCAAAAAAACTGGTGGAATCTCTAACCGAATAGGGCTTTAAAGCCTCATGCCAGAAATTTATCCCTTAAAAACGATCCGGAATTTCAGAGATTTTGGGGGTTACAATGGACTGGACGGGCGTGAGCTTGTTCAGGGAAAGCTTTTTCGGTCGGCTCATTTCAATGAAACTGGTCCAGAGGATAAGGATTTCGTGGAAGCGTTGAGTCTTGGCCTTGTTGTCGATCTGCGACATAAACCCGAGCAAAAAAGACAACCCAATCGTTATCCTTCCCCTGAAGATATCTTGACTTATACTATGGTAGAGCCTGAGACGGCCCCGGAATATGCGCCCCACGAAATGTTCTTGAAAGAGCGGCTCGAGAAACCGCAAGATGCCCGTGAATATATGATCGGATCCTATACGGACCGTGCCAATAATCCCAAATTCGTTGAAATATTTTCGAGGACGATTTCACACATGGCGGAGCAGGGGACGCCGCTCGTAGTACACTGTGCGGCGGGCAAGGATAGAACCGGAACGCTTGTGGCGATTATTCAAAAGCTTCTCGGTATGAATGATGATGATATCATGAAGGACTATATGTTGACCATGAAAGCGGTCGATGTTGATAGCTTTTTGGAGCCAGCAGCAAAGTTCATGTCCCAAAGATTTGGACGTCCTATAGACCCAGAAGCCTTGCGCCCGATGTTTGGCGTGGAGCCAGTCTATCTGGAAGCCGCTCTATCTGCCATGGGACCATTCAATGATTATATTTTGAACGTTTTAAAAGTTCCGAATTCGAATATTGACGCTATTCGACGCCAATATCTGGTAACTTAAACGGACGAAGCCGAAACGGAACAGGTGACAAGTCGGTCCGTTCCAACAGAGCAGGTAAAGCTATTCGCGCCACCTTCGTCAAAGGGTACATTCACAGATTTTCTTGGTTTCATTACCAAGGTTTCTGCCATGGTCATATTCTCCAGGAACCAAAAGGTTGACGGCGTATATTTGTAATTAATGCGTGCAACCACAACGCCGGACTGAGCATTGAACATCTGATCGCTCAGAACTTCTGGGTCGTAAGTCGCTCCGGCACCTGTAGAAATGGCGTCACCCAATAAGGCATAACCAACACGATTGACGGTGCCGTCTGTCATTTTCTGATAGCTGTTGAGCTCAATGGAGACTTCATTCAGCTTGGAGTCTGGAACACCAAGAACTGCAACCGTAGCTGTCATAATATCCGCAATTTCGTTTGTATTATAGGTTGGGAGTTGTGTTGTAAGGTCCGCTGTTACGGCCGTCGCATGAGACACGCCACGGTCTGCCATAATGCCCATAGCAATCTCGGACATCCCAAAATATAAGATAATCATAATTGGGGCAATCAAAGCAAACTCAATAGCTGCGATGCCGTCTTCATCTTCCCGTAATTTTACAAAAGTTGGGAAACGGTTAGCAATAGTGCTTAGTAATTTGGTCTTTAAAGTCATGCGCAGGATCCTTGCGGGAATGGCTCATTTCGGAAAGCTGTTGATGATGTTATCAGGCGATTATTTCCAGGTTGATTGGACAGCCGTGTAAATTTGCCTGGGAAAGCCAATTTGTGGTAATATTGAGCGCGAACAACGACAACGTCGCGGGGGCCTGTGCTCATGTATTCGTCTACGGGGACGAGCGGCGTCCCAGGATTGTCGGGATCTTCGATTGGCGTTGGAGGCGGCAACAGATTTGGTTGGAATGTACCGCTAGGAGAGGTCACGACGTCAATCCGCAGGTTATCGCAATTCCCCAATGTACTCATATTATCACAAACAGCAGTTTTGAACGTCTCTGCTGTTCCACAAGTCGACTGAAATTCACCGGTCCGAATATCACGGGCGGCTTCGTTCATGGCATATGTGAGCGTTGAACTAATAAAGAAAACAATGGCCAGTTCTACAATGGAAAAAAGCAAGGCCATAAAAGGCACGGCCAAGATAGCAAATTCAATGGCTGTCGCACCGTCATTATTGTTTTTATATTTATTCAGCCACTTACGATAACGTCTAGTCATATTTCCCCGCAGAACTAATTCCGCGGATTAATAGCTAAAAATGATTTATTTTATGAGAAAGGTTATCGTTAACCGGAGGTAAACGTGACTTATTCTGGAAAATAAGGTCGACGTGGATCATCTTCGGAAAATTCAGGTTCTGTCTCGACAGCCATACCGACTATGTTTTGAGGTCGGGTAATTGGACCGCTAATCATCGTAGTACTGATTTCACGGGTTTCCGGTGTATTCAAAACAACAAACTCTACAGAATCTCCCAGGACCGGAGACGGGAGGCAATTTGGTGCACAGCTAAAGGTGGACCTGTTACGACCTTCATAAAGTCGGACATTCCCAACAGAAATCGGAGCCACAACCTGGATGTCGGCATCCATAATTGTATCGCCGTTCGAATTCAGAATGATCAGATTCGTTTGGCCATATCCGCGTCCTAATACAAAAACAGTATCGCTGGAGTGTACAGATACATCGGCAATTTTGGGATTGCCGATGACAACAGCCGCCGCTGGTTCACTCAAACGAACGATTTCTGTCTTATTAAGCTCAACGCTATAAGTTCCGCTAAAGTCGCCAGCCTGAGCGTGAGCGCTTACCACCATTGCAGCAAAACAAATGCCTGTTTTGAGTAAATTTTTTGTCGAAACCATCGCAGTGGTCCTCTAGTTTAAGCGAATTTCCCCCAACATAGTGAATCAAGCGTTTATAAATCGTTGATAAAACGGAGTTTGGAGTGGAACCGCCGTCAAAATAAGTGGCTTTATATATATAGGGGCGTTTTTTTAAGCGGAATTGGGCATAATTACGCCACATTTATCCGATAAGTGAATGGAAGCTAAACAACTGAAAAAATAAGGTTTTCTTTACTATACTCTTTAAAGAGATTGTAACGCGTGACCCCTATAAGCAGTTTTAACAGGGATTGGCCCTGTGAGGACAATTCCTCTAACGCATACGTGGGAGTAAGTTATGCAAAAGTTGGTTTCTCGTTTTATTAAAGACGAATCTGGTGCAACTGCTATTGAGTACGGTCTTATCGCCGCTCTGATCGCTATCGCTATCATCATTGGTGCTCAGGCTCTGGGTACATCTCTGAACCAAAAGTTCAGCTTCATCGCTGGCGAGGTCGACGGCGCATAATTCGCCGGTCGATAACAGATTTAAACCGCCCTTCGGGGCGGTTTTTTTATGCCCAGATCCCAGAGAAAAATTCCTTTAGAAACGGGACGTTAACTCTGTTGCGCTAAGAAAGGTTCAACAGTCGACATCAGGATTCAACAGCGATGATTACATTTATCCTTTTCGCTATTTTTGTCTTTGCCATGCTCTCCGCAGCTTGGAGTGATGCGACGACCATGACTATCCCAAATTGGATAAGTCTTTTTCTGATTGTGGGCTTCCTCGTCATTTCACCATTTGTCATGGAAAGCTGGTCAATGTTTGGTGAGCACCTTTTGGTTGGTACAACCGTATTCCTGTTTGGCTTTGCTATGTTTGCTGGCGGTTGGCTGGGTGGTGGCGACGCAAAGCTAATGGCAGCCACCTCCTTTTTCTGGCAATGGCCGGATTTATTGTTTTATGTGGTCTGGACGGCCATTGCCGGTGGATTGATTTCAGCTCTGATCCTTTGTTGCCGGAAATATATCCCTGTCACAGTGCTCGGGACAGATTGGATGTATAAGCTCGTAAAAGTGCAAAATGACATGCCCTATGGCCTGGCATTGGCCTTTGGAGGCATCTTCGCCCTGCTAAATAGTGAAATTTTCCGGGCTGCAGCGCTATTAAGCTAGTCTTGTTAACCTTTTCTTTGCCGAAGATTCCTAAAAATTAACCATGCTTTATGGTTTCCGCGCCTAAAAAAGGGTCGGGAACATAATTGAACGGTTATTGAGGGAAGTTCAGATCATGGATAAAAGACGACTGATACTGCTCATTTTGATGATAATATTGGTGCCACTGATTTTTCTGCAGTTGCGGAAGATGGGAACACCCAAAGCGGCACCGCCTCCACCGCCACAACAGGTGACTGAGGTTGTTGAAAGAGTTCAGTACACAGACATTCTGGTTGCCAGTACAGATATATCCTTCGGAACACGCTTGAATGAGAGCCATATGAGTTGGCGCCCTTGGCCGTCAGAGGCTTTATTGGCGAACCACGTCACAAAGGATTCGAACCCTCAGGCTATGGAAGCCTTCATTGGCGGTGTTGCTAAGGCAGAGTTTTTCGCTGAAGATCCGATTTCCAGCCGGAAAATCGTTATGCCTGGTGAGAAGAGCGTCATGTCAGCCCTGTTGAGCCCCGGTATGCGTGCCGTTACAACTCGGATTTCTGTTGATACAGCCGCTGGCGGCTTTATTCAGCCCGGTGACCATGTCGATATTATCCTGACTAGCTCGATTAGTAGTCTGCAAGGGGCGTCTCAAGGGTCGAAACGGTTCGTATCTCAGACAATCTTTGAAAATGTTCGTGTTTTGGCGATCGACCAGACATTCTCTACCAGCACAGAAGCCGGCCCAGCTGTTATCGGCTCAACAGCGACCTTCGAGCTGACACAAGACGACGCGGAAGTTTTACAGCAATCTGTAGCGCAGGGCGATCTTAGCCTGACGCTGCGCCCACTTGGCAAAGGGTCTGTACCCGGAAGAAGCCACGCAACTGTCAAAAGCAGTAACGGCGGCGAAGTATCTTCACTTGTCATATATCGGGATGGTCAACCTTCTCAGGTTGCAATCAGAGGACAATAATGATGAGAAACTTTGACATCAGAAAATTTGCCCTGAAAACAGGCCTGATTTTAACATCTGCGGCTTTGATTGCAGGGACGGCGAATGCGGGTGACAGGACGTATTCATATATTCAGTCACAAGCCAGTGATGGTATCAATATTCAACTGCCAGGACAGAGTGCCGTCACAAGGTCAATTGTTCTGCCTTTTGGTAAATCCACTACAGTAGAACTCCCTGTGCCCATGATGGATGTGATTGTTGCTGATCCGTCCGTTGTTGAAGCGATGCCACATACACAGCACCGAACAGTTTTGATTGGTCGCAAAGTCGGTCAAACGAATGTTTATTTTTATGGCAGTAATAATGAAGAAATCCTCACGCTGGAAATTCGGGTTGAACGAGACCTCAACGGTCTTAAGTCCTTGATAGCGCAGCATGCTGAAGGGGCTCAGGTCGAGGTTCAGGCGGTAAATAACAATCTTTTGCTGACCGGGCGCGTCCCTAATGCGGCTGTAGCTGACAAAGTCGCAGCGATAGCCAATATGTGGCTCGGGGAAAATACAGGCGGTGGCGGCGATGCGGGTCAGATCGTCAATATGATGACTGTCGAAGGTAAGGACCAGGTCCTTCTTAAAGTTAGAATGGTCGAAATGCAGCGCAGTGTATCCAAGCAAATGGGTATTAATTTGAATGCTATCGGCGAATTAGGCGGCGGGTCGACAGTTTCTCTGTTATCAAACAATGCCTTGCAGACTGGTGCCGGTCTTGCCGGTAACTTCAATCTTGACCTTGGCGGGGCGCTAGATCGGATTACGGGTGCATTTGATGCATTGGAGCGCGTCGGTCTTATTAGAACCCTTGCTGAGCCGACTTTGGCGGCCATTTCCGGTGAAACGGCGAACTTCCTAGTGGGTGGTGAGTTCCCGCTTTTGACAAATGTCTTCGTCGATGATCAGGGCCGTGTTCAAAGGGAGTTTGAATTTAAGCCTTATGGTGTTGCTTTGGGCTTTACACCGGTCGTGCTTAGCGAAGGTCGTATCTCTCTAAATATTTCTACTGAGGTTTCAGAGCCGACAACTGAAGGTTCATTTGAAACGGGGGGGGTCTCATCAGATATCCTAGGTCTAAGAATTCGTAGAGCAAACACCGTCGTTGAACTTCCGGCAGGTGGCAGCTTGGTTATCGCTGGGCTTATCCGCGAAGAAGCACGTCAATCTGTTGACGGTATTCCGGGGGCGAAAGACCTCCCACTGGTCGGTGCAGCCTTCCGTAGTCGGGACGACCTGACCACACAGACAGAGCTGGTCATAATCGTGACGCCTTATCTGGTGGACCCAACACATCCGGATAATTTGCAGACGCCACTCGACAGCTTTGTTCCATCTAATGACAAAGATTCCATTCTCTTGGGGACTATCAACAAGGTCTACGGAGACGCGGCGAAAAATGTAACCGGTACCTCAAATACAGGAACCTTCGGTCACATTGTTGACTGATAGAAAGGGGAACGACATGGTGAAATTGAGCATGAAAATGAAAACGAGCCTCTTGGCGGGTACGGTTGTTTTTCTGGCTGGTTGTGCAACGCCGATGCAAAGCGAGCCGCCCCTCTTTAGAAAAAACCCGATTCAGATCGCTGAATCTATTGAGCGTTTAGAGCTTTACTCGCGTCCTGACGGCATGTCTCTTTCCGCTCGGGATCAGCAGGCTGTGGCGGGCTTTTTAAGCGGATATGGCCGGTTTGGTGATGGCCCGCTCTATATGAATCTCCCAGCTCACAGCTCCGCTGGTGTCGTCCAGACCCGCGGTGTTGTTCAAAATCTCATGGCTGAAATCGGCATGGCGGGTGCGCCTATTCAAGAAGGACAGTATCAATCCCGTCCAGGTCAGCCCGCCCCCGTGGTTATTTCCTATCGTCGTCTCAAGACATTGCCTCAGGATTGTACAATTCGAACTGATCTAACGCGGACTTATAACAATCAGCCTTATCACGAGTTTGGCTGTAGCCAGAATGCCAATTTGGCTGCCATGGTTCAGGACTACTCACAATTCCTGCACCCTTACGATATGGCCCCAGCGGACATGCGACGTCGGATGACCGTTTATGACAAATATATAAAAGGTGAAAGCCCGGCTTCGGTGATTCCGCCTAACCAATCCATCTCTTCGACTGACTAGACTGACAGGCTGTGAAATAATGACAAATCCTTCTCAACTACCACCGCCAGCTCCGCAACCGGTACCCGCGCCTCAGCCTATGCCGGCGCCGCCAATGCCGGGTGTTCCGGTCGCGGCTCCAATGCCGTCTCCTTATGGTCAGCCGCCACAAGCAATGCCGCAGGGTGTCCCGCAACAGGCACCTATGCCTCATGCACCGGCACCAATGGCCCCACCGGTTGCTCCTGTTCCTGGTCAAATGGCACCCGCCCCACATCCGGGTCAAGGCATGCCGATGCCGGTACCTGGTGCTCAACCCGGAATGCCAATGCCATCATCGCCAATGGCATCTTCAACTATGCCCATGGCAGGCGTTCAGGCCCCCGGTTTTCAACCACCGTCTCCAGAGCCATATGGTGAGGGGGGTGAAGTTGCCCTCCCAAATATTGCGATTCAGGCATTTTGTGAGCGGTCTGAGACAGCTGGTGCCATTCACGAGATGTCTCGTGATTGGCGGATGAAACGAACAAATTTGAAGATTTTCATGGGTGGCTTACCAGCCGCTCTGGATTTCTATCATAAAGAAAGCACCCCGGCTTTGATCCTGATTGAATCCGGCATGCGTGGTAACGAACTATTCGCACAATTGGATCAGCTGGCTTCTGTCTGTGATGCGGGCACTAAGCTGATCATGATTGGCGCAACAAATGATATCAAATTATACCGTCAGCTTTTGGAAAAAGGTGTCAGTGATTATATCGTTCCACCTTTCCATCCGCTTAGCCTGATCAGGACGATTTCTGAACATTTTGTAGATCCGGAGAAGCCGTTTATGGGGCGGGTTGCGGCCTTCTTTGGCGCCAAAGGCGGTGTTGGGTCTTCGACTTTAGCCCATAATGTCGCTTGGTGTTTGTCAGAACGCATTCAGCAAGAAACAGCTCTGGTTGATTTGGATTCATCCTGGGGAACGACCGGTTTGGATTTTGCTTATGATGCGACGCAGGGCTTAGAAGAAGCCTTGTCGCAACCAGAGCGTCTCGATGACACACTTCTGGACCGGATTATGCTCAGACACACAGCAAAGCTCTCCATTTTGCCGGCATCGGCAACACTTGAGGGGGATCCGATTATGAATTCAGAGGCCTTCGAAACCGTTGTAAGGAGTGTGCGCAAGATCAGTCCGGTATCCATACTGGATCTGCCTCATTACTGGTGCGAGTGGACGCGCAATGTTTTGATTGGTGCTGATGATGTCATTATTACAGCAACCAGCGATCTGGCGAATTTGCGTAACACAAAAAATCTTATCGATTACCTTAAAGCCGAACGCCCCAATGACGCGGCGCCAATACTAATTTTAAACCAGGTGGGTCGTTCCAAAGGGCACGAGATTTCGGTCAAAGATTTCAGTGCTGCGATTGGATTGGAGCCGTCTCTCGTTGTGCCGTTTGATCCAGATGGATTTTTCGAGGCTGCCAATGACGGCAAGATGTTGACCGATGTAAAGTCGGCCCAGTCAACCGTGAACGGCCTGACATATATTGCTAATCGTATTAAGACCGGTTCGTTTGTAGGCGTTCCAGAGAATGCTGCCAAGCGTAAGAGCCGGAAGTCCGGACGTGCCGCCAAGGCCGCAGCCAGTGCACCTGAAGCTCAGTCTAAATCGTTATTTTCCAAGTTTAAGAAAAGGAAATAACCGCTCATGTTTGGGAAAAGGCAATCGAACAATGCCGCGCTAAGCGCACCGGAGCCTGCAAAGGTCGAATCTCCTAAACCAGTTGAGGTTGCTCAGCCGGCGCCGCAAGCCTCCACATCGGCGGCCTCGACGAGTTCCGACCGATCTGAAGAGTACTATGAAACCAAGGCGACTATTTTTAATGCCTTGTTTGAAACCATTGACGTATCTGCCCTTGCGGGTATGCAGCCTGACCGAGCGCGCCAGGAAATCCGGGTCATTGTTGATGAAATTATCGCGATTCGAAATGTACGTCTGTCCGTTGCCGAACAAAATCAACTCATAAGTGAAATTTGTGACGATATTCTGGGTTACGGCCCTTTAGAGCCGCTTTTAGCCCGGGACGATATTGCCGATATTATGGTCAATGGTGCTAAGCATGTTTTCATTGAAGCCAATGGCAAGATGCAGAAAACCAATATCCGTTTCCGAGATAATCAGCAGCTGATGAATATTTGTCAGCGGATTGTGTCTCAGGTGGGACGTCGTGTTGACGAAGCCAGCCCAATCTGTGACGCGCGCTTACTAGATGGTTCACGTGTTAACGTTATCGCGCCACCGTTATCGATTGACGGGCCTGCACTGACAATTCGTAAATTTAAAAAGGATAAGCTTAAGCTTGAGGATTTAGTGAATTTCAAATCCATTTCCCCTGCCGGTGCGAAGGTCCTGCAAATTATCGGGGCATGCCAATGTAATATTGTTATTTCTGGTGGTACAGGTTCTGGTAAAACGACGCTTTTAAATTGTTTAACGGGTTTTATTCATCCGGATGAGCGGATTATCACCTGTGAAGATGCCGCCGAATTGCAATTGCAACAGCCTCATGTTGTCCGCCTTGAAACTCGCCCACCTAATCTTGAAGGCAAAGGTAAGGTATCAATGGCGGATTTGGTTAAAAACTGTCTTCGGATGAGACCGGAACGCATTATTGTGGGTGAGGTCCGAGGGCCAGAAGCCTTTGACCTTTTACAGGCAATGAACACAGGTCACGACGGTTCCATGGGTACTCTTCACGCAAACTCACCCCGCGAAGCCTTATCTCGCCTGGAATCCATGATCACCATGGGGGGCTTTAGCCTTCCGGCTAAGACCATCCGAGAAATGATCGTCGGCTCTGTTGATGTCATAGTTCAGGCGGCACGTTTGCGGGATGGATCGCGGCGTATTACAAAAGTGACCGAAGTCATTGGAATGGAAGGTGACGTCATCGTCACGCAGGATTTGATTGTTTATGAAATGGACGGCGAAGACGCACAGGGTAATATTATCGGTGAACATAAATCTACCGGTATCGCCCGCCCGGCCTTCTGGGACCGGGCCCGCTATTTCAATCTTGAAAAAGAACTGGCCGAAGCCCTGGATGCCGCAGGGGGATAATCATGTTTGACCAGGCAACTCTGACAGCAATTTTAGGGGCGGCTTTCGTGGTCGTCCTATTTATGTTTTTGATGGGCGGTGGCTCATCTACCGCTGACAAACGAGTCAAAACTATTGGCGGAAGCAAAGGCGGCACCGACAAGAAAGGCCGACTTTCTTTTATGCGAGTCGAAGATACCAGTCAGCGCAGAAAACAGATCGAAGAATCTCTGCACAAACTGGAAGCCGATCAAAGGAACAGAAAGAAACAACGCAAGTCTCTTAAAGCAAAACTGGTTCAAGCGGATTGGAAGACTTCGGCCGAACGGTTTACCATTATTTCCGTTATAATAGGGGTCGGAGCCGGGGCGCTTGGATTTTTGATCACAGGTAAACCGCTTATCGCGGCAGGTATTGCCTTCGCCGTTGGTTTTGGTTTACCGCGATGGTTCTTGAACTTTGTTATTGCAAGACGCCAAAAGAACTTCACTAAAAACTTTGCGGACGCCATGGACATTATTGTTCGCGGTGTTCGAACCGGTTTGCCATTGGGTGATTGTTTGAAAATCATTGCTCATGAAAGCCCCGAACCAGTAGCTGGCGAATTCTTGCGGGTAGTCGAAGGCGAGGCAGTTGGCGTACCTATCGAGGTCTGTTTGGAACGTATGTTTGAACGCATGCCGGTTCCAGAAGTGAACTTCTTTGCGACAGTTTTAAACATTCAAAGAACAACCGGTGGTAACCTGGGTGAATCTCTCGCTAACCTTTCGGGCGTTTTACGGGGCCGCAAACTTTTACGCGAGAAAATCAAAGCGCTTTCTGCTGAAGCTAAAATGTCGGCAATTATTATTGGTGCCTTGCCCATCGCTGTAGCGATCATCGTAACAATCGCATCACCAGATTACATGAATGACCTCTATTATACGGATCGAGGTCAGCAAAACATGGTGATTGGTGCCGTTATGATGGTCTTAGGTACGCTCGTTATGCGCAAGATGATTAACTTCAAGATTTAGAGGATTTATGGAAGGCGATTTCACATTATTCCAGAATGTTGGATATGCGATCCTGGCCATAATGGTCGTGGGGACCTTCTATACGCTGGCCGTTCCTCTCCTAGAAGGTGACAAAAAACGGAAGCGGATGAAATCCGTTTCGACGGCCCGAGATCAGTTAAAAGAGCGTCGCCTTAAGGAACTCAACCGCCAGCAAAACGCACTGCGAGGTTCAAACAAAGGTGGGATCAAAAGTTTTGTTGACCGATTTAGTTTGCAAAGACTTCTGGAAGCGTCCGACCTTAAAGACAAGCTGGCACAGGCGGGAATGCGCGGACAGCGTCCTGTTTATATGTTTTATTTCTTCAGGTTTGCTTCACCCATCGTGCTGGGACTTCTCGGGCTCGTTTTCCTAATCGGGATGAATTATTTTCAGTTGAATTTCACGCAAAATCTCATGATCACCATGATCATGATACTCCTCGGCTACTACATGCCTTTGCTTTACGTGAAGAACACCGCGACAAAGCGCGCTGCAAAAATTGCGGGGGTATTTCCTGATGCGTTAGACCTTTTGCTGATTTGTGTGGAATCCGGCATGTCCGTAGAGTTGGCCTTTGGGCGGGTTTCCCAGGAAATGGCAGAAAACTCAGTTGAGCTGGCCGAAGAATTTTCATTGACCACGGCTGAGCTCTCTTATCTGCAGAGCCGTCGTCAGGCCTTCGAAAACCTTGCCAGACGGAATGATAATTCAGGTATCAAATCGGTTTCAACTGCTTTGGTTCAATCAGAGCGTTACGGTACGCCGCTGGGTGACACTTTGCGTACGCTTGCCAATGAAAACCGCCAGATGCGGGTTATGGCTGCTGAGAAAAAAGCAGCTGCTTTGCCAGCTAAACTGACCGTTCCAATGATCCTGTTTTTCTTGCCGGTTCTGTTTATCGTCATCTTGACACCTGCTGCAATGAGATTGGGCAGCGCACTCTAAGAATTCATCGAGAACAAGTTTGGATAGTAAAAAAGGCCGCTACGAAACGGCCTTTCTTTATTTAGATTAGTTTAAAAAAAATGCTAGCGGCGTCGGGCCGCACCGCGTCGGGCTGGCATATCTCCATATGACATTTGGGGCTGTGACGGCGCAATTTGACCCGGTTGCAGATAAGGTTGCGGGGCTGTTTGTGGAACAGGCTGTTGACCATAGGGGGCTGCCTGTGCTCGTCTTTGACTGTTAGATCGGGCAATAAGTTCGAGTATGTCACCCTGAGGTCGTGCTTGAGTCTGCATCGGAACCTGACCCTGAATTTGACCCGGCATCTGGCCTTGCACCTGACTCTGCACTTGACCTTGCATCTGTGGGTAACCCTGTTGAGGGACAACCGTGCGGGGTTGGGTTGACTGAGCCGCTGCTGCACGGGCGGCCTCCGCGGCCGTTTTAGGCGCACCCGGCTGATTTCCCATGACTGCAATATTGGAACGATGGCCGAAATGAGTGGCTTGTGGTAGTGTTTGACGGGCTGGCTGTGGCGCGGTTGATCGCTGAACTGGCGTATAGACACCACGGGCTTGAGGCGCCGACTGTCTCTGAACCGACGGCTGTTGGAGCGCCTTCGGCTCAGCCGCTGAAGATAAAGTCGGTTTACCTTGCAGCTGTAAAACCAGGTTCAGATTTTGTCGGATCCCGTCACCGGCTTCTGGATGGCTGGCGGCGCGGCGGAGCCATTGTTCCGCAGAAGCCGGGTCGCCGGCCAATGCAAAACTCAATCCCATATTCGCAAGGATATTTGGATCGTTCGGCGTTATTTGCATTGCACGATTATAGTGTTGGCGCGCTTGTGGGTATTGGCCCATCTGATCTAGAGCCGCGCCCTTTAAGGACCATAAACGTGCATAACCTGGAGCCGAATGTAGAGCCTTATCCAGCGGCCGGATAGCTTCCTGACCTTTTTCCAACGCAATCAATGCAGCTGAATGTTCGGCAATCAAATAAGGATCGTCGGGATACATAGCGCGGGTCGTTTGTGTGATTTCGGCGGCTTTGGCGGCATTACCCATACGTCGCACGGCTGAAGCAAGTTTAACGGCAGCTTCCAAGTCCGCAGGATTGAGCTGATATTCTCGGGACCAAAATGCCGCCTGAGACAATACATCCTGTGTTTCGATACTGGTCCGCATATCCCGGGTTGCCGGTTGATATTTGGACGGTGTCATGGTGTTGACCATTTCCTTCTCAGAGTCCGAATAGCCTTTGGCTATGGAACAGGCGGACAGAAGGGTCGGCAATGAAGCGCTCAGGCCCAGAATTAACAGCTTACGAAGTCTCATAATCGGCTTCCATGACATCGGGGCGCTAATTGTGGTTGCGTCACCCGGCTAATTGGTTAACAAACGTAAACACAGCCGGTTAACGAGACGTTACTTTGAAGGGTGATATGGCAGCTTTCTTCACACAAAAACCACAGGAAAACAGGGATAATTCAGGGGTCACGCCGATATATATCTGTCTGTCGGATGAGGTTGACGTTTTGTTCGAGAGTCTGGATGAGCCATTGGTGAATGTCGCCCGAGCACAGGGCTTCACGGGCAAAGCCAATCAGTTGGTGAAAATCCCGGGCCTCGCAGGTCAAATCGATATGATTCTGTTTGGAGCCGGTAGCAACCCCCATGACGAGTTCGGTCCTATTCGCTGCGGAAAATTGTCGTCAATGCTGAGCAAAGGCGACTACCGAATAGAAACTTATCCAGAGGCTTGGGACGGGACATTAATGGCGGTTGGATGGGGGCTCGGATCCTATAGATTCGATAAATACCTCAAAGACAAAAAGGAAAAGCCGCGTTTGGATTTGAGTGATTTTGAAAATTATCTCGAAATTGAGTCAATTGTGGACGGTATCAATCTAGGGCGAGACCTGATCAATATGCCATCAAATGATATGGGGCCCGTCGCCTTGGAAGACGCTGCACGGGCACTCGCTTCACGCCACAGGGCCGAGGTGAAGGTCACAGAGGGACTGGCCCTGCTGGATAATAATTTTCCCATGATTCATGCGGTCGGCCGGGCCGCTCATGAGGCGCCGAGACTGGTTGAAATCGAGTGGGGCGATCCGAGCCATCCGCGTCTTGCTATTGCGGGCAAGGGCATTACCTTTGATACGGGTGGGGTGAATATTAAAAGCGCTTCGAGTGCCCGTCTGATGAAAAAAGACATGGGGGGTGCTGCTCATGCGATTGCATTGTCACATCTAATAATGGCGAATAATCTGCCTGTACGTTTGCACCTATTGCTGGCTATCGCGGAAAACGCCGTTTCAGCGGGGGCTTACCGTCCCGGTGATGTTCTTCAGTCGCGCATAGGAAAAACAGTTGAGATCGATAATACCGACGCTGAAGGTCGTCTGGTTTTAGGGGACGCTTTAACCAAGGCCAGCGAAGACAAGCCCGAGCTCATTATAGATTTTGCTACATTGACCGGCGCGGCGCGTGTTGCCTTGGGCCCTCGATTGCCGCCGTTTTTCTGTAATACAGATGAGTTTGTCGAGCCTGTATTGGAACATTGCACAAAAACAAATGATCCAGTCTGGCAGATGCCACTCTGGGAACCTTATTTCAAAATGCTGAGCTCGCCTATTGCGGATATGAAGAATGCCGGTGGTGGCTTTGCGGGCAGTGTTACCGCGGCTCTGTTTCTCAAACAGTTTGTTGTGGACGCGCGCTGGATGCATTTTGATGTCTATGGCTGGAACCCGTCCAGTGCGCCCGGGCACCCTGCGGGCGGTGAGATTTTTGCTGTTCGGGGTCTCTATGACTGGTTAAAAACCGGACCTTTGTCTATTTAATCGGCTCGATTAAGCCGCCATTACTCGCCGTCGACTTGCGTAGTCGAACGCGCGCTCAGCAATGAGCTTGTGTACCGACCATGCAATCAATGTTGTTATTGTCAGTGAGAAGGTCATGAAAACTCCTAAAGGAAGCTCTGGTAATACCAAAAGGAGAATCTGCGCTGTCGGCCAGTTGACCAGATAAAGTGCAAGAGCCAAAGGTGCCCAATTATTCAGGAACGAAAACTGATGTGTCTCCAGCTTTAGAAGCGTCACGCAAAGCCATCCCCATCCCATTGTCAAACTTACGATGATGGCTTTGGACCACGGCATAAGAGAAGTGTAGTAAAGACCGAATGCTAGTCCAAAAAAGCCCGCCGTGATCAATAAATTGGGCCAGACTCTGCGCGGTAGTTTATCCCAATATTGGTACACACTAATACCAACCAGAAACGGCCAGCCGAGCTGAGCCGCCAATACAATATCCGCCGGCATTGGGTTGTAATTTAGATGCACAAAGACAATACTGATATAAAAAACAATAGAAAGAAGCGACAGGCACAGAACTATGGCGCGGTTCGAAAAAAGTTTAATCTGATAGCCCAATGCGACTATGATGTGCGCAATAACGCCCCATTTCAGGGTCCATATCGCCCCTTGCGCGATGCACATATAGGCGGCACTATCCAGTAGTCCCGGAAGTAACTCTCCTGGCTTGATACAAGTGACAGTGCCTAGAAAGTAAAAGAAAATAGTCGATAAGGTTTCACGCGTTGACCCCGTGCCTTGCCCAAATACTGGATAGAGTAAAAGCACTACAATCAATGTAACAAATATCAGAACAGGAATATTGCGAAGAAGACGAGATTCCAGATATTTTGTCGAAGACTCGTGCCGGTCCAATGAGCGCATACCCAGAAAACCCGACAAAAAAAACAAGAGTGATATGCCTATCCAGCTGGGGTCATAACCTAAGTGGGCTAGAAATTCCGGATTAGGCAATCCGGCGGAATTGTTTTCACCAAGCGGCATTGTAGACGCATAACCCAAAGCGATCATCATAACGATAATGACCCGGATTGCGTTCAATTTTGGGAGGGGGGCCTCCGACAATTTAGGACGATTATCGCCCATACTCACCCAACTTTCGTTTTTATTTTCTTGAGAATAGAGGAAATTCCTTAATATTTGCTGCAAAAATAGTGAGTCATTTTAAACACTTAAGCGCCGTAGAATTTGGTCGTCAGTATTACGTCTTGACGCTAGAATCATGCTTGTGCGATTCTCATCATATCAAGTGATTTGTTTTTTGATTTGAGGGGAAGATATGACGGCTCGCGTCGTGCCGGTTAAGTTCAATAGAACCGATGCTCTGGCCCTATGGCACGATGTCACTCTGGAACGCGTTCGCAGCACTCATCAGGAATTATCGCCCCGCCAGCTTGTTATTCTAACAACTATTTATCTCGAAGAAGGCCCGCATACGGTGCGCTCATTGGCGCGCAAGTTAAGTCTCACAAAGTCGCCGATAACGCGAGCGCTGGATCGTCTGGAAAGTGAAAGATTAGTGCGACGTTGTGATGATCCGGTGGATAAGCGATCTGTGGTGATTGAGCGAACCGCGTCGGGTACGCATTTCCTCAGTGATTTTGCAGATCAAATTCGCGATATTGTTAAAACGCGGGTGGCCTAGAACCTATGTTTTCGGACAACGTTGATAGCCGAAATTCTATCGACCAAATGACGCATCCACGCCGAGAAACCCGGCAAATCTCCGTGCCGTCCACTTTTATACGAGCTTCTGCAAAGCCATCTGGATCGGCAGAGACAGAGTTGATTTATGGAACCTTGTTTCATATCCACGAGGTCGGTCGCGGTTGGGTCTGGGGCCAATCTGAAAACCGTTTGCCTGGCCGAAAATATCCCGGTTATGTCGGCTGGGTTAAAGCCTCTCACTTGGAAGATATTTATCTCGACCCGGGCTTCGTCGTCTCTGCGCGCACGGCTCCGGTTTTTGTAAAAAGTTCCATTAAATCAGAGGTTAAAACCGTTTTGTCCATGGGCAGTGTTGTCTCTGGTGAGACGTTCGGCGATTTTGTACGGACGGAATTGGGCTTTATACATAAAAACCATGCACGGCGCTTAACATCCAGCCCGCAAGCAGAATGGGTGTCTATCGCGGAACAGTTTCTTGAGTGCCCTTATATTTGGGGCGGTATCAGTGGTTTTGGTCTGGATTGTTCAGGCCTTGTGCAAACGGCTTTGCGTCTTGCTGGGAAAGACGCACCAAGAGATTCAGATCAACAAGCAATTTTGGGTAAACCTGTAGAGATAAGCTCTGGCTTTACAAATTTGAAACGGGGTGATCTGGTTTTCTGGAAAGGTCATGTGGGGATCATGAGTTCTCCTAAAGAACTACTCCATGCCAATGCCCATCATATGCGGGTAGAGCGTGAACCTTTGGACACGGCCAACATTCGCATAAAGAAAAACGCCGGCCCCGTAACCGGTATCCGGCGTCTTTAATCTTTAGGATTTGAAACGACTATTCGTCAGAGGTGACCAGGTCTTTCGCCTTGTCTTCTGCCGCGTCCATCAAGTCTTTGGCGCCGTCTTCGACTTTGTCCATGACATCGCCTGCGCCCTCACCGACTGTTTCGGCTGCACTTTCAACGGTCTCCATTGCGTCTCCGGCCATATCTTTGGCCATCTCGCCTGCGTCAGTTGCCATTTCACTGGCATTGTCTATCACGGCGTCAGTCCCGACTTCAACGCTTTCGATAAGTTCGACAGCTTTGGGTGCCTCACCTTCCGGAGCACTCAATTCTTCGACCATATCATCGGCCGGCAGAGCCGCCGGTGCTGCGGTTGGACGGGGTTGTGGGTTATCAGAGAGTGTACGTAGATATTCTATTATTGCGGCCCGGCGCTTTTCTTTGCCTTCACCGGCATAGCCCATGGTTGTGCCTTTGACGTATTTGGCAGGTCTTTCAAGGAAAGTGTCCAGCTCTTCATAGCCCCATGTAATGTTCATATCAGACATGCCGCCTGAATATCCGAAGCCGTCAACAGAGCCCGAAGACCTTCCAACAATATTCCAAAGGCTTGGGCCAGTCAGGTTAGACGGGCCAGGCTCTACAGAGTGACAGGTTTTGCAAACCTGAAAATATTTTGCGCCTTTTTCCGCATCCATGGACTCTACCCATGTGGTTTGCGGGAAGGGCAATTCGATTTCTTCGACGATTTCGACCTTCGTTCCGGGATCAACTTCGGACAGGTAAGCAAAACCGTGTTCTTGCTCATGGGCATGGACGGCACCATGGGAGAATTCCTTGATCAACATCACGCCGAGCGCGGTCGCCAGGATAGCCCCTGCAAACTTATTTAATGTGAGATCTCCGGCCATAGCGAATTCCTGTCAGACTTGGGTCCTCTTAATTGAGGCCTTACTATTAAAATATAGGGTTCAAGCCAAATGTTTTCCTGCTATTTGCTCACTCAACTCTTGCGGCGAAGGGTCGCAAAGGGTTTAAGGCCTGTCTGATTATCGTGTCAGGAAATAAAGCATGAAGATTTTGATTGTCATACCTGCCCGCATGGCCAGCACGCGTCTGCCGGGTAAGCCGCTTGCCGATATTCACGGCAAGCCGATGATTCTACACGTATATGAACGAGCTATGGCTGCGGATTGCGGTCCTGTGGTCGTAGCTTGCGCAGAGACTGAGATCGCTGAAGTCATAACAGCCGCAGGCGGAATAGCGGTATTGACCGATCCCGACTTGCCCTCTGGAACCGACAGGGTCCAAATAGCTGCAGACAGTTATGATCCGGATAAGGTTTATGATGTGGTGGTCAATGTGCAAGGGGATATGCCGGCATTAGACCCTTCCATCGTCAAAGACACGGTCGCCGTTTTAAAACGCAATCCCGTTTGCGATATCGCGACAGCCGTGGTTCACACAGATAATCCCCGCGAGATCAATGACCCTAATGTTGTGAAGGCTATTATTACGGAAAAGCAACGGGCGCTCTATTTTACTAGAGCCTCTGTTCCGACGGGTGAGGGCGGCATCTGGCACCATGTGGGGCTTTATGCCTATCGAAGAGCGGCTTTGGACAGGTTTTGCGCCATGCCACCATCGCCGCTGGAGCAACGCGAGCGGTTGGAGCAATTGCGTGCGCTTGAGGATAATATGCACATTGACGTTATAGTACTGGACGCCGCACCGGACGGCGTAGATACACTAGAGGATTTGGAGCGGGCTAGAGCCTTATTAGGAGCGAAGTCATGAGTGGAAATATTCACTATCAGGGTGAGCCGGGTGCTTTCTCACATTTGGCCTGTTCTCGGTTTTTTCCGCAGTTGACGCCGCGACCCTGCCAGAGCTTCGCAGCCGCCTTTGCTGCCGTCAGAGCAACGCCCGGCGATCTGGCCATGATCCCCGTAGACAACAGCGTGGCGGGACGGGTTTCGGATATCTACCATCTTTTACCGGAAGGCGGACTTAAGATCATCGGCGAACACTATTTACCCGTTCATCACAATCTCTGGGGCGTTTCGGGGGCAAAACGAGAAGATATCAAAGTGGCCCGGTCCCATCCAATGGCGCTGGGGCAGGTGCGTAAACGTCTGGCCGGATGGGGTATCACGCCGAAATCAGACACGGATACGGCCGGTGCAGCCCGAAGAGTAGCTGAACGTGGCGACAAGTCTGTGGGCTCCATATCTTCAGCTCTGGCCGGAGAAATTTACGGGTTGGATCTATTGGCGGAAAACATAGAGGACGCTGACCATAATACAACACGCTTTCTGGTGTTGGCGCAGGAGGGCGAGGTAGCTGCTCAAGGTCACGGACCCGTCGTCACTAGTTTTGTATTTCGTGTCCGTAGTGTGCCCTCCGCTCTCTACAAGGCCTTGGGCGGTTTCGCCACTAACGGTGTTAATATTACCAAATTGGAGAGCTATATGATCGGAGGGTCGTTTACGGCGGCACAGTTTTATATGGATGTCGAAGCCCACCCTGAAGATGAAGCCATGCAGCATGCCATGGAGGAACTGAGCTTTTTTTCAGAAGAAATCATAATGTTAGGAGCCTATGCTGCAGACCCACTCCGACATTCTAGTAAACCCTGAAGTTTAACGATAAATTTCAAATCGTGAATTGTGTTATGAAGCGATTGATTTATACAAACCCGATGCGAACAGCATTGCTGACATTGGTTGGAACTTTAGGTCTGGTGGCCTGTTCTGAAAGCCCCCGAGCGGCACCGGTCTATACTTCGTTGATGGATAGACAGGCTGTGGGCGGATATGATCTCGTTAGCTTCTTTTCCGGTAAACCCCTAATGGGTAATGAGAAATACGAGACTCAATATCTGGGCGCGAGCTGGCGGTTTTCATCACGCGCCAACATGGAATTGTTCCAGACCAATCCAGAGGCTTTTCTACCCCAATATGGCGGCCATTGTTCCTGGGCTATGGCGCATGGAAAGCCCGCAAAGGGATCGCCTGAAAACTGGCATGTCAGGGATGGTCGGCTATATTTTAATTATAATGCCAGGGTTCATAATTTGTGGAGTCGAAATATAACCGTTTTTATTGGTAAGGCCGATCAATACTGGCCAACCTTTAGCACTGAATAATGTAAGAGGGACATAAAATGCAAAAGTTTTTAAAATTTCTACCAGCCGTATTGGCAATTTATTGCAGCGCGATTTTTCTTGATAGTCTAAGATATAAATTTACAGACGCCGTCGAAACTCAAACGATTTTTGGTAAACTAAATGATTGGGCTGCCGGATTCGGCGCGGATGGTTTGTTTGCTCACTCCGGACTGTTTTCTCAATATGTGATTGGAATGGCTGAGTTAATTGCGTCAGCCATGTTGTTATTGGGGATACTACCGCAATTTCGACGGTTACAGGGTTTCGGTGCTCTCTTAGGAATTGCGATTATGAGCGGGGCTATCTTCTTTCATACTATGACGCCATTAGGAATTGATCCAAACAATGACGGCGGTTTGCTATTTGTTATGGCTTGTGGTGTCTGGCTATCTTGTGCGGCGCTGATATTTATCCATCGCAAGGAAATCGGATACGGTCTTGGGCGTATCAAAGAGGCATTATTCGGACAGCCAGTGTCTGAGTAGATGATGGGCTATAGTAAAACGGGGCGGTCGCGTAAATGCGTCGCTTTGCTTATTAAAGACGGCTTGCACCTCATCTCTTGAAAACCATTTTGCATCTTCTAGCTCTTTGGGGTTCAGTGTGATTTCATTTTCTTCCGTTTCGCAAATTAGGCCTATCATAAGTTGGCTTGGGAACGGCCAAGGCTGGCTGAAAACATAACGGGCAGAGTGTGTGTTGATGCCGACTTCTTCTTGGGTTTCCCGCACACAGGCTTCCTCGATGGACTCGCCGGGGGACACAAACCCAGCCAAGGCCGAATATGCGCCTGGAGGCCAACCTGGTGAACGGCCCAACAGACATTTATCGCCGTTTAATATGAGCATGATCACCACGGGATTAACCCTTGGAAAATGGTCGGTCATGCAGCTAGGACAATGGCTATACATCCCGCCCGATGCCGAGATGGTTTCCTTGCCGCAGGCGGAACAGAAATGGTGACTGTGAAACCATTGGAAAAGGGATCTGGCCCGACCAGCTATGGCCAATTCTTTCATCTTCATTCGTCCGGCAATAAAGCGCATTTCCTGAAAGCTGTCTTGTGGAATGAGGGTTTGATCCTCAGCCAGTTCAAAAGCGAAAATTGGCGTGCCGTTATCTTTAAGGCCAAGCAAAACCGGCGCGGGTTGAGCAACATTTATACCTTTTAACGCATCAGGGTGGACGAGATGTAGTCCGCCCTGTTGATTCATCGCGGGCTTTCCTCGCTGTAAAAGAATCGATTGCGCCCGAGGGTCAGCCAGGAACATTTTTATATCGCTGATGGAGCGTTTGTCCTCGGCATAATCCAAATGTCCGCCAGCAAAGGGCATGGTAAAATTATCAGTGGTCATAACCGCCTTGCTAACGGGATTTTTGATGGGAGCAATAACAAAATGTTGCAATATTATCACAAGGAAAAATTTTCCCCAAAATGTGACAGATTTGACACTTTCAATTGCAAAGAAAACGATACAACTCTGCATCGTCTTAAATATGAAAGGGAAAGACATGAAATTCATCAAAGCTTTAGCTGTATCGGCTGCCATGACAGCCTTTGTGGGAACGGCTCATGCCGATGACGGGGCATACGTCAATGTGGGCGTGGACACCCTTGAATTTGATAATTTTGGTATTGGCGCCAAAATCGGCACTACGTTTGCTGGCGGCACATTTGGTGTTGAAGCCCAGGGCTCTTTGGGTGTTATCGACGATGAGGTCACAATTGGCACGACGGATATCGATGTAGGCTATGATTATATTGCTGGTGCTTTTGTGACGGTCAATCTACCGGTCGGCCGTAACATAACCCTCATCAGCCGTACAGGTTACTATTTCTCAGAATTTTCAGCCTCTGACGGTACTAATTCCGCTTCCGAATCTATCGATGGTTTTGCCGGCGGTACAGGCATCCAATATATGTTTGGTGAAAATGATGGTATCCGTCTTGATTACACATGGCTTGATGGCGGCAGCAATAATGGCGATGCTAATACCGGTTCTATCTCCTACGTTCGTAAGTTTTAGCCTTGCTTTAGTAGATGATTACACCCGGCTCAATTGAGCCGGGTTTTTTTGAGCTTTTTTCCCGGTCTTGTATTGAGGGGTTGATATTTAAACATCCTTTCTCCATATAACCGCTCGGAAGGCTGGCTTGGACGGAGATCCTCGCCAATCCGGTCAGGTCGGGAACGAAGCAGCCGCAACGAGTTTTTTTCGGGTCAGGTTCAGTCTTCCACTTTTTATTATTTTCTTTTCTCATTTCTGACCCTTTAATCTCAAAGAACCAGCCCGTATAAGGAGCGAATGAGCGAGTCTCCCGATACACAGACCTATCAGGTTCTAGCCCGAAAATACCGGCCGACGACCTTCGAGGATATGATAGGGCAGGAAGCGATGGTCACCACTCTGACCAATGCTTTCAAAGCCGGACGTATTGCGCACGCTTTCATGCTGACGGGTGTTCGAGGTATCGGTAAAACCACGACTGCCAGACTTCTGGCGCGAGCGTTGAATTATCAAAGCGATAGCGTCGAAGGGCCGTCCACAGATCTGGCTATGCCGGGTATTCACTGCGAAGCCATTATGGCATCCTCCCATATGGACGTGCTGGAAATGGATGCGGCCTCCCGCACTGGTGTGGAAAATATGCGAGAGCTCCTGGACGGGGTTCGCTACGCCCCTGTCTCAGCGCGTTATAAAGTCTATATCATCGACGAGGTGCACATGCTCTCGACTGGGGCTTTTAACGCTCTGCTCAAGACCCTCGAAGAACCTCCGGACCACGCTAAATTTATTTTCGCTACAACGGAAATCCGCAAAGTGCCTGTGACGGTGCTGTCCCGTTGTCAGCGTTTCGATCTGCGTCGGGTTGAGGCTGCCAGCCTGAAAACGCATCTCTCAAACATTTGCGAAAAAGAGAAAGTGTCTATTGATGAGGATGGGCTGGCGCTCCTGTCGCGGGCCGCTGAGGGCTCTGTGCGAGATGCGCTCTCACTTTTGGATCAGGCCATTGTTCAAGGTGCATTGGACGGCTCATCCGTCACACTGGACGAAGTGCAGTCCATGTTGGGGCTGGCCGACAGGGGCCGTGTGGTCAATCTGTTTGCGTCTGCGTCAACGGGTGACGCATCGGCGGCGCTTACGGAAATGCGCGCCCAATATGATGACGGCGCAGATCCGGTTGTGGTCATGCGCGATCTGTTGGATATCTGCCACGAGGTCAGCCGTGCCAAAACGCTCGGTGATGCGGCGGAGTTTGACAGCTCTCCGGATCAAGCCAAACGGCTCCGCGAGCTGGCAGAACAATTAACCACCGGGCAGCTCACGCGTATCTGGCAAATGCTTTTGAAATCCTACGGCGAGGTTCGTATGGCGCCCGTACCTCTAGCGGCAGCGGAAATGGCGCTGTTAAAGATAGCTGTAGCCGGCGAAATGCCGCCTCCGGAACTGGCCGCGGAAATCCTCAAGGAAATCAAATCCGGAAATTTTAAAGCGCCCGTTATCACCCAAGGTAACGGGCGAACAGACGGCTCGGCCATGTCTGGGCATCATACCGAAACTATATCAGACTCCGGCCCTATGGGGCAATCCGTTGCCATGAGTGCACCTGTTCCAGCGCCGGCTCCCGCACCCACTTTGCAAATTAACAGCCTGACCGATTTCACCGAAGCGCTAGGTGATGGGCAGATACAGCTCAAATATGACGTGGAAAAATATGTGCGGGTCATTCGTTTCCGTACCGGAGCCATTACCATTGAGAAGGTCGACCGCGCGCCTGTGACCCTGATTGGCCGTATGGTCGAGGCACTTCGGGATATGACGGGTGATCTGTGGTTGATTGAACAAGAAGAGGGAGATGGTGCTCCGTCTATATCTGAGGCCCGTAAAACCGCCATCGCTGAGCAAGATGCCCGTGACCGCGCCCATCCGGCCTTTTCGCATTCACTGCTAAAAAAAGCCAAACTGCTTGAAATCCGAGACGCGCCAACTAGATCAGGTGGGAACATAATCAAAGCCGATTTCGGTGCCGCTAACCCCGACGAACTAAATTCAGAGGATGACTAAACATGAAAGACCTAATGGGATTGATGAAACAGGCCAAGCAGATGCAGGCCAAAATGCAAGAAGCCCAAAGCCAGGTAGCCGATCTGGAAGCCACAGGAAAATCAGGTGCAGGTCTGATAGAGCTCACCCTAACGGGTGAAGGCAATATGAGAGGCTTGAAGATAGATCCGAGCCTCCTAACTGAAGAAGCGGAAATTCTTGAGGATCTCATCGTGGCCGCCTTTCAAGACGCGAAAGTCAAACTCGATGAGGTCCGCTCTAAAACCATGCAGTCTGCTTTCGGAGATATGCAACTCCCACCCGGGATGAAAATGCCGTTTTAAAAAAGGCGCCCCTTTGGGCGCCTTTTTTTGGTTTAGATTGGTGGCGCACCGAGACTTAGCATGTCTCCAATTGTGCGGGGACCTGTTGGGGTCCAGTTTCGGTTTGCGCCCATAAAGCTACGCGGATCCAGCTCTAGAAGACCGATGATGGTTTCAGCAACGATAGTGCCTCCGACCGGACCTAGTCCTTCTCCTTTATGGGTATCTTTATTGCCATTCGCGTCTTCTCTTCCGACCTCTTCTGCTTCCGCTAAAAGGTACAACCATAGCGGAGCTCCCGCCTTGATATTTCCGTCAGATACGGTGAGAATTTTGGTCATTACGGCCTGTATATCAGCCGGATCCTGACCGATTTTCTCAGCAACTTTTTCGCCAGCGGGCAGCATGAATATGTTCCCGCGCAAGAGGTTTCGGGTCGCCAGAGAGTTCTCGTCATTCTTGATGAATGGGAGTTTTAGTAAAATTTCCGCCATCAAAGTATCGAGTTTCTCTGCCTTTTGCGTGACTTGACTATTAATATCGAAGAGTTCCGCCCAATCAACGACACCGTCATTGGATTTCAATGCCCTGAACCCGGTGCCAAGTACGTCACCAAAAAGATTGAAAACTTTCCCCTTTTGAATACCGACCCGTTGCGGAATCATGGAGTGACCAAAACGGTAGGCGGCCACAGAAAATTCGATCGGAATAAACGGCTCTCCATTACTTGGACAGTAATGCTGACGCCCACAGGCGAGAACGCGATTTACGACGCCAGCTCCGCAAATGCGGGGCAAAAATTCATTCACGATCAGCCATTGATAATGCCAGGTTGTTAATCGTCGGGCCTCCTCAAACAGAGCGTGTCCTTCGTAGTCAGCGGCAAGTAAATCAGCATTGTGGTTGTGAAAACCAATCATTGCGAGCTGCATTTGGCTAATGATGCGGTTTTCATCATTTCGGTGATCGCCAATTATGGCTCGACCTCTTGCAGGCCCGTCGGGTGGCTCAGGAAAAATCGGTGTTCTAAGAAGGTCTTTTGCAGCATTTGCGTCCGACGAACCTTCATCAGCCCCAGTTAGAAGTTTTACGCCTTTAAATTTACCTCGAGAATGATACATAAACGGTGCGTCATCCGGGCCGGCGCCATAGATGCAATCCAAATCCAATGTCGGAGTCCGGGTATTCCCGATTTCAGAGGCTTCGGCATTGCCTCCCAGGCTGGATTCAAGATCCAACGTAATGTCATGATCCACAAACTGACCGAAAAAGATATGGCCAACATCCAAATCTTCGTTGACGCGGTTGGCATTCTTGCCACCATCCATATTTCCCCCTGCCTTCCCAATTTCCCTGAGAACGTCGACTGATGTATAAGCTGCACCCAATTCCGGGAACATGCGCCCAAAACGGTCGCGTCGTGTTTGGTCTTTCATAGGGTTGCAGAAGTGCTCGATTCCTTTGAGCCTACCCATTCCGTGATTAATTGACATTCAAGCCTCCATTGTGGTTGCCCCCAATCGACGAAGATCAGTTTATCATGCCTATGCAATTTTAAGTGTGACCATGATCACGGTGTTTGATATTGCCTAAACGGTTGAGAGGCGTGATACTCAGCAAAAAGGGGAAGTTTATGCGCCGATTATTTTTGACGTTCTCTTGTTCAGTCCTTTCATGCGTTGCCCACGCTCATGACGTGCCGGCTGAGAAACCGCCTGCCGTTACATTCGATAGTCGCATCAGTCCGGTCGTTAGCGAGGCGGGCATGGTGGTGGCACAGGACGCTATCGCGGCCGAAGTGGGGCGGGATATTCTGGCGCAGGGCGGCAATGCGGTGGACGCGGCTGTGGCCACAGGGTTTGCCTTGGCTGTGACCCATCCTCAGGCCGGTAATTTGGGCGGCGGCGGTTTCATGATGGTTTCGCTGTATGATGAGAACGGCGACGGCGATGTTATTGCCATTGACTTCAGGGAGATGGCACCTGCATCAGCGACCCGCGACATGTTCCTAGGGGAAGACGGCGAAGTGGATAGGGATGTTTCCTGGTATTCCCATCAATCTGCAGGCGTGCCGGGGACAGTTATGGGCCTGCTGGACGCGTTGGAAACCTATGGCACTATGGATCGCAAAGAAGTCATGGCCCCGGCTATTCGTCTGGCTGATAACGGTTTTCCCGTATCTTATAGTCTTTCAGCATCATTTCTTGAGTATAAAGATACACTAGCCAATGACCCGTCATCGATGGACTATTTTTTCAAGCCTGACGGCGAACTTTATGTCGTCGGAGATGTGCTGAAGCAAAAACATCTGGCAGGCACATTACGGCGGATATCTAGCAAGGGTCGTGTCGGGTTTTACGGCGGAAAGACAGCCGATTTGATCGTCGCCGAAATGGCGGATGGTGGTGGTCTCATCACTCATAACGATCTGGAAAATTATGAAACTGTGATCCGCGAACCTGTTTCAGGGAACTATCGGGGCTATGAGGTTTATTCCATGCCACCACCATCCTCTGGCGGGATACATATTGTGCAAATGCTGGGCGTGCTCGAGGGTTATGACCTGCGGTCTGATGGTCACAACAGTGCCGCTTATCTCCATAAATTGATCGAGGTTATGCGCCGGGCCTATGCGGACAGATCCAAACATCTGGGTGACCCGGATTTTTATGATGTGCCCGTTAAAGAGTTAACCGGTGAAGCTTATGCCAAGAAACTCCGCGAAGATATCGATCTTAAAAAGGCGTCGCGTTCCTCAGACATCGCCCCCGCAACACACTTTGCTGATGAGCAGCCAGCGACCACCCATTACTCGGTCATGGATAAATGGGGCAATGCAGTATCTGTAACTTATACGCTGAACTTTTCTTATGGCAGTGGCCACTCTGTGGACGGAGCCGGCTTCCTCCTTAATAATGAAATGGATGATTTCTCATCAAAGCCTGGCGTGCCTAATTATTACGGCCTGATTGGCGCCGAAGCCAATGCCATTGAGCCGCGCAAACGCCCATTGTCATCCATGAGTCCGACTATTGTTCGTAATAAAGACGGTCTGAATGTGCTGGTTACTGGTTCTATTGGTGGCTCGACCATTATCACACAAACTCTCCAAGTGATTTTAAATGTGGTCGAGTTTGACATGAATGTGCAGGCGGCCGTTCAAGCTCCGCGCATGCATCATCAATGGCTACCCGATCTGGTCTTTGTGGAGCCGGGAATTAATATCGACACGGTCCGGATTCTGGAGAGTATGGGTCATAGCATTTCCCGCGAAGACGACGGCGCTGTGACGCGAAATATCAATGGCCGCGCTAATTCCATTGCTTGGGACGGGCTTTATTTCTACGGTGCCGCCGACGGCCGCGATCCGAAAGGCGCTGCCAAGGGAAATTAAATGAAAAAAGTGCCCGGCCAACAAAGTGACAACGTAGTGGCCGGGCAAGTTATATCAATCAGGGAGAAATCTAAATTGATAACGTGTCCAGGGAAGGACACTTATTGAAATATCGCGGGGATGAGAGTGTTCCAGTAAAATTGAATTATTTTCCAGTGGATCGTGTGGCCTGCACAATCCGAGGGCCAGATGTTGTGAAAATGCTGAGTGAATGGACGCATCATTCGACCTGCGAATGGTTTCCCATTGGATCAGAATTGATTAGTGTTTTAGCGAATCGAGGAATCTCATGGCTCAGAACATCAGTCCGGAAATTGACCGTCTGATCAAGCTCTTGTCTAAACTGCCAGGGCTGGGACCGCGTTCGGCCCGTCGGGCAGCGCTGGAGTTGATTAAAAAACGCGAACCACTCATGAAGCCCTTGGTCACTGCTTTGGCCGAGGCGGCTGAGAAAATCTCGGAATGCGGTACCTGTGGTAATGTGGATGCGTCTAACCCATGTCATATCTGTACGGCGCCTGCGCGAGATCAAAGCCTTATTTGTGTGGTACAGGATGTGGGCGATCTGTGGGCCATGGAGCGCGCCGCTACGTTCAAAGGTGTCTATCATGTCTTAGGTGGTACGCTATCTGCTATTGATGGCATTCGCCCCGAAGATTTGCGTATTGCCAGCCTCATTGATCGCGTCAAAGCTGGCGGCGTGTCGGAGGTCATCCTTGCTATGAATGCCACGGTCGATGGGCAGACGACGGCGCATTATATTACGGATCATATCGAGGGGCATGGTGTGACGATTTCTCGTCTGGCCCATGGTGTCCCTGTCGGCGGAGAACTGGATTATCTCGATGATGGAACCATTAATGCGGCGCTGAGTTCAAGACGACCGTTTTAATATGTGTTTTACAAAATTTGGAAGTCTGTTAGATTCCACCTGAATTCAAAAAGGGGGAGACTATGAAATTCATCAAACCGATTACATGTGGGATATCTGCACTCATTTTGGCAGCGTGCGGAGGCGGTTCTTCCGCACCGGACTCAGCTGCCGTTTGGCAAGGCGCCGTTGACGATAATTACGGCTTTCCGTGGCAGCGTATCGTTGTGGCTGGCAATGACGGGACAGTCGCCGGTGATCCACCCAGTTCATTACTGCAAAGCGAGGACGAAGATGACTGGGACGGCTATTACGAAATTGATTTTAGCTGCAATGTAAAATTTGCCGATAAAGACTTAAGTATCGGCTTCAAGAAACGGGACTTGGGCGGGGATGCTTTTCCGGCCCTGTTTACATTTGATGGAGATCGGAAAATGACCATGATGATCGATCCCTTATTTTCCCGTCTGGACTATAATGATCGCGACCATCGCAAAGCATTACGCATGTTTTTACAAAGCACAGATAAGGTCGAAATTGAAGGCAATGGTGAGAGCATAATCGTCCCGTTGACGGGCTTCAAAGAGGCCCATGCTAAATTACCCGAGAGCTGTCATATCGATAAGGATTTCAGCGACGAAGAAAAAGCGGCTGCGCCCGATAATGAAGCGGCCTTCCGGAAAGCTTATGACGCAAGGGAAAAATAGGTAAGTCCGCTACCGCTTGTAAATAGGCGAACGGTAGCCTTCTGCCTTTTGGTAAAAGGCTCCGGGTTCAACATCTCCGAAGATGGCCATCTCAATATCCTTGAGGTGGTCTGCCATGAAATAGGCGTTGTTCCAGGTGGTCACGACCGTCTTGTCTTTGCGCCGAATAAAACCCAGCGTTTTGGTGTATGTATTTGTATCCAGTGCCAGTTGGTGCCAGCGCGCGGCGCAGTCCTCTGAGCGAAAAACATATTCATCCAGACGTGTCCCCGGGCAAAACTCACAAGGGACGCCATAGCCTTTGATGGCTAAGCTTTTATAGCTCACCATATCGCCCGTAATCTGCTCCATATTTGGAAATATGGGATGATCTATGACACGGTCCTCGCCAGCCAGGAAATCCTTTTCAAACCTGTCGATTTTGTGAAGGATGTAGCCGTTTTCCAGAGGACGTGTAGTTTCGATCTCGCCCTCATGTTTCGCTGGAAAAGCCTGGAGCCGGGGCAGGGCGTCGGCGAGCAGGGACTGCCCGGGTTCGCCGTTCGTTTCGACCTGACAGGAGAGGTCATAAGTCCAGCGACCGTTTTTATAATCGACATTGTCGGCGAGATTCAGTCTTTTGCGCGTATCTGCGTCGAGCCCGCCTTGAGCCTTATATTCTGCGTAACTTGCATAGGCGACCTGATCCAAAATTGTACCCGTTGGTCCAAATTTTACTTTCGCCCACGCTTGACAGGCATTGTAGCAATTCCCACCGCTGTAAAGGCTTATCAGAACCTCATCACTCGGCAGGCATTTATCAGGACCCCAAACGTAAACGCGTGATTTGCTGACCCTGGGAGAGTCAATCCGTTCCGGTAGGTTTTCAATCCGTATTGTCGTTCCACCTTGGGTGATCTCCACATAATCATCGATTTTCCATTTGGGGAGATAATAGGATTTATCCGGATGCCTGAGACTATCGCCCGTTCGCGGCAATTGCGTTTCCGGAACCTGATTGACCGCTCCCGTCTCTGGATCAATGCTCTCTTGCTTATAATCCAAATGCGTGCGCGTCAGGGTGAAATTTTCGCAGACCAGTTCTGTCTTTTTCGTCTTGGTCAGATAGTGGACCCCGTCAACGGTTTTGACATTTCCGGGGAGTTCAAACGGTTTAGGCGTATCTGTTTCAGCCGCACAGGCATACAGGCTAAGTGACAATAATAAAGCTAATGTCCGGCCTCTCAATTACCGCCCCTGCTGTTGGCGTGAGATGGCCATGGCGTCCACATTGCGGGCGGCCAAAGTTACCTGACGGCAAGTGTTTGAGAAATTCAACATAGCCTCGCGGGCCTGAGCATCATCGCCTTTGGACCCTGCGGCATAGAGATTTTTCACATAGGCAGTATTTTGCGGCTTTAAGGCCTGATATTCCGCTTCGGACTGGGCCGCATTAGCCAGGCTCAACCGCTCCATCGCCTGTGTTAAAAGGCTGAAATGGGTGCGAATAGTAGACGCGTCACCCGCAAGGGCATTCTCGCCAGTAATACCAAAGAGGATCTCGCGTTCGATGGCACACATACCGGTGAAATAAAGATTGCCTTGAATTTGCTGTTGGATTTGCTCGGGCGTCGCGCCAGAGTCCTGTATAGCGCGGATTTGCTCCACATAGATTTGCACCTTTTGACGATCCAGATCTGGTGACAAATTATTAAACGCGCCGGCGCCCATGGTTTGCGACTCTGCGGCTCCGACTGCCATTATAAGTGCTGACAAACTTATCAGAAATCGCCCCATTATATTTCCTCCAAAATGGATGTGCCTTTGGAAAAATCTCCACAGGTCCATTGCCAACGTTCATGTAGGCGTATCTTGCCATTTTCCATGACCTCAGGCCGTGACTTGCACTTGCCGGTCATAATCGTGCCGTCATAGGTCACATGGTGATAACGCATATTAATATTGCCTTGCTCATCGACAAGGCCGAGCAGGTGACCATATTCGATCTCACCGCCGGAATATTTGCCCTTCAGCAGATCTGCTTTCTGAAAATACTGAAATATGGTCTCATCAGACGTCTGGGTCCGACCAGAACTTTCAACAGGGCGAAACAGTCTGCCGTCGTACCACATCATGACCCGGACTTTCTGTCAGCGGCCCGGAAATCTGCGATATTCGTTGCCGGTGTCTGTTCGATATGATCTTCCAGTGCGTCGATTTTATCGGCGCGTTTGGTGATTTTCTCCGTAGAAATACGGATCATACGCATATCTTCGGATGTCTGGGTAAAGTGCTGCTGCAGTTTGGCAACACGACCGTCGAGCCGTGACACGTCCTCCATCATCAGGCCGACCTCTTTCTGGATAACGTGGGCCTGTTCCCGCATGGCAGCGTCTTTCATGACTGCGCGCATAGTGTGTAGGGTTGCCATAAAGGTCGTGGGCGAGACGATCATGACTTTTTGCTTAAAGCCGCTCTCAATCACTTGCGGAAAGTGAGAATGCAGCTCGGCATAGACAGCCTCGGATGGCAGGAACATCATGGCCACGTCATGGGTCTCGCCAAATATGAGATATTTCTCGGCGATGGATTTGATATGTAACTGAACGTCCCGGGCAAAGTCCCGCTGGGCGGCGGTTTCTTCCGGAGAGTTCTCCGCCTCCATCAGACGGCGCCAACTTTCCAGTGGGAATTTGCTGTCGATAGCCACGTCGCCCTGATTGCCGGGCATATGGATGAGCGCGTCAACGCGTTTCTTGTTCGAAAGCGTGGCCTGAAAACTATAGCTGTTGGCCGGCAGGAAATCCGTAATCAGATCCTGCATCTGCTTTTCCCCAAAAGCGCCGCGCGCTTGTTTATTGGAAAGAAGGCTTTGAAGGCCCGAGACTTCGCCGGATAGGGTTTCAATGTTTTTCTGAGCTCGGTCTATAAGCGCCAGACGTTCATGGAGCTGTTTCAGGTTTTCGGCGTTGCGTTCCTGCGTGTCCGTCAGTGATTTGCCGACTTTTTCTGAGACACTGTCCAGCCGTGTATCCAGCGACTCCCGCAGCTTGTGTTCGCGTTGGGCCTGATCTTCGGCCATTTGCGACAGACGGCCTTGCAATTCAGCCTGCTGACGGTTCATCTGATTGAGGTGTAAGTTTAAAGTGTCTGTTTGGGACTTGGATGACCGGCGGCTTATGAGGATTGTTATCAGCACAGTCAGGAGTATCAGGGCCAAGGCACCGATAAGCTCGACCAGCGTCAGAGAAATGTCTCCAATTTGCATGACAGGTTCCACGTTTATGACACTCTCACAAAAACTTCTGGGAGGCAATGTGTTCAACCAGTTGTGAAGTGGAGTCTCTTGCAATTTCTTTTTTGCCAAGTAGGAACAAGCGCAATAGAGGAGAACGTCATGAAGACATCATTATTTCTTAGCGGCTTGATGGCGGCAAGTCTGGCTATTGCCAGTTGCTCAAGCGATAACGCCACAAAAACCGCAGATTCAAAAACAGAAATCAAGGCAGAGGCGTCAGTCCCTGTGACATTGGCCGATGTGGTTTCACATCCAAGACGGGCGGATGATGCAGCCGTAGACAAATTTCGGAATCCGGCGGAAACGCTCGCATTTTTCGAAGTGGGCCCTGGTAAGCATGTGGCAGAGGTTTGGCCTGGTTATTACACGCCTGTGCTTGCGCCGTACCTCAAAGAAAATGATGGCACTTACACGGCCGTTCTGTACCCAGAGAGCTTTGGTGAGCGTGCCATCAATCGTAATAATGCGTTTAAGGAAAAATATAGCGACGCCGATAGTTTTGGTGCCGTGCAATATGGTGCATTTGGTCAGGGTCACGGTGCTATGATTCCGGCTGGCACAGCCGACATCGTTATCTCTCGCCGCAATGTTCATAACTGGATGGGTGGCGGTTACACGGATGAGGCCTTCGCCGAGTTCTACGCTGCACTTAAGCCGGGCGGAATTCTGGGGATTGTTGAACACCGTTTGCCGGAAACCATGGAGCAAGATCCGCGCGGGTCATCGGGATATGTTCAGGAAAGCTATATGAAAGATATGGCCGCCCGCGCCGGTTTTGAATTTGTCGCTGCAAGTGAGATCAATGCTAATCCAAAGGATACGGCCGATCACCCATTTGGAGTTTGGACTCTGCCGCCGCGCTCACGCACGCCAGAAGCGGGTACGCCGGAAGCCGAAGGGTTTGATGCAGAGCTTTACAAAAATATCGGTGAAAGTGACCGAGCGACATTGAAGTTTCGTAAACCTCTCTAAACGGAATGCCCCTCATTAGGAGGGGCAATCCATCAAATCCAAAATTAACTTATGCAGTGATTTTTACTGGAAATTAGGGCGCATTTACCCATATAAGCCCTCAAACTACTCTTGAAAGGATCCTTCCATGGATAATGCAGAAATTGTTGCGAAAATGACCGAAGCGCTCGCAGCGTCCGGCGGCACCGACAAATCCGTTAAATTTGACTTTGGTGATGACGGTAAAATCTTCCTCTCAGGCTCTGAGGCCGTCGAAGGCGATAATGACGCAGATTGTACGATTTCCGTTTCAAAGGCCGACTTTATCGCTCTGGCCGGCGGAGAGCTGGATCCAATGATGGCCTTTATGTCCGGCAAACTGAAAGTCGCTGGTGACATGTCTGTTGCCATGGGATTACAGAGTCTCTTTAGCTCTATGTAATCGACCCAAAAGGAATTAAAGAGGGGCCGGAAGGCCCCTTTATTTTTGGTCCTTTATCAATTGCGGGAATTTGGCTTGGCGCTAAAGACAACATATCAAATGGCTCCAGTAGTTCGGCCCTGGGATATGCCATTGCCGGAGGTGATCACCCGGCAGGCCGAGATGTTCTATGTTATGCGCGATGGTATGCGCCTCAGGGTGATGATCGCACGCACAACCCATAAAGATCCCAGAGGGTCTATTGTTTTCTGCCCTGGGCGAACTGAATTCATCGAAAAATATTTCGAGTCCGTTGGCGATTTTGTGGCTCGCGGTTTCAACGTCTTAATCCTGGATCCGCGAGGGCAGGGCTTGTCGGACCGGATGCTTGAAGATCCGCTCAAAGGATATGTTAAGAATTTTCAAGATTATGCAGATGACTTCGCCTTTATTATGGATGCGTTTGCGCCTGAGCTGCCTAAACCTCACATAGCGATGGGGCATAGTATGGGAGGATGTATCGTACTCCTGGCTGTATTGTCTGGTGCAGCAAATCCCAATGCCGTCATTTGCAGCGCACCGATGACGGGACTGTTTGACGTGGAAACCCGGTTCACCGAATATTTTATAAGAGCGCTTAATATTGTAGGGTTCTCCAAGCGCTATATCCCGTTTCAAAAACATACAGGGGGCCTCCCCGTTCCGTTTAAGAATAATAAGCTGACCAGTGACCTCGACCGCTTTCAGCGATGGGCCAGTTATTTTAAAACTACACCTGAGTTACGTCTTGGTGGGGCGACCTTTCGCTGGACCCGTCAGGCGTTATGGGCCATGAATTATGTGAATCGCAATGCGCCACAGCTTAAGATACCGGGCTTGATCATTGGTGCCGGCAGCGACCCGATAGTGGATCCGGCGTCTAATGAGGCCTTCGCTAAGCGCGCAAAAATTGAATACAAAGTCGTTCCAGGTGCCCTCCACGAAGTCTTTATGGAAAAGGACGAATACCGAAACCAGTTCTTTGAAAGCTTTGATGCTTTTCTGGAAAAAGAAGGGTTTTGATTTTTGTCTCTATTTATGGTATGTTAACCATAATCGAGACCATGCCTGCGGGGCATAAGCAGCGTCATAGGGTCTGGTATTAACGGGGCGCAACCATGTTTAATCTATTTGATAATTTTATGATCCGTGTCGGATTCGATGCGGGAGACTTGGAGCAGGTCAGACAACGCAAACTTCTATATGGGGGCAATATGGCTATGCTGGCCCTTTGTCTGTTATCCTTTGGATTGCTTGTTTTTTAGTTCAAACTTCTGTCCTTTCTGTGGCGATATAGTGCGCAGGTGTGCCTGACTTTGCCGGGTTGCTCAGATGAGCCGGAAATGATTCAAATTGATCTGTTGAGAACGAAGTGCTTTTCCTGGAAACTATAGTTCAGTTCCTAGATGAAAATATAAAAGAAAAGTAGAAGGCAGGGTGGCTTTGAAAAATCTGAACTTTTGAAAAAATGTACTATAATCAGTGTGGGTTTATACTGCCGTCATTAAATCAACTTCTCATATAATCGTCCGCCTCGGCGGTACCGAGGCGGACGATTATATCAATTATAGACATAAAAGCCTCTTGATGGGCCATCAATATTGCCGTGTTCAGTAAGGATTGTGCCTTATATTTTGCCACTAATGGCGCGGCCCGCATCTCGAAGGCTCGACCCCCAGCTTTGCGCTGTTACGGCTTGATGGTCGTTTGTGCGGGCTGGCGGTCCTTATATTAGGATGGTTGTGTTGACAACTGATATACCTGATAATTCTTATATATCGCCCTAATTTTGGCTTTTTTTAAGGCTAACTGTTGCCGGAGTAACACAGTTGGAGGTGAGAATCGGTGAGTTTGAAGCCATATGGGGCCTAGTTTCGAAGTTTGAGCGAAATCATGGCACGGATCTTTCAAAAATTGATCTGAATACCCATATAATGTGGTATAATAAATATGAGAGAGACTGAAATGACGAGCAAAATCGACAGATTCATGGTGAATCTGGGCTTTTCCAAGTCAGATGTGCGAAAGGCCCGTCACCGAAATATGCTATATGTGGGCATCCTTCTCATGGGCGCTTTGGCAGCTTTAGGGTTGGCCCTGAACCTTGGGATTTAGACCGGGACTGACCGAAGGATATAAACCCTCAAGTCTAACCTTTGTGAGGCCCGTAAGCATTGCAGCTGACCTCATGATCATTGATCATGCCAACGGCCTGCATAAAGGCGTATACGATCACGGGTCCGACAAATTTGAAACCGCGTTTCTTGAGATCTTTGGATAGAGCGATGGATTCGGGGCTGTCGACTGGGGCCTCCTTATGATGCTCCCATGTGTTAATGATAGGTTCGCCCCCCACATAGCTCCAAAGATAGTCACTAAAATCAATGCCTTCGTCGTCTCGCATCTTTAGGAATATCTGCGCATTGGAGATAGCAGCGTTGATCTTCAGCTTCGAGCGTATAATGCCCTTATCGCCCAAGAGCCTTTCCCGATCTTTATCCGTGTAAAAAGCGATGATATCAGGGTCTAGTCCGTCGAAAGCCTTGAGTATATTCTCGCGCTTTCTAAGGATTGTGATCCAGGCCAGTCCTGCCTGCATGCCGTCCTGAATGAGTTTGGAAAACAACGCTTTGTCATTGCGAATAGGCCGGCCCCATTCTGTGTCGTGATAATGGCAGTAAAGCTCATCATTGGGCGGTACCCAACCGCAGCGGGGTAAGTTCGGATCGTGGATCATGACCACAATCTAAGGCGACGAACCCGGATGTAAACCCATGGCTAATGCTTCCTGACGGTCGGTTTCATTTTCTCGTTTATATTTTCCACGCAGTACGTCACCACCGAGAAGTAGATTGAAATTGAAATCGGGATATTTGTGATGAAGCCGATGATAACGGGACAAGGCCTTGAAATAACGCGTTCGCAAGAACCATTTCAAATAAATGGGCGCGGCTGCCAACGCATCCGTATAGGGTTTGTGTAAGTAGCTGTGAATATACTCTGTAACAAAACACCAGAATATTATGGCCGGTAGACCTGCGAGAAAGAATAAGGGGCCAAAATACAAGCTTATTGCCAAAAACGGAATAAGAGAGGGTGCTGTATATTTGAGGGTGTCTGTCAGTCTTCGTCCGAGGCGATTTCCAAAATCCCTTTCAACTATGTGTTGATATCCCATTTCCCTGAGCTTCCGGGTCAAGGCTTCGCGTTCGTCTTTGCTTTCAAATTGAGTGACAAAATTTGTCTTATAGGTGGCATAGTGATGAATAGTATGATGTGATAACCGTGCGGCCAAAAGATGACATCCCAGCCATGGGATGCAACTATACAGGCGAACCAGGCGAGGAGAAGCGTGCAGAATGTGTTGGTGAAAAAATGATTCTCCAATTGTGGCGCAAAGATATCCTACCAAAAAGCCGCCCAAAATTTCCCAAATCATAACTGCCCCTGAGTAATTCTCTAGATTATCACTTGTTTAGTTAGGTTCCTTCAAAGTTTTCTCCATGGCGATATCTGCGCGGGCATAGCGAGGATGGGGACCCTCATGGGTCACGACCCAGTCGCAGCGTTTATAAAGCCGGATGGCAGCCGCATTGATCGTATTGCTGATTAGATAAATTTTTTTTAGGCCCATCTCATCGCGGGCATAGGCTTCGACCCAGTTCATGAGGGACATACCTATGCCTTGGCCCTGGAACTTTGGATCAACGGCCATTTTGGTCAATTCCCATTCGCCCTCACTGTCTTGTTTGAGCGCGGCAACGCCAGCGACTTCCTCATTGACAATAGCGGCAAAGATGGAGTTGCCATCACGAGCGTAAATTTCCGGTTGGTCATACATTTTCTGATCGGACGCCTCGACGTGGTGAAGGTCTTTGATCCAAGCAATATTAAGCTCGGCAAAGGCGCGAAAATCTCTGGGGTCGTTACGGCGAATGTCCATAGTTTTAAGTGTGTGTGGCGTCCAGCAGCTTGATTTCAGTAGCGCCAACAGTAAGCGTAGTTCCGTCATCTGGCAATCGGTCATGGCGAATAAGCGCCATACCTTTCGCACCGCGACGGTGACGGAGCTCACCGACCACGCGTGTACCGGCTTTGATGGCTGTTTCGATCTCGGATGGAACCGACTGATCATCAAAGATAACCCCGCGAAAACGTTTGCTAACATCTGTTTTGCGGTACATGCGCGAGACGACTTCTTGACCTACGAAACAGCCCTTCTTAAAGTTGACCCCGTTCAGAAAATCCATGTTAACGGTCGCTGGGAATACATCTACGGTCTCGAAATCCCAGTGACTATCTGGAATACCTAGCGTGAGCCGGCGGCTGTCATAGTCCTCATCGGTCGCGCTGGGCTCAAGGTAATCCGTATAAATGCGACGCCCCAATGCCGGTAGACGCGGATCTTCAAAGCCCTCTTCGCCAATGCCCTCCCAAGCGGCATATACCCCAAGCGCCGTTTCTGTGATTTCGATAGGGGCACGAAGCCTGTACATAGACAGACGTTTCTTCAGATTGTCTGCAAATTTTGTGGCTGTATCCACCCACCAACCGTCACTGGTTTTGACCACGAAAAAATCCGCGATAATCTTGCCTTGAGGTGTCAATAAAGCGGCGAAATTAATGTCCTCGGAGAGGTCGTTTGTAATCAGGCCAGACAACCAATCCGTCGCCCCGTCTCCGGAGATTTTCAATAGTTTTCGATCAAGTTTCGCAATTGGCATGACGTTCATATAAGCCCATATGGCGGAAAGAGAAGAGCAAAGACCGAAATTCGCAACTGTGGAAAGTATGAATAAAAAGTGAACAGCGCTTTCAGACTGGCCTCAGTTTTGCTATGGTATGGATTATTATGGCTATGTTTAAATTTCCACGAGCACGCAACACTTCCATCAAATTCAGTCTCATTTTGGCATTATCAACGGCCATAAGTTCGACTACATTCGCACAGGATGTTTACACATACGATCCGCTGGGAACCGGGGTTACACCCAGCTACAGCACCTCTCAGGCTTTGCCGACTCTGAGTCCGGAACAAATTTCCCGGGATGTGGAAACTCGCTTTGATAGTCTGACCGGACGCAATGAATATATTGCTCAGGATTTTGACCCTTTTGAACAGGATAGCCGTATTGCCGGTTCCGCGCGTCTGCGATCGAGCGCAGGCGGCCTGTCGCGCGATGGGGCCAATGTTGTGGGCGGCGCATATCTGGATGTGATGGTTATGTACACATCCGCTTCCCGCGATAGTTGGGATGTGCGCGGGTTTGAGCACTCTGTTTACATGCAGGGTTATCCGGTTGATGTCATGAGTTATAATGCTATGACTTTGGATTGTACGCGTGATGTTACCCATGTTGCTTATGATGACAGCTATTACCGCGGTGATCGTTATGGACGTGTGGGCGGAATTTTCCGACCCTTTCCGCGCTATCGCGGTGCCAGTGAGTATTATCGTCAATGCGATCAGATCCGTTATGGTCCGTGGCGCGGACAGCGGGACAATTATATCAATGTTTCCGGTTATGATTACCGCCAAAGTCCTGAATACATTCGAGAACTCGTTGAGCGCGGCCGCGCCGAAAGCGAAAACGGCTCGGGAAGCATAGTCCGTGGAGGTGTTAACGCCAATAACGGTGCCATTGATAATATGACGCCAGAGGAAATCGGTGAGCGCATGCGGCGCCGGGAATTAGAACAGCTATTACGAGATCAGGAAGCTATATCTTCGCGCAACGTGACGCGTCCAGACCAGCTTGGCGATAGCCGGATGTCCAACCTGCCTGTCAATTCCTCACGACCCTATGCGGGCAACGGCATTATAACAGGTGGTGGCTCGACCGCGACGACAACAACTGTGCCGTCGACTGGTTCGGCTACGACTCCAAATATCATTCGCCCTGGCTACGGCGGAAGATCAACCGTTACCCGAACAACACCGCGTGAGTTTGGGCAGACCATTCACAACCGGGAAGATCTGGCTCGAATTAGCACGGGTTCGGGCGTGCCGCGTCTGAGGAATTCTACACCGCGTCTGCCCGATGCCACACCGCGTATCTCGACGCCGTCACGGCCTGTCGTGCGCTCGACCCCAACCCGTCCAAATATTTCGCATCCAACAATCTCCAGGCCGGATAGCGGACGTTCCAGTGTGACTCGTCCTGTCACACCCAGACCAGAGACGTCTTCACCGAGTTCGTCGCGCTCATCATCGTCTTCGAGATCTACAAGCCGCCCTGTAACACGCTCAGCACCGTCTCAACCAACAACTTCGAGACCGGCAACGTCCCGTCCATCGTCTTCTTCGTCATCGTCCTCGCGACCACCATCCAGCCGATCGACGTCACGACCGACGACGCGTTCATCTTCTCGGCCAACCCCGAAACCATCTTCGAGCCGACCCGTGAATCGCTCCTTTGGTGGCAGTTCCAGCCGCAATAGTAGCACGCCGCCTCGTAGTCGGCGTTACTATCCGGGTAAATACGGAAACTCTTATTCGAGTAACCGTTGTGTCAAAGAAGAGCGGGTAACCTTACATATTCCGGCTGACCGCCTTGATGCAGCTAGGATAAACGGTTTGTCTCTGGTGTTATTGGATAAGGATGGCGGAGATATTCCGGTTTACATCCCTCCAAACTATATAGAGGGCTTTATCCTGGGTAATCCTTACCTTCAGGCGGAATTATCCTCTTATGCAGGAGTAACGGGCCCGAATTACCCACAAAGTACCTATCCACAAGGGTCATTTCCTCAAGGAACATATCCGACCAATCCAGGTAACTAATCTAAATTGAACCATAGTGAGACATTTGTTTCATTATGGTGCAGATTTTGGTGTTATTCACAAAATAAGCACTGACAGGGGAATTAGAAACTGGCATGTCGCTTGCAAAGATAGTTATGAATGTCGAGGCCAACTCTTCAATCATTCAGCTTTGAGACTCCCACCTCAAACTGACCCTTGTTTTTATCCCACGTAAAAAGCCCTCATTTCGGTGAGGGCTTTTTTGTAGTCTTGTATTCTGGATTAGTTCAACAGATTGGGCTGATGTGGGCTGTCGAGCAAAAAGGCCGGGATTTCGACTTCGAATCGGTCGCCTTCAGGCGTTTGCACATAGTAATTGCCAAGCATCATACCAGAGGGTGCTGTCAGAGGCGCCCCGGATGTATAACGAAATACTTCGCCAGGCTTGAGTACGGGTTGCTCACCAACAACCCCCGAGCCACGGACTTCCTGAACCTGACCTCTGCTATCGGCGATTTTCCAGAAACGCTCCACGACTTGAAGGTCTGTGGCGGTCTGATTTTCAATTTCTACTGTATACGCCCAAATGAACCGATTATCGTCAGGGGATGATTGTTCATCCAGATAATCCGGCTCGACTCTTACGACGACATCACGTGTTTTCTGCTCGTACACGCCAGTCCCTCTCTTTTTTCATTGGATAATGAATTAATTTTCATCATCTTCATTCACTAATACGGCCAGTGGCGCAAGCTTCTTATCCATAGATGTCGATTTTATTACAGTTCATTCTTGCCTAAGGGGAAGGGAATGATAGGAAAACCGCATGAAAAGCGGAATTCTTGCCAGACAAGCCATTTTAAACTTGATTGATGCCGGTCAGATCCAGTCAGGTTCTGCGCCTGATTCCGTTCAAATCCAGCCGGCAAGTCTGGATCTACGTCTGGGGCATGTGGCCTACAGGTTGCGCGCCAGTTTTTTACCCGGTGAATCACGTACAGTCGTGGATTGCCTGCCAGGGATTCAGATGCATGAAGTGGATATGCGTGGCGGTGCCGTCCTGGAGACAGGGTGCGTCTATCTGGTGCCTTTGCAGGAAAGCTTGAACCTGCCGAAGACTCTGGCGGCAGCGGCGAATCCCAAAAGCTCAACGGGACGATTGGATGTGTTTACACGTGTGATTTGTGATGGGGCAGACGCCTTCGATACTATTCCTCACGGTTATAAGGGGCCTCTATATGTAGAGATAGCGCCCCGGACATTTTCTATTCTAGTGAGCCCGGGCGATCGTCTGGTTCAGGCCAGATTTCGGGCTGGCGCCCACCAGACAACGGATACTCAGACTGTAAGTATTGATCTCAAGGGCTCCGGGCCTGACGCTGTTATCGGTTACAGGGCTCGGCGGCATTCGGGTCTTGTGACCGTATCGGAGGTCGCGGCTCATCCGGCTAAAGACTATTGGGAGCCTTTGCGGGCGCCGGACGGCATGCTGATATTAGATCCGGGTGAATTTTATATACTCGCATCAAAGGAGGCCGTGGAGATCCCTGTGGATAAGGCCGCCGAGATGGCGCCGATTGCCACAGAGATCGGTGAGTTTAGGGCTCATTATGCTGGATTTTTTGATCCAGGGTTCGGCGTCAGTGAAGTGGGCGGTACGGGCTCACGGGCTGTGCTTGAAGTGCGCGGTAGGGATGTGCCTTTTATTCTGCGTCATGGTCAACCGGTTGCCAAGCTGGTGTTTGAGCCCATGCAGGACGTGCCTGACGCAGTCTATGGCCAAAACGGATCTCACTATCAAGCGCAAGGACTGAGATTGTCGAAACACTTCAAATAAAAATTTTTCCTGAAGTTTTAAGTAAGTATAAGTTGATCGCACGCGTGTGATTGCCTAATGTCTCATCGCAGCTATTGAGTGGGGATGCTATGCGCACATTTATTTTTTCCATTATTTTATCTTTGGTTTTGGGAATTTCGGCATGGGCCAAACCGCCTGCCAGTGCTTTTGGGCAACTCCCCAATATTTATGACGCCGCGATTTCACCGAACGGAAAAAAACTAGCTGCCTACGTCAATGCGGATGACGGTGGCTACGCGGTTTTGGTTTTCTTTCTGGACGACAAAGACAGCAAGCCTTTGATGGCCAGTATGGAAAAGGGCGTGAAACCGCAGTGGATCGAATGGGCCAATAATGACGTTGTCCTTGCGAGTTTCTGGCAGAGTTCCAAATATCGCGGAACGCCTATCACGTCGGGATATTTATATAGGCTGGAGGTTTCGACGCAAAATGCCGGAGTACTGATTAAGCCCAAAGATATGTTTCGGCAGTTTAATAACCGCGTTATCGACATGCTCCCAAATGACCCTGATCATATTTTGATGAGTTTTGGCGACACAATTGCATCCGCACCCGATGTCCAAAAAGTCAATGTCAGAACGGGACGTTATAAGAGATTGCGCCGGGGATCTGAGTCCATTCAGGATTGGTATACGGACCGAACGGGTACAGTCCGCATCGGACAAGGAATGAAAGACAAAAGCACGGAAGACTGGCGATTGACCATTCGCGATGCCAATGATGACAAATGGCGCAGTTATACCGATTATCCGGGTCTCGACGGGAACGAGAATATTTACGGTTTTACAAGCAATCCCAATGAAATGATTGTCGGGCGATATGCGGGGAAAGATACTCTGGGTCTTTATGTCTACGACCTGTCGCAGAAATCCATCACGCGTAAAATCTTCCATAATGACGATTATGATGTCAAAGGCGTCGTGCTTAGTGCTGATGGTAGTGATATTGTCGGTGCGACCTATGTTTCCGATAACGATGAGGTCGAACTCTTCGGTAATCGGGAAGGTGCGTTGGATCAATTACGGCAGAAATATCCTGGTTACACGGTCGATTATGTGGACAGCACCGCTTCCTACGATCAAGTCGTCGTCAAACTGTCCAGTGCCAGCGATCCCGGTGCGCTATATATTCTCAACACTGAAGCCATAGAGCTTCGGCTCATGGCTCACCAATATGATGCCTTAGAGCTTAAAGATATGGGTGAGGTTATTTCCGTTCGGTACACGGCTCGGGACGGCATGAAAATTCCGGCTTATGTAACCATCCCGCCCAGTATCACATCGACGGAGCAGTTGAAAAATATCCCATTTATCATCCTGCCTCATGGCGGCCCTTATGCGCGGGACACAAAACGATTTGACTATCTGGCGCAGTTTTTTGCCACACGTGGCTATGGCGTTTTGCAAATGAATTTTAGGGGTTCAATTGGTTACGGTAAAGAATTTGAGGAGGCCGGGCGTAAAAACTGGGTTGTCATGCAGGAAGATGTCAAAGACGGTACAGAGTGGCTCATCGAAAAAGGTTATGCTGACCCGGAGCGAATCTGTATTGCTGGCTGGTCATATGGCGGTTATGCCGCCCTAATTGGCAAAATTAAAAATCCCGATCTCTATAGTTGTACTATCTCCATGGCGGGCGTGACGGATCTGAAAGACATCGTCAATGACATGAAGAAATACCGGTTTGGCCGCATTACGGCACGAGGCTTCCTCAAAGGTTTTTCGGACAAAGATGACCTTAAAGAAAATTCACCGGCTAAACGCGCTGATGAAATGATAGGGCCTGTTTTCATTGCCCATGGCACGCTGGATCAGCGTGTGCATTTCGACCAGTTCAAGCGCATGAAATCCGCTTTGAAGAAAAGCGATGCTGATGTCACTGCCATTGAGTTTAAGGACGAAGACCACTTCCTGTCCAATCAGGACAACCGCATTAAATTCTTCGAGGAATTGGAAAAGTTTCTGGAAGATGCAATTGGAGTAAGCGAGTTTGCTGAGTAAAACTTAAGCGGAACAGCTGGCGCCGCCCAGGACACAAAACTTGGCACAATGTGGATGATTTAACTGCACCGGCGTCAGACTTTCTTTGAGGGTTTGCCCCATTTCAAATTGCTCATCATCCCAAAGTAATGTGCAAGACAGAACTGCGGGGTTTTTTGTACCTTTGCGTTTCACCACCATGCGGGAATTAGCACACATCATGGAGCGCGGGTCAATCGAGAGAATGCCCCAGCATTCTGTCGTTATTTCCGGCACGTCCACTTTGGAGTCCATTTCGGGGAACAACATTAGCGCGCCTGGGTCAGTGGCGTCGATATCCCAGCCCCATTCAGCGATGAGGCCCGCATAACCTTTGCGGGCAACGGCGTCACTCTCGCTGAACATGGCCCGTCCTGCAATATGAAGATTGAACCCATGTTCAGATAGCCAGTTCAGTCCTTTCAGGGCGATGTCAAAACTGCCTGAGCCGCGTTCTTCATCATGTCCCTTGGCACTAAAATGGTCTAAGCTGACCCGGAAGGTCATTTGTGCCTGATAGTCTCGTTGGAGCTCCAGTAACGCCTTTTGAACGCGGGGGCGCATCATAGGCTTCATAGCATTGGTCAAAACAAGCAGGCTATGACCCCTTTCCAAAACCATATGGCTGATCCGAGCAAAATGTGGGTTCATACAGGGCTCGCCGCCCGTCATGCCAATCTCAACCTTTCCCAGGCCCATAGCATCAATTTCGTCCAGATAGGGCAGGACGTCTGTGTCCTTGAGGTAAACAAAGTGGTCGGCTGTTGGTGAGCTTAGAATATAGCAATTCGCGCATTCAATATTACATAGACTGCCTGTGTTCAGCCACAGGGTCTTGAGTTGATCCCAGGCAACAAAGGCCCTGGTTTCACCTTTGGCGGTGATCAGGGGGTTTTTGAATTTCGACGGATCAATCAAAGCATTCATGTGGGGCTCTTTACCCCAAACCTGTCAAAATCCAATACACGTTTTTGTGTCTTATTTTGCCTGAGTTGTGAGATTGAGACCAACGGTTCCAGCGACAATCAGCCCAATAAACCCCATTTGTTCAGGGCTCAGCGCCTGATCAAACAATACATATCCCAAGACAGCAATTCCAAGGATTCCGGCACCGCACCAAATGGCATACATAACGCCCATTGGCAGATGCTTAAGGGCTGGCGCAAAGAACAAAAAACACAGGCAATAAAGGATGAGTGAAGCTATGCCGTATTTAAGGATGGTGAAGCCCTCGGAGAGTTTCAGGCAAAGAGTTGCACCGATTTCCAAGGCAATGGCCATGCTTAAATAAAACCAGGCTTTGGACATTTTCTCTCCCCAATGGTTACCTCGCATATGGGTATACACGCCGCACTGCGCAATAAAAGCGCTTTCGATGGTCTAACGGAAATCGTTTTACAAACGTATAACGTTCATAGACCTAAAGGGCCTGATACATGGCCTCGGCTCGTGCTTTGAGCGCGTCAGCCGTATCGTCAAAGGCTTGCTTCACCCAGGGCCCGGCAAATCGCATGACGTGAATGCCGTTCTCGCTAAGAAAAGCGTCCGTCGAGTAATAACGGCAGGAATTCTCGCCAGTGGCTTCGATGACCTGATCGCGGCGGGCCGGGTAGGGCCACATATCAAAAAGCGGTAATTCCCAGGAGAGCAGTTTTTCCGGCTCGAAAGCGCAGACAAATTCCGTGTTCTCGAAGAACTCAGGCCCGGCGTTCACATAGGATTTCAGTTTCATCTTTACAGGCGCGCCCATTTCTAATGTGCTCTCACACTCCACACAAAAGGGGTTCCAGGCCGGATAGTTTTTCATGTCTGTCAGCGCATCCCAGACAACGGAGGCGGGGGCGTCGATGTCTACGGTTTTGGAGATGACAAAAGCCTCCGGGTCGAACTCCTTCATATCATTGATGTAAGGGTATTTTTCTAACAAATCCGCTTTCTGGTCCATTGAGGTCTCCTATTCTTTTAAAACGTCTATTTTGGGCGTCGGGTGAATTTTCGCGCCCGTCCAGCGCCAGAGCATGGCACCGCGTCTGTGGTCGCAGGTTTCGAGCCGGTTTGGGTGATCAGGACCGCCGACCTGCACCGTGACCGTGCCGTCATCATTATAATGGGCCGAGCCGTTATTGACCCAGATTTTGTGGTGGCGGTAGTCGAGACTTTCCAGCCACATATATAGAGTCCATTGAGAAGCTGAGATTTTAAGAGTTGTGTTGCAAATTATATTGTAAAGTACCCTTGACATGTAAAGTTTCCTTGACTATGTAAAGGTGACTTTACAAGCAAAGGGAGCTAAACATGAAATCGTCTCAAGCGCATAAGCGATATTTCATAAACACCGCCGTCTCTATGATCTTCTACCTTTTCAGTATCTTTGGAGCCTCGTTGACCATTAAAAACACCGCGCTGCCGCAGACGCTCAATTATATCATTGCCTTTATACCGGCTATTTTCGTCTGGTGGTTTATGTGGGGCGCCGTTCGTTTTTACCGCGAAAGCGATGAATATGTTCAGTCGCAAATGGTCAAAGCCATCCTATTCAGTGTGACATCTATAATGATTTTCTCAAGCGGTTGGGGTTTTGTCGAGCTCCTGGCAGATGCGCCGGCATTCCCGGTTTTCTATGTTTTTCCGCTTTTCTGTGTTCTTTTTGGATTGGGGCAGTTTCTGGTCAGAGGACCAGGTGAGACCTGTTAAATGAAGAACCACGTCAAACAATACAGGACAGAGCAGGGGTGGTCACAGGCGACCCTCGGCGACAAGCTGAATGTGTCCCGTCAGACGATTAACGCCATAGAAACAGGCCGTTACGATCCATCCCTGCCGCTGGCGTTCAAACTGGCCAGACTATTTGAGTGCCGGATAGAGGATTTATTTGATGATAAAGTTTAGTCAGCGTTTACCGAAAATTAGCCACGATATCCCATTTATTGATTATCATTTTTCTGCCCAAAGCCGGATGGCGATGATGTAGTCCCCGCCCCATCGTATATCCGTTCCATTGGCCCAGTTTATGAGTGTTTGAAAATACGGGAACTGTCCGGCAAAAAACGCCCTGACTGCTACATTCATCGTTGTAAGCCATTACCGAGCGAATGGGCGTGTTTGCGTGAGGCAAGGTGTAGCCAAAATTAAATGCGTATGACGGCGGATTATATCCATACATATAACGATCGTGATTAATGCCAAAATTGTGACCAACTTCATGAGTCAAAATATGCGCTGAAATACAGCCCCCTCGATTGGTCAGGGAAATCCCTTTATCGCTGCCGCCGCCAGATAGAAAAGCTACACCACATAAATTCTCGTCTCCTGCGCTCTTCAATACAGCGATCAAATCTGCTCCGGCTTCATCGCGTTTTTGGGCGGCACGCTGTCCGACACAGCCGGTAAGATCCCCGATTTCTATAATCATCTGTTCGTGAGTTCTACCACCCTCTACAAAGCCACAACTAAGTCCCCTAATGCCAGCAAATTTGAACTTATAGCCCCGCAATGCTGTGTTATCCATGGTCATATTGAGCATAGCGAGTGATAGTAACGCCTCGTCTCTAATTGTTGTACGTGCGGCAAGGGATTGCAGTCTGGCTTCCTCGGTATACATATAGAAAATCTCGACTCGCTGTTGCCAGGTCTGGATTGAGGGTATTTCCGAATTCTGCTTTTCGTCTATTTCTTCTATCGAGTCTTCAGATATTGGGATCGCATCCTCGCCGACAGAAAAATTCGAAATATCCAATTCCGTCACTTTGTGAAGACCGGACTCACCAGGCGAAATACGATAGGTTTCGGTTCCGTATTGAACATGACCAATTATCCCACCACGTCTATAAACCAGTGTCGCAAATCCATCCTCAAATCCAGAAACTTTGCCGCTCCAGGCAATGGCGCCGCCACCGAGCCTGGTATCAAAACCGCTTCGCTGAATGACGACCTCCTCACCCGCAAATAACTGAAGTCTGATTGATTCAGCGGGATTTGATTTGGAAAATACTGACTCGGCAGCATCGACATTTAAGGCCACAAACTGATTTCGAATTTCACTATCAAACTTTTCGGTCGTTATCCCGTCCTGTTCGTCCAAAGCAATAGGGATAAACAAATCAGCCGCCAGTGCGGGGCTCTGAATTGTAAGCAATAACAAGACCAACCAGGTAAATGTGAAAAATCGTTTATCATCCTGACTGTCCCCACTACTAGAATGCGAACTATATCATGATGCTAAACAGGATAATAGAAGATTTCTGTCAAGTTTAATAAAAAAAACCCGCCTCAGTGAGACGGGTTTTTTGGGGCGAAGCCTTGTTCGTTTAAGCTGAGAGCTTGTCTTTCGCGGGTTCGCGCAGCACATAGCCGCGGCCCCAGACGGTCTCAATATAATGGTCACCGCCAGTGGCAGACGCCAGTTTCTTGCGCAGCTTACAGATAAAGACGTCGATAATTTTCAGCTCAGGCTCGTCCATGCCACCGTAAAGGTGGTTCAAGAACATTTCCTTGGTCAGAGTTGTGCCCTTACGCAAAGAGAGCAGCTCGAGCATTTGATATTCTTTGCCAGTCAGGTGAACGCGGTGGTCACCGACTTCAACGGTTTTTGCATCCAGATTTACTTTGATGTCGCCAGTAGTTATGATTGATTGTGAATGACCTTTTGAGCGACGCACAACCGCATGAATGCGGGCAATCAGTTCATCTTTATGGAAAGGCTTGGTCATATAGTCGTCGGCGCCAGTCCCCAAGCCGCGAACTTTACTATCAATATCGGAGGTACCTGAAAGAATAAATATAGGTGTGTTGACCTTCGCCATACGAAGGGTTTTGAGCACGTCAAAACCCGGCATGTCGGGCAGGTTCAAGTCAAGCAAGATGATATCATAATCATAAAGCTTGCCGAGATCGACGCCTTCTTCCCCCAAATCAGTGGTGTATACATTGAAGCCCTCTGACTTCAGCATTAATTCGATGCCCTGTGCGGTTGCACTATCATCTTCTATAAGAAGAACGCGCATAAGCCCTTACCTCCCGGCGAATCACCCCCATTGGTCATGGGAATATGGTTAACTTAGATCGAGACTTAAGTGAATCCCGTAAATCAAGTGTTAACAATGATGGCGCTTTTTTAACAAATTTGGTTAACAGGGTACTTACAACCGGACGTGTATTTTTTTCATTCTGTTTACCAGACCGTAATGCCTTTCATCTATAAAGAGCTCAAAGGGGAAAACCCCTAATAAAAAACAAATGTTTAGGTGAGTTATGAGTCAGGCAATGGAGCGGAGTATCCGCCAAACGCGCTTTGCGATTGAGGATCTTCAAAAGAGAATTGCGGTTCTCGAAGCGACACGGGAAGATCTCGAGCGACAAATTCGTAAATTAAATGACAGTGTCCCTGAGGACGAAGTCGATCCGGATGCGGAACGAGATGGCTATGTAGCTTATGGTTCATACGCTCAGTCAGTTATCGCCCGAAAGAAAAACCTTCGGTCATCTCTGGATGACATTACATCGCAGAATGCTGATCTCGCCAATGAGCTGCAAATGGCGATGGAAGCTTTAGATAGTTTCGAACGCGTGCGTGCCCGTCAATTGGCACAGCAAGCCGAACGCCGGATGAAACGGGGCGCATAATACCTAAAAGTTTTGGGGAGCGGGAAAAGGCGGGTTTCAACCCGCCTTTTTTAATATGTTCGAATTGGGTATGTTGAATTTCCCAGTTTTAATTACCGGTATCTTCGCTGTCGACCCAGTCATAAATGTCACCGAGATCGTAATCATCTGCCAATTCCGCCCATTCCGTTGTGACGTAGTCATCTGTGATATTATCTTGGCCGGGCAATTTTAAAACGCTCGCACCAGCAAAGCCCAGGGAAAACGATAAGAGCATCATTGCAGCAATGGCTTTATGGCCAAAGCTAAATACCCGTCCGCGTGCCGGCGCGGTTTCAGTTGATGTACTTTGAGCGACTGGCGCTTCGATGGATGATAATATACGGGCCTTGAGCATATCTGTTCCTGGATTTAGGCGCGCGCCTTCAAGCAATGAGTCGAGTCGAGCTTCATCTACTAGAATAGCATCGCAATCTGCTTTATTCGCCTGCATGAATAATGATGCCGCTTCGCGAAGATCATCGGGCCATCGGGCACTGTCGGCTCCGTATGTTTCTACTAATTCGGTAAATTCGATTAAGGTCATATTCTTCTCCCGTTCACACGGTTGCGGTTTTTAGCGTTGTGGTTTTCAGGGCTTTTCTAGCCCGCCGGAGCAGGCTTTCAAAAGCCGGTACCGTCAATTCCATAATTTCTGCACAGGTTTTTTGCGGCAGTTCCTGATAGTAAAAAAGTGTCAATGCTGCCTGTTGCCGTTCCGACAAAGACTCCATAGAGGTTCTGACCCATTTATTCCGCTCAGCGTCCGTTAATTGATCCTCAGCATTTTGTTGTTCGCTGGCGATATCTGGAACATTGTCTGTATAGACAGGTTTTTTCTTACGTAGAATGTCCAGGCACAAATTGGTCGAGACCCGACGCATCCATGTCACGAGCTTGGCATTACCTGTTTCCCAACCCGGCAGCATTTGCCAAGTTTTGAGAAAGACTGTTTGTGTCACATCTTCTGCCATGTGGACATCACCCAACATTTGTGCCGCTTGCGCCGAAAGGTTCTTGACGTGCCGGTCCACCAGTACCGAGAAGGCTTTCTGATCCTGGTTCATCAAGGCCGGTATGATATCGCTATCCGGGTCTGGACTTGCCTGTTTTGAATTCGCTAACTCCATATCAAGGTCCTTAACGACCGCGACCTGGGCGTTTGTGGCGCCGACCTTCACCTTTTTCCAGCTGACCGTCACCATTAGCATCCATATGTTCGAACATTTGTTCAGCACCTGCCAGAAATTCCTGAGAAGAGATTAGGTCATCGCCGTTTGTATCCACGCGAGAAAGCGGGTCGTCTCCGCGCGGTCCCACGGGACCTTCACCAATAGAGCGGCTTTCTGAGTTTCTATCCTGCCGGCGATCACGAAATTCTTGAATGCGCTCGCGTCGTGCACCACGCCGGCCTTCGAAGTTTTCCCGCATAGCCTGGCGTTCAGCGTCTGAAACAACCCCGTCACCATTTGTGTCGGCCTGAGTTTTCAGCTCTTCCATGCGTTGTTGGCGCATATCCTGATGTTTGTCGCGCCTATCTGAGCGTTTGTCGTGACGCATATCTGCTTCGTTTTCAAATTCGTCGCGGGAAATAACGCCATCACCATTGGTATCAATGCGGTTAAAATGCTCCGTTCGTCGCTCAGCTTCTTTCACGGCCCGCGCACCTTCCCGTTCATCTTTGGAAATGAATCCGTCGCCATTGAGGTCCGAACGGTCAAACTTGGCTTGAGCCGCAGCCATAAATTCTGCGCGCGAGATTACGCCGTCTTTATTGGTATCGGCAGCAGGATTGGCATGCGCTATCGTTCCCATAGTGATGACGGCAATGCCGGAAAGTAGTAAGGTTTTTCTGCGTGTCATATCAAAACTCCATGCGTTTCATTACATCAAACGGTTCGGCCCGCCAAATCCGTCGCTGTAGATGAAAAAAATGGAATTTTTTAAAAAGGGACTTTCGCCGATCAGGCAGCGTTTCTGATTTTGGCCTGGTCAATCATATTGAGCAGAGTTTTTGGCGCGACCCACGGATCGGACTCGTGTCCGATATAGGGCGGTGGTGCCCCTAAAAATTCTTTAACCGACTCGATCAGCATTAAAGCCGTGTCATTAGCCGTTGATTGCGAACCAAAAGACATCAAAAGCGGGTCATAATCAGGATGGCGTCGCCGAATAGCCTCGATCATCCAATATGCCCGCATATATCTTTCCAGATCGGCATCATAGCACAGCAGACTTGTATCTGCCGCGCCTGCGAGACGCACATGGGCCGGAGTGCAGCCACTTGTGGTTCCTACAAATACCCAGTCATAATCCAAAGACAGGGCCGCCAGACTTCCCAGCAAAATGTCGAGGCTCATTCGTCCGGCAGCAACGGCTGTGAAATGCTCATTACTCGTGACATATTTGACATCCTGCATTTTCGCGTCGCGGAAGAATACATCTGCCAGGGTTTTGTTGTAGATAATACCGGCCTCCTGCATGAGGCGACCATCCTGACAGTCGATCATTAAAACAGTTTCTCCACGTGCAGCCGCAGCTTTTGCTAATGAAATTGTTACCGACGTTTCGCCCAGACCATGACTGGCCGAAAACACAGGCACTAAGCGTTGCTTTGGCGCAATCCGTGGTTTTGGCTTATTATTATTTTTAGCCATTTTTCAAACACCCTACATAAATGGTCGTCTCACGCGACCTTGTTGAGAGTGTTCTAATCGAAAGGTCTTAAGGGCCGTCTAAATGTCAGGCTTAAGAAAAGCTTTTTTGAGTCTATGGTTAAATATGCGTATAAGTGATTATGCAGGCAATAAAAAAGCCGCCCTCAACAGCATAAGGGCAGCTCTTTGGTTCAGTATTTAAAACGCAATTTAGCGATATTGTTGTATCCGGGTTGTTCGCAAGCCTGGAATTCCATAGCTTTCAATTGACCTTTGCCAAGATAAAAACTCTTCACCGGACAAACCATAGCGATCGCAGGCTGCTTCCAGTGTCAGTAGTCCGCCACGCACTGCAGCGACAACTTCGGCTTTGCGACGAATAACCCAGCGAACTGTGTCCGGTGCTGGCAGATCTGCCAGTGTCAACGGTGTGCCTTCTGGTCCGATGACCACATTTTCTCTCTTTATTTTCTGAGTGCTCATTTTATTTGGGCCCCTTATTTATCCTCAGTTTCACCAATTCATGTAAATTTTATAAGGGGGGTTTGTTAAAAAGACTTTAAGCGCGGAGAAAAAATATCAATAAAAACAATGGTTTACCAAGGTTAACGGAAATCAATCATGGTTAACGTAAGCCTTGTAAAAAACTAAGTTGTTGATTCTATTGGGAGATTCATAATGCCTTGAAAGATTGCATGTCTCGACTTGCAACAGTTGTGCCCCTATATGGTGCGCGAAATTAACGAATTCACAGGTAAAGGTTAATGAGATTCAGGGAATTTACAGTGGAATTCCTAATATCAGAGTGGCAGATATGGTTGAAAATACAAATTCGTTAGGCTTTTTCAGGCCTGCAAATGAGACGCGTGTAGTTGTCGCCATGTCTGGCGGTGTGGACAGTTCTGTATGCGCGGCCATGCTCGCTAAAGAGGGTTATGACGTCATCGGGGTGACCCTGCAGCTCTATGATCACGGTACGGCCATCCAGAAAGAAAAGGCCTGTTGTGCCGGGCAAGACATTTATGACGCCCAGCGTGTGGCCGAAATGATGGGCTTTCCCCATTATGTACTCGATTATGAGAGTAAATTTAATGACAGCGTCATGCAGGACTTTGCCGATACTTATCTTAAGGGCGCGACGCCTATTCCTTGTGTGCGCTGTAATCAAACGGTCAAGTTTCGCGATCTGTTTCAAGTGGCGAAAGATCTGGGCGCCGATTGTATGGCGACGGGTCATTACATCAAACGCGTCATTGGGCCTATGGGGCCGGAACTGCACCGCGCCCATGATTACGGCAAGGATCAGAGTTATTTCTTGTTTGCGACAACTCGCGAGCAGTTGGATTTCTTGCGCTTTCCACTGGGCGGTATGGACAAAAGTGAGACCCGTAAGCTGGCGCAGGAGTTTGGTTTGCGCGTCGCGTCTAAGCCTGACAGTCAAGATATTTGTTTTGTGCCGACGGGAAAATATACAGATGTCATTGAAAAGCTACGTCCTGATGCGGCCGACCCTGGCGACATGGTTCATATGGATGGGACTGTCCTCGGGCAACATCGCGGCATTATGTATTATACCATCGGGCAGCGCCGCGGTTTGGGTTTAAAAGACGGGTCTGGGCAGGACCCTTTATATGTTGTTCGCATTGATGCGGATAAAAAACAGGTCGTCGTTGGCCCGCGTTCGGCGCTGGCGCGCTCGACCATCTTCCTGACTGATGTGAACTGGATCGGTGACGGGGTTTTTGACAAAGAACTGGATGGCCAGAAAATTGGTGTCAAAATCCGTTCAACCCGACCTCCGGAGCCAGCTAATCTAGTTTGGATGGACGACCAGATCGTCGTCCGCCTCGAAGAGCCTGAAGAAGGGGTTTCGCCCGGTCAGGCCTGTGTGTTCTATGCTCCCGATGGGGCCCAAGCCCGAGTTCTTGGTGGTGGTTGGATTACTGGAACGGCTTAAGCAGTTTGTTTATCACTCTTTTAAGACTTTTCGTCCCAAGAAAGATTATCAATCTTAAATGGGAGAACTATTATGGCAGTAATGAAATCTGTCCAAATCATGTCTGAAAGCACAAAGTCTTTTGATGATGCCATCGAGAATGCTGTTGAGCGTACCTCTAAAAGCGTCAATGATGTCCGCTCAGCCAATATCAATAATATGTCCGTCACTGTAAAAGATGGGAAAATTGAAAAGTACCGAGTCAACGTCAATATCACATTTGAAGTGAACTAGACCTCTTTAGGTAATTGCTAAATGTCTCCCGCCCTTCTATGAGGGGCGGGATTTTTTTTACGGAGAATTTATGTCAGACCCTGTAGTTATTGTCGGAATGGCTCGTACCCCAATGGGGGCATTTCAAGGCGCTTTTGCACCATTAGCCGCGCCGGATCTAGGGGCGGCAGCCATTAAAGCCGCCATTGCCGAAGCGGGAGTCGAGGCTGAGCGCGTAGAACAAAGTGTCATGGGTTGCGTCTTGCCTGCTGGGCAAGGTCAGGCGCCAGCTCGACAGGCCGCTATCAAGGCGGGATTGTCCAAGAACTGTGAGGCGACCACTATCAATAAGATGTGCGGCTCCGGCATGCAGGCTGCGATCATGGTTCACGATGCCATTAAGGCGGGATCGATCGATGTTGCTGTGGCCGGAGGCATGGAAAGCATGACCAATGCACCATATCTGCTCCCTAAAGCCAGAGGTGGCATGCGTATGGGCAATGCTGAGGTCGTCGACTCCATGATGTTTGACGGTTTGACCGATGCCTATGAGGGTGGTGCTATGGGTGTGTTCGCCGATATGATCGCCAGTGAGTATCAGTTTACTCGCGAGCAACAGGACGCCTATGCCATCGAATCCGTGCGCCGGGCACAGGCCGCACAGAGTTCCGGCGATTTCGACCGGGAAATAACGTCGGTCACTGTGCCTAATCGAAAAGGTGACATTGTTGTTGAACTCGACGAAGGCCCAGGCAATGCGCGTCCGGAAAAAATCCCGAACCTGCGCCCGGTCTTTACCAAGGATGGAACCGTCACGGCGGCCAATGCATCTTCGATTAATGACGGCGCGGCTGCGCTGGTTATGATGCGTAAGTCAGACGCTGAAAAGGGCGGTCATAAAATTCTTGCCGAGGTCGTTTCCCATGCCGCGCATGCTCATGAGCCAGCTTATTTTACCACGGCACCTGTCAATGCCATGAAAAAAGCACTCTCGAAGGCAGGATGGGACGCCAATGACGTAGAGCTTTGGGAAATTAATGAGGCTTTTGCGGTTGTGCCTATGATTGCCATGCAAGAGCTGGGGCTTGACCATGAAAAGGTCAATGTAAATGGCGGGGGCGTAGTTCTTGGGCACCCTATCGGGGCGTCAGGTGCCCGTATAATAACGACACTGATTGCTGCTATGGAAAAGCGCGACGCTAAAAAAGGTGTAGCCTCATTATGCATAGGCGGAGGCGAAGCGACAGCTGTATGCCTGCAGCGAGTTTAGGGTTTTTGATCGCAGGCAATCCGCGCGTATATTCCGTGATGGTCAGAGCCGAATTTGGGACGGCGCTCCGTCGTTCCGGCGCAGTTTCGCGGCCCGAGAACATGATCGATGGGCGTGCCGAATATTCCTTTGTGAAGCGTGTTTAGCGTACCGGGAAGGCGTCGGGTATCTGAGGCACGCTCAAAGCCTCGCACAGTATAGGACCAGGGTACCATATTAAAGTCACCGCCGATAATTACGGGTTTATCGAGTTTGGTGAGGTGCGGCAAGAGGCGGTCAATCTGTTCTCGTTGGGAAAAAGGAAATGGCCAGTGCAGATGGGTTGAAATAACCGTTACCGGCCCGAAGCCTTTGTCTATCCGAACGACTGTCATGCCGCCGCTGTCATAGCATTTATGGCTGTTTTTTATTACGGGCCATCGGGACAATATGGCTGTTCCTCCAACAGCTGCAAAAGGACATATATACTGGTAGGGGAATTCGGATTTTAGTGCCTCCATTAGCCCGCTTTTCTTGTCGGTGATTTCCTGCAGGGTTACAAAATCCAAGCCTTTAATGCTTTTTATATCGTCCGCGACCGGACTCACATCTTTGATACGAAAAAACAGATTTTTTTGATAGACCGAATAAGTAGGCTTTATTTTCGCGAACGGCTTTATACCGTGGCGGTGATGTATGCCCAGTAATACCAACGCAGCAAAAAACCCGGCCCATCTCCATTTCAGAGTGTTTGGAAGAACCAATAGAAATGCCAGTGTCCAGAGGAATGATATACGGAAAACAGCAAAGCTATCGCCAATGGTGAGAAAACGGCCTGTCAAACTCAATAGCAAAAGAGCTAGTAGACTGAAGACGCAAAAGCGGTGAAATTTTCGTTTAAACATGGGGTGGGCCTGTCCTTGGATTACGGCTCAATTATGTCGATACCGGGATTTGTGCGTCACAAAAACAAATAACCCAATAAAAAACCCCGCAGCGAGGCGGGGTTTCTTTTATTCTGGTGTTACGAGTTTCTAGAACTTGTAACGTCCGCGAACATACCATTGACCACCATTAAAGCCGAATGGCGCGGTGGACGGGTAGGCTGGGCCAGCAACGGCACCGACGGATGAGAACCCGCCCAGTGGGATGTCAGCCAGCTCATCCGGATAGTTATCCAGAATGTTAGCGGCACCAACACTGATCTCGGCATTTTCCATAAAGGAATATGTGACTTCGGCGTCGAAGTTCACTTCACCACCCAGATCGATTGGGAAACCATTGGTACCCAAGTGATCTTCGAAGTAGCCACTGTGGAAGTTTGCACGCAGCAAGCCTCTCCAGGCACCCTGTTCGTGATTGAAGGTGACGTTACCTTTCCAACTTGGAATATTCTCTTCCAAAGACTGGGTACGGAGGTCGCCAATATCAACAAAACGACCACGATTTGTAACTTCGGTATCCGTCCAGTTGAGAGCGGCAGTCAGAGAGCTTGACCCTGAACCGATATCAAATGGATAGCTGGCGACAACGTCGATACCTTGTGTTTTGGTATCGAAATTGTTGGTGAAAACGACAAATGATGCAAGGTCCTCAGAACCAGCAAAATCAGAAGCGTTAAAGCCGGCTGTACCGTTCAGCGTGTTAATCAGCTGCGACGTTGGAACACCTGCGTTCAGGACTTGTTGCATGGTCACTGGGTCAGTTGTTGCAAAACCTGCAGCAACCCAGTCAATACCGTTGGCAACGCCGAAATCGAACAGCTCGCCCTGGAAGTCCAGGTTTGAGGTTGTCGCGATACGACCATCCAGTGTGATGTTGAAGTAATCAACTGTCAGCTCAAGGCCACCTAGATTGGCAGCGGCACCGATTGTGAAGTTTTTACTTTCTTCCGGCCCAAGCGTGAAAGGCTCTTCACCGCGCGCAACACGTTGCTGGTTGATGAACTGACCAGCACCTGTGGTAATCGGAATAGTCCCAACATCAGCCAGAACACCACCGACGAAGGCCGTTGTGATATTAATCACATTGGCTTGTCCCGCTGTAGGCGCGTGGAAACCGGTTGAATAGGTTGAACGCAGTGTTAAATTTTCACCGAGATCATATTTACCACCGATTTTCCAGTCCAGTGTATCACCGAAGGATGAGTAGTCTTCCCAGCGCAGCGCACCTTGAACAGAGAAAGCATCAGACAGGTCTGTTTCAATTTCGCCGTAGAGGGCAATATTGTCCTGTGTAAACTCGCCCGCTGCAGCTGGTACAAATCCACCAAAACCGTTTGAGCTTGATGAGAAGCCCTGACCAGTTGGGAATGCAGCTGTTGGCGCGGCTAGTGGGCCAATCGCGAATGAAGCAGCTTCACCCTGTGTTATTCCGAACTTTTCTTCGCGGTACTCGAAACCAGCAGCCAGGTTGACATCGCTTGCCAGACCTTCAACAGGTAAAGCGTATGTCAGATCGACGTTAAAATTGGTGTCTGTCTGCTCATAACCACCTGGATTGAAGTCACGCTGGATGGTTCCGTCAGTATTTGGACCCAATGACGCGTTAATGGTGTTGTTAATGAAGAAGTCGGTTTTGTTATTACCATAAGAGGCACTGACATCATACCCAAGACCATTGCCGATATTCAGTTCACCGCGAATACCGCCAACGATAGACATGTCTTCATTATCCCCACCAAAGCGAGGTACAAATCCGCCAGGAAGGACTTCGATGAAAGAGAAACAGTTACCACCGGCACCATCACCAAAGACTGTAGCATAGGCAGCACTTGTTGTATCCGGACGACCTCCGACAAGCGGGATACCAGCAGGACATGCTGTGGCGTCGACACCTGCAAGGTTACCAACACGAACAGACGGAACACCATTTGGATCGGCATTACCTGTCACCGGGTCAACCAGTGGACCAGCATAAACGCCGCCACGATTAGTTGGGTTACGGAAGAAGAAGCCGCCCTCAACATTACGTTCGGCATAATTACCAAAGGCATAGAGTTCAGCATTCTCTGACAATTCAAATCCTGTGTTAACGAAGAGTTTGATGTCATCATTCACATTGGGCTGACCCCAGATTTGAACAGTGTTAACATCGGTCGTCAACGTGTTGACTGACTGGTCTAATATGTCGGTATTGCCGGCGGCAACCAGAGCAGCAACGTCATCACGAGCGATAGAACGGATTGTATCGCGTACTTCACCGTATTCACCAGAGATATTGACGAAACCGTTCTCACCAACTTCGAAACCGTAATTGGCACCGATACGGTAATTTTCACCGTCGCCTTCGTAGGTCTGACCGTAACGGGCTTCGATGATACCACCAGTACTATCTTTTAGCTCGAAGTTAATCACACCAGCGATCGCGTCTGAACCATACTGAGAAGATGCACCATCGCGTAGGACTTGTACGTTTTTCAGGGCCAGGGCCGGGAACACAGAGATATCAGGACCGTGAGCACCGTCTGCAATACCGCCACCCAGGAATGAGATGACAGACGCACGGTGGCGACGCTTACCGTTTACCAGAACAAGTGTGTTGTCCGGTGACAACCCGCGAAGGTTGGCTGGACGAATAATCGTCGCCGCATCGGAAATCGGTTGTGTGTTAACGTTGTAGGACGGAACAGAGATTCGCAGGGCATCTGCGATATCGTTTGGTGCCTGGTTAAGAAGGTCGTCAGCCGGGATGACATCAACAGGAGCGATAACATCTTTTGCAGAGCGGGCTTCTTTGCGACGCGTACCAATTGTGATGATTTCATCTTCGGCAACCGGTGCGTCCTGAGCGTGCGAAATATCCGCACTAAATGTGCCAAGCATGGCAGCGGACGCTGTCAGGGCTAGGGCACTTCTTAGGGATAGTTTTGTCATATGTCTCCTCACTTGGTTTTTATTTATGACACGGCATGTTGTGCTATCAGACTGGTACATGACAAGGGATGAGAGGCAATTCTCTTGTTAAGGGAAGTCGTTTTTGAAAAAATGTTGCATAATAGACACAAATTGATGCAAAGATTAACGATGAATGAAGCACACCTAATGTCATGATAAAGCGAACTAATGCGAAACCTGACAAGCTTGAACTACGACCGGCTGATGCGGCTGACGTCGAGGCTATCAAAAACCTAATGAATCTGGCGATTTCGGAGCTTCAAAAGCCTTATTTGACGTCTGAGCAGATTAAATCTTCTTTTCTGGCCATGGGACTGGATACACAGCTCATCGAGGATAAAACCTATTTTTGTGTTTGGGCTGGCGATGTACTTGTCGGGTGTGGGGGCTGGTCCCGACGTGCTACACTTTATGGGGGAAATCACACGTCAGGCAGGGATGCAAACTTGCTCGATCCGGCCACGGACCGAGCCCGTATTCGCGCTATGTATACGCATCCGGACTATACTCGTCTCGGGATTGGTCGGCGGATCATAGATGCGTCTGAGCGAGCGGCCATGTCGGAAGGATTCAAATCGCTTGAAATGGCGGCCACATTGGCAGGTCGGGATTTTTACCTACGCTGCGGCTATGAAATTGAGCGAGAATGGGAAGATAAGAACGGGCCTGACCCTGTTCCGCTTTTGACCATGGTGAAAGACATTTAGGAGCCAACCATGTTACAGCTCAGACCTAATTGCGAGCTATGTGATAAAGATCTTTTGCCGAGCGCAAAAGATGCAATGATTTGCACCTATGAATGCACCTTTTGTGTGTCATGTGTGGATAAATTGACCAATGTCTGCCCCAATTGTGGTGGCGGTTTCGCGCCCCGTCCAATCCGCCCTACGACAGCGTGGCGCAAAGGCGTGTCTTTGGAGCATCAGCCAGCGTCGAATAAGCGGGTGAATAGCCCATATAAGCTCTTGGATCTGAGTAGCTATATTGCAGATATCAAGTTTATCCCGCCAGAAAAGCGCTGATAAGACAAGGGTTTAGTTAGACTTGGCAATTATCAATTAACCTAACGCCCTCGCAATGGGCGGCGACCAGAAGGCGCATGGGTTTATTGACGGTGCCAGATGTCATGATTTCCAAGCTATCTGGGCAAGCGACACTGATATAATCTATGGAAGAATAGCCTGCAGCCAATAATTCCGATTGAGCTCTTTGGGTGGCGTCTGAAATATCCGCTCCGTTTCGCATGGTGCGGGCACACTCAAACATAATTTCATTGAGCTGTCGGGCCTTGGATAGACCGTCTTTGTCAAAATATTGATTACGGGACGACAACGCCAAACCATGATCATCTCGGGCAATGGGTGCGCCGATAATATCTATAGGCATATCAAGATCAGCCACTAATCGTCGTATGGTTGCCAATTGCTGATAGTCTTTTTCACCAAATATAGCGATGTCAGGTGCGACTCTATTTAAGAGTTTGGTGACGACAAGTGCCACACCTTCGAAAAACGTTGGTCGGTGATCTGTCTCCAGATTTTCGGCCACACCGCCCACTTTTATATGTGTGGCATGGTGGGCGTTATACATAGAACCTTTACGGGGAATATAAACCAGATCGCAGCCCACACTGGACAATTTTTCAATATCAGCTTCTTCCGTCCGGGGATAGCTCTCAAAATCCTCACCAGGCGCAAATTGAGTTGGGTTGACGAATATGCTGACCACCACTTTTAAGGCCTTTCCTTTCGCAAGTTTGACAAGAGACAAATGCCCTGAGTGCAAGGCACCCATCGTGGGCACAAAAGCAATGGTTTCGCCCAGTCCCCGCCATTCCCAAATCTGGCCACGCAGGTCTTTTTGTGTTCGGACAATATCAGGGCTCTTCATGCCTTGTCTTTAGGTCGAAAGATTAGATCTGTCTATCCAATTTAGATCGGGTTTCGCTTAACCGCTTGGCGCTATGACGCGACAACCGGCAGCCAAAGCTGAGAGCTTTTTGCAAACCGCATGGGCATGTGTAGCCGAGAGACCGTTGATCCGGGCCCGATAAAGCTCCCGATTACCTGAAATAATCGGATCTATGACAGGCATGGCGCCGTTTAGTTCAGGAAATCCAGTCGTTCCGATGGCCTGTAATTGAGCTTGAGCTTGCCGAGCCATGGCAAATGTACCTACCTGGACGGAATAATTATTGCGAGACTGAGGTAGGGTAACATTTTCAGCGCCCGAAACCACGGTGACCATCTCCCCGGTTGAGCCGCGCAACTGAATCGCAGATGCCATGACAGGTTTGGATTTTTCCCTTGGCGGTAATGGCGACGGCACATCTATGGGGGGGGTAGAAGCGACCGGCGCCAAGCCCAGTGTTTTAAAACCACGCTCTACCAAGTCCTGCATATGCTGATTGCGGGATTTGCCGCTGGCCCCACCCAGGACAACGGCAATAATACGTCGTCCATCCCTTTGGGCTGAAATTATCAAATTATAGCCGGACGCGCGCGTATAGCCGGTTTTAAATCCGTCCACACCGACAAGCCAGTGGAGGAGACCATTGGTGTTTTTCTTGGTCTTGCCTTTCCAGGTAAAGCTCGTTTGCCCGAAATAATGATAGTAACGGCGGTGGTTATTGAGAACAGCCAGTGCCAGTTTAGCCATGTCTCGGGCCGTTGTCTGCTGTTCCGGGTGCGGTAAACCGCTTGCTGTTTTGAAGGTGGTTTTTACCATGCCCAGTTCTTTGGCTTTCGCATTCATCAAATGAGTGAAGTTTTCTTCGGATCCGGCCAGCCGTTCTGCAAGAACAACGGCAACATCATTGGCGCTTCGGACTGCAACGGCCTGAATGGCCTGATCTACGGTTATGGATTGTCCTGCAGTTAGTCCCAAGCCAAAAGGCGGCGTGCGCGCAGCCGTTGACGAGACAATGAGCTTTTCTTCAAGACGCAGTTCACCCCGATTAATGGCATCAAATGTGACGTAGAGCGTCATGACTTTGGTAAGGGACGCTGGATATCGCAGTTCATCGATTTGGCGGGCATGGATAATATCCAAGGAATCGGCATCAACCACGATAGAGGCATATCTTTTTGGCTCATCGGCTCCGGTAACGCCGGAAACGGCGAGCAGCGCGAAAATCGCGAGTAATATGCCAAAAAACAGCCGCATTTGCCTCAGATAGATTTAGGAAACCTGTATAATTTTGTTTGCGAATTTATGGTTACCCAAAGGTTAATATTTAGGTTAAATCACAGTCAGATAAGGGAAAAATATGAGAAAATGTGTGATAATATCTGTCGCGACCGTTTGTCTAACCTTGTGGGGATGTTCGGCAGATCAACAGTCAGAAAACACTATTGGGGTTTCAGAAAACTGCCCTGTTGAATTAGTGGTTCTGGGTATCGGACAGGATGCGGGGGCTCCGCAAATTGGCAATCCGGGGGACCCAGCCTGGGCGGATCCGTCCAAACGGCTTTATGCGACCTCTCTTGGCTTGCTAGATCATGACAATGGCAAGCGCTATCTGTTTGAGGCCACACCGGATATTCGAGAGCAAATGCAAATCATAGACACGCTCCTGCCCTATGACGGGGAGGGGCCTTATATTGACGGCATTTTCATCACCCATGCCCATATAGGTCACTATGCCGGTCTGATGTTTCTGGGTCGGGAATCCATGGGAGCCAAAGGTGTGCCCGTTTATGTCATGCCGCGTATGAAAGACTATCTGGAGAATAACGGTCCGTGGAGCCAATTGGTGGAACTGGGGAATATTGATTTACGACTGGATTACCCAGATTACTCCGAAGTCATAGAAATCGGCGACGATGAAAGAATATATGAGCCGGGCAATTATGCAAAACCTGTCGAAGGTTTTGAAGTCGTACAACTCCCAAATGACCTTTCAGTGCATGCCCGCCTTGTCGAGCACCGGGACGAGTTCTCAGAAACGGCCGCTTATACGATTAAAACCAAATCAAAAAAGGTCTTTTTCGTTCCTGACATAGATCGCTGGAATAAAGTCAGGACAACGTCTGACTCTACGATGGGAACCTATTTTCCCTATTACATTCGGGACTATGATCTCGCATTCCTCGACGCAACTTTTTACGATGACAATGAACTTCCCGGCCGGGATATGTCCCAAATTCCGCATCCTAGAGTGACTGAGTCCATGGATATCATAGACCGTGAGGACCGACTTATTAAAGAAGCAGGCAGTTCAGATTTTCTTCGACCAAAGACTCGGTTCATCCATATCAATCACACCAATCCATTGCGGGACAAAACCTCTGAACACTACAAAGAAATGACAGCGAGAGGCTTTAAACTGGCTTATCGCGGCGAGCGTTTTTGTTTATAGAGCTCTTATGAAACCACAAACACTGATTGCGACCAATACGCTGGGCATGGGCGCGCGTCCCGGCGAGATTGAGGCCTGCAAATCCGATCCTAAAGGTTGGATAGAGGCGCAGATTAAAAACCCCGGTGCGCAGAATAAGGATTACGCACAGGCAGAATCGTCCGCCGAGCTCATGGCGAAACTGCGCAAAGGCCGGGGTAAAATGCGCAAAAGTCTCATCGCGAAACAGGATGAGGAGGCCTTTAACGAGCGTCAGAAAACGCTCTCCATATTCGTCGCCCACCATAATCAGGAGCTCGCCTTACGACAGCAACAAGCCGTGGACAGCCAAACCTCTTTTGTAGAGCGCTGGGCCTGGTTCTGGTTTAACCGTTTTACGGTTTCGGTGCGCGATAATTGAAATTCTTGAGTTTGTCTAACATCTACAACCCCTTGAGAAGTCATACCTTCTGAGCATTCTTTTAAAAGACCATGTTTATGGTGTGACGTTTGATTATTGATAGGGATAAAAACGGTATTTGTGTTGCCCATTAATAGGGAAACACAAATACCACGCTTGCCCCGTAAGACCCACGCTTAGTTTCTATGAGATTCGGGAATAAAAAACTGTGACCTGAGGCACATTTCTAAAACGCATTCTTGGGAAAAGGACTGAAAAAACGTTATCAAAGGTCTTTCATTACCTATGGGAAGCGCCTAAATAACGCCCAATGTTGGAATTTCCGAAAATAACGATGAATAATGACCCGGACCGGGATGATGAGGGCGGAACCGAACGAGGTGTCGCGACGAAAACTCGTGAAAAAACAAAAAAACCCTCCATGTACCGGGTCTTGCTCATGAATGATGATTACACGCCCATGGAGTTTGTGGTCTCGATCCTTATTGGTATTTTCAATAAATCCCCGGAAGAAGCAACCCGGATCATGCTCAACGTCCACCAAAGCGGCATCGGCACTTGCGGGGTCTATACGTTTGAAATTGCCGAAACCAAGGTGGCTCAAGTGATGGATGCGGCGAAACGCAATCAGCATCCGCTCCAATGTACGCTAGAGAAGGCTTGATGCCTGTTAGGCAGATCGCGCTCTTCGCTGCAATACTCGTCCTTTCTGCCTGTCATGCTTCCAGTACAAGCCCCCCAACTACGAAAATTATTGATAGCGACCAAAACCTCGAATTGGCAAAGGTCGTTTGTAAGACATCGGCAACGGAAGCAGTCCAAACCGACGTCGATTGTGAGCCGGAGATACGGACCTGGCTTGGTCGGACTTGGTTAAGCGATGTTTTAATGGATGCTGATGGCTTCTACTATGCTATTGGAACAAAGGGATCCGAATTATTTGTGGCAAAGACAGACGCCGATCTAAACCTAATCAAAAGTTATACGCCACCAACAACAAAGATTGGTAATGGTAACGCGCTTTACCTTAATAAGGACAAGGATGTGTTTCTTTGCGGAACGGTCTATGAACCAAACTTGGTCTATCCATCTATTTATGTGGCGCGCCTGAATTCAGAATTTGAATTGGAATGGGAAGACTACCCGGATCTCGGATCTTGTAATGATATCTATGTGACACCTGACAATGAAATTGTAGCCGTAGGAGATATTAGAAAAGGGCCGTGGGGCGGTCTCAGCGCCTGGATGGCAAAGTTTGGGGCTGATGGAGAAATTCTCTTTTCAAAATCTTTTGATGGAAACGGGAAAGTGTTCGGCATAAAGCCTCTCGGAAACGGTCATCTTCTGACGTTTGGAATCGATAGTTCTGACGAAATTGACGGTATTGATATGATCTGGCGTGAGATGAATGCCGCGATGGACACCCTAAAATCTGACCGGGTAAATAAATCGCTGGACGGTGAATTTATCCGCGAGGTGTTTGTGTCAGGTTCCGATATAGCTCTCGAATTTAATGCCGACCATGCGTTTCATCTCGGGAACACCCAATATCTCGCCATTACAAAACCATTTCTGGATGATTTAGGACCGGTTTCTGTATCTGCTCGCGATTTTTCCGGCGAAGACTATTGGGTAAAAAGGACAGGTAACTGTTCGGGTGTTCAGAGTTTTCACGCCTCATTCGCCGCTCCTGATGAAATTTTGATAATATGCGGATCACAATTCCAGAAATTTCAAATTCAGTAGTCTTCGCCCAAAGATTAAATTTTCATAATTCACATAAAAACCACGGTCTTTTGACCTTTGCCTTATTGATTTCCCCTCAGAAATACCCAAATTTAACACAAGCCCGATAAACTCCGGCTGCCTATCAAGGCTGAAAGGAAAGAATAATATGGCCTCATTTTCACCGGTCCTGGAAGAAACTATCCACCGTGCGTTGACCTTTGCGTCCGATCGTAAACACGAATTGGCGACGTTAGAGCATTTGTTGCTCGCGCTGTTGGATGACAAAGATGCCCAGGCCGTTATAAAGGCTTGTGATGTCGATATCGAAAGTCTTCGTACGGATATCACACAATATCTGGATGATGATCTGGAAAGTCTAGTTGTTGAAGAGTTTGAAGAAAGTCGCCCGACGGCGGGGTTCCACCGCGTAATTCAGCGCGCTGTTATTCATGTTCAAAGTTCGGGACGAGAAGAGGTCACGGGTGCCAACGCTTTGGTCGCACTGTTTGCCGAGCGTGAGAGCCACGCGGTCTATTTCCTGCAAGAGCGTGATATGACCCGTTATGACGCCGTGAACTATATATCACATGGAATTGCTAAGAACGGCGAAAGCTCAATTTCCAAGCCGGTTACCGGAACAGGCGAGTCTGCGACCGAAGGCGGTGCTGATGATGCCAAATCCAAAGACCCGCTCGAAGCCTATTGTGTGGATCTTAATCAAAAGGCCCGCGACGGTGATATTGATCCGCTGATCGGTCGCGACGAAGAGGTCGAGCGCTGTATCATGGTGCTGTCGCGCCGCCGTAAAAACAATCCGCTACTCGTCGGCGATCCAGGTGTTGGTAAAACGGCTATCGCCGAAGGTATTGCTCGCCGTATCATAAACGAGGAGGTGCCGGAAGTTCTGGAAAACGCGACTATATACTCGCTCGACATGGGCGCGCTACTGGCAGGGACCCGCTATCGAGGTGACTTCGAGGAGCGCCTCAAAGCTGTCATGACCCGAATGCAGGAAGTCGAAGGCGCCGTACTCTTTATTGATGAAATTCATACTATTATCGGTGCGGGTGCGACGTCCGGTGGCGCCATGGACGCGTCTAATCTGCTCAAACCAGCTTTGCAGAGCGGTAAGCTTCGCTGCATGGGTTCGACCACCTATAAGGAATACCGTCAGCATTTTGAAAAGGATCGGGCACTTTCTCGCCGTTTCTTGAAAGTGGATGTTTCTGAACCTACCTCTGAGGACGCCGTGAAAATTCTCATGGGGCTCAAGTCCTATTTTGAGGAGTTCCACAAGATTAAATATACCAAGGAAGCCATTGAGCAGGCTGTTACTCTGGCGGTGCGTCATATTACGGACCGCAAGCTGCCGGACAAGGCCATTGACGTTATCGACGAGGCCGGTGCGCGTGAACGCCTCAAGCCTGAAGATAAGCGCAAAAAAACCATTGGCGTTAAAGAAATCGAATATGTGATCGCCAAGATTGCTCGCATCCCCCCGAAATCTCTGTCGCGGGATGATGCCAAGGCACTCAAGTCCCTAGAAGCCGATCTCAAGCGTGTGGTCTTTGGTCAGGACTCGGCCATTGAACAGGTGGCGGCTGCTGTCAAATTGGCGCGTGCAGGTCTGCGTGAACCCAATAAGCCGATTGGCTCATATCTTTTTGCTGGTCCGACCGGTGTCGGTAAAACCGAAGTGGCAAGACAATTGGCCATGACTCAAGGTTTGGAACTGCTGCGCTTTGACATGAGTGAGTATATGGAGCGGCACACGGTCTCACGCTTGATTGGTGCGCCTCCCGGCTATGTTGGTTATGATCAGGGCGGCTTGCTAACGGATGCGGTCAATCAGAACCCGCACTCTATCTTGTTGCTGGATGAAATCGAAAAAGCCCATCCGGATATTTATAATATTCTCTTGCAGATCATGGATAATGGAACACTGACTGATACAAACGGTCGGACTGTGGACTTCCGCAATGTGATCATCATAATGACCACCAATGCGGGTGCAGCAGCGGCGACTAAGTCGTCGATCGGGTTTGGACGAGGGCTTAAGACAGATGCCTCTGATGACGCCATCAAAAACCTCTTCGCGCCGGAATTTCGTAATAGACTTGATGCCATCATCCACTTTACCGCATTGGAGGCTGAAACCATTGGTCGTGTGGTCGACAAGTTTATCATTCAGCTGGAAGCTCAGCTGGCCGAACGCAAAATCATGTTTGAGCTCTCCAAGGGTGCCAATGACTGGATTGCCAAGAAGGGCTATGACCCGGCTTATGGCGCGCGGCCGCTGTCACGTGTTCTACAGGAATATGTCAAAAAGCCGCTGGCGGATGAGATCCTGTTTGGCAAGCTGAAAAATGGCGGCCTGGTTAAAGTGGGCGTGAACAAGAAGAAGGACGAGTTGACCTTTAAGATTCTCGGCCCGGCCCAGCTCAAAATCGAAGGCCGTAAAGGCGGGAAGGGGCTTCCAGCTCCTAAGCCAACCGAAGATGCATAAGTTTAAATTTTTCTAACGATTTAAAAAGGGTCCGCTAGGCGGGCCCTTCTTTTTTACCTAAAAACCAAAGACTAAACAGCGCCAATAATGCCGGCACGGTTTGTATCAACACAATGTGTTTGGACGCTGTCATAGCACCGTATATTCCGGCGACCGCAACGCACAGCAGGAAAAATGTAGCGACGTTTCGCTTCCAGTCATTGTTTTTGATAAAGAACAGAGCCCAGAATAATCCGGCCGCCAGGAAGCCGTTATAAAGTCCTTGATTAGCGGCTAGTAACTGTACATCCGGGTGAGTAAATAACTCTGGCGCCATGGATTTGAATACATTTGGGCCGCGGCTTTCCCACATGAACATTTCAAAGATGAGGATATAGCTGTGTATGAGGGCAACGAGCCCAATCAAAATCTTACTTACTATATGCATTATTCAACTCCGCCACTTATTGAGAGATCATTCTATCGCGACTGCCATAACCTTACCACCCTTTAACTTGATAAACGACAGTCGTCGTTATATATTGTTTTTCAATAAAAATTATTGACTAACGATAAACTTGATGTTATCGAAAAACAATAAAAGCAAATGTCAGGAGAGAGACAATGACTTATAGTTCGCGCAGGACTGCTCCCCAAAGAGGCGTAAAGTGGGGTCGAATTTTATTGGTTTCGGCCATGGCGCTAACCGCCTACACGGTTGTTCAGGCCCATGACGACGATGAGGGCCCGACGGTTGAGCGCAGTTTTAATCTTACGGGATTTGATCAGGTCGATATATCCGGTGTCTATGATGTGGAAATTGTAGTCGGTGAGGATTTTGGCGTACATCTTAAGGGACCGGAACGGGAAATGGAATTTGCCCGGGTAGAGGTCAATGGCGATACATTGGAACTGGGCCAGGCGGAAAAAAAGTGGCGGTGGCGCAACCGCAAGGGAATCGATGCCTATGTGACGGTACCCTCCCTACGCGCTTTGGATGTATCCGGCGTTTCGGACATTGAAGTTGAAGGTATTCGTTCTGATCGGTTTGAACTTGATGTAACAGGCGTAGCGGATATCGAATTATCGGGCACATGCACGACTATTGAAGCAGATATTACCGGTGTTTCTGACATCAGTGCCAAATCACTGGAATGCGAGCATGCCAAGGTGAACATGTCGGGTGTGGGTGACCTGTCGGTTTATAGTTCAGCCAGCATTGACGCAGATGTATCTGGTGTCGGTGATGTTGTTGTTTATGGCCGCCCATCCAGTGTCGAGAAATCTGTGAGTAAATTCACAGCATCACTTGAGATCAAATAGAAGAACAGCTTCCCTCCACGCCGACATAGATTTCATTTCGCATGTCGGCCTTGACCCTCCGCTCCTCCCCCTTCCAGCGGAGGGTTCTTTTTTGATGTAAGCCTATGACTGGCCCGGATAAAACTGGTCGAAATACCATCTGAAATTATTACGTAGGCCTTCTTCAACGCGCGGCGGAATAATGTGACGACCCGGCGCGGAAATAGCCTCGCGCGTTTCATGTCGGTATTTGAAACGGTAATAGCTGTCACTTTCATGGGGACGCGTGGTAAGCTTATTTGGGTTGATTTCGGCCTTTGGGAGGCCCAGCCAGTCAAACATTTCCTGAGTCGCCTCGGCGGGATTTTGGGTTAAATATTCAAAGGGTACATATTGAATTCGGTTGTGAATAGCCTTGTCCTGGATGTCTTGAATGTCACGAATAAAATTTAGCGGCTGACCAACCACACCACCTGTGCCAAACAGACTGTCGGCGCGGGCCATGGCGCCATGACTATCCATACCGTCGGCAAAGTTTAAAAAGCGAGTCTTGGCATGCTGTTTCTCGATGGAACCGTAAATCTGTGTAAGGTCTCTTATACAAACCAAAATGCGCCAGTCTTCATGAAGGTCATTGAGCATTTCCGCCATGCGGAGCCAACCTCGATTTTTATCGACCACATTAGGTCTATCGGTTTCGGCAAACCATCCCGAAACTACTGACCGCAATACATTTCCCAGTCTTTCATAAGCCAGGTCAAAATCCACATCCAGCTGAGCGAGAGAGAACTCATTATTGCTCATGGATTGTCGAATGTTCTCCAGCACGCCAACCAGAGGCGAGGAGTGGCCGAGAGAATAAACATCTGGGTGTTGCCCCAATAGTTGACAGAGCAGGGTAGAGCCGGAACGCGGCAATCCAGATACACAAATGAGTTTCACAAAGCCCCCTTTTTTAATTCTTATAACGTTGTTAAAAGATAATCAAAGTCGTAGATTGCGACCCAGGTCACAATTTTGACTTTCAATACAATAAAGACCGCTCCCTTTTGGGGATGGGAGCGGTCCAACCGGGTGTGGGGATTGGAGAGACCTTAGTCACCCGGCGAGCAATAAATTGCAAGAATATCAAGCACCTGCTGTGATGGATGTCACAAATTGGCCAAATAATTCCTATTGTTTCATCCTTCGAACTTGAGCTTTGGTCGAATTTCCACGCCTGCTCAATCGATTGAGGTGAAATCTGTTTGCATGACCTGTCTATTTGGCCTGAAAATAACAGGCCGCCCCTCTAGCACTCTAGAGAGGCGGCCAGAGCGCCTGATCCGTAAGCGCTCTAAATGAAGGTGCTCTACATGTGGGGATAAAACACCTTCGAATTTTGGTCAGAACCCCTTTATTGCAAACTGCAGAACATCATTAGTCTGCAGTGTCCAAAAAAGAGATTTGAGAAGTGGGGTAAAAACATGCCCTTGTATCACCCCACTCTCAACTGTTGCCATGGCTTGGTACGTATAACGGCAACAGATCTTATCTAATGCCTAATCGGCTTTCGGGCTTGTGTTTTTTTCAAGGAATTTCTTAGGTTTTTCTTAGGAGTGGATTTTTATCGAATTTTCAGCTACACTGATATCGGAGAGAGCTTGGGCGTAAAATGATTCAAATTGGGTCAGCGAAAGTAGACTTTGATGCTTTGCAGATTACTGGGCCGGCAGGAGATTATTCTGTCGAACCGAAAATCATGGCGGTACTCCAAGTATTGATTGACAATGCTGGGGAAGTTGTGACCCGGGACGCGCTTATTGATGAGGTTTGGGGTGTCGGATATGGCGGAGACGAACGGCTCTCACGGGCGATATCGATTTTGCGAAAGTCCCTGGGGGATACACGTGGTCAACACAATTACATTCAGACAATTCCGAAACGGGGTTATAAATTTATCGGAGAGTCGGCGCTAACTGCCAGATTGCCGGCCGTCGAAGACCCGTTATACAGCTCAGATCATAGCGAAAAAACGGAGACGCGAAACAAATACCGTATGGCATTATTATCGGCGATGACCGCTGCTATGCTGGTCCTTGCGGCAGGTATGAATTTTAGCCGTCAAAAATCGACAACCACAGCGGAACCGCCATTGGTTATAGTTATGGACTCAGCGCATCCAGCGCGGATTTACGATGAAGAAGTACGAAATTCGGGCGCAACCAATGCGGATATCCTCAGCGATATTCTGGCAGATTTGCCGGTTAGAACTCAAAAAGAATTGATCTCACCCAGTTGGCATCGATATGAGGCTATCACAAAATTTGAGCCGGACCTCATTGTAATTCATTATTCGGGTTTCAAACAGGAAGACGGTAGCGGAGACCGCCCGCAATTACGCTTACTCATGGAGTATTTCCAGAAATCAGACACAGAATTTTTAGTTTACAGCCGCGCCAGTGATGCCTGGTTGACGAACGCCATGGATAAGGTGATGGGTAATGTGTATGAAGATTTCCCTGATTTAAAAACTCGGGTCGAGATTTATCCCTTACTGGAATATGGGGAGCCTCATTGGAAAGACCCTGTTTCGGCTCTAGGCATCAAAATGATGATCAAGGATATGCTGGAACTTGAAACCCATTAGAAGCCGCCCTAAGAAAAAGCCGCCTAAGGTCTGGCGGCTTTCTTTTGATAGACTAACCGGAATTCTAAAACTCTTCCCAGCGGAATTGGACTTTGGTGGCGGTCTCGGAACCGCCCATGCCGACGGAGGCGCCGACAGCCCAGTTTTCAGACCCTCGGATTGAGAGCGTGGCTCCAAAGCCTATCTGGTCACTGACCGTTGAGAAACCACCGGAGGCGGACCATTTGGCTCCGGGTGAGAGATACATATCCGGTACGGCCGCGACCGCAGCCAGACTATTGCCCAGGTCATTAATCGCTACGGCATTGGCATTAATCAGATCCGTGTTCTCGGAAATTTGGGAAAAGGCCTGATCAATCAAAATGGCGTTTTTCTGGATGTCCTGACGATTGACTTCGATGGCTTCGGCATTGACCGCAATGGCTGAAGCGTTTTGCGACATCAGGCTAAGGGATGTCTGACCATTGCCTGGGACAGGCGTAGAAACCGGCTCATTCCCAAAATTGAGATTACTGCCCACCAGCGAACTGTCGACCAGACCATTACGGCTATCCACAGGCGCCTCGCTGATATTACCGCCAAAGCGCTCATCAGTGGTTTCCACGTTGTGACCGCCGACCGTATGGCCACCTGTTGTTGGCGTGCCTGTCTGTTTGGCACCGTCACTTGACGGGGTTGCGCTCGCATCAGCAACCGGAACCGGGTCGTCTGTGACGGCCAAATTACCATTGGCATCCGAGGTGACATAATAGACGGCACCGCTTTGTCTGTTCTTGGACGCAAAGGAGGTTATTCCCGGCATCACATAGGTGACGCTGGCCGTGCCGAACATCATCTGATTGGCAAGAGAAGTCGTTGCGCCAAATCCAAATGCGGATGAACCACTATGGGATGCATTCGCGTCGCGTCCAACGGCAGTTGAGCTGGTCTCCAGAGCTTGCGCGTTATTACCAAGTGCAAGCGAACGCAGACCGGCGGCGTTGGCGTCCGGGCCAAGGGCAAAGGCTGACGTGCCGTTCGCTGTTGAATTGAGACCCATAGCCAATGCATTGATACCTGTCGCGTTTGCCCCTCTGCCAATTGCAACAGCATTGGCACCATTAGCGACAGATTGAGTACCTATTGCCACAGTATTGCCGCCCGCAGATGAACTCGATAATCCGAGGGCTATAGATTTTTGCCCCTGTGCAGTCGCACTAGTACCCATAGAAACAGACCAAAGGCCGTCAGCGGACGCGTTAGTCCCGATGGCAATTGCAGAGCCGCCATTCGCTGACGCTGTGGCCCCAATAGCTGTGGATTGAACGCCACCAGCCTGTGCAGCTGTCCCAATGGCTGTACTTCTCAAGTCATTGGCCTGCGTGCATTCCGATGCCGGGTCAATCGTGCCACTACTGTCAAAGTCGAAACAAGACCCAATGGCAATTGCATTATCAGCGATGGCCGAGCCATTATTACCGATGGCGACCGTGTTATTACCGGTTGCGGTCATCCCACCGCCGATCGCGACATTGTCAGAACCGGTAACAGATAAGGTTTGTGTTTCATTACCGCCAGCAACAAAATTTCCAGAGCCCTCTACGGTCGAGTTGTGGGCGGTAATGATATTCCAGCCCGAACCCACGCCATTGACGGAATTGCCGTCTCCTAGAATTTTTACATGAGATCCAGCCACGCCTTGTGTGAAGACTTTATTGTCAGAGCCAAGAATATTGACGGCATTCAGCCTATCCGTGTCGCTGGTTCCTCCGGCGGAACAAGCAAAGCCCGGACCGGTATCCGTATCATTACAGAGGTCATTGCCCCGTCCCATAATCTGGACATTCTCCGTATGAGCCCCCGTATAATTATTGGAGCCGAGAATACTAACCTGATTGGTATTATTATCCATGCGGTTAAAAAATCCACCAGAGACATGGTTGTAATTGGAGAGATTGCCAATGTCCTGACCATAACCGGCCACCGAATTACCGCTGGAATAATTGCCAACATTATGATTGCGACCACTGACCCTATTATTGCTACTTGAGGCACCCAGCGTATTGTAACGGCCACTGACATCATTGCCGGCCCCGGTAAAGAAACCAACTGGGGCCGATAGAATATCGTCCTGCGTACCGAGAATGCCATCTGTTCCTGCCGTGCGAATAACACCGACGCCGTTAAAGGCACCGCTGATATGATTGGCGGTTCCGGTCACGTCTTGATTGCCTGCTTCAGCGTTACCGATCATGTTTCGTCGGCCGGTCATGGAATTATAACGTACAAGATCGCCCATGCTGTTAAAACGCCCACTCATATCATTGCCGCGGGTTCCCGATCCCAATGTCTGACGGCTGCCCGTCACGCTGTTATAGCTGCTGGATCCACCCATGGTAATGGTGTCACCTAGCAGGGCATTGCCGAAGTTCCCATTTCCGGCGGCGATGATCTGATAGCCGGAGAGCGTGTTATGCCAGCTACTGTCGCCCAATTGATTTCGGTTACCGTTGACAAGGTTGGCAAGAGATGTTTGCCCGATTGTATGCCGCCATCCAGATATGGTATTGATGTCTGAATTGGCCCCAATGTTATGGTATCCGCCAGAGATAATATTGCGGTCAGCGCCCGTTGAAATACAGTGCCGCATGCCTGCAACCATATTTTGGCGCCGAGCAGTTTCGCCCGCTGTGATGGCTCCATTTGGACAACCGGAGTACACCAAACCGTCATAGCCATCCACATCGTTTTGCGCCTGCGCTATGGGTGCAGTAACCGACGTCGTTGCCATTGCCAAGACGGCTAAGGACGTAATTGCTAAGAGTTTTTGTCGTAGTGATTTTTCTGGTTTTGTCTTAAATTCTCTTTTCTCTTTGTGGTTTGATAAAGTAACTGTCTGCATTATTTGCCTCCATATTTTGGAGGCATCAATTCATGTTGGAATAATTTCCAATAATATTCCGTTGCGGCCATATCACCCCCCAATTGCATAGCACTTGTTAAGCGCTCTGATTAACTAGCCGATCCGTAGAACGGAGTTTGTGGCCCAGGTTACATTTTTGAAAAAACAATATGTGACCAGGTAATAAGAGATTTAAGCAAAATGGGGTTTTGTGCGTCCTCAAATTTGAGGATAAGCGTGAAATTAGTTGAACTCAAAAGTAAAAAAACCGCCCTATTTTGAAAGGGGCGGCTTGGTCTCGGCTTGTGGCTGTATTCTAATTGCCGTGGTCGACCGTGCTGTAATTTAAGGTTTCACCTAAAAACACGTCACCAGGTTCCAGAATAATTTTCTTGGGATTATTCTTGAGAATGCCCATACCGCAAGCACTGCCAAATTCGTTAAAAGCCTGATTAGGGGATGGAAGGTTTAATTCTATCTGGGGTTTGAAATCCATGTCCAGAATTACCGAGTCTCCGCGAATGACGGAATTATAAATTTTGGCCCGATCAGAGCTCTTACGGGGAATCGCAACGCTTAAACTATGCAGATACATCCATTTATGAAGTTCCTGCCGTTTGCCGTCAATTTTCATTGGTATGAGTTTGAAACTCCAGCCTCGTGTCGTTGTATTTTCCTCTACGAAAGCCTTCATGTCGACTGGTTCAAAGGCGACGGCAACGCTCAGCTTGCCATTGACACAAGTCATGGCCACGTTACCGGGCGAGTTTGGAATATCGGTGTAAATTGTTTCCGCAATATAGAGTTTTTCCCGGTCGCGTTTTTTGACGAAATTTCCTTCGAAATTGAGCAAATATTCATATTTGTACCAGCCAGGTAGTTTTTCCGTATCGTCTGCTGAGCTTGATATTCCGGCCCCTAAAAAAAGGGCCGTTAAAAAAGCCATTTGTCTTATCCTCATGATGTCCTCCACATTTAGTTGGTGATATTGTATCACAATTTGATCTTAAGTCCAAGCTTATGTGCAAATAGGGAGGGCCCAATTATAGAAGCCGCCCCCGAAATCGGGAGCGGGGGGCTTAGAGAGCATTAGTTTCTAATGCCTATTCTCCTGCATAGCGGAACTGAATACGTCCAGTGGCTTCATCGCCGCCCATACCGACGGAGGCACCAATGCTCCAGCTATCGCTGCCGCGCAAGGCGAGTGTTGCGCCAAAGCCAACTTCGCTGCCCACAGCCGACACGGCGCCCGTGGTTGCCCATTTCTCATTGGGGTTGAGGTACATGTCGGGCATGGCGGCAACGGCAGCCAGGCCTTCCTGCAGATCAGCAATATCCAGCGCATTAGCCGTTATCGCGTCGGAATTGGCGGAAATTTGAGAGAAAGCCTGATCGATTTTGATAGAGTTTCTCTCAATCTCCTGACGGTTCACTTCAATGGCTTCGGCATTCACGGCAATCGCCGCTGTTTGGAGCTGTGTTAATACTCCTTAAGCGTGATAACCGAGGCAGACATCAACCTCATTGGCGGAACCGAGAATTACAGGTACGCGCTGATGGATATTATCAGGTTCTACATCCAGAATTCGTATGGCGTCTGTAAAAGCCTTACCGCCAGCCTGTTCCACTAGAAAACCCATAGGATTGGCTTCATACATTAATCTGAGTTTACCGGCTTTGTTTGGGTTTTTCTTATCCCAAGGATAGGTGAATATGCCGCCTCGCGAAAGCACGCGGTGAACATCGCCGACCATGGCCGCCACCCAGCGCATATTGAAGTTCTTGTCCCGCGGGCCGGTCTCGCCTTTTAGTAGGTCCGCTATATACGCCTGCATGGGTTCCGCCCAATGGCGCTGATTGGAGGCGTTAATGGCAAATTCTTTTGTGTCCTTTGGGATTTGGACATTGTCGTCAAAGAGCAAAAACTCACCCTTGGATTGTTCCAGCATATAAAACTGCGTGCCTTGCCCGGTTGTCAGTGCCATCATCACAGACGGCCCGTAAAGCACATAGCCTGCCGCGACCTGCTCATTGCCGGGACGCAGGAAGTCATCGTCACCGATATCTGTTTTGTCCGGCGCGGCGTAAATTGAAAAAATCGTGCCGACCAGGCTGTTGATGTCAATGTTGGACGAACCATCCAAAGGGTCAAACAGGACCAGAAACTTCCCGTCCGGTGAACAGCCAACGCAGTTGTCCTCTTCTTCGCTGGCAATTCCTTTGACGAGGCCGGATTTTTCCAGGGCCTCTTTGAGCATGTCATTGGAGATTACATCTAATTTTTTCTGATCTTCGCCTTGGATATTTTCGGCACCTGCTAGCCCCAGAATGCCGCTCATGGGGCCATGACGGAGCAGGGCGGCAATATCAGCGCAGCAATCAGCGACAACCCCAATCAAAGTTGTAAGTTCTATATCTACCTTCTGTTGGGTCAGATGATGGGCAAGTCTGGGCATGGTTGTTCCGTAATTCGAATTTATCTCACACAATTTATAACCTGAGAATCTTAATTATCAGATATAGTGTATGATTGCGGTCGTTAAGGTTACTTTTTCGGAATCCAGGGAATAAAACCAGATGTGCGTTCCACATAGTCGCCATAAGCAGGGCGTTTCTTGAGCTTATATTCCAGCAGTGCTTTGCCAGATACGCGCACTAAAAGGAATGTCATCAAAAGCGGAGCGATAATTGTCACCCAACCATGTGGTACCTGACACGCGACAAGGAAGATTCCCCACCATACCAATGCGTCGCCAAAGTAATTGGGGTGGCGTGAATATTTCCAAAGTCCTGAAGAAAGCACAGGTTTGTCTTCATAGGGTCCATCAAAGTCTTTGTTTTTCTTGATAAATCTGGAAAGCTGCCAGTCACCTATAGTTTCAAATATTATGCCGATAGCCCAGATAAGGGCGCCTAAAACTGCAATTGGACCAATGGTTGTTTCGTGCAGTACGCCGGAACTGTTGGAATAAAGCCCTAGAGCCATGCCATACCAAATAGGCGCAGCAACAATCAGCATCAAAAGACCCTGACCTAGAAAAATGGTGAAAAAGGCGCGTTTGCGCCAGCCGCCTTCGGATATTCCGTTATTCTCTGCCCGCTTACGCATGGCCACGTAACGGTCATCTTCGCCGTGCCCCAGATTTCGCCGTGCCAGATATAGGGTGAGCCTAAGCCCCCAGATTATCGGCAGGGCAGCCAGAAGCTTCAGGTAAGGCGTTATACCTGGCGCCTGATAAAGGCAGATAGCTGCAATGATGACAAAACCAAAGCCCCAAAATATATCTATAATGCTGGCGTTTCTGATTTTCAGAGAGATCAACCATAGGACCATGAGGCAGGCCAGAACCGTCAGCGTGCTTGCGCCTAGATTTGCGTAGAGATCAGCTTTCATCCATTAAATCCTTACCCCAGCCAAAAGTCTTCTGCATGATAGGGAAATAGAGCGTCGGGAACACGCGCTGAATTTTGTCGATTATTTTGGCGTCCGTGCCAACAAGAATGCGTTTCTTGTTTTTGGCCGTCCCGTTGAGAATAATTTTAGCAGCCTTTTCCGGTGTGGTTTTAGCCAGTTCGTCAAATCCCTGGATCATCTCGTCATGGGTTTTACCGCCCAGAAACGTATTGCCTTTTGCAGAGCGGGCATTGCGAACGACATTGGTTTTGACGCCGCCAGGATTAACCGTTGAGCAGCTCACATTGCTGCCAGACTGTTTGAGTTCAATCCGCAGACATTCAGTCATACCGCGTACCGCAAATTTACTGGCATTATAGGCGGAATTGCCGGGGGCAGCGATAATTCCAAAAATAGAAGAGATATTGGTTATGTGTCCCCAGTCTGCAGCTTCTAATATAGGGAGGAATGCTTTTGTTCCGTTTAAAACGCCATTGAAATTCACATTCATCTGCCAGTCGAAATCATCCAGATCAGTTTCGTCAAAGCGACCATTTAGGGCTGCACCGGCATTGTTGAAAACCAAATTTACCTTGCCAAATTCTTCCTTTATATCAGTCGCATAGGCGAACATAGCGCCTCGGTTGGTAACATCCAGCAGGTCTTTACGGACCTTTACTTTGTCGCCAATCAGTGACGCCGTTTCATCTAGGCCTGACTGGTTGATATCTGAAATCGCCACATGTGCACCGCGTACAGCCAAATCCAAGGCCAAGGCCCGGCCTATGCCGCTACCCGCGCCAGTGACGACGGCCACCGCATCCTTAAAATTATAGGCCACTCATTTCCCCTTTTATTCTTTTCGGCGAACCTCATAGAGGGCTATGGCCGCCGCTGTGGCCACATTGAGGCTTTCGGCCTGTCCTGGCAAGGCTTTTGCGCCATGCAGATATGAATGCATGGGGATGCGTGCGAGCTGATCGCAGCAATCGCGAACACGGGCGCGCAGGCCTGGACCTTCTGCGCCCATTACGATGACCTGTTTGCCAGCACCCTTAACCGCATCGGCAAGTTCCAGTTCGGTTTCGCCGGCCAATCCCGTGATAAACCATCCTGTTTTTGCCAGATCCTGTAAAGTATTACCGATATTAGTAACTTGACAGACCGGAACGGTTTCCAGACATCCTGTTGCCACTTTGGCAAGTGCGCCGGAAAGAGGCGGTGCGTGCCGGTCCTGTATGACCAGGGCGCTGGCTCCGAAAGCAGAGGCCAATCGTAACATTGCCCCCACATTCTGCGGGTCAGTTATCTGGTCCAGAACAATGATAAGCCCATCTTCCGGTGCCTCATAGGCGATATCGGATATATCGGGCCACTCTAGAGGCGCACAGCGTAAAGCGATTCCCTGATGCACGGCGCCGCGCGGTAAAAGGCGGTCAATCTCTGATGGGAGAGATATTGTTGGGAAGGGTGGTTTACCGGGTATATCCAGTTTTTCCTTAATATTTTCAGTAACATAGATGTCATGAATGGTTCGTTTGGGGTTGGTCAGTGCTGCGTTAGCTGCGTGAAAGCCCCATATCCATCCTGCGCCGCCTTCGCGGCCTTTTCCCTTATGGTTCTTTGAGCCTTTTGAGCGGGAATCACCCGGTTTTCTAGGTCGGGCTGTAACGCTGTGAGACCGCATGCCTTTGGAGCGCATGGGTCTGGAGGCTTTTTCAGCTAATTTTTCCTTATATTTAGGCGTTTTTTTATCAAATCGCCTATTGCGCCTTTCGCCTGACATCTCTATATAGCCTCAAATTTTACTGGACAGTCTCTGTTGATGCGGTCGCTATACATCATTGCGGCGCGGTTGACAGAGCGTTTTTTGTTGGAGGCAGCATTAATTTGAATTGCTGATTTCGAGGATTATTAAGGAGGGGTGGCCGAGTGGTTAAAGGCGCCAGACTGTAAATCTGGTCACGT
>JAHDEZ010000076.1 GCA_020628425.1 Hellea sp. | reverse complement strand
GGGGATTATTCCGCCTTTAACTTAATGTTGCGCTCTTTCAAAACATTCATCTATTCACATATGCTTTGGCAGAGAATTCAGCGAGTTCTCCGCGCCAGACTTGCCGACCGACACTAAATGGCACCCCAGTTTCATCGTAGGTAATCATTTCAAGTTCTAAAACGCTTTGGTTGAGGCTGACGCCAAGGCTCGGCGCTTCATCCGGCGAAACCGGGCGCATCCGAATGACAAGATCGCCCGTTTCCGCCTGGGCCCCATAATGGTCTTTCATCAATATGGTAGTGGATTGTGTTAGGTCTAGATCCAGGAAGTTTGGGAATTTATCTTGGAGAACATATTCAGTTTCTAGAAAGGTTGTGTGTCCCTTGACCCGAAAAACTCGGCAGTATTCGTAAATAGGTGTGCCGGTTTTAACGGATAATTTTACGGCTATAGACGCACTGGCCGTCGTTTCCTTCGAGCTTAATACCATAATTTCCAGCTCTGTGCCCGCCCGTTGGGCATCCGCCGCGAAACTGACTGTATTACTAATGTCAAATCTTAGACGTTGTGGTGAAACAAACCGTCCGCGCCGATCGGAACTATAGGCAAGGCCTTCACTTTCCAGAGCTTCCAAGGCGCGCCTGGCCGTCATCCGGCTGACATCAAACTGTTCGGCAACCATTCGCTCAGACGGCAAGGCTGCGTGAACTTCATAATGACCAGAACTGATGGCTGACTTTAGGTGTTCAGTAATTTGCCGAAAACGGGGGGATGTTGGCGAAGATGTTAGGCTGGGCTTGGGCATGAATGCTTTAAACTTGCATTGAAAAAGTATCTCGTTTAAAAAAGATGTTAACTGGTATATACCAATAAATCAATAGGTGGAAGTTTTGGGGGTCTTGACGCAACAGCAAAAAGACGATTTCTGGCGAGATGGTTATCTCGTTGTCGAAGACGCTGTCTCTGCGGAAACCCTAAAAAATTTACGCCGTGTGTTTGAAGGTTGGGTCGAAGACAGTCGCGCACATGATAAGGATTATGGCGAAACCCTAGATGGGCGGGGGCGGTTTGATTTGGAACCTGGGCACTCAGCGAAGAATCCGGCCTTGCGGCGGGTGCAATCCCCGGAAGAAGTCTCGGAAGAATTTGCAAATGTCATGCGGACTGGTCGATCTGTTGAGATGTGCGCTGATCTGATTGGGCCCAATCTTAAATTCCATCACGGTAAAATCAATTCAAAGCTGCCCGGCGCGGCCACACAGGTAAAGTTTCATCAGGACTTCACGTTTCAGCCCATGAGCAATGACGATCTCGTCACCTGCCTATTATTTATGGATGATGTAACGTTAGAAAACGGCCCCTTGGAAGTGGTGCCGGGCTCTCATAAAGGACCGCTTTATTCTTTGTGGCAAAACGGGAAATTTACCGGAGCGGTTGCTGATTATATTGTTGAAGAAAACAAAGAAAAAATCGTAAAATGCACAGGGGAAGCAGGCTCTGTCTGTTTGATGCATTCCAGCCTGTTACATGGTTCGGCGCCCAATAGGTCCCACAAACCGCGCACCCTGTATATTACTACATACTATGCCGAAGATGCTATCGAGCTCAGCCCCAATGCCTTGCCAAGCCGGTTCACCCATGAACTCGTCAGAGGTAAACATACAGGCCGCGTGCGATGCAGTTCATATGAAATGGAACTCCCCGTCGTGCCAAAGGAAACATCCTTTTTTGCGCAACAGGCTGGTACCGACGAGGATATAGATCATGCCTAATAGCGCTTACAAAAAATGGTTTTTATTGGCCCTCCTGAGTTTTGCTGGCGCTATGGTTTATACGTTCCCGTTCTTGCGTTATTCCTATTACGACACGATGAAAGAAGCTCTGGATGTCACCCATACGCAAATGGGGTATATGCAAATGGTCAACGGGATTGCGTCAACACTCGGCTATATACCGGGAGGCTGGTTAGCAGATCGATATTCGCCTCGGAAACTATTGTCTCTATCATTGATAGCTACCGGACTGAGCGGGTTTTATTTTGCGACCTTCCCATCTTATATTGGGGGCTTGTTTTTATATGGTTTTTGGGGCGTTAGCACGCTCATCATATTTTGGGCTCCTTTTATTAAAGCCACTCGTGATCTTGGACCAGATTCCGAACAAGGCCGGTTGTTTGGATTTTTAGAAGGCGGGCGAGGCGTGTTTGGGTTTCTCATTGGAATGCTCACTTTGTATGTGTTCAACAAAATGGGACAGGGTGAAACAGGCTTAATGTGGCTGATTATTATTTCAGCGATTTTCACTATCCTTGCGGGTTTGGTGATTTGGTTTATGTTTGAAGACAGTGCCCAAGAAGAGGCCTCGCCGCCGGTTTTGAAATATTTTTGGATTGCCCTCAAGACACCCCAAGTCTGGCTTATCGCCTTTATCATATTCTGTGGATATAGCCTGTTTGCCGCTCAAAGCTACATAACACCCTATATGACCGGGCCTATGGGCGCTGTTGTCGTTTTTGGGGCCTTTATGGGCATTCTGCGGACATATGGCCTGCAGGCCATAGGCGCGCCGGCAAGTGGCATTATTGCCGATAAAATAGGTTCTCCAACCAAAGTCATAATGGTAGCGTTCTTTGTCGCCGCGCTTTGTATCACAGCGTTCCTTTTTATTCCGGCCGAGTCGAAAAACTTAAATCTCGTGACGGCTGTCATGATTGTACTTGGCTTATGTGTTTTTGCGCTTCGCGGAAATTTTTACGCGACCTTTGCGGAATCAGCCATTCCAAAACATATGATGGGTACGGCAGTAGGTGCCGCTTGTTTTGTCGGGTACTTGCCGGAAGCCTTTACCTATCCTTTGGTTGGTCACTGGCTGGATACCTATCCGGGGCTCCCCGGTTATCAACTCCTTTTCAAATATATGCTTGGTTTGGCAATCACTGGGATTGTGATGGGAATGCTTTTACTTTGGTTCAATGGGAAACAAAAAAAGGAATTGTTCAGTGGGTAAGTATTTAACCGACCAGCAGATCAAGCAATATCACGAAGATGGTTTTCTTTCGCCCATTGATGTGATGAGCGAAGACGAAGCCATCACTTATAGAGACCGCTTTGAAGAGGCTGAGAAAAAATATCCTGAACATGCCCATGCCGAAAAGCGCAATAACGCACATTTTTCTTATAAATGCCTGGATGAGCTCGCTCATCATCCCATCATACTAGATGCTGTCGAAGATATCGTCGGACCGAACTTTTCACTTTGGGCCTCAGTTCTTTTCATCAAAGAACCCCAGACTAAGCACTATGTCAGTTGGCATCAGGACGCGACCTATATGGGTATGAACAAAAACGACTTTGTGACGCCGTGGATCGCCCTCTCGCCATCCAATCTTGAAACGGGTTGTATGAGCATGATCCCAGGAACTCACAAGAATCATATTCGACCCCATGATGATACTTTTGCCGAAGATAACATTCTCACACGCGGGCAGGTCGTTCGGGATGTTGACGAAAGTCAGGCCGTTGATCTCATATTACGCCCGGGACAAATGTCACTTCATCATGCTGAAATTGTTCATGGTTCACGTCAAAATGAAAGCCAATCTCGCCGGATAGGCTTCGCGCTCCAATCTTTTATGGCTCCTGATATTCATCAGGTTGAAGGCAAAAACCTGTGGCTGGATGTCAGAGGCGAAAACCCAAGAGAGAATAGTCAATCACTGCATCGCCCTCGGTTTGATCTTGACCCGATTGCGCTGGCAGATCGAGAACTGGCCGACGATAATTTAGCCGACATTCTCTATCGCGGCGCGAAACAAAAACGGGGCTATTAAGTCATGGGTAGAGATTTTTTGACCAATATCACTGAAGCCGAAATGGTGACCTGGCGCCGCGACCTGCATCAATGTCCAGAGTTAGGCTTTGAGGTGCCAGTTACTGCGGATTACATTACGAAGAAGCTTAAAAGCTTTGGCATTGAGACGCATACTGAAATTGGCCAAACTGGGATTGTTGGCGTGCTCAAGAAAGGTTCAAGTCGCAAGTCGATCGGATTGCGGGCCGATATGGACGCCTTGAAAATTCATGAGCAAAATGATTTCGATTACAAATCAAAAACGGATGGACAAATGCATGCCTGCGGACATGACGGGCATAGTTCTATGCTGCTTGGCGCAGCTAAGGCTCTCAAAGACCTTGAATTTGATGGCACTGTTTACTTTATATTCCAGCCTAATGAAGAACATGGTCTTGGCGCACAGGCTATGATCGATGATGGCTTGTTTGAACGCTTCCCAATGGAAGCTGTTTACGGCATGCATAATATGCCAGGTCGTCCCGCCGGACAGCTTGCTATGAAAGCTGGCCCAATTATGGCCGGCGAAGACAATTTTGCTATCAAGATCAAAGGCCGCGGAGGTCACGCGTCTCAACCTCACCATCATATCGACCCGCTTGTTATAAGTGCAGAAATCATACTTAGTCTACAAACCATTGTTGCGCGTTCTGTTGATCCGTTTGAACAAGCTGTTGTCTCGGTAACAGAAATAGAAACAGACGGAACGGTGAACGTCATTCCCAGCAATGTGACTCTTAGGGGTGACTGCCGAAGCTTTAAACTGGATGTCAGCCAAACCATAGAACGCCGAATGAAAGAATTGGCCAATGGCATATGTGCTGCCCACGGTGCAGAAGTTGAATTCTCTTATAGCAGAGTATTCCATGCGACGACGAATAGCGCTACTGAGTCAGAAAATGCTTACAAAGCGGCTCTGGCCACAAATTCTACAGAAATGGTTGAATATCCTTGCGAAGCTATGACCGCATCAGAAGACTTCGCACATATGCTTTTAGTCAAAAAAGGGGCCTATATTTTTATCGGCAATGGAACGGATAGCGAAGGCGGCTGCATGCTACATAATCCGCATTATGATTTTAACGATAAAATATTGACGACGGGCATGCGGTATTGGGTGAATTTAACGCTTCAGCAATTGGCAGGTGCCGAAGGATGAGCATGTCTTACAGCTATACAAAACATTATAAAAATCCGTCGCAATCCAATTCCGCTTATCATATCGCAGAAGCGCTTTTTCCAGATAATGATTGCGCAACTGCCCAATCGATTATTCCCCAGTGGCCCGGTTACGCGCCCACGCCACTGATCAGCCTAACAGATATTGCTCAAGATGCAGGCGTTCAAAAAATATTTTACAAAGACGAGTCAGGTCGATTTGGTCTGGGGTCCTTTAAAGCGCTGGGCGGCGCGTATGCCGTTCAATATCTGGCCAATCAAAAACCCCGAGAAGACTTGGTAGTTTGTACGGCCACGGATGGAAATCACGGAAAGTCCGTAGCGTGGGGTGCTCAGTTATTAGGTGTCGAATGTCACATTTTCATTCACGCCAATGTCAGTCAGGGCAGGGCCGACGCCATGGCCGCATATGGAGCCATCATCCATCGCATTGACGGAAATTATGACGACTCTATCGCTGCCTGTATCAATATGGCGGACGAACATGATTGGCAGATCGTGTCAGATACGTCCTGGGAAGGCTATCGGGATGTTCCGCGACAAGTCATGGCCGGCTACTCGGTTATGGTCAGGGAAATTCTGGATCAGCTTGACGGCGAAGAGCTCACTCATATCATCCTGCAAGCCGGATGCGGCGGCATGGCGGGCGCGGTCATCGGCGCCTTATGGCCACAGCGGAAAGAGAACTTGCCCAAAATTATCATTGTCGAGTCAGACATGTCGGATTGCGTGTATGAAAGCCTGACCCGGGACGAAATATTTTTGGTCAATATCACTGAGGAAACCATGATGGCGGGCCTGTCCTGCGGCGAGGTTTCTGAACTAGCGTGGCCGCCTATTAAATATGGTGTGTCTGATGTTATCACAATTAATGATGACGGTGTTGCCCCAATAATGCGCTGGCTCGCTAATCCGACGGATGATGAGCGCCCGCCTATCGTTGGCGGCGAATGTTCCGCTTCAGGCCTCATTGGAATCATGGCCATTCAAAACAATCCCGAACTGGCCAAGGCCACTGGGATGGACAAAAATTCCAAAATTTTGGTGCTGGGCACCGAGGGCAATACAGATCCCGATATCTATAACAAAGTCATGGCGGGGGCGTTATGAAAACATCCACTTATGACCTTATTCCTGAAAACAATGTGAAGCAGATCGGTCTCATTGTTCTGCAATCGGATGTCACGATTGAAGACGAATTTCGCAATTATTTTAAAGACGCCGGTATCAGCCTTCTGGTAAGCCGCATTCCGTTTGAAAATGAAGTCACCGTCGAATCCCTGCAAAACATGGCAGGTCATCTCAAAAAATCGACATCTCTCTTTCCGCTTACCCATTCATTTGATGCGGTAGGATACGCTTGTACGTCCGGGGCCATGCAGATTGGTGATAAAAAAATCGCTTCGCTTATTCAATCCGAACGCCCTGCTAATTTTGTTACAAATCCCATGCAGGCAGCCCTCACAGCGTTCAAACATCTTGGCGTCAAAAATATCGGCTATATCGGCCCGTACTCTGCCGCTGTCTGCCAAACCATGATCAATCACATTGAGGCCAACGGCCACAACGTGCCCCACGCCATTATCTTTGATGAGGAAGAAGACAAATATGTCGGGCGTATTTCGCCAGAGACGATTTATGACACAGCTATAAATCTAAAGGAGATGGCCGGCGAAGAGATCGATGCCATATTCATTTCCTGCACGAATATGAAGTGCATCTCCATTTTGCCAAATATCAAAGCCGTTACAGGCATACCCGCACTTTCCAGCAATATGGTTCTTGCCTGGGACCTCGCCCGATCATCAGACATCCCATTCGAACTTTGAGAAAGAAGTTTTATGACAACCCCGCCCGTGAGAGGTTTCTCGACCGAAGAATTTGAAAACCGGCTAGCTAATATCCAAATGGCTATGGCAGGAGACGGCATAGGTGTTCTCCTCCTGACAACGGAACATGATATCTATTACTTCACTGGCTTTTTAAGTCAGTTCTGGCAGAGCCCAACCCGGCCCTGGTTTGTCGTCATTCCATCCGAAGGGAAGCCCATCGCCGTTATTCCGGAAATCGGCGTTCAATCTATGAAAAGCGAGTTTATGACCGATATTCGCAGCTGGTCATCGCCTCATGAAACGGATGACGGCGTATCACTGCTAAACCAGGCATTGACGGAATGTCTGAAAGCATCGGGATCAAATGTACTCGGATTGAATAAAGGGCGCGAGACTCATATTCGAATGCCGCTCGGTGATTTTGAAACCGTCATGTGGAACCTCAAGAGTTCCGATCCTAACATCGCAATCAAAGATGCAACATCGATTATTCGAGATATTCGCATGATTAAATCTGAAGCTGAAATCAACAAGGTCAGATATGTGGCGTCTACGGTTTCTGGCGTCTTTGAAAACCTTTTTGATTTTGCCGATATAGGCATGACCGATGCGGAGCTGTTTAAAAATTTCAAGCTGGAATGTCTGAAAGCGGGTGTCGACAACGTCTCATATCTCGTTGGGGGCGCGGGCCAACAAGGATATGATGATGTCATTGCGCCGCCTGCCGGCCGTAAACTTCGCAGCGGCGACATACTGATGTTCGATACCGGCTGTACATTTGATGGCTATTATTGTGACTTTGACCGCAATTATGGCTTTGGCGCCATCAATGACACAGCAAAGCGTATACACAACGCCGTCTGGCAGGCTACTGAGGCCGGGCTTGCTATGGCAAAGCCTGGCAATAGTTGCGCGCAGGTATTCAGGGCCATGGATGAAGTATTGAAGAAAAATGGTGCTTTGGGGGAGTCTGTAGGCCGTTATGGTCACGGCCTTGGGATACAGCTGACCGAACCACCTTCATTTACTGCATGGGAACAGGATATCCTGCGAGAAGGCATGATCATGACATTGGAACCTGGCATGATTTACGCGCCGGGCCGTATGATTTTGCACGAAGAAAATCTCGTTATCCGTAAAAATGGACCGGAGCTTCTCTCGCGCCGTGCCCCGGCTGAACTCCCTGTAAAGCTCTAAAAATTTACATGCCAATGTCGCTTCCAAAACACGCCCACACGGTCATTATAGGTGGCGGTATTCTTGGCTGTTCCGTGGCTTATCATCTGGTCAGTCTAGGTGTGAAAGATGTCGTCCTTTTAGAACAGGGACAATTAACCTGCGGCACGACCTGGCATGCGGCAGGCCTCGTCGGACAGCTGCATGGTAGTCACGCTACAACTGAGTTTGCCAAATATACAGTAGAACTGTTAAAAACTATCGAGGCGGAAACCGGGCAATCTCCAGGTTATCGCGAAACAGGATCTATCGCCATTGCGATCAATGACGAACGTCTGGCGGAGTTGAAACGCAAGAAAGATTTTGCGTCTCTTTTTGATGTTAAAGCCCAGTATCTCGAAACTGAAGCCATCCTGGAGCGCTGGCCACTCATGAACCCGGACAAGGTTTTGGGAGGCATTTACATGCCCAGTGACGGATCAGCCAATCCAATTGACCTGACCATGGCGCTGGCCAAAGGCGCTCGGCAAAAGGGCGCTAAGATTATCGAAAAGATAATAGTTACCGATGTCTTGGTCGAAGCTCGCAAGGTAAAAGGCGTCGTCACGGATCAAGGCACAATACAAGCCGATAATGTAGTCAATTGCGGGGGCATGTGGGCCCGCGAGCTGGGCCGAAAGAACAATATCAGCGTTCCTCTACATGCCTGCGAACATTATTATCTTGTGACGGAACCCATTGAAAACCTGCCTCGTGATCTTCCGGTTCTACGGTCCTATTGTGATGGCACCTATTTTAAAGAGGATGCGGGGAAATTACTTTTTGGCTTTGCCCATAACCGCGCCAAACCCTGGGCAATCAAGGGTATCCCGGAAAAGTTCTCGTTCGAGTCGCTGCCCTTTGTTGAAGACGATGTAATGGACGTATTGGAAATGGCCATGAACCGCGTCCCTATATTGCAAGAGGTTGGTATCAGGACCTTTTTTAACGGGCCCGAAAGCTATTCTTATGATGGAAGATTTACTTTGGGTGAAGCGCCCGATGTAAAAAACTATTTCATTCTCGCAGGTCTTAATTCCACCGGCATTCAAACCGGCCCCGGTGCGGGCAAAGCTTTGGCCGAATGGATTGTTAATGGTCATCCGACAATGGATCTTAGCGGCATGGACCCCAGACGCTGCGAAGCCTTTCAAGCGAGGGATCCATATTTGCAAGAACGTTGCCCAGAAACACTTGTTCAGACATATGCCATGCACTGGCCCAATTATCAGAGACAGACCGCTCGAAATCTCCGGCGTACGCCGTTGCATCATGCACTGAAAGCCCGCGGTGCCTGTTTCACAGAAGTCCAGGGCTGGGAACGACCAGGATGGTTCGCCCCCTATGGTGTTACTCCGGAATATGAATATAGCTATGGCCGTCAAAACTGGTTTGACTATGCCTTGGCTGAGCAAAGGGCCGCCCGTGAAGCCGTTGCCATGATTGATTATTCGATGCTCGGTAAGATCATGGTGGAAGGGAAGGGCGCAGAAAATTTCTTGCAGCGGGTTTGCACCAATAATATGGCCATGAGAAACGGACGGATTGCTTACACGCTTTTCCTCAACGAACGAGGCGGCATCGAAAGCGATGTGACCGTAGCCCGATATGATCAAGACCGCTTTATGGTCATGAGCTCAATTTCCCATACCCTCAAAGATTACCTGCATCTGCGGGATCACATTCTACCGCATGAAGACGTCAGATTGCGCGATGTGACTCCATCCTTTGGGGTAATTGGTGTTATGGGCCCGAACAGTCGGGCGCTTATGGAAAAGGTTTGCGATATTGACGTCTCAAACGCAGCCTTTCCCTTTAATACGCTCCAGGACTGCCATATCGGGCACGCAAAGGTTACAGCACAAAGACTGTCTTATTCTGGAGATCTGGGTTGGGAAATTTTCGTCACGCCTGATTTTGCGGAACATGTTTTTGATGTACTGTTTGAAGCCGGACAAAATCTGGGTGTTAAACTTATTGGCGGCGAAGCACTAAATGGATTACGTCTTGAAAAAGGGTTTCTGCATTGGGGTCATGATATGGCCTATACCGAAGCTCCGCATCAATTGGGATTGGAATTTACCTGTAAAACAAAAAAGTCACCGGCCTTTATTGGCATGGAATCCTATCTGGTTCGAAAAGCCGAAGCCAAGGGGCCTTATCTCTGTTCTGTAAAGCTTAAAGACCCAAACCTTTTGATGTATCATTATGAACCTGTCCAGAGAGACGGAAAAGTCGTCGGATATATAACAGCCGGAGCCTTCAGCGGGTATCTGGGCACTGCCGTCGGGCTGGCGCTTATAGATCTGCCAAAAGGCTTGAACGATAAAAAGGACATAGCGCGCGGAAACTACACCGTTATGATTGAAGGAAAGGCCGCTGAAGCGACCATAAGTCTAAAACCATTTTTTGATCCCGATAATTCCCGAATGTTGTCGTGAACTAAACCACTCTATGTTTTAAAAAG
>JAHDEZ010000075.1 GCA_020628425.1 Hellea sp. | reverse complement strand
GCCCGCAAGTCATCAATCAGCTCATGGGTAACAGTCGGATGCGCATCAACCCAGGTCGAATTGACGGTCGTCGTCCCGTTGGAAAGTGCCGTCTTTATAAGCCGTACTTTCCGTGATGAGGGTCTTGGCCGTTTCAAACAAAATGCCTGTGGGTTCCCCGGTCGTCGGATCCTTGACTACTTTTCCGCCCTCCGGTGAGACAGAGTCCCTTGTGACCCCGGCCAGTTCCAGCGCCATGGAATTGGCCCAGGCCGAATGCCCGTCCACATCATTGAGGTAAACCGGGCGGTCCGACACAATGGCGTCGAGCTCTTCCTTGGTCGGCAGCGGGTCCCCGGCCAACGTATGATCCCAGCGTCCACCCGTCAGCCATTCCCCCGGAGGCAGTTGATCAGACCGCTTTTTGATCTTGTCTAGCCATTCGTCCCGCTCGGCTACACCGTAGAGATCCACACCCCGTATCAGGTTCAGCCCATAGGTCAGGTGCGAGTGACCATCAATGAGGCCTGGCACGATAGAAGCACCCTTGGCGTCAATGATCTCTGTCTCCGGACCCTTGAACTTTTCAATATCGGCATTGGAACCGACCGCCAGAAACCAGCTGTCTTTGACCGCGAAGGCCTCGACGGTTCCGCTCTCCGGATCCACTGTCCGCACATCGCCATTGATAACAATGAGATCCGCTTTGACATCCGCTTGTGACGTGTCTGTCGTTTCTGAACAGGCCGTGCTGACCAGCATTGTTGTGACCAGTGCCATGCTGAGTAATCGCGTCATCATTCTCTCCCCTTTGCGCGGGAAGGTAATGCAAAAGCGGTCAATTAAAAAGAAGGAAGTAGGCGACTAACTCACACCCGTAGATCCAAACCCGCCGGCACCGCGTTCTGTGTCGGAGAGCTCGCTCACCACTTTGAATTCCGGCTGGGTGATGGGGGCAATGATCATCTGGGCGATGCGTTCGCCGCGATTAATGGTGAAGGCCTCAGCGCCGTGATTGATCAAGAGCACTTTCACTTCGCCGCGATAATCCGCGTCTATGGTCCCGGGTGTGTTCAGCACCGTCAGACCATGCTTATAGGCCAGTCCCGAGCGCGGCCGGATCTGCGCCTCATATCCGGCGGGCAGGGCCATAGCGAGGCCGGTGGGCACTAGTGCCCGTTCACCCGGCGCCAAAACCATGGGCGCATCCTCAGGCACGGCCGCACGCAGGTCCGCCCCCGCCGCCAGCGCCGTCTCATAGGCCGGGAGCCGTAGCTCCCCAAAATGGTCCAGCTTTTTGAATTCTATCGTTAAAGACATCACGTAATCCGATTCTGATTTGCTTTCTGTCTAAGGATTGAGCGCACAAATGCAATGGTGACAGTGCTGGTAAAGGAGTTCGCTTTTGTTGAAAAAATGCCCGGCTTTTTAAACTTCATTCATTATTGAATTGTATGGCAGTTGCTTGGGGAAAATGGAAAACAATAATGCTTAGTCATCGCGTCTTTACAGGAAATGTCCGTAGTGAGGTTTCGACATTTGTAGAGCAAGAGTCCATTGAGCTTATTACCCGGACCTGTGAAAGCTTGTTAATTAGCGGTTGTATGTTTTACGCAGATGGTAACTTTCTTGTAGTACTCGAGGGTGCGCCCGAGCGCGTAGAGGAAATGTATAAGAGATTTTCTCACCATCCATCTCTGAGCCAGCTTTTGGTCTTGGCAGACACGAAGATCCAGCGCCGTTCCTTTGAGGAATTTACCATCAGTTTTACGGCCAAAGATATGGACGAGCCCATTAATAATCCCGTCTTCTTGAGCACCACGACACCCAAATATCTGTTGCCGGACGATTGCCCTGAAACTACCAAACTCTTTGCAAAAAGCTTCCTGCAAGTCCAACGCGTCGCGTGATCGCTGGCTGAAACTTGCGTTCTTCCGCACGCCTTTATGGTTATGACAAAGAGTTTCAACCCGTTCAATGAACGTCAGTTGGATGGGTTCTAGTCCGTCACCATCCCACTCTAACTGGATCCCCACCTGCGTGGGGATGAGCGGGTATGGGTGGCGCGCGAGCAAAGGAGAATGGAATTGCACGATGTCCCGTTCTGCTCTAGGCTGCGCTTATGAATGAAACGGATATCCGAATTGTGGGCGCCTATGACTAACCCCCGTCTCACATTCGCTTTGGCCGGTATTATCTTCGGTCTCGCCGGGTCTGCGCAGAGCGCGCTGGCGGCGCCGATCACCATAAATACGGCCCTGCCGATTAGCGAAGATGAGCTGATCCTGCGCGAGCAAATCGTTCTTATCAATGCCGGCAATGAGGTCATTGACCGGCAGCAGATCAATGCGCTGAGCATAGCGGGCTTTGGCGTGAATTCCAGATTGTCTGTGTTCGGCGTTGTGCCTGTTACCCATATAGAGACAGAGACAGCCGGTCAGTCCAGCCGCCTGACGGGGCTGGGCGATGTGATGGTCTTTGCCCGTCATGAAATCTACGCCAAAGACGGGATTGGCAAAACCACACGCATCGCGCCGTTTGCGGGCGTAAGGCTGCCGACGGGCCGGGACGGTATTACGGACCATTCTATGGATGTTTTCGGAGGCCTGATTTTCACCCAGGCCACACTCGATTATAATCTGGGGGCGCAGCTCTCGTTTGATCATAGCGGCACAGGGCGCGGGTTTAACCGCGGCGACCGGGCCGAGTTTGCGACCACATTTCAATACCGGTTACATCCCCAAGAGCTATCCGGCCAAACCCAGGGCTTTGTATTTGGCGTGTTTGAGACCCAATTGGCCATTAGCGGTGATAACCGGCTTGACGACATTGTGATGAACGATACGGGCGGCGTTCAGCTATCATTTACGCCGGGTCTGCAATATGCGGCCAAGCGCTGGATCGCCGATGTGGCCGTGACCGTCCCGGTTGTGGATAGCCGGGAAGGCCCGGGACCCAAAATGGATTACGCCGTCTCTGCCGGATGGCGTGTCAATTTTTAGAAAGACGGATCATGAAACCAATAAAAATAACACCGCTTAAGTCGATCATCGCCGGGGCGGCGGCCGTCTCTTTTCTGGGCACGGCCGCTTGGGCCAATGAACCCGCGCCGCAGAATATAGAGCAGGTCAACATCACCGTGGCCGGTATGACCTGTCCTTTTTGCGTGGCCACATCGGAAAAAGCCCTCAAGGCCAAGCCCGGCGTCCATGCGGTCGAGTCCGAGCTGAAATCCGGCCTGATTGCCATTTGCATGGATACATCCGCGGGTCTTGATGATGCGGCCCTGACCCAGCTTTTCAAGTCCAAAGGATTTACCTTCAAATCCGCCGAGCGGGCCCCGGGCTGTACGCTGGAGAGTTTTCAAACCAAAGAAGAAGCCCCAAAAGATGACAGCCCCCATTCTCATTACGGGTCTGGCACGAATTACTAAGCTTTATATGGAGCCCGCGCCGACGAAACCTGCAACAAGCCGGCGATGGGGATGGCTTATTCTGTTCACCTCTTCGGCGACGCTGATCTGCTGTGCCCTGCCCATTGTACTGGTCACATTGGGACTGGGCGCCGTCTCGGCCAGCCTGTTTGACAGCCTGCCTTTCCTGACCCAATTAGCCCTGAACAAATTCTGGATGTTTCTGGGCTCCGGCCTATTACTGCTGCTCGGCGGCTATGCCCTCTATCGCCCCGGACGGGCCTGCCCCGCAGACCCGGAACTGGCCCGCCAATGCGCCCGCGCCGATCAATGGAACCGACGTTTATGGAAGCTCTCCATAGCCATCTGGGCCATAGGCTTCGCCGCCGCCTATCTCAGCCTGCCCCTCTATGAGATGTTGCAGGGGTGAGTGGTGTCCTAAACCATCCGCTCATCCCCGGCTTGACCGGGGACCCAAATATGTTGCGGCTTGGTCCTTAACTCACCCTGTTCAGATCCCCCTTTTCACCAGCCTAGGCGAAGCCGGAGCTTCGCTTCGGCGAAGGCTGGGGGGGGATGAGCGGGTGTGTGGTGCGCGAGCGGCGCCTCCGTCAACATGCCGGAAAGCTGCAAGGCCGGGATGACCTCGAGCGCTCTATTTATGCCGTGTCGTTTCTTCATGGGGGTCACGATTTGTCATAGAGGGCTACATCCATAATGGGCGTAAATTTTCAATAGCTCCGCAGGTTCGAGACCGTTTTGCTGAAATTGATAAATCGGATGCTCTTCTTCGACGAATAGGACATGCGGTCTTTGGCGGTTGGGTTGAGGAACAACCCAGGTCTTGGCTTTAAAACTTTTTTCAAAGCAGCTTAAACTGGATGAAAACCAACTTGTCCAATGCTCATTATCACCCTCTGGAAATCCCTCATCAAAGCTGTCTAAATAAAGATTAAAATTTGTCCGGGATAAAGACGACCACACCCCGAAGCCAAATTCGTCGTCGCGGCCCTGAATAGGAAGTTTCAAAATTGTACGGATAAAAAAATGCTCGCCGTTCAAAACGCAGAAATCTTCCGATAGAAAATTTCCATCCAGGCGTAGATTGGCATTAAGTTCCTGCTCTGTGGGGACGCCAGAGACATGAGGATGGTTTGTTGCCAAATCAGGTAGCCCGTTGTGCAGGCCGCCGCACCCTGCGCATTGCCATTCTCCGGACGACATTAATTCCAGTTTTGCTAGCGCCTTTTTCCGAGAAGCGTTTTTTCCCATACCAAACATAAGCTGACTATGCCGGAGATTGGCAGAGATGCCAATGCTGCAGGGTGGATTAAGCGGCAGCCATAATCCACCTGATTGAAATGGAGTGGCGGATTACGCCGTCGCAAAATCAGACTAATCCGCCCTACGCTTGCTTACCGCACCCTGTTCAGATCCCCCTTTTCAGGGGGATGAGCGGGTGTTGTGTGGTAGCGCGCGAGCAGTGCCCCCGTGGGGAGAATGGACATGGAGGGAATGGAGGAAGCATTACTTCCAGATTGCCATTTAGTGGTTGCAAGTTAAAGTAATGAATGGTTGACGATTCGGAATATTTGCCACCCCCGCATTTTTACAAGAAAGAGGCTATAGAAGTAAGCTCTGATGATCCTTGGAAGAATGATAAACTAGATAGAAAAAAACATGCCGACAAATTGTGGAATATTATCAAAGATATTGCTCAGCCAATGGTAATGACTGTTTCTGCCCCTTATGGAATGGGCAAATCTACGTTTATCGACTGTTGGAAAGCAGACCTCGAAAAAAATGAGGTCGATTGCGTAAAGTTCAATGCGTGGGAATCTGATTTTGCTGAAGATGCTTTTTCGGCCTTCGTTGCTTCCATATATGACCAATTGAAGGACTCTGAAGTCAAAGCCAACTTCATCTCGTCTGCAAAAAAATTAGGTTCGGCAATCGCTAAAAACTCTCCAAAGTTTTTGGCAAGAAGCATCGTAAAGTTGTTAGCGGGTGAAAAAACCGCAAGTGAGCTAGAAAACTATGATTTGAATGAAGATGACTTAGCGGAAATAGCGGGAGATATAGCAAATGATAGTTTTAAGTTTCACGCAGAACTAAGTAATTCAGTTATAACTTTTAGAGATGAATTCGAGAGGTTAATTGAGAAGAAATGTCGTGGCAAACTTCTGATTTTTGTTGATGAATTAGATCGATGTCGTCCAACATATGCTGTCGAAATTCTGGAACGAATAAAGCATATTTTTGGCGTAAAAGGCGCAATCTTTGTATTAGCTGTAGATAGAGCTCAATTATTAAATTCATTTTCGAGCGTTTATGGCGCAGCTCTCGACTCAGAACGGTATTCGAGAAAATTTGTTGATTGGCATTACGAGTTGCCAGAGCCTCAACGAGAGATCTATTCTAGGTTTCTATACTACGAAATTTTTGAATTTGATAGGCAAGGTTTCTTTTCGGAAGGAGAACCAGACAAATTTCCTTCCGGGGTTAGTTGTTTTTTCGGATGCACTTCAATGTTGTTTCGCGCATTAGATTTTTCTCTTCGCGATATTGATCAGTATTTTTCATATCTGAATCTTGTTTTTCAGAATAACTCAGCAGGTTATTTTCGATTAGCCTTAGCTCTTGTAGTTCTATTGAAGTGTGAAAATCGCGGTACATATCGCGAGATCATTTCCGGAATTTCCAAAGATACGGAACAAGAGAATTTAGAAAACTCGATAGAAAACATACTCGAAAACATTCTCCCAGTTACCTATGAAAACTCACGGTTTGTAATGCAGATTATAGTAATTTTTAGTATTCACAAGAAATGGAACAGCAATGTTGAACCAAAGCTCTGTGTTTCTAAGGAGTTTTTTACTAAAGTAACCGAAAGCGATCTAGACAATGAAAGTCTCAGGAATCGAGCACTTAAACTTATTTCGGGAGAAGTTGCTTCCCATACAATGTCTTGGCCAGAAGCAATGGTCGCGTTGAAAGACATCGAGTTCTGAAGTAGTTGAATTCCGATCTAAAATTAGTCAGAAAATCCAGTTTTCTAAGATCAACCACAACGTCTTCTATTGCTTTCCCTACCCAATATCCTCCCGGACACTCCCATCCTCCGACAAATAAATCTGGCTACCGGCCTTCTTAAACTTGTCTGACATCTCGGCCATACCCTCTTTGGCGGTCAGATTCAGCGCCGCCTTCTCATTATCCGATAGCCCATCGGCGTAATCCCTTACGTCCTGCGTGATTTTCATGGAGCAGAATTTCGGTCCGCACATGGAGCAAAAATGCGCCACTTTGTGGGCGTCTTTGGGCAGGGTCTGGTCGTGGAAATCTCTTGCAGTTTCCGGGTCCAGAGAGAGATTGAACTGATCTTCCCAGCGGAACTCAAACCGGGCGCGGCTGAGCGCGTCGTCGCGGATTTGAGCGGCCGGGTGGCCTTTGGCCAGGTCGGCAGCATGAGCCGCTAGCTTATAGGTGATCACGCCGACTTTAACGTCGTCACGGTCGGGCAGGCCGAGATGCTCTTTGGGTGTCACATAGCAGAGCATGGCCGTGCCGAACCAGCCGATCATGGCCGCGCCAATGCCTGAGGTGATATGGTCATAGCCGGGGGCGATATCTGTGGTCAGCGGCCCCAGCGTATAGAAGGGGGCTTCGCCGCATTCGCGCAGCTGTTTGTCCATATTCACTTTGATCTTGTGCATGGGCACATGGCCGGGGCCTTCGATCATGACCTGACAGCCTTTGGCCCAGGCGATTTTGGTCAGCTCGCCCAGGGTTTCCAGCTCGGCAAATTGCGCTGCGTCATTGGCGTCGGCAATCGCGCCGGGGCGCAGGCCGTCTCCGAGGGAGAAGCTCACATCATAGGCGCGCATGATGTCGCAAATCTCTTCGAAATGTGTGTAGAGGAAGCTCTCTTCGTGATGGGCCAGCATCCATTTGGCCATAATAGACCCGCCGCGCGAGACGATGCCGCAGACCCGGTCCGCCGTCAGGTGGATATAGGCCAGGCGCACGCCCGCATGGATGGTGAAATAGTCCACGCCCTGTTCGGCCTGTTCAATCAGTGTGTCGCGGTAAACTTCCCAGGTCAGGTCTTCGGCAATGCCGTTCACCTTCTCAAGCGCCTGATAGATCGGCACGGTCCCGATAGGCACGGGTGAGTTGCGGATGATCCATTCGCGCGTATTGTGGATGTTGCGGCCAGTCGAAAGATCCATGACATTATCCGCGCCCCAGCGCGTGGCCCAGACCATTTTATCCACTTCCTCTTCGACGGAGGAGGCGACGGCCGAGTTGCCGATATTGGCGTTGATCTTGACGAGGAAATTGCGGCCGATGATTTGCGGCTCAAGCTCCGGGTGGTTGATATTGGACGGAATAATGGCCCGGCCTTTGGCGATTTCATCGCGCACAAATTCCGGCGTGACAAAGGCGGGGATTTCCGCGCCAAAGCTCTCGCCCGCATCCACGCGGCCCTGCGCGTCTTTGAGCATCTCTGCCCGGCCGAGATTTTCCCGCTCGGCCACATAGAACATCTCTTTGGTGATGATGCCGGCGCGGGCGAATTCATATTGGGTGACCATCTCACCGTCGAGGCCGCGCAGCGGCTTGTTCTTGACCGGAAATTCCCGGGCCAGATACTTGCCCGTGGCCCCGCCATTATCTTCGGGCTTAACCTCGCGGCCGTCATATTCTTCAACACCGCCGCGTTCGAGGATCCACTTCGTTCTGTGACGGGCCAAGCCCTTCTCCACATCGATCTTCACATTGGGATCAGAGTAGGGCCCGGATGTATCATAGACCGGCACGTCAGGCTCACCCGCACTCGGATGTAAATGGATCAGACGGCGCGGCACGCGGATGTCGGGCGCAGCTGCCGGGTGGGTGTAGTCCTTGGTCGAGCTCGGCAGCGGGCCTGTGGTTACTGTGGGAGTTTGAAACTCGCTCTGGTCAGTCATTTTGTTCATGAGGATTGTTCCTGTTTTGGAAATGTTGTTTCAATAAGTTTTTTGACGTCCAACCCATCTGTCAGGTGGAAGAAAACCGGGGGCGGCTCGCGCCAAATTGTTTTGCGGTAGCTCTGTATGTTTAGGCTGTTCTCATCCCCGAGACGGAGCGAGTAGCTCTCATCGGATTTTTTTGTTTCGATAACGACTGGATTGTTGATGACCCGGCGATCTAGTCCATTTGTCGGGTTCAAGATAAAGGCGCGTTTGTCCGAGAGCACATAGATATGCTGGGTTGGCCGACGCATTTGTCGTCCAGCCCGAACGATTTGATAGATGAAAAAACCGATTAAAGCGGCCACCAGAACCGTTGTAAGAATGATAAATATCGTACCCCGCAGCGGCATGGCTGCGCCCATGCCTATGTTTGCATAAATCAGGATTTGAAGCCTCAAAGCAATCATAAGGAGAACGGCCATAAAAATAAAGCAAAACACCACATTGCGTAGGGCCAGACCAAAATTGGTATGCCGATCTGGACGACCCGTCCATAGGACGGTCTCGCCATTGGTCAGTTCCGGCTCGATGATATGTCGGAGTTCTGGATCGATCATGGGTTGTCCATAATTCTGACCGGCAGGAGGGCACGCACGGCCTCACGGTCTTTAATGTTGAAAAAGGCCACGGTGGTGCTGCGAAAATAGCGCGCAATGGCGGGCATTCCAAATTCAAACGGTTTTCTGTCATTGACATATTTGTAATAGCTAATCGCCAGGAAAGGCATGGCCTCTGAGAACCAGATTGTACCTTTAGCGCGGTCACCTTTTTCGACCAACCAGATTTGCTCTCCGGCTGGAATGCTGACATTGCCAACCCAACCGGGCTTGTTGACGATTAAGACCCGCTTATCCGTAACGGCATAAGATTGTTTGGCGCAAACATACCAATGAAATCCTAGCTGGACAAATACTGCCCCTGCAATAATCAAGAACGGCAGCAAGGCCGCAAACATGCCTGTCGTAAAAATTATGATGAAGAATGGTAAAAACCAAATCAGCAAGAGATATCGCTTCAAGAACGGCCCATTTTGCGGACGCCCGGCCCATCGGAGCGTTTCACCCTCGCGTAAATGCGGCGCGATAATGGAACTGACATCCGGGTCGATCATGACATCCCTCCTCCGTCATTACCGGCTTTATGCCGGTAATCCATGTCTCCGATTTCGCCACGGTTTTGGATTACCGGGACATGCGCATCCACGCCGGGCCCGGTAATGACGAAGTGGGAAACAGCTGGCAAGGCGATTGGTTGAAGCTCCAGGTTGGTCATTGTGCTTCCATCCCGGATTGGCGGTTCACTATTTTCTGAATGAGCCGTGTAACTTCGTCCTGGTCATCAATGTTCTCGAGAAAGACTGAAGATGACTTCAGAAAATTGCTGAGGGAGTCCCTCAGACCCTCTTTGGGCTGAGGCGTATCAATTGTAAGAACTTTTGTCAGCTTATTGTAAGAAGTGGTTGTGTTGGGTCGTATTTCCAATTCATGAACCTTGAGCACATCATCGTCATAAGCCGTGCAAACCAGAAGCCGTCGATCGGTGACAACGTATAGAGACTGAGCGGATTTTCGACGGTCTATGTAAATCGCAATTAAGCCAAATAGCACGCTAAAACCAACGAGCTTCCATCCTTCCTGGCTATCAATTGAGCCATTGATTCGAATACCAAACCCCAAACTGGAAAGAATGCCGCCAATAAAGAAAAGTCCTGCCACAGCTAACATCAGCCACGTCACAGGTTTGAAACCTTTGCCTTGCTTGCTTTTCCAGATAACAGGTTCCTGGGGATGCAAGGCTTCTTCTATCAAGGCCTCAGAATGGGCTGACGGGTTAGTGTATTCCCGTAGCTTGGATTGGAAGATGTCGATAATATTCACGCCAAAAACCCCAATTCGCGCTGCAAGGTTTTCGTGAGTTTCGCCGCCATCAAACGGTGCGAATTCTCAATATAGGTCTTCAGCTCATCATCCGACACGCCTTGATCATTATAGCGCTGTATCCAGGTCATGCCGCGGGAGGCCAGATAGGGCGCCGGGCGACAGCCAGGCGTATCTTTGAGGAATTCAAAGGCGATTTCCGAGCAGTGAAAGCTCATGCAATAGGCGCTATCTGCATTATCTTGTTTGCGCCATCCGC
>JAHDEZ010000074.1 GCA_020628425.1 Hellea sp. | reverse complement strand
ACCGCCTTTATCATCACACCGGATATGGAAGGTTTCTCCACGGCGCAAAAGCTCGACAAGCTGGGCATGCGCGGCTCGGATACTTGCGAGCTGGTGTTTGAGGACTGTCATGTCCCGGAAGAAAACGTGGTCGGCAATATCGGTCAGGGTGCCGAAATCCTGATGAGCGGGCTGGACTATGAGCGGGTCACGCTGTCTGGTTTGTCCGTCGGTCTCATGCAGGCCTGTCTGGACGTGGTCCTGCCCTATATTCACGAACGTAAACAATTCGGCAAAGCCATTGGCGAGTTTCAGCTTATGCAGGGCAAGCTGGCTGATATGTATGTGACGACGTCCACGGCGCGCGCCTATACATATGCCGTCGCCCAAGCCTGTGACCGGGGCGAGACCACACGCAAAGACAGTGCCGGCTGTATTCTCTACGCCGCCGAGAAAGCCACGCAGCTGGCGCTGGATGCCATCCAGATGCTGGGCGGCAATGGCTATATGAATGAAAACTCACCCGGCCGTATATTACGCGATGCCAAATTAATGGAAATCGGCGCCGGTACGTCGGAAATACGCCGTTGGCTGATTGGTCGGGAGCTCTTTGCGGAGACCGCTTAACACTGTTCTTAAAACGAGAAACGGCAGCTACCCCCGAAGCTGCCGTTTAAGTGAACCCCGCCACTACACGGGGCGCAATGGTAGGGCAGGGTTCATGTCGTTTCCGACTATCGTCTACTTACAAATCCAACCTGAACGTAAAATAAACGGACTTTTTCTGAATAATTAAATAGCTGATTTTACAAAAAAACGGCCGCTTCCCCCGAAACGACCGTCCCAATTTGGAAGAACTCCCAGTTTACACGGGGCGCAATGGTAAGCCAGAGAGTTCTTGGTCATAAGACCTGAGGCTCCCTTAGAGAAACAAACATGAATGTTACCTAAATAAAAGAAATGTACACAATTTTTAATTGTATTATACGGATTTATACCCCGCAGTAATTACAACTATTAGTAATAGCTAATAAGGCTCTTCATGTCCGGCCGTTGCCGGGGGAGCGATGCGTCTTTGGGGGTTCCGATATAAATAAAACCAGATATCTTTTCATTTTCTCCTAGTCCCAATTCAATGGCAATATCCGAATCATAGGCATACCATTCGGTCAGCCACTGCGCCCCAAACCCGTAGCTTTGTGCCGCCAAACATAAATTATAACAGACTACGGCTGACGACAGTCTTTGCTCCCATTCAGGTGTACCCCGGGGGCATTCCACAGGGCTGGATATTACCCCAATGACAAGCGGCGCACGCAGAAACCGCTCAGACTCAAAAGTCACCCGGTCCGGCGGCATTTCAGGGTTCTTGGCCTCAAAGACACGACCTAAATGGGTGCCAATGCGATTTCGGGCCACACCGTCGAAAATTAAAAACCGCCACGGCGCCAGTTTGCGGTGATCCGGGACGCGAGCAGCGATTTCCAAAATGTCTTCTATCTGCTCTTTGTCCGGTCCGGGCCCTGTCATATTTTTGGCCAGGTTCGATCGTCGTGATTTCAGGAAACTCCGAAGCTCAGGATTATCACTTGGCAATGGAAATGGCTGAATGGTCATTGTGCGCTTTACCCTTGTTTGTTCAACAGCTATGATTCTGCCTATCAGAGATCAAGCAGGATTTAAATCTATGGCCTCCCATCAATGTCTGAACTGTGGAGAACCGTTCGGAACGTCAGAATTCATGGACTATATGTTACGGTTAAACAGCCGGACCATTGATTGTTATAAATGCCCGGCTGAAAATTATCTCGTACCGAAAAAATCAGGCTCATACATGTTGATGCGCCTGATTTTCATGACGCTGATATTCACCCTGATCGCCCTGAGCCTTTACTTCGTCCGATATCACTTTCAAACGGACGGCGTTCCGACGGCTACGCCTCGAAATGCAAGAATGTCGGTTATATTTACGGGAATAATGATCGGAGCCGCCATCGGCACTGGCGTCGTTATTTATCTGGTCGCAATGAAAACTTTTATCTGGCAAACCGGACGGCTTTCGCTAGACAGAAAACACAAATCAGCCGCCGATTACGATTAGAACAAAAGAGACTATAATGAATGCTATAGACAAAAAAATTGCCGAACTTGGACTGGAGCTTCCGCAACCCTCCGCACCTGTCGCCAATTACGTTCCCTATGTACAATCCGGTAATCTGGTCTTTATTGCCGGACAGGTTTCCAAAATCGGCGATGAGTTGATAGGCGGGCGTCTGGGTGAGGATTTGAGCGTTGAACAAGGGCAAGCGGCAGCGAAGCTATCGGCGCTGAATCTTTTGGCACAAATGAAAGCGGCCTGTGATGGCGATCTAAGCAGAGTCAAACGCGTTGTAAAACTTGGCGGGTTTGTACAGGCTTTGCCCACAGCCACGGCCGCCGACATCCCAAAAGTCATCAATGGTTGTTCAGATATAATGGTCGCTATTTTTGGCGACGCCGGTCGTCACGCGCGCTTCGCTGTATCGGCACCGTCTTTGCCCCTGGACGTCGCTGTCGAAATTGATGCCATTATTGAGATTGATTAGCCCATAAGGTGAATTACGCCGCCCGCATTTTAACCCGGATTAACGAGGTCGAAGAACCTGAATGGGACGCCCTCGCAGGGACAGATAATCCCTTCCTGTCCTGGCGATTCCTAAACGCGTTAGAAGCAAGTGGTTGCGCCGTAGCCGAGACCGGTTGGGCACCCCGGCATATCTGGCTGACCAATGAAGATGGCAATGCGGTCGGTGCGGCGCCGCTTTACGCCAAGACACACAGCCAGGGCGAATATGTGTTTGACCATGGTTGGGCAGATGCGCTCGAACGTGCCGGCGGGCACTATTATCCAAAACTCCAATGCGCCATTCCCTTCACACCTGTGAACGGGCCGCGCCTGCTTGCGAAAGGAGCTGATGCCAGAACTGGATTGATATCAGCTATGGTTCAGGCCACACAGGAATGGGAGTATTCCAGCACCCATTTAACTTTTTTGGAAGCCATTGACCGAGAGGCCTGCGACACAGCAGGGCTATTGATGCGACAGGATCGGCAGTTTCATTTTTTCAACAGAGACTATGAAAGTTTTGATGCCTTTCTCGCCGGGCTTTCCTCACGGAAACGAAAAAATATCCGCAAAGAACGCAAGCAGGCTCAGGATGGTATAACCATTCGACGCATGAGCGGGGATGACCTGAAAGCCGAACATTGGGATGTCTTTTATGACTGCTATCTGGATACAGGCATGCGTAAATGGGGACGACCTTATTTGAACCGTGATTTCTTCGCGCAGATCAACGAATCCATGAAAGACGATATTCTGTTGGTTATGGCCTGTCAGGACGACACCCCTTTTGCGGCGGCGCTCAACTTTATCGGCACCGATGCTCTATATGGGCGCAATTGGGGATGTCTGGGACATAAACCTTTTCTGCATTTCGAGCTCTGTTATTATCAAGCCATCGACGCGGCCATAGAGATGGGCTTGTCGCGTGTCGAAGCCGGGGCACAAGGCGAACACAAGCTGGCGCGGGGTTATGAGCCGGTCGCCACCCACTCCGCCCACTACATTGCTCATACTGGCCTGCGCGCGGCGCTAGTGGATTACTTGACGGAAGAACGTGAGGCCGTAGATAGAAATATAGATATACTCGGGCGGTATACGCCTTTTAAGAAGGGGAATAATGGGTCTGATTAAAATACATACGAGCTATAATCTGGCTGAAATGGCAGTTCTTCAATCGGAACTTGACGCCGCAGGTATTTACAATTTCGTTCAATCAGGCTCCCATGGAAATATTTTCGGAATGGGAATTATCGCACTTGGCGGCCTGCGCCTCTATATTCATGAGAATGATGTAGAAGAGGCAAAGACCTTTTTTCGGGCGCGTGATGAGATTAAAGATTTTGATCCGATCTATGAACACAAATGGGGTCGATGGAAAACAGCTCTTTTATTTGGCTTTGCAACGGGCATATTTGTACCATTTTACTACCTGAAAACCCGGACACAGCTTATTATTCTGACGGCGACCCTTCTTATTAGCATCGCCCTATTTCGTTTGCTTCAAATATATCCGTCAATCCCGTTCAAACCATTTGTCATATATTTTGTGGTCGTCGGATTTATTTTCAATATTCTGACCCTGATCCTTCTGCCGATTATATGGCATGCCAGAGCAAAGACGGGACATTCCAAAAAGGTAACCCTATGAGTCTCGACGGCACCTATGACTACGATAATATTTTCGCTAAAATCCTGCGCGGTGAAATTCCGAATGTTACCGTTTACGAAGACGAACGGGTTCTCTCCTTTATGGACGCTTTTCCGCAGTCCAAAGGTCATACTCTGGTCATTCCCAAGGCACCGTCACGAAATCTTCTTGATACGGACCCGGATGAACTTTCAAATCTGATACAAAAAACCCAGACGATTGCCGCGGCTGTCAGACAGGCCTTAAAACCGGACGGCATCACAATCACACAATTTAACGGCGCGCCCGCAGGGCAGACCGTTTTTCACCTGCACTTTCATATCATTCCACGTTATACTGGTGTGGTACCCGGACCTCATGCATCCGGACAAATGGCGGATATAGGGGAGCTATCCGCCCTGGCAGACAAAATCAAAACGGCCCTTTAAAAGGATAAAAATATGCGCAAGATTTTACTTACGACAATGGCAGCCACCGCGTTTCTATGGGGATGTCAAACCATGGACAAGACTATGCCCACGGACGGCTATGACATTACGGCGCAGTATAATAAGTTCAAGGAAGTCAAAATGGATGTTGATACATCTTTTTTGAGTCCATCTGAACGGGCCGTTGTCAACAAGTTGATTGAGGCCAATAAGCCTTTAAACGAAATTTACATGCTTCAGCTCAACGCCGATAATCCAGCCATTCGAGAATCGATTGTCAATTCATCCGTGCCCCATAAGAAAATGGTGTTGAAGATGTTTGACCTGCATTACGGGCCCTGTGACGCCCTCGATGGCAATCATGTCTTTTTTGGAGACACGCCATGCCCTGATGGCGGTGGTTTTTATCCGGCAGATATGACCAAAACGGAATTTGAAAACTGGATCGCGGCGCATCCCGCAGACGAAGCAGCTTTTCGTTCTGGTTATACTGTTATTCGTCGGGAAAGTGACAAGCTGATCGCTATACCCTATTCCGAAGCCTATGCGCCGCAAATCGCTGAGTTAGTTCGAATAGTCAACGAAGCGGCGGATTTGTCTAATGAACCCACGCTCAAAAAATTCCTCAGGCTGAGAGCCAAATCCTTTGAGAGCAATGATTATTTCGAATCTGAAATGGCTTGGATGGATTTAGAGGGAAATATCGATGTGGCCATCGGTCCTTATGAAGTTTATGACGATCAGCTCTACGGATATAAAACAGCCTTTGAGATGTTCCTGACGGTCAAAAATCCGGACGAGTCTGCCGCGCTTGCAAAATATAAAAAATACCTTCGGGACATGGAAGCAAACCTGCCGGTTGACGACAGTTATAAAAACTTCAGCCGTGGATTTGAGAGCCCCATCATTGCGGCCTATCAGATTCAAGGAGGCGGCGATAACGTGCCGGGTATTCAAACGATTGCCTTTAACCTGCCCAATGATGAGCGTGTGCGCGAAGCCAAGGGTGCCAAGAAAGTCATTCTGAACAATGTATTGGGCGCAAAATACGATCGCATATTAGGCCCCATTGGGGAGCGTGTACTGGTGCCCGAGCAGGCGGCGCTAACAACCAAAAAATATATGGCCAATGGTACGCTTTTCCACGAGCTATCCCATAGTCTTGGGCCGGGCAATATCACAGTTGACGGCCGGGAAACCAGCGTAGCTGCCGAGCTTAAGGAACTCTATTCTGGCATCGAAGAAGGTAAGGCCGATATAATGGGGATCTATAATATCCTTTTTATGATGGAAAAAGGTGAACTGCCTGTCTCAGAGAAACAGCAAATGCTGTCGACCCATTTTACCGGCATATTCAGAAGCGTCCGTTTTGGCACTGAATCCGCGCATGCCAAGGGACGAACGATTCAGTATAATTACTATCGAAGCACGGGCGCTGTCAGCTGGGACGAAGACCTTCAACGATTTAGGATAGATTACGATCGGATGGAACAGGCTGTTTCCGAACTCACGGCCATGTTTGTCATGGTCCAAGGCGATGGCGATTACGACAAAGCTAAAGCATTTCTAGATAAATATGGCTCCCTTGATGATCAGGCCCGTACTATCTTGAATAGTCTAGATGGTATTCCGGTCGATATTCGGCCAATTTATCCCGATGGAATTTAATATGTATAGTTAATTCTCTCGCGTTAGCGCGCATTAAATTCTTAATTTTCCCGCCGAAAATGAAACCTCTTTCTTTGCGGGAAAATTGCTTTTACCTACTCCCAATCAGGAAAACCTGAGGGGAAAACAATGAAAACAATAAAATCCCAAATGGATCAAAGCGGGCGCATGTGCTTAGATTATAAATCTGCTTTTATCGGGTTTTCCTCGGACAACCAGGCTTAAGTTATGCCACATTTGATTATGATAGCCGGGCCCCATGGGGTCGGGAAATCCGCATTAATGGCGATTCCGACCGGCGCCAGAATGGCGGCCGGGAAATTGGTCGATCCGCAACGCGTATATGAACACCTAATCGAGCATTACGAAGAAAACGATCATCTGCCCATTCCAAAAAAGGACTTTTCTCATCGTGCTGCCGAAAGATCTTTCTCAAACCGATTTGACCACATTCGCAAAGGGAATGATGTTACAGCGATCTGTTCATTGGGTTCTATAGAGGACCTGGACCTTATGGATGCAGCCCGTAAAAACGGCTATCACATTGCTTTTTATTTCTTTGGTGTTTCAAGCTGGAAACGCTGCATGGAACACATTAGACAGACCAAGAACCACTGGTTATCTCAATTAACCGAACAGGATATTTTCGGTGACTACCACCGTGCCATCGCTATGTTGCCCGGCGCGATCATTCAGGCCCATACAGGCATTATTTATGACCATACAAATTTGTCGCGGCCTAAACCCCTATTAGAAATCGAAAATGGACGCATCCAGATAATAGAGAAAAATCTGCCAGAATGGGTATTAGAGCCCCTGTCTCGATGCTTGTGATTTTTCTAACCTTACGGCATAAGGCCCGCAAAAGGTCTTAATCGCATTAGAGGAGCGCGGCATGACGGAAAAAACGCCCAATACGCCGCCGACTGAGACTGAAGCCCCCAATATTCTCCGACAATTTTTACGCGGCGATGACGGGACAGATCGTCTGTCCCAGATTAAAGCCTTGCATCCCGCCGATTTTGCGGATCAGTTCGAGCAGCTTACCAATGATGCCCGACAGGGTTTCGCAGAAAATAATGCAACTCTGATTTCTCCTGAAATTCTGGCAGAGCTCGAAGATGAGGTGGTCGAGGACATTCTACCCTTCTTGCCTGCAGGGCAAATCGCAGAAGCTTTGACAGAGCTCGATAGTGATGATGCCACCCAGATCTTTGAGGAAATGGAGGATGAGCAGAGAGAAGAAATCCTAGAAGTTCTCGAACCGGAAGACCGGGCGAACATTGAAGCCTCTCTGGCCTTTGACGACGAAACCATCGGCCGGCTTATGCAGCGTGAGTTCGTGGCGGCGCCGCCGTTCTGGACTGTCGGTGATACCGTGGATCACATGCGGGCAACCGGAGAAAATCTCCCGGACTTATTCTTTAATATTTGGATCGTCGATACACGGTTCCACCCTATCGGATATATCCCAGTCTCGGTTTTGATGCGTCATCCCAGAAACACGGAATTATCAGCGCTTCTGAATGATCAGATCATTACGATCGAGCAAAATATGGATCAGGAAGAAGCCGCCTATATATTCGAAAAATACCACCTGATTTCCGCGCCGGTTCTAGATGATGATGGACGTATTACAGGAATTATGACCGCTGATGATATTATCGATATTATTCAGGACGAAAACAAGGAAGACATGCTGGCTCTGGCCGGGGTGAGTGATGCAGGCGTTACAGACACTGCCCTTTCAACGGTTCAGGCACGAGCGCCCTGGCTATTACTCAACCTTTTAACAGCCATTCTGGCATCTTTTGTTATTGCCTTTTTCGATTACACGATTGACCAATTCGTTCAGCTCGCCATCCTTATGCCAGTGGTTGCGTCCATGGGCGGAAATGCAGGCACACAAGCTCTGGCAGTTGCTGTACGGTCGCTGGCAGAACGGGATTTGACCCCTCAAAATGCCTGGCGTGCTATCCGGCGCGAAGCGCTGGCCGCTCTTATTAATGGATTTATTTTCGCTGCTATGCTCGCTGTAATCGCTTATATATGGTTTGATCGACAGGATATTGCCATCGTGGCGTTTATTGCCATGATTATTAATCATTTCTTCGCAGGCATTGCGGGGATTTCTATCCCATTGGGTCTCAAGAAAATGGGTTTAGACCCGGCTGTATCGTCCTCTGTCTTTGTCACTACGGTAACAGACGTTATTGGCTTTCTGGCCTTTCTGGGGTTTGCGGCGCTCATGTTACTTTAAAGTCTGCACTAATCCCCCCAAAAGGGAAGCTCTCAAAATATTATCCGCCCAAAAGGGAAAACGGCCCGTTCTTTGCAACATCATACGCGAAGACTGAATTTGTGCTGATTTGGAACGGAAATGAGCTATCAATTTAATATATCCGATATGGGCCTCCGCCTGATTAAAGCCTATGAGGGTTTTGTCCCTGATGGTCGCCTGATGCGGGACGGGCGCCGGATTGTCGGCTATGGGCGTGTGACCAGTGATAAAGACATGGTGGTCTCTAAAATCGATGCTGAAACCATGCTCAAAGATGATTTGGCCGTTATTGAGGACCTGATTAATACAAATGTCCACGCGTCAATGACACAGAGCCAGTTTGATGCCCTTTGTTCTCTGGCTTATTCAATTGGACCCAAGGCATTTTTAGGCTCTTCGACCTTACATGCCATGAATAAAGGTGAAGTCATTACGGCCGCCAATGGTTTTGATGGGTGGCGTCTGGGCAATATTGACGGACAGATATATGTGGTAGATGCCCTGGTTCGTCGTCGAACGGCTGAAAAAGCGCTTTTCTTACGCCCAACATTGCGCACCGTCCCAGCACCTCACGAAGCCCTTCCGGCCTATGAAGATACATCGGACTCAGAAGAAAATGTCGCAAGATTTACCAGTGCCGCACAAATGGAAACGGAAACCCAATCCAACGTTATTCCACTACATCGACGGGACGACACGATAACGACCTCAACTATCATTGATGAGGACATGGACAATGACGCGGATATTCTGACATTAGAAAATGAGGAAACAGAGACCTTTTCATCTCCTATCGCTGAAGCCGCGGCGGAAGTTAGCGACCGTCTGGATGCGCTCATGGACCGGGAGCCAACAGACGACACGGATAGCTGGCCGGAAAGTCTGGTGGAAGACCCAACGGAGCCTGTTACGTTTGATACTCACGATACTATGGAACACCCAGCGGAATCCTATGTCGAGGACGTGCCGATGGAAACCGCTCACAACGAATATTTGGACTCGGAGGCAGAGCATCTGGAGATAGCGGATCTGGATAATGCCGATGTCTATGAGGGTGATGAGCGATATGCGAGCGCAGGCAAATATATTCAATCCGGCACGACGACCGAACGGCAAAACCTCTGGACCTTTGTGACCATGATCATTTTGGGTCTTACAGCGACCCTGGGCGGTTTATGGGCCAATATGAAATCCAATATGTTTTTTGGAGATATGAGTCCGCTTATCTGGAGTGCCAGCGTAGCTTTGGGTGTGCTGCTATTCCTAATGGGACTTTACTATTTGCTGAAGCAACTTTTCGGCAAAGCTTAATATTAACTGTGTGTGTAAAATGGAGCTATAAATGAGTATCTTAAAGGATTGGAACGAATCCCATACTCAGAAATTTCAAAAGGAAATCATGACCTTCAATCACGGCCTGGCTGAAACTGACCTGTTCACGGATGAGGCCTTGATTACCCTGTTGGAAAAACACCCGTCCCATCTGTTGGACGTGAATTCCATGGGCGATTCGGATCACCCTGAATATCCCAACAAATTCAGAACCGGGGACTTTAGAAACATTCCTGGCAAAGTCCTGCTCGAAGCCGCAAAGGCCGGCCGCGTTTTCATCAATTTAAGACAGGCCATGAATGTCCATCCTGAGTATAAAGAGGTTTTGGACAAGATGTATGGAGGGATCGCTGAGAAAACTGGTAACAAGGCCTACACGCCAAATGGGGGCATTTTAATCTCCTCGCCCATTTCTCAGACACCATATCACTTCGATAAAACCGAAGTTATCCTGTGGCATATCCGTGGTGCGAAGCGGATCGTCGTATATCCTCGCACTGAAAAATTCATTCCAGACCATGCTTATGAGAGTGCCGTAACCAATTTGATCGATGATGATTTGCCCTATGACAAATCGTTTGACCGTGAAGCTACCATTGTCGACTTGAAACCGGGACAAGCTCTGACGTGGCCGTTAAACTCGCCTCACCGTGTCGATAATTCAGCCTTTTGTGTGTCTGTCACAACAGAATATTC
>JAHDEZ010000073.1 GCA_020628425.1 Hellea sp. | reverse complement strand
AGTCAATAACTATTCGTTATTTATTGTTGTTTTTTCGTTCAACGTGATTTAGTCAAACGATACGAAAAAGTATCGAAAGCGCGACAATGGCAGAAGTCACAGGTAAAAACCTTGAGCCGGTCCATACACGAATGGGTAGAGCTGCATTAGATTGGAGTAACGATGAATTGGGTGCGGCGTGTGGCCTCTCAGCGTCAACTATTAGAAAGTTTGAGAGTGGGCGCGGTGCCAGTGAAAAGGCCCGTCGGGCTATGATCGACGCCTTGGAGGCCGAGGGCGTGAAGCTATACAATGGCGGTCAGCCGGGGGCGCGATTGATGAAAGCAAAGAGCTGATGAGAAAAACAGCGTTGGCATTTTAAGGGATCCTAATCGCAGGCCTTATTTCATGCCAGGCAGCGCCAGAACTGACACCAGAGCCCACAACAACGCCCAGCGCCGAAATAGTCTCTATATATTGGAGCGATGGCGACAGTGGGCGTATGACGCTTTCTACTGGCGAAATAGTGCCGTTCCGGATCAACGACATTGACGCGCCAGAGACCGGCGGCGTGGGCGCTGCCATAGGCGGGGCTAAGTGCGAGGCAGAACGGGCGCTAGGATATGAGGCTAAAGCTTGGGCGGTGGAATATACGCGCGGGGCTGATTTAGATGTGACCGGCGACCACGGGCAGGATCGACACGGGCGCAATATCTATGACCTAGCGGCAAATGATAACGACGTCGGGCAATCTGGCATTGAGGCCGGCGTTTATAAAAGCTGGAAACATGACGGGAAACGGCAGCTTGAAAAAAGGCCTCAGTGGTGCGGATAGTACGGCAGGCGCAATTAAGTTTATGTGGGGAACCTAAAAAGCCTGCCGCAGTTGGCCCTTAACACACTTTAGAACATAAAGCAGAAAAAAAGGCCGCTAATTGGGTAGCGGCCTAATTCGTTATGAGACGCAACAGATACACGGGGCGCTTGTGATCTGCTACATCTATAACTTTGTCATGGAGTCATTAATAGGTCGTGAAGATAATGACTTAATCGGTTTACCAATATTAGCCATGAATAGGCAGCCAGACCACTCCAGGCTATATTCCGTAAAATGCGCTCTTTTCGATTTACCAAGGTGCACCGTGACAGAACTGAATTAGACTCGAGGATAATCATGTGATAGCCGACTAGAGGAAGGCGAATAAAAGCTAAATTCGGGCGCGGTTTAAGACCGTGCCCTTTTTCATTGGGGGAAACGTTGGAATTTTTACTGGGATTGTGGGCCTTGCTTTTTTTTGGGCTTTTTATTGTTTCAATATATTCCCTCATATGCAGGCTTTTTCGGGATAATCCTGATAAAAAATACGGGCGAATGTCACTTACGTATTTCACCGGATCTCTTGCTGCCTTGGTTGCGATGCCCATTGAAGGGGAAGATTTCACCTGGGGGATATCTATCTTTTTCTTTGCTTTGTTTCTCGCCGCGTTTTTCTGGTATAAATTCGGCGAACCTAGAGGAGCGGGGGACCGGAGAGAAAAAGGGAAGGGTGTGGGCCAGAGCGAAAACGAGTTTTCAGATGACTATTCCGAGACCTATATTGCATATAAGAACCGTTTCAATGAGGTGAAGCCCTATCGCCTTTTGATTTCTTCAACGACTGGCGACAAGATAGCGGCTGTTGATATTGATGCGGGGTTTGAAAAGACCTTTAATAAAGATGAAATACTGGGAACATTCGATACTTACGAGGCCGCCGATGGTTTTGCCTGTGAAAAGCAAAAACTATATACGATAAACTACCCTAAGAAGCGCGGTAAGAATTACGGGAACCCGGAGAGCAGACCTGAATTGGTTTTCACTGGTTTTAGTAAAGCCGATAAAGAGCTTTTAATTTCTCTCGCTGAGAGATCCGGCTTCATGGTTAGGAAAAATGTGGTGAAAAGTTTAGCTGCATTGGTTTGCGGTCCTACGCCTGGTCCGAAGAAAATGGAGCTGGCCACGAAATACAATATCCCTTTGGTTAAAGGAAAGGATGCCGCTTTAACTTTGCTTGCAACAGGTGAGCTTGTCGACAGATTATAATGACGCCGGGCAGGGCTTCCAAGCTCGGGCGGTGCGGGCGTTATTCGGTCTTTATATTAGGAACGGGTTTTTCGGTTGTTTTTAAACAGGTGTTATGATGGAAGTTATGACGTCTATTTTTCTAAATCGAATAAATTCAATTAAATCAGTGGCTTGTTGCTATCACTATGGCGGGCAGGGAGGGATTCGAACCCCCGATAGAGTTTCCCCTATGCCGGTTTTCAAGACCGGTGCTTTCAACCACTCAGCCACCTGCCCGCGTATAAGGCGCGTCCAATAGGGCGTTTTGTTCGCGCTCGCAAGACTGTTTTTCGGAAAATTGAAGCTTTTTTTATCTACCACCCTGTCTCATTTGTAATTTAGATGAATACGACGTTCGCCCGCCGTTCAGGCAGGTTAAGACTTCATTAGCCTTATAAAAAAATCAGTCGTTAAGCCTGTTACCTAACGGGGATTTAAACTTACTCCAGTAGGTTCAGTTTAATCAGGGCTCAAAGTGCACCAAGACGCTACAGTCCGGCCTCGATAATATTGGGGTTAAATTTATTAGGGTGAGTGAGCTATGACAATTTGCGTCAGCAAATCTATTATGAAAATGACCTCAATGCTGGTCAGCGTGGGCATGATTGGCGGGCTTTCCGCTTGCGCGACCACATCCGTCTCAAAAATTGAAGAAGCAGCTCCTGTGTCTTATAGAATAGGACAGGGGGACTCCTCTTATGCCTCTATTCGTACACCGGCCCCGGCGCCATCGGCTGCAACCGGATTACCGCATACGGCTCCGTCAACCTCGCCGTTGTCGTTACCGCGTCAAGTGCCGCAACCGTCTCCACAGCCAGTGGCAGAACAGCAAATCAGCGCACCGGCAATTGACCTGCAGAACTTCGACCGTGGTTTATATGATCATATGAAAGTGGGTAAACCATATAAAGTTGCTGGACAAACTTATTATCCGCAACACAACCCTGATTATGATAAAATCGGCGTGGCCTCCTGGTATGGAGACAAATTTCACGGTAAGCCAACCGCCAATGGTGAGGTTTATGATAAAATGGCCTTCACAGCCGCTCATAAAACACTGCCACTTAATAGTTATGTTTACGTGACAAATTTGGACAATGGTCAGTCCATAAAAGTTCGCTTAAACGATCGTGGTCCATTTATCGACGGCCGAATTATTGACCTGTCAGAGGCCGCTGCTGCTCACTTGGGTATTCGTCAGCAGGGTACCGGACGCGTACGGGTTCAATATGCGGGTGCTGCGTCAGCTGATGCGGGGGAACGATTTCAGCAGTCCACACCTTCACAATTATCGGAACGAGCCCCTCAGCCAGCACCGCAACCAGCACCTGAGCTGAAACCACAGCCTCAAACCATTGCGGAAACTCCGGCACCACAACCAATGCCGTATGAACCTCTTCGCATTGGTGGCTCGAGCACTCCGACACCACAAACGGTCGCTCAACAGCAGCCGTCACCTGTCTATGAGGTTCCAAACATAATGGGTCCAACATCGAATGATGGGTTTGGAATTGCTTTGCCAGGACGTAGTGCTGACTCCTACCAAAATCAGGTGCCTATTCCACAACCTATTCCAGAAAGTGGAGATGAAGGTGTTGTAACACTGACCATCAAAGGCCCTGTCCACATGGCAAAAACAACAACAGATAATCAGGGGCAACCTGAAGTTATTCCAGCTTCGTATGAAGAGGAAAAATAAGAACAAACTCTTTACGTTACGATAAAGCTATGGAATTGAACTAACACGCCTTCGGGCGTGTTTTTTCGATTCTAGGACAAGAGTTTGTGACAGCCCTATTCGCGCGATTAAGTGTAGTCTTTTTAATTCTGCTTCTGGCCGTCCCGGTCAAAGCGCAGGATGGATTTGAGACACCGGCAAAACACGCGATCATAATGGATTTCGATACTGGCCTCATCCTTTTTGAAAAGGATGCACGCGAACCTGCCTACCCTGCGTCTATGACAAAAATTATGACCGCAGAAATGGTATTTAATCAAATTCGTTCCGGCGCGATAGATATGGATACGCAATTCACTGTTAGCGAAAATGCCTGGCGCAAAGGTGGCGCGGCATCTGGCGGTTCGACGATGTTCCTTAAGCCCGGCTCCTCCGTTCGCGTCGAAGACCTGCTCAGAGGTGTCATTATCCAGTCCGGTAATGATGCCTGCATTGTGCTGGCAGAAGGTCTGGCAGGTTCAGAGACCCGATTTGCGGACATGATGACCGATCATGCCCGCGATATCGGACTTGAGACCGCCCGTTTTAAAAACTCAACAGGATTACACGACCCGGAGCATGTCATCAGCTTACATGACCTGGCAATGTTGGCCCGGCGAACGATCACGGATTACGACGAATTTTACGCCATGTATTCTGAACGTAGTTTTGAATGGGGCGGGATCTCCCAGGATAATCGCAACCCTCTTTTGGGGCGTTTCGAAGGTGCGGATGGCTTGAAGACCGGTTACACGGAAGCGTCCGGCTATGGGCTGGTCGCCTCAGCGGAACGTGCAGGCATACGCCGTATTGTTGTGTTTAACGGCCTAAACAGCAAAGGTGAACGCCGCCAAGAAGGCCTGAGACTGATGCAAGCTGCATTTGAAACCTTCAAAGTCTATGACCTATTTGAGGAAAATGAGACTATTATCAACGCCACAGTATATATGGGCAAAAGTAAGTCTGTACCTCTGACAACATCCGAACCCGTGAAGATTGGCATGGCAAGGATTGCACGCTCGGATCTTAGAATGCGCGTTGAAATGCCAGCAGAAATTCCGGCCCCTATTGAAAAGGGGCAAATTATTGGAAACCTTATTATTTCCGGCCCGGATATGATGGATCGTGTCATTCCTTTGCAAGCCGGCGAAGACGTCAATAGAAAATCCGCATTTGGACGGGCCTCTGAAGCGCTTGTCAGACTTATGGGAGGATAAATGCGAGGACAGTTTATTACATTTGAGGGCGGCGAAGGTGCTGGTAAAACCACGCAAGCCGAACTTCTAGCTAAATCACTGAATAATGCGGGTATAGAAACTTTACTCACAAGGGAGCCCGGGGGTACATTCGGTGCCGAAGCCATCCGCGACCTCGTTTTATCAGGGACCTCAGACCGTTGGTCAGGATTAACAGAGCTCTTGCTCATGTATGCAGCGAGGCTGGATCATGTGGAAAAGCTGATCAGGCCTGCTTTGGAGCGCGGTGTCTGGGTTATTAGTGACCGCTTTGCAGATAGTTCCATGGCCTATCAAGGCTATGCACGCAGGCTTGGCAAAGAGCAGGTCGAAGATGTGCATAAAGCTGTTCTCAAGGACTTTGCTCCGGACCTGACAATTTTGTTCGATTTGGACCCTATAATGGCCATGAAACGCGTCGAAACCCGCGGAGATGAAATTTCGCGTTTTGATGCGGAGTCCATGGATTTTCATAATACACTTAGAAAAGCTTTTGCTAATATCGCCGCTGATAATCCCGAGCGTATCGTCACGGTTGACGCAGATAAGCCTATTGAGGCCGTCAACACACAAATACTCGCCGCTATCATTCAAAAATACCCGGACCTCTCGGGACGCCTGGCAGTGAATGACAGCTGACGCCCCGGACATTCCAGAAGCGGATCGCGCAGCCGGATGTCCGCATCCACGCGAAACTTACGACCTAATTGGCCATGCCGAAGCCGAGGCAAAATTTCTAAACGGGTTTAACCGTGGGCGTCTCCATCACGCCTGGCTGATAACGGGTGCCAAAGGAACAGGCAAAGCCACTTTGGCCTATCGTATGGCACGTCGGCTCTTAGGTGCACAAACATTACTGGACGGCTCTCTGGATGTTCCCAAATCAGACCCGGTTGCTCAGCGTATCGAGAGCCAGGGACATGGGGATCTGTTTGTTTTACGGCGGCCTTATGATTTCAAATCCAAAAAACTAAAGTCAGATATTCCGGTCAGCGAAACACGCAAACTCGGAGACTTTTTCGCTCACAAACCGGCGGAAGGTGGTTGGCGTGTCTGTATTGTCGACTCAATGGATGAAATGAACAGAAGCTCAGAGAACGCAATCTTAAAATCTCTAGAGGAACCACCCGCTCAAACTATTTTGATCCTTATCAGCCATAATCCTGGCCGGTTATTGCCGACCATTCGCTCTCGTTGTCTTCAAATTCAGCTTCGCCCCGTAGCTGTAGAGCCGCTCACAAATTGGCTCAAACGGATGAGACCTGAGGACTCAGATGGCATAGTTGACGCGGCGGCGCATCTTTCACGAGGTGGTCCTGGACGAGCCTTTGCATTGGCATCAAATAGCGACAAAGTTCTCAAACCTTTGACACAGTTTCTAGCCAGTCTAGGAAAGTCTGACGCGCGCATGGACCAAATCATCGCCAACCAATTTGCGCCGATTAGTGTCAGAACCGAACGCCAGCTTTTCTGGGAGTCGCTACAAGATATGTTGCAGGCTCAGGCTCGCTTTTCCATGACCGGCGACTGGCAGGGTGCTTTCAAGCCGTTACCTGTTAAAAAGACCCCAGCCAATTGGACGGCTTTATGGGAAAAAACAATCCACCTTCAAAACAGGGAACAGGCTCTGAATATGGACAAAAAAGCCGTGATGTATGATGTGCTATCCTCTATAAGAGGGACTTAATAGAATGCGAGCCATTTAGTCATGTTTGTCGACTCTCATGTAAATCTTCACGGTGAAAAATTCGCGGGTGACTTGAGCGATGTGCTGTCAAATGCGCAAAGTGCCAAAGTAAGTGCTATGCTGAATATTTGCTGCAATCTCAAAGACATGGCAGCCGTAATTGATGTAACAGGGCTCTCCGACACCATATGGGCCAGCGTCGGCACTCATCCCCATGATGCCAAAGACAACCCAAACATTACAGCGGCCGATATTTGTGCCTATACAGACCACCCTAAAGTCATAGGAATTGGCGAAACAGGGTTGGATTTCCACTATAATTATTCAGACAGGGATGCTCAGCTGCGAAATTTTCAAGCCCATATCGAAGCGGTGCGGGAAAGTGGACTACCACTCATCATTCATACGCGAAATGCCGATGAGGATATGGAAGCCATACTTAAACGTGAAATGGCCCATGGCGTGTTTAAAGCGCTGTTACATTGCTACACCTCTGGAGAGCGCCTAGCACGCGCAGCCACAGAAATGGGATGTTATTTTTCCGTGTCCGGGATTATCACTTTTAAAAATGCACATGATGTCAGAGAAATCGCCTCCTGGATTCCTGAGGACCGCATCATGATTGAAACAGACTGTCCTTATCTGGCACCTGTGCCGCATCGTGGTCAAAGGTGTGAGCCATCTATGGTGACTTTGGTGGCAGAGAAGCTCGCTGAAATTCGCGGGTGGAGCATCGAAGAAACCGCCCAAAAAACCTCGGACGCGTTTTATAACTTTTTCGATAAAGCCAAACGGCCCAAAAACAACCCAGAAGCATGACATTACGCATGACCATATTGGGCTGCGGCTCTTCTGGCGGTGTGCCCCGTGTTGGAGGAGATTGGGGCATTTGCGATCCCAATGAACCCAAAAACCGCAGAATGCGCTGCTCCATTTTAGTAGAGCAATGGGAAGGGGAGGCTGTGCCGCCCCAAAAAGAGCGAACCATAGTTTTGGTGGATACGTCACCGGACCTGAGAGAACAGCTTTTAATGACCAACACAGGACGCCTCGACGCGCTTTTGTTCACCCATGAACATGCAGACCAAACCCACGGCATCGACGACGTCCGGGCCTTGGCGTATCGAACAGGAAAACGCATCCCAACCTATATGGATTCACCAACAGAAAACGAGCTTAGAGTCAAGTTCAGCTATCTTTTTGAAACACCAAAAGGACGCGTGCACCCCCCCATACTAGACCTCCAACCACTCCTAAAAGACGGAGCAAAAGTACAAATTGACGGCCCAGGTGGAACTATAGAAACCGAATTTTTGTCCGTGTCTCACGGCCCAACACCTTCAGGAGGTTTTATCTTCAATGGCCAAATGGCCTATACACCTGATGTATGGTCCATAACAGATGAGGTTTTGTGTCGAATGAAAAATTTAGACATATGGGTCATGGATGCGCTTCGTTATAATGAGCACCCAACACACGCTCATGCTGACCGTTGTATGCATTGGATAGCAAAGACCCGCACCAAACAAGCTGTTCTGACGAACCTTCACATTGACATGGACTACAACATTTTATCGGAAGAATTGCCCGGAAAACATCAGGCCGCTTATGACGGACTTGAGTTAAAAACAGTACAAGTATAAATATCCCTAGACGCAATTCCTTGCGGATCAAAATTTTCAAGAATAGTTAAATTAGCACAACCTAATCAAACAAAGGTACCAATGGCCTTTGGTATAAAGGCCTTATGATCAACGCCGAGTTTTTGAGCCGCGTGCATAGTCCAAAAAGGATCGCGCAACATTTGCCGAGCTAAAAGAACCATATCAGCCATACCAGTTTCAATTATTCTATTCGCCTGTTCTGGTTCAGTGATATAGCCTACCGCCATGGTTTTAATATCAGCAGCTTTTCGAATATGGGCCGCGACACCGACCTGATCGGCTGTTCTTGTGCCCACTGAGGATCGGGCTGCTGGCGTTGCACCGCCCCCGGAGCAATCAACAAAATCAACGCCACGTTCCTTAAGCCAAATCGCCATTTGAGCATTGTCTTCTTCGGTCAAGCCACCATCAATCCAGTCATGAGCTGAGAGACGCACTGCTAATGGTAGATTTTCTGGCCAGACTTTTGAGACTGCTTCAACTATTTCGAGCATCATACGAGCACGGTTGCGAAGGCTGCCACCATAATTGTCATTACGATCATTATCGAGAGGCGTGAAGAAACTGTGCAGTAAATATCCATGCGCGCCATGAATTTCCAATAGTTTATAACCAGCTGCCAGTGAACGTTTGGCGGCTTCGACAAATTGTTCTTGAACAGTTTTTATATCGTCAAGTGTCATGGCCTTGGGTGTTTTCCACAAACGCTGTCCGTCAGGATCAAATGGAATTCCGGCTGGTCCTTGGACTGGCCAACCTTGACCATTATCCTCTAAGTGTGCACCACCGTCCCACGGGGTGGCTGACGAACCTTTGCGTCCGGAATGGGCGATTTGAATGCCTGCAACGGAACCGTGTTTGTGAATGAATTTATTGATTGGAATGAGGGCCTCGACCTGATCATCATTCCAAATCCCTGCACAGGCCGGCGTGATGCGGCCTTCTGGCGAAACACCTGTCGCTTCAGCAATAATGAGTCCGGCCCCGCCCACTGCTTTGGAGCCTAAATGCACCATGTGCCAGTCATTGGCCACGCCATCCACGGAAGAGTATTGGCACATCGGTGCAACGCCAACTCGATTGCGGAACGTGACGTCTTTGACTTCCAAAGGAGTAAATAATGCGGTCATAAGTTCTCTCGGAGTTGGGTGCTAGCTAGTTTTTTTATCGTCTACGATTTTCATGGTAGCTACGCCGCTATTCCCAAGCTCAACGGACGCGAAGGGACCACCATGACAATAATCTCCAGCGTTTTGGGGATCGGGTAGCGGATTGCTGGCATAGATTTCTGTCGCAAATTGCTCCGCATTGTCTTTGGGGCGATAACCAAGATGGCTGGCATTAGCATTGTCGACGGGTGCGCGATCATTGTCAGAAATGCCATAAACAATGCTAAATCCCGTAACCGGTGTTGTAATAGATTTTTCGACCAACTGAATCAGATCGTCATAGGATAGCCAAGTGCCAACTGCGCGCGGATTAGAGACCTGAGCGCAGGATAATATACGCATATGAACGCTTTCAAGGCCGCGCTTATCCCAGTAAAGGCTGCCAAGGTCTTCGGCAAAGCATTTGGCTAGGCCGTAAAACGTATCTGGCCTATGAGGGACGTCCGTGCCGATGAATTGGTTTTTTGGGTACATGCCGACGGCATGAATAGAGCTGGCGTAAACCACGCGGCGCAATTTGTTCTGATAGGCCGCTTCCCACACATTATAGGCCCCGATAAAATTGGGGCCGAGGAGCGTTTCAAATGGTGCCTCATCGCCAATGGCGCCAAAATGAACCACCATGTCAGCGCCATCTAAGAGAGCCATGATTTGGCTCAAGTCAGACAGGTCCGCTTTTTGGTAAACTTCACCAGGGTAAAGATTGCCAATGTCATCGACAATGTCCGACGAGACCAATTCACCGGCGAGCTTTGTCAAAGGTTCTCTTAGATAAGACCCAAGTCGTCCGGCGGCTCCAGTTAAGACTATTCGTTTCATGTTTCTCTCGCGCTGTTATTTGGATAGTGCTGCTAGTGATTTTTGGATGCGGTCCATGCGCTTGCTAAAAGACTTTCAGATGACGCCGTGGAAATCCGGACCGTGCATATTTTGACTTTGTCACTTGATTTTTTCATAAGTTTCGGTGTCGGTGGCATTTGAATGATTAGCCATGCTGCGCGCACTATTGCTTTTTATGGTCTCAAAGAAAAATAAAACATTTAAAATTATAAGGATAATTGGTTCTCATTATTGGGCTTATTTCTCACAATAAACGCGTATATACCTATGAATTTATGAGATTTCTCAATCTCAACGCCTACAACCAAATGTCAAGGGGATAACTACCAATAATTTCTCATAATAAACATTATGCGAATCGCGGGCCATATTAAACAAGTTGCGTTTTATGTCAGAATTCACTAATTCACGAAATTTCGCGT
>JAHDEZ010000072.1:9729-11005 GCA_020628425.1 Hellea sp. | reverse complement strand
GGAAGGCGGATGTCCGGTTGCCCCACATCGATTGCGACGTCCGCCTCTTTTATTTTGACTTCACCGGTTCATAATTTTCATCATGCTTCGCGAGCACTTCGTCTGCCACGAACTCGTTCCTGCCGACCATACGCCCTGTCACGACGGCACTTTCGTTTTCACTAAACAAGTCGGGTAGTATGCCCTTATAAGAAACACGAATTTCTGTGGGATTATTCTTGAGCTGAGTTTCTCCCTCGACCAGATCAACAATACTAAATGTTGTCCTGAGGTCAGCCTCGGTCTGAATAGAGCCCGGAAGAACCAAGCCGCCTATCTTGATCGTGTCAGACTCGGGCTCAAAGCCCTCCGCCAACACCTCCGAAGGGTGATAGAAAAACTGCAGATTTTGGTTCAACGCTGTCAGTATCAAAGCTGTCCCCATGGCTAAAAACAAGCCAAACAGAATGATAATTCCAATGCGTCGGTTTCTATTTCGAGGTGTCATAGGCTTCTCTTATACGCGAGTTTGATTGCGACCAATAAAAATTTAGGCGTAATGCTGAATTTAACTTGCTTGTTTTACGGGTAAATGAGTGAAATATAAAACTCATGATTTTCGAAGATGATAGCTTCCCGAACGCCTATATGGAGTTTTCGAATGTGTCGTTCCGGCGCGGAGAGCGACCGCTATTTGACGGACTGTCTTTCTCACTATCTGCAGGCCACTTACTTTGGATCACTGGCGCGAACGGAATAGGCAAAACCTCAATTCTAAAGCTGGCAGCGGGACTATGGCGCCCCTCTGATGGAACCATACGTCATTCAATCTCAGATCAGCCATGTGAGGCCAGAGATATAGCAACATATCTGGGACATATAGATGCTTTTGAGCCTTTGCTAAGCGCTAAAGAATCTTTGGAATTTTGGGCTGAAATCTACCATAGCGACTTGTCTGTCACTGATATATTTCACCAAATTGATCTGAGTGCCCAGCAGAACTTGCGAACGGCCTCTTTATCAGCCGGTCAAAAAAGACGTCTGGCTTTCGCACGCCTCTTGTTGTCGCGACGCCCAATCTGGATTTTGGATGAACCAAAAGCTGCGCTTGATGAGCCAGGACAAGACCTCATAGAAAATTTGATATCCACCCATCTTGCCCAGGGTGGATCTGCCCTTATCGCCACTCATGACGATACGAAACCATTAGGACAAAAGGCATCCCGTATCAAATTGGAACCGGCAAAATGATGGCCTTGATGCGCAGAGATTTCATGATCTTGTTTCGGGATCCGCG
>JAHDEZ010000072.1:7295-9629 GCA_020628425.1 Hellea sp. | reverse complement strand
AGCTTATTATTGGGCGCGCCAGCATTAATTGCTTTGGCCATGGTTTCTGCCGCAATTTTATCTGGGCAAAGATCGGGCGGTTTTCTGATCATATTATTGACCCTGCCCTTTATGGTTCCCGTCATTATTTTTGCGCTCGCAGGGATTGAAAGCTATCCTAAAACGGGCATATGGAATATAGGCTTTCAAGCTTTGGCAGGTATAAGCCTCGTCTCCACCGCCATCGGATTACCAGCGGCCGCAGCAGCTCTAAAAGCGAGTATAGAATAAAAATGATCAGCTATCTGGCAAATCCCCAAAGATTTCTGAATTTTGCCCGTTATGCTGGCCCGGCTTTTATGGGGCTTACAATATTTCTGTTTGGACTGGGCCTGTGGCAAAGTCTGTTTGTTGCACCAGCTGACGTGAAACACGGCGAAGCCGTCCGTATCATGTTTGTCCATGTCCCTGCTGCAGCTTTATCGATGGGGGCTTATGTTGCCCTGTTTATTGCCAGCGCCGTCAGTTTCATCTGGCGCCATAATCTCGCGGACTATGGTGCGCAGGCCTTTGCGAGAATCGGTCTGGTTTTCACGGCCCTGTGCCTGATCACCGGATCAATCTGGGGAAAAACCGGCTGGGGAACATGGTGGGAATGGGACGGCCGCATGACCTCTGTGCTAATTTTATTTTTTATTTATGTTGCCTATCTCTTTTTATGGGTGGTCATCGAAAATCGCAAAACAGCCGCGCGACTTGCAGCGATCTTTGCCATGGTCGGGATGATCAATATTCCGATTATCAAATATTCGGTAGATTGGTGGAACAGCCTGCATCAAACAGCAACGGTTTCGTCATTTGATGCACCCGGGATGTCCACCGTTTACGATCTGCCGCTGGGCTTGATGTTCGGTGCCTATAGCTGTCTATTTGCCTGGCTATCGATAAAAATGGTCAAAACAGATATCGAACGTCAGCAAAGACAAAGACAGCGACCATCAAAGGGCGCAAAAATCAGCGTTGAGGACATATAAATGCTGGATTTCGGCAAACATACAGCATTTGTTTTATCAACTTACGGTCTGTCTGTTCTGGGCCTGTCAGGATTGATTATTTATACCTATCTGAGAGGTCGAAAATGACCGATATCAGCTTTCTGGGCAATACGCCTCTTGAGCGACTGATAAATCTGATGGCGAAGCTTCGCAGTGACTCTGGTTGCCCATGGGACAAGGAACAAACCTTTGAAACGATCGTGCCCTATACAATCGAGGAAGCCTATGAGGTTCGTCAGGCCATTCACGATGACGACATGGGGGCGTTAAAGGAAGAGCTGGGTGACCTCATGTTTCAAGTCGTCTTCCACTCACAAATAGCCTCAGAGAAGGAGGCCTTCAATCTTGAGGAGGTTTGTGACTCATTGACCAGGAAGATGGTTAGACGACACCCGCATGTTTTTGAGGATGGTGATGATCGGACGGCAGAGGAACAAACGATCGCCTGGGAAGAATTGAAAGCACAGGAACGAGCCGGCAAAGAAGAGACAAAAGGAATTCTGGATAATGTCCCATTGGCTTTACCCGCTTTGATGCGGGCTGAAAAACTTCAGAAACGGGCGGCCCGCATTGGCTTTGACTGGCCAAATCTTGATGGGGTCACAGATAAAATTGCCGAAGAGGCGCATGAGTTGGCTCAAGCGGTAGAAAGCGGACTCTCAGATGACATCGAAGATGAAGTCGGTGATCTATTATTCGCCGTTACCAATCTGGCACGCCGTTTAAATATTGATCCTGAAAAAGCATTGCGTCGGACAAATGATAAATTCACGGCACGGTTTCGGAAGATTGAAGCCTACGCATCCGCCAGCAATACGTCTTTGGAAGAGATGAGCTTGGAAGACATGGAAACTCAATGGCAACGCGCCAAATCATAAATATCAACCGGCAGGATTGATGGAAACCTGTTCAAGCTCCGGGTGCTTAGCCCGAAATTTCCCAATATCAACGTCACTTAGCTGTACTTGCATGTGACAATTACCATCATCACCAGTAGTTTCTGAAATCACTTGACCATGCTCATGAAGCCAGGCTCGGACCTTGAAGTCCTTGGGTGGAATAACGACTTCAATGACATCATCTTTGGCCGTTAAGGCGACTTCTATGGCTTCTCGCAAAGCCTCAATACCTTCACCGGTTTCACAGCTGATTAGATGAGCATCTGGTTCCCGCTCAGAGGCAAGACTTGCTTCTGCCCGCAATTGGACTGCCTCTCGATTTTCTCCTGAGAGGCGATCTAACTTGTTCCAGACCTCAATGATTGTCTGACCGTGTTCCGGTCCGGCCTCAATCTGATCCA
>JAHDEZ010000072.1:6038-7195 GCA_020628425.1 Hellea sp. | reverse complement strand
GCCTTTTGACGTTGGCGACGCTGCAAGCCGCGCGTTCGCCGAACCTGTTCTAAAGCCCGGCGAAGCTTGGTCATCTTTTCTGACAAGACCCGTCGGTCTGATTCAATCTGGGTTTCACCGGGTCCAGCAAGAAACCCCTGACCGCCTCGCTGACGCTCCAAATGAGTCCAGGTCCGGACCAATCGCGACCTTTCATAAGCCAATCGCGCCAATTCCACCTGTAATCGCCCTTCTTTGGTCGCCGCACGGAGTCCAAAAATCTCCAATATTAGTCCAGTCCGATCTATCACCTTAACTTTCCAGTGACGTTCGAGATTTCTTTGCTGGATCGGTGATAGATGACAATTCATGACCACAATACTGGCTTTCGCTGAATTTATAACATCGGAGATCTCAGCGATTTTGCCCCCACCCAGATAGTTCGCAACATTGACATTCCTGATAGGAACAGCTTCCCGATGCACGATGTCAACGCCTAAGGCTTCGGCTAGGCCGACGGCTTCGTCCAGTTCATGTGTGGCTTTATCATTACGTCCGGGCTGCCTGGTATGCAGCACTATACAACGTTCGACGACCGCGTCCCGGTCAATCATATAGCGCCCGCTCCTTCAGAAATATAAATCAGCCTATTCGCTTTCTTCGGCGTCAAAAAGCTGTACCGGAACGGAAGGCATAATTGTTGAGATAGCGTGTTTATAAACCAGCTGGACTTGACCATCACGGCGCAGCAGCACGCAGAAATTGTCAAACCAGGTGACCACACCCTGTAGCTTTACACCATTGACGAGAAAAATTGTTAATGGCGTTTTGGATTTTCTTACGGAATTAAGAAAAGCATCCTGTAAATTTTGTTTTTTTTCGCCGGACATGTTTACCCACTGACCCCCAGTTTTGTGTCTCAGATTTCTTCTTAAGAGGTGTTCTGACCGTGATGCAAGAGCTTTAGCGAACTTCCTAGAGACTTTTTACAGTTCAAGCGCATTATTAGTGCACAACTGTGCTCAACTCATCCAAAGTCTCGGAGAAAGAAAGGCGAAAGCCGCCAAAACTTCCACGCGCCCAACGAGCATCAATAGGCTCGATATTACCATTTGAGTCGCCGTAAAGGACTCGTAACCATAATTAGGCAGTGTTGCCGGGAGCAATGGCCCCATATT
>JAHDEZ010000072.1:3371-5938 GCA_020628425.1 Hellea sp. | reverse complement strand
AATGCCAGAGAGATAAGAACGACCGGCGGCACCATTTCCACACCGATAACATGCTGATCATAACCGGTGGATGTCGCAAAAAAGATGGCCTCGGGAATCACCGTCAGCATATGATGAAAATCCGTGTAAAATCCTGCAGAGATTATCAATAAACCAATAACTGCGAACAGTGCCCTGTGTTCAACATTAAAAATCAATCGTCTTAAATCACTCCAAGCTACATTTCTGACAATATCCCAAAGTACGGCCACATTGAATGCGCCTAGCAGGCAGGAGATGCAAAGCGCCAAAAGTCCGAAATTGTGAACATAATTTGCAAGGGGGTCTTCGACAGGTACAAGCCCTCCGGTAGAGACTGACGTCATCGACAAACAAAAAGCTTGAAATATATCAGTTCCCGAAAGCAGCAGAAACACAAAACAAACGGCGGAAATAGCCAAATATATTGCACCTATAACTTTGACCACACTGGCCAGATGTTTAAAAAGCTCCCCCTTTCGAAATGTAAACAGCACCGACCGGTGGACACCGGTACCCTGCAGATTTAAGGCCGCAAGGATAACCACTGCAAAAGTGGCGACCATAACCCCACCGCTCCATTGCAAAATACTGCGATAAAGCAGAATGGTCAGAGGGACTTCAGAATATCCCTGTTGACTGCCATCGTAATAGCTTGCGAGATTCTCCAATGTCGGCAGCTCAATCGCGCTTGCTCCTGTGGTCGTAAAGGCTGAAACCGCTTCGAAATAAGCGGAAATGTAATTATCCGAAACGCCTAACGCCAGATAAGGAATCGCCGCGAATAAAGGTATGACCAACCAAAACAGAACCAAAAACATCAAAGCTTCTGAAAATGACTCTCGCGCCTGCATTCGACGGGTAATGAATACCAATAGAAAGCCCGTTAATCCACAAACACATCCGCTGATAGCCATAGCGATCGGATAAGCGGTATCTTCAATAGCAATGGCGAGTCCCATTAAAGACGAAACTATCATCAGGCCACAAAGCCCCAAAAGACTATTGCCTAACCACAATATGATACGGTTCAAAGCCAATGTGTTATCCGGTCCGGAGACCTATCACTTCAGCACTGACTTTAAAGACCTCTTCAACCTGTTTGAAGGCAGACCTTTCGGCCAATATGACCAGGCGATCTCCTTTATTGAAAACAAGGTTTTTTTCGAGTCTGACAGCTACTCCGTCTTGAATAACAGCACCGATTGCAATGCCGTCTATATTCACATCTTCAAGCTTTTTCCCCGTAATAGCCGAGGTATCCGTAACCTCGCCCTCTATCACTTCGGCTTTACCATCGGACAATGTGAAGACATCTCGAATACGCCCACGCCGAACATGACGAAGGATAGACGAGACTGTCGCTGCGCGTGGATCCACCATTTTATCGATTGGTAATTCGGAAACCAGCTCTTGAATAGAGGGATCATTGACAAGACTGACGACTTGTTTTGCGCCCATTTTTTTAGCTAGAACAGCCGAAAGAATATTCGTTTTGTCATCATTTGTCAGGCACAATACCAGTTCAGCCTCCGGCACGCCGGCCTCTTGTTGAATTTCAGCTGTCATGGCATCTCCGTTTAAGACAACTGTTTTACGCAGGAGTTCAGCCGTTTTTTCCGCCCTTTTCTTTTTATACTCAATCACACGGCAGCGAATACCACTGACAGACTCCAATTCCTTGGCGACATAAGTACCGACATTCCCACCGCCGATCACGACAATATGACGGGCACGATCCTCGTTATTACCAACGATTTCCAGCAGGCGGTTCGCATGTTCCGAACGCACAACGAAATAAGCATCATCGCCAACTAAGAGCTGATCATCCGGTTTGGGAACGAAGATATCACTTTCCCGTCTCACACCAACAATTTCAGCCTGGAGTTCCGTAAACAAATCTGGAATTTGCTGGATGGGTGTTTCGATGATCGGACAGTCCTCCTCAATGTGGATTCCAAGGAGTTTGACCGCGTTATCCGAAAACGGAACAACCTCGAATGCACCCGGCATATGAAGGCGTCGCAAAATCGCCTTGCCGATCTCCACTTCCGGGGAAATAATTATATCAATCGGCATATGCTCCCTGGAATATAGATCGTTCCACTCGCTCTCCAGATATTCCTGCGCCCGAACTCTGGCGACCTTGGTTTGCACTTCAAACAAGGAGTGGGCCACCTGGCAGGCCATCATATTAACCTCATCAGAATGCGTCACAGCAATCAACATATCCGCGGATTCAATTCCTGCTGATTTTAAGACATCAGGATGGGCCCCATGACCGACCAAAGCCCTCACATCCAATTCGGTGGAGATTTTCGCGACCAAATCGGGCGATACATCGACAACAGTAACTGTGTTTTGCTCATTGGAAAGCCGTGACGCGATCCCGTAACCTACACGGCCCGCCCCGCAAATAATGACCTTCATGACTTGACCTCATCCCCCTTTTTCGTCCCAGAGACCCCTAGGGACTTCAGCTTTCTATGAAGAGCTGACCTTTCCATACCGACAAACTCGGCGGTTTTCGAGATATTTCCACCAAATCT
>JAHDEZ010000072.1:0-3271 GCA_020628425.1 Hellea sp. | reverse complement strand
CGCGATGTAGAAGTCACCAGACGAACATCGACCTGAACACTGTCACTACCGCCAATGCGCTGGAATCGTTGATCGATGAGGAGCCTGAGCAGCTTTCCCTGTGTCTCCATTGGCATGTCTGCCACTTCGTCAATATATAATGTTCCATTGTGGGCTCGCTCCAACAGTCCGGTTTTCACCGAAGCCCCGTCCTCAGCGATGACGCCAAATAGCTCTTCTTCCACTCTCTGCGGCACCATCGATGCAGCATTGACAGCAATAAATGGACCATCCGCTCGTCCGGACTGCCCGTGAATCGTTCGCGCAATTAACTCCTTACCGGTTCCAGATGGGCCCGTTATTAAAACTCGGCTATTAGTGGGCGCAATGCGGCTGATCTTGGTTCTAATCTGTGTGATTGCCGCTGAGCCTCCGATGAGCTCAAGATCCGCCGTCGTTTTTCCCTTCAGTTCCTCATTCTCTCGCCTTAGCTTGGCATTTTCCAAGGCTCGCGTGACGGTCACCAGCAATTTCTGCGCTTTAAAGGGCTTCACGATATAATCAAAGGCCCCTTTGCGAATAGCGGCAACAGCCGTTTCAACGGTTCCGTGGCCGGACACGATGATCACAGGCAAAAGAGGATTATCTTTTTTCACAAGATCCAGCAGCTCAATGCCGTCCATGGAACTCCCTTCAAGCCAAACATCCAAAACAATAAGACCCGGCAACCGACTTCGTATGGCGTCTACTGCCTGCTCGCTCGTAGCAGCTTGACGAACTGTATAACCCTCGTCTTCGAGAATTCCCGCAATCATTGCTCGAATATCGGTTTCATCTTCTACGATGAGTACATCATGCTTCATTAAGCTGTTCCTCTATAGCGTTCGTGCTTGGAATTTCTGTGCTGGGTAAGGATTCACCCAGAGGAATTATGAATTCGAGATGGGCTCCAGCTTGGCCATCCGGGCGTTCCATTAATATCAGAGCTCCATCATGGTCTTCAGCAATCCTTTTTACAATCGCCAATCCCAGGCCCGTACCTGTATCCCGCGTTGTTACGTAAGGCTCCAACAAACGATGACGATCTGGCATTGGCCAGCCTTTCCCATTATCAGATATTCCCAGTATTATACGGCTCTCTTCGATATCAATTTGAGTGCTGACGAGCCCATCTGGGTGGTCAACACCAGAGGCGTCCACCCGCTCCGAAATTGACTCGCCTGCATTTTTATAAATATTGGTCAATGCTTGAGTTATCAGACGTTCATCACAGGCAACGTGCAGAACATCCGTTTTTGAACGGTCATCCAAAACGAACTGTATATCGGGAAAAGCAACGCCTTGGGCAAATAGAACACGCTCTAAAATGTCTTTAAGATCGTGAGTCTGAAACTCCGGTTCCGGCATTCTCGCGAAACTGGAAAACTCATTGACCATGCGTTCCAGACTTCCAACCTGCCGGATAATAGTATCGGTACAGTTGCTGAATATTTCAGGATCGTTTTTGATGTCTTTCTTGTATTTTCGGTTCAAGCGCTCAGCCGAAAGCAGGATAGGTGTCAGCGGATTTTTAATCTCATGGGCAATTCGCCTGGCCACCTCTCTCCAAGCGGAATAACGTTGTGCTGCCACCAGTCGGGTCATATCATCAAAAGTCAGTACCCAGCCTTTGTCATTGATATCTGCCTCATAGCTGGAAACACGTAAGTCAAAATTTCTGACACCTGTTTCCGTCTTAATAACGATTTGATCTTCTGTTGATCCTTTTACGCTTTCTCGCGCCCGGAAAAACGCGGTCGAGAATTCTGGCAACACCTGTTCAACTGGGTACCCTAAAATATCAAAAGACCCCCGATCCAACAGCCTTTCAGCTGAGGCGTTCATTAGCGTAACCCGGCCTTCTTGCGAAAGACCGATAACCCCTGCTCGAACCCCAGATAAAACAGCTTCCGAAAACTGACGTCGGCGTTCCGACAGATTATGCTCCCGAACAAGATCCTCCCGCTGGGTGCCGAGCTGCCGAGTCATGCGGTTCAACGCGCTACCGAGATCAGACATTTCTCCCCAATCCCCTTTGACATTTACCCGCGCCGTCAGATCTCCACCACGGATTTTTTCTGCTGTTTCAACCATCTGGCCGATAGGGCTGATAATCCGGTTGGCCAAAAGCACGCCTAATGCAATCGCGGCATATAAAATTAAAAGAGCGGACTGAATAAGCGTTAAAAGAAATGAGTTTCTAAAACGCGCTTGATCTGAATTATACTTATCCAAAGCAAGCTCTGCTTCATCAATTCCGGAGATACTGGTCAATAATCCGCCTTGATTTGCCGCTGAATTATCAGCCGACAAAAATCTTAATCCCATAAGATACATGCCGTCATAGCCCTCAAGACGATTAAACGCGATCAGCACGTCATGTTCGGGCTGCTTCAGGGCGGCAAACTCGCCGCCAGACTGAATAGGCTCTAAAGCATATTTGGTAGGAATTTCGATCTTATCCAACGACGGACGCCCAACATTCAGGTGAATCTGCCCCTGAGTGTCAATGATCAGAAGAGAGTCAAGCTTCAGGTTTCTACGAAACCGCTCCATGTAAACAGTAAATGAAATCCGGTCATCAAATCTCTGCCGGTTATTTTCAAGATAGACTTTACCTTTTTGAAGCTCCGTCCCCAATTCTTGAAATTTTTCAAGTACATATTCATTCAGAACTGTATCGGCCCGCTCCAATGTAGAACTCACATTCTCACCAAAAAGGTCATTAAAATTCTTTGATATCAGGGATGTTGAAAAGGCGCCTACAAGTATAGCAGGCGTTAAAGCAGCCAGACTAAAAATCAGGATAAATCGCCGATGCAGCAAAGGCGCGGAAATCCGCAGATGTTTGGCGAACAGACTACCCCAGACCCTAAATAGAAGAAAAATACCTAGGAGGAGGATAATTCCAAGATTGGTAAATAGAATAGGATAGGCTAATTCTGAGCGCGCCGGATTTGAGGACAAAGCAAATAATGTCCCCAAAACGGTCAGAAAGACCGCTGTAAAAAAGAAGACTCCAAACAGGGCTGAACGCAAAATACCCGGCGACGAAACCGGGCGTTCATTCGTTTGGTTTTCCAGTTCTGACTCGACGGTAGAAACCATCTTGGCCTTGCTTATTGTTGCATATATGCCACGCTTCTAATTGAGTGTTGCATAAAATCAACTAAAATTTCAGTCACCTAAAGGACATCAAAGTCTACCCCTACGATATGCTCAAGGCCCTTATCTTGGTTCTCAGTGTGTTACG
>JAHDEZ010000071.1 GCA_020628425.1 Hellea sp. | reverse complement strand
CCCGGCGAGAGACAAAATGTATAAGACTTTCAACCGCTTGTGCCGGACAATTCATACCATTGGTACAGCGGCGGACCACATCCACCCGGCCGGTTTTGGCATCGACATCATTCTCAGCTGGCGACCCACAAACCGGACATTTAGTTGGATAATCGAATGCCGGCGCCCCGCCATCTTTGGTGACGCGTAAGACCTGAGGGATCACATCTCCTGCCCTTTGGATTTCCACCATATCCCCGGGTTTGACGCCCAGGCGTTTGATTTCGTCTTCATTGTGAAGCGTCGCATTGGAAACAACAACACCACCAACAGTAATAGGTTCGAGCTTGGCGACAGGGGTCAATGACCCGGTTCGTCCTACTTGAATCTCAATATCATTGACTTTGGTGATCGCCTTCTCAGCCGGGAATTTATGGGCGATGGCCCAGCGCGGCGCTCGAGAGACAAAACCCAAGCGGTCCTGCAGTGCCAAATCATTGACCTTATAAACGACGCCGTCAATATCATAGCCCAACCCCGCCCGAGCCGTTTCTATGTCATGATAATGGGTAATCATTTCACTCGCAGTTTTATGGACCTTCATCAGATCATTGATGGTAAAGCCCCAGCGTTCCATGGCCTCAACCGCACCCATTTGCGTATCGGATAGAGGTGCACTGATATCTCCCCATGTATAGGCAAAAAACCGAAGCGGACGCTCAGCCGTTACCGAAGGGTCTATCTGGCGCAGAGAACCGGCAGCAGCATTTCGGGGGTTTTTATAGGCGTCTTTACCGGCGGCCAGCTGAGCCGCATTCATGGCATCAAAATCCACATGATCAATATAGACCTCGCCCCTTATCTCCAAAACCTTTGGCCAGTCATCTCCGGATAAAGTCTTTGGCACCGTTGTAAGCGTTCTTAGGTTCGCGGTTACATCCTCACCGACCTGCCCATCGCCGCGCGTGGCCCCTGACACAAAGACTCCGTTTTCATAGCGCAAAGCCGCCGACAATCCGTCGATCTTGGGTTCGGCCGTAAATTCCAAGACAGTGTCCTCTGGCAGATTGAGAAACCTCTTTATCTTGGCCACGAAATCATCCACGTCTTCATCTGTGAACGCATTGTCCAAAGACAACATCGGAACCTTATGCGAGATTTTACCGAATTTGCCCGAAGGTTTGGCCCCGACCTTTTTTGACGGACTATCGGATCGAACCAAATGCGGGAACCTAGCCTCCAGATCATTATTTTCCCGGCGTAAGGCATCATATTCAGCATCAGTCAGAACAGGCGCATCATCCTGATAATATTGTTCATCCGCAATACGGAGCTCCATCGCCAGCTCTTTCAAGCGCTTTTTAACGTCGTCTTCGGTCATGAGGCCTTCATTAATTGTCGAGCAGCGGCTCTCGCTTCGTCCGTTATGGTTTCCCCTGCCAGCATGCGGGCTATCTCCTCTTCCCGCTCATTAGCCGCGACCGGTGTTACAGAGGTCGTTGTTGATTTCGCTTTGCTGGCTTTTTCGATCCGATATTGGTTATGAGCGCACGCCGCAACTTGTGGGCTGTGAGTGACAATAAAGACCTGCCCATTCTCAGATAGGCGTTGCAATCGTTGGCCAATGGCTGAGGCCACAGCTCCGCCTACGCCCTGATCCACTTCGTCGAAGATCATCACTTTGTCTTGTCGTCCTGCCAAAGCGACTTTGATCGCCAATGCAAATCTGGCCAATTCTCCGCCCGAGGCCACTTTATCCATAGGTCCCATGGCCGAACCGGGGTTGGTGGCAACCGTAAAACGTACTTTATCTTGCCCTTTCGCCGTTGGAGTTCCTTCAGCAACCTCACTCACAAAACGAGCCTTGTCCATTTTGAGATCGGGAAGCTCTTTGAGAACAGCCTTTTCCAGTTTTGTCGCGGCTTTCACCCGAGCTTTGGTCAATTTATCCGCAGCAAGTTTATAGTCGGCTTCAGCTTTATCTGCTCTTATCTGTGCCTCACTCACCGCGCTGCCTATATTTTCGATCAATGACAAATTTTCAGCAAATTCCCGCCTTTTATCAATAAGAGCCTCTGCACTCACATCATATTTCCGGCAAGCGGCCTTAATGGCAAACAATCTTTGTTCAGTCCGATCAAGCTCACCCGGTTGCAGATCAAAAATAGCCGCGGCCTCGCTAATCGCCTGCCGGGCCTCTTGTGCTTCCAAAAGGGCACGTTCGAGCGCTTCCGCAGCCCCACCCAAGGCGGTTACAGCGGCTTCGTCTGTATCACCGATTTTAGAACGCACCTGTTCTATACCGGCCAAAGCCGTCGCCACACGAGCCTCATACTCACCACCACCCATGGCATTTTCAGCAGCTGTTAGCTCCTGCAAGGCGCTCTCTGCCCCTTGAAGAAAGCGCCGCCGACTGGCCAGGTCTGCCTCTTCTCCGGCGCTGACATCCAAACGGTCCAGCTCTTCCAAGGCGTAGGAAAAATAGTCACGATCGTTTTCGGCCTTTTCGGCGCGCGTCTTGAGGTCTTCATAAGCCTCCAATGCGGCTTGCCGATCCCCATGGGCTTTAACAACATCCTGAATTTCGCGCGTATATCCGCCAAAATTATCCAGCATAACGATATGCTGGGACGGATCCAGCAATCCCCGACCGTCATGCTGCCCGTGAACCTCGACAAGTTGCTCACCAAGCTCTGATAAGAGGCGAATACTGACAGGCGTATCATTCACATAAGCCTTGCTTCGGCCGTCTGCACTAATGACGCGGCGTAAAATTAATTCCCTGGAACCATCAACTTCGAAATCAGCGTTCTTTAAAACGCGCCAGACTGGATGATCTGTCGATAGGTCAAAACTGGCCGTACATTGCGCTTTATCTGTTCCAGAACGCACAAGTCCCTTTTCAGACCGCGCCCCCGTCGCCATGGATAAGGCATCTAGGATAATGGATTTACCTGCCCCGGTCTCCCCCGTCAGGGCCGTTAATCCTGTCTTGAAGTCCAGATCAAGGGCTTCAATCAAAACTACATTTCGGATTGATAGCCCCGAAAGCATTTAGAAAATGCGGTCCCGCAAACGTCGGAAATAACTCGGGTCTTTGGCGCGTGCTACTTCTTCATTTAGATCAATCCCAAAACGCTGCAAGAGATCATAGCTATCACTATACCACTCACTGTTTGGATAGTTATAACCCAACACAGAACCGACTAATTTAGCTTCTTCGATAATTCCTAAAGACACATAGGATTCGACCAGGCGATGCATGGCTTCTTCAACATGAGACGTGGTTTCGAACTCTCTCGCGACCGTTTTAAAACGGCCAATGGCAGCAAGCTGCTGATTTTCCCTAAGATAGTAACGTCCAACAGACATCTCCTTACCTGCCAGATGATCATGAGTCAGCTCGAGCTTAAGCAATGCATCCCGTGCATAGTCACTATCAGGATAACGCCGCACGACCTGCTGTAAGGCGGCTTCTGCGCTTGTGGTTGTCGCTTGATCTCGACCCACATCGTAAATCTGATCGTAATAGGACATAGCGATCAAATAATACGCATAGGGCGTGCTTTCATTACCAGGATGAAGACTGATGAAACGTTGGGCTGTCGAGACCGCCTCTTCATAATCTGCTGCAAGGTAATTCGCATAGGCTGTCATCAACATAGCGCGACGCGCCCATTTTGAGAAAGGATGCTGACGCTCAACTTCTTGAAACAATAACCGGGCTTTGCCGAGATCATTGCGCTCCATCTGATCCATGCCTTCGTTATAGATATTTTCTGCAGGTCTCTCAACATAAGCCAGACGTTCCCGGCGATCAGTGCCCCCGAGGATTGAACAGCCTGTTATCAAAACAGATAACGCAAGCGCGGCTGCTAATTTAATTGAACGATGTGATGGCATGGGAAGGCCCTATTTGATTCTATCTTATTATCAGGATTGGGCTTGTAGCTGAGAAACTCTGCGGGGAAAAGTGAGAATAATGTTAGGCAAGCACAGAATCACAGTCTAAATCGGTATTTTCTGACGGCATTGAGACAAATTTCCAGGCCTCCGCATCCGCAAATAATTTCGTCATTAAAGCGTGGTTGAGCGCATGTCCGCCACGGATGGTCGTAACTTTACCTAATATCGGGCCCGCGAGATATAAATCTCCCATCAAGTCGAGAGCCTTGTGGCGTACGAATTCATCATTAAAGCGTAAGCCTCCGGGATTTAGTACCTTGTCCCCATCAACAACAACCGCATTGTCATAAGACCCGCCTTTACTGAGGCCGGCCTCTCTCAAGGCAGCAACTTCATGGGCCCGAGCAAAGGTTCGTGCCGAGGCCAATCTATCTCTAAAAGACCGGGTATCCGGTTCTATTTCCATGCGCTGCAGACCGATGGCTTGATCTTCAAAATCGATAGTTACGTCCAGATAGAGGTTATCATGTGGCTCTATAAGCCCTCTACTGTTTCCCAACTCCAACTCTACAGTTTTCAAGATTTGGACATAGCGTCTCGGAGCGGGTTGTTTGCAAATCCCCACCTGTTCGATCAATTTCAAAAAGGGCTCGCTACTTCCATCCAGTGCTGGTAGTTCCTGACCATCAATATCTATGGTCAAATTATCTATTCCGACTGACGCAAGAGCAGCCATCAGGTGTTCTATTGTTGACACCCGAGCTCCGGCTAAGTTTGCAAGCGTGGTACAATTTTTGACGCTGGTGACGGCTTGAGGACTTACGGTGATGCGGTTGTCACGATCCGTAATGTCTGACCGGACAAAGACGATACCTTGACCAACACTGGCTGGCTTGAGAACGATACGAGTGTGCTCCCCGCCATGAAGCTCGATACCCGCGCAAACCGCAGGGGCATTGATTGTCGACTGTCGCCGGACTGGAGTCACCTAAACATCCTTAATAATTGCATTATACGTATCAGCCTGTGCTGACGGTCGCAATAAAAGACCTGTTTCCGATTGTTACGCAAGATTACAATGCAGTCATTTACACCTTTCTCAAGGTGTATCACCCAAAAAGAGAAAAGCTCCGCTTAGCGGAGCTTAAAAAAACGTTTTTGCCTAACGGCTTTGTCGTCTCAGAAATGCCGGGATCTCCAAATCATCCTCAACATCTTCGCCAAACAAATCTCCCGTATTTTGAGTTTTAGGGCGTGCAGGTGGCGTTTTGGCGACTGGGATCGTTTTCTTCTTTCCGAAAAAGGTCGATAGTGGTCTTTTAATCACCTTTTGAGGTACCGGCTCAGGTATTTCTGCCGTTGGTTTCGGCGCCGGGATCGGGGCTTGCGGTCTAACCTCGGGCATCGGCGGTGGTGAGACAGCCTCAGGTTCTGTCCGGGCCTCACGCACATAATCGGGTTCGATCTGCGCCTCTATCTCTTCCAATGAGGGTATATCGCCTTCATCGATTATCGCAATGGGTTCCTTGGTTGCTCTAAGAGACGTCGCGCTTTCCCGTAAGCGGGAGATATTGGAATTCAGGCTGGATTGAACAACAGGGGAAACGCCTTCGGTGCCGCCAACGCCTGTTGCCACAACGGATACCCTTACGATACCGTCCAGATCGGGATCCAAAGCAGATCCGACGATGATATTGGCATCATCATCCACTTGTGAGCGAATGAGCTCGGCGGCTTCATCTACTTCATATAAAGTCAGATCTTTTCCGCCCGTGATGTTAATCAACACACCCCGCGCGCCCTTAAGTGAAACATCATCAAGAAGTGGATTGGAAATAGCGCTTTCAGCCGCTTCCACAGCCCGGCGTTCGCCAGTCGCTTCTCCCGTTCCCATCATGGCCTTACCCATTTCGTCCATGATCGTTCGAACGTCATTGAAATCCAGGTTAATCAGCCCAGGCACAACCATAAGGTCAGTAATACCTCGAACGCCTGAATTCAGGACTTCATCAGCCAAAGCAAATGCGTCGGTCATTGTTGTCTGTTCAGTCGCTATTCTGAACAGGTTCTGGTTCGGAATAACAATCAGCGTATCCACAGCCGCGGACAAGCGGTCAATGCCCGACTCGGCAATAGACATCCGGCGAGATCCTTCAAACTGGAAAGGCTTGGTTACAATGGCTACAGTCAGAATGCCGCGTTCCCGAGCCGCATTCGCGATTACGGGGGCCGCCCCCGTGCCGGTTCCACCGCCCATACCGGCAGCAACAAAGAGCATATGAGCACCTTCGAGGTGCTCGAGAATTTCAGGAAGTGCATCCTCGGCGGATTGCTCGCCGATTTCGGGCTTCATTCCAGCGCCTAGACCGCGTGTAATCCCCGTACCCATTTGAATACGTCTATCCGCCTTTGAAAAAGCTAAGGCCTGCGCATCCGTGTTGGCGACGATAAACTCCACACCCTCAAGCCCTGAGTCGATCATATTGTTCACGGCGTTACCACCGGCTCCGCCCACACCTATTACAACGATGCGAGGTTTTATGTCCGCAGACTTAGGAAGTGATAAATTAATACTCATGGCTCGCCCTGATTCTATGCTTTCCAATTGGTTAAGATGTGCCGGAAATCCGTTAAGCAGGTCTTAATTTTTGGTTGAAATCGTAAACGAAAGCAGGAAATTATTAGAAATTTTCGCGCAACCACTGCCATGATCGCCCAATACTGCCGCCACTATATCGTTTGCGCATATAGCGGCGCCCGGTAAGATCTGGCGGCCCTGAAATCACTTCAGAGTCCCTAGAAAATTGATACTTCAAGAGTCCGGTTGCAACAGCAAAGGCCGGACCTGAGAGAGAGTCTTTCAACCCGAGAACACCGTGCGGGCGCCCTATCCTTGCACGTTTGTTGAAAATCAACTCGGCCAGCTCTCTGACACCTGTCAAATGCGCCCCGCCACCCGTAAGGACAATTCGGCGGCCTGAATATACGTCTAGACCTTTTTCACTCAGACGGTCCCTTAAAATCTCGAAAATTTCTTCTACTCGGCTGCGGATAATTCCTGTCAAAAGCGATTTCGGCTCATGATGTAACATGTCCTGTGCACCCATGGGCGGACAAGGTATCTGAACAAGATCATCATCTGCCCCGTGCAAAGCCGACCCATATAGTAATTTTATGCGTTCGGCAGCTTCTGCAGGTGTCGTTAGTCCCCTGGCAATATCCTTAGTCAAAGTTCGTCCGCCAACCGGTAACGTTTCAACATGAACAAGAGCATTATCTCTAAACACAGCCGCAGATGTAATACCTCCCCCCAGGTCAATTAGGGTTACGCCCAAGTCTTTTTCGTCGTCCGTTAAAACGGAGAGCCCGGCCATGTAAGGGGAAACGGAAACAGATTTGATACTCAAATGGCAGCTTTGAATACAATGAGCGAGATTTCGCAAAGGCCCGACGCCGGCGAGAACAAAATGCATATCCACACCCAATGATCGCCCATACATGCCTCTTGGCTCCTGAACCTTATGCTCACCATCTACGCTCCAGCTCAAAGGCAATGCATGAAGAATGGTTTGCTCGGGTTGGGCAAATTCTGAAAGAGAGGAGTTTATTAATCGGCGCAAATCGCGATCCGCAACTTCTCCGCTGGCAAACTCTGTTTGTACGGTCAGATGCTCGGAACGTAGTGATCTAACAGCTATATTGACTGCGACCTTATCGACGGCAAGACCTGCTTCTTTCTCTGCGTTTTCAACAGCGGTCCTAACCCCTTGGGCCACGGCCGCCATATCGACGACCGCGCCGGATTTCAGCCCTGCACTTACCCCGAAACCCGAACCAATCAGGCGGACTCCAAGATTAGGGTCGGATTGTCCAATTAAACAAACAACTTTGCTGGAGCCAATATCCAGCACAGCATGCGTTTCGGCCTTACGGTGTTTACCCCCGGAGAGCATGGTTTAGGCAGGCTCCTCGACGCTTGGGGATAATATAATCCTGTCTGAAAGCCGCAAATCAATGACCCCGATATTTCTATCAAGAACAAGATGGGAATTTTGCAGTTTTTGCAGATGTGACAGCCTGTCTCTGAAGTTATCTGCCGGAAGCTTGATACGCATTTCGCCATTGTCCAATATAATATCCCAGCGACCTGTATTGTGATGAACTAACGCTGTTGCCCGACTAACTATCAAAGAATACTCAGATAAATCACGTTTAAAATCAGCGTAATTCGCAGGTGCATCAGGTCCGACAATTAAATTGAGATTCGGGTAGGCCTCCATTGATGCAGCGGATATAATGGTACCTTTATCGTCAACCAGAAAAAACTCGCCATTGTTCTGCCACAGCGCATATGGCTTGCGCTCTATAATCTGAACGACAATTCTATCCGGCCAAAGACGTCTAACGACAGCGCGCTCGACCCAAGTAATATCTTCGATCCGTGACTGAGCCTGTTTTAAATTCGCCTCAAAAAGATAGTCTCCGCCAGAAATACCCAAGGCACGCCTGACATCATTTTCACTGATCGCGCCTTCGCCGATGACATCCACATGTTCGACAACAAATCCCATTTTTACGAGACGATTCTTAACAAAGTCGCGCCCCGATTTCTGCGCATCCGGTAATAGACCCGCTAACCACAAGGCCGAGAAAATAATAAGTATAGACACCAACAATAGGCTGCCAATGAAACGAAGCATTCGCCCTCGGGAGTATTGCGCGGTCCGTACCTGGGCTGTCATCCAGTTACGGGCGCCTCTCAATCCTGGTTTTAACGGGCTAACACGTTTTATCGTGGCCATGAAGCATCCTCAACAATCCAGCGACAAAGCTGGCCAAAAGTCATGCCGAGATACTCGGCCTGTTCAGGCACGAGTGACGTCGGCGTCATTCCGGGTTGAGTATTGAGTTCAAGCATTACGATTTTGTTTACGATATCGCTTAAGTCGTCATTAATATCATTAAATCTGAAGTCAGAGCGGGTGACACCCCGACATCCGAGGGTTTCATGGGCTAGAAGCGCCCAGGTTTTGCATAATTCTTCGACTTCCTGAGGAATTTTGGCTGGGACGACATGGCGAGAACCGCCATCGGCATATTTAGCCTCAAAATCATACCAGCCTCTGGTTGGGATAATCTCGGTGACCGTCAATGCCTTACCGTCCATGACCGATACCGTCAGCTCCCGACCTGGGATAAATTCTTCGACCAAGACCAGATCGCCCATGGCCTCATTCGCCGCTACGTCTACAGGCGGCGTATTAGCACCATCTTTGACAATATAAACACCGACGCTCGACCCTTGTGCATTGGGTTTGACCACATAAGGCGGATCCATAGGGTGAGCCTCGGCCACAGACATGCGCTCGGCTAAAGTGCCCTTTGGAACGGTAATACCGACGTCGCGTAGAACGGCCTTGGCTCTATGTTTATCCATGGCTAAAGCTGAAGCCATAACCCCGCTATGGGTGTAAGGCGCGCCGAAAAGATCGAGAACACCCTGAACGCGGCCGTCTTCACCCCACTCACCATGGAGTGCATTGAATACAACATCTGGATCGGCGGCATGGAGTTGCTCCCAAAGATTATGACCGACATCGATTTCGATGACATCAAAACCTTCTTCTCTGAGAGCCTTGGCACAAGCTTCCCCTGACACAAGCGACACATCACGTTCCGGCGACATACCACCTTTAAGAACCGCTATGCGTCTACTCATTTCGAGTCTCCAATCCGTTTAATCTCCCAATCTAGGTCGACGCCTTCGCTTTTTTTCACCATAGCGCGGATTGTCTCACCCAGGTTTTCCAGATCAGCGGCTGTGGCCTCGCCAGTATTGATCATGAAATTACAATGCTTTTCACTCATCTGAGCCCCGCCGACCCTAAAGCCCCGACCGCCAGCGGCGTCGATCACTTTCCAAGCGCCCCGTCCGCCCGATTGATCCGGGTCCGGGTTTTTAAACGTCGAGCCACCGGTCTTTTCCTTGATGGGCTGGCTTTCCTCTCGGCGGGCGGTGATGTCCGCAATACGGGCCTCGATATCCGCTGGCTTGTCAGTTGATCCTGCGAACACGGCTTGCGTATAAATCAGATCGCTGGCAGCCCCCGAATGCCGATAGCTATATTGCATATCGTCTAAGGTCATCTCTTGTCTGCGACCTCCGCGATCAATGGCAATCACTGAGCGCAAAACATCTTTAGTTTCAGAACCATAGCAGCCAGCGTTCATCCGGAGAGCCCCGCCAATCGTACCCGGAATACCTGCAAAAAACTCCAATCCGGCGACCCCAGCCTTTGCCGCTGTTTTGGCAACTTTATTATCGAGTGCGGCAGCCCCTGCTGTAACCGTCGTTCCGTCGATTTCGATTTTGGCGAATGCTGGTCCTAATCGAATGGTCACCCCCCTGACACCACCATCTCGCACTAGTGTATTCGAGGCGACACCTAAGACCTGAACAGGAATGTCATCGGGCGTTGCGGACAAAAACAAGGCCAAATCGGCTTCGTCCTTCGGCATGAATAATACATCTGCTGGGCCGCCGACGCGGAGCCAAGTATAAGGTGCCAAGGTCACGTCAGCCGAGAGCTTGCCGCGAACAGATGGCAAACGCTCAATCAGTGACATCAAACCTGCTCCAAACCGTCGGCCAAACCGGCCGCCCAATAGGTGATATCACCTGCCCCCAAGCACACGACTAGATCACCGGGCTTGAGATTGGGCTTAAGATTTTCAGCTAGATTTTCTTTGGTAATCAATTGCACATTGCGGTGGCCATGATCACGAATACCTTCAACCAATGACGGGCCATTTATGCCGTCCAGCGGCTGCTCGCCAGCTGCATAGACATCAGAAATATATACCTGATCGGCGTGATTAAAGCACTGACAAAATTCATCAAACAAATCGGATAAACGCGAATACCGGTGCGGCTGCATGACCGCATGAACGGCGCCATCGCAAACCTGACGAGCCGCCTGTAAAACGGCCGCAATTTCTACGGGATGATGGCCATAATCGTCGATAATCCGAACGCCGTTCCAATCACCCACATGTGTGAAACGTCGCTTCACGCCGCCAAAACTATCAAGGGCTGCGCGAACCTGAGCTTGAGAAATGCCCAGTTTGC
>JAHDEZ010000015.1 GCA_020628425.1 Hellea sp. | reverse complement strand
CACCTGGGCACAGATGACAGGCCGCTATCGCGACAAGACCCGCCCTATATGGAAAACTCACTTAATGGTCAACTGAAATAGCGGCGGAATTCTCGGGAATTTCATGGGCCTCTGCGACCTTGCGTGACTTGCGTCCCATCACCAATCCCCTAGAAGCGAACCATGATAGTCGAACTGGGCCATATCCTGCTCATCGCCGCGCTCATGATTTCTCTGGCGCAGGCGGTCATTCCAATGTTGGGTGCCCATCGCAATAATATCCCTATGATGGCGTTTGGAGACCGGGCTGCCCTGCTCCATTGTCTCGCTTTGACCGGATCTATAGCGGCCCTGGGTGCCAGTTTTATCGGACAGGATTTCAGCGTAAAACTGGTTGCCAGTCATTCCGATAGCGAAACCCCCCTCCTTTATCAGATCACGGCAATCTGGAGCAATCATGAGGGATCAATACTGCTTTGGGTCTTTGTCCTCTCAGTTTACGGGGCCATGCTGCCATTATTCGGGAAAAGCCTGCCTAAACCGCTCAAAGCCCGCGCCATCGCCATACAAGGCCTTCTGAGCTTTGGGTTTATTGGTTTTACGGTTCTGACATCCAACCCTTTTGAAAGGCTTATACCCGCTGCCTATGAAGGGGCCGGCCTTAATCCGGTTTTGCAAGACCCTGCCGCGGCCTTCCACCCGCCATTTCTCTATTTGGGCTATGTGGGTTTCTCTCTGTCATTGTCTCTGGCCTGTGCGGCTCTTATTGGTGGAAAGGTCGACGGGGCCTGGGCGCGTTGGTTACGTCCCTGGGTATTGCTGGCCTGGAGCTTCCTTACCATTGGAATCGCACTGGGCAGTTTCTGGGCCTATTACGAATTAGGCTGGGGAGGCTGGTGGATGTGGGACCCGGTAGAAAATGTATCATTTATGCCATGGCTCGCTGCGACGGCGCTCGTGCACTCTATACTGGTTCTGAGCACAAGAGGCTCTCTGCCGAGCTGGACCGTGCTTCTGGCAATTACAACATTCAGTCTCAGCCTGATTGGCACATTTGTTGTACGCTCAGGCCTTTTGACCTCCGTGCATGCCTTTGCCGACGACCCGGCCCGGGGTGTTTACCTATTAATAATTTTAGGTGTCGTCACGGGCGGAGCCCTGGCCCTTTATGCTGCCCGCTATAAAACGCTACAGGCCCATGATCGGTTTGAGCCATTATCACGGAGCGGGGCTTTGGTCGCCAATAATCTCTTATTGATCGTCCTGACCGCGACCGTATTTCTGGGCACATTTTATCCCGTCTATCAGAAGGGGGCATTTGATACAGATATCAGTATCGGGCGACCTTTCTATAATATCACCTTTGTGCCCATCATGCTGATGCTTATTTTGATTATGGCCATCGGCCCACATTTGAAATGGGAGCGCGATTCTTCGGCGCGATTGGTCTCGCTCATAAAAAAATCACTGCCGGCGCTTGCGGTTGGTTTTTTTATCGGACTTGTAACCGGCTATAGCGCACTCGCCAGTATTGGCATCGCCATCGGGCTTTATCTTATAGTCGGTACATTGGCCGTTATCTGGGTTCGGCGAAAGATTTTGGGCCGGCAATCAGCATCCTTTTACGGATTTGTTCTGGGGCATATGGGCCTGGCGGTTATGACACTGGCGATCACCCTGCTCAGCAGCGGAGAGCTCGACAAAACCCGACGTTTGAAAATTGGCGATACCATGGAACTGGCAGGATATAGTTTTGAACTGACAGATTTGTCCCAGGGCCTGCGCGAGAATTATCAGGTCACAGCCGCCAGAGTTATGGTCTCCCACGGTTCGCGCCCGTTATGGCCACTTATCACAGAGAACCGTAACTATCCCGACCGGCGTCAAGGAGAGTTCGGCACGGGCACAACCGAAGCCGGCTTTAAAATGGGCATCAAGGATACAGTGTTTGTAACCATGTCCGACATCAATGAAGACGGCGTCATCATCAAAGTGAATTACCATCCTTTTGTGATCTGGATCTGGCTGGGGGCCTTGATGATAGCGTTAGGCGGTTTTGTCTCTTTGGCCGACCGTCGACTCAGGACCAAATCGAACATGGATGAGGACGCGGCATCATGAAAAAAGCGCTGATACCTGTTATTATTTTCGGCTTGATGATCGCTGGATTAGCCTGGGCCCTGCTCAAAGGTGACACCAAAACATTGAGCTTTGCCATGGAAGGCAAGATCATCCCTGATTTCGAACACTCTGAATTATACGACGACAACCGCATCCTCACCGCCCAGCATGTCAAAGGTGAAATTACGCTTATCAATGTCTTTGGGACCTGGTGCCCGCCCTGTGCCGTCGAGCATCCTGAAATCACCAGAATTGCTCAAACAGGACAGGCGCGCGTTGTGGGTCTGGCGTGGCAAAGAAGCTATTCGCGGGAAGAGGCGCAGCGCTGGCTTGGCCGCTTGGGCGACCCTTATGACTTTGTGATATTTGTCAATCATGGCGGCCTAGTATCGAAAATGGGTGTTGTCAAAGCCCCGGAAACCTATCTGCTGGATCAGGACGGACGTTTCGTTTTCAGACATGACGGCATCATGACCGCAGAGGCGTGGGAAACGGAATTTCGGCCCCGTATTGCCGCCTTGGAGGCGAAATGAGATCTGTTGTGTTCAGTCTTGTTGCAGCGGCTTGTCTGACGGGAATGCCCGCCATCAGCTTTGCGCAAACACCGCCTTCTGTTGAAATTTCCGACGATGAGATAGAACGCCGCGCCAAGACGATCGGGCGCCAATTGCGGTGTGTTGCCTGTCAAAATCAATCCATCGAAGAGTCGCCCTCAACGGCCGCAGAAGATATGCGGTTTATCATCCTGGAGCGTCTCAAAGAAGGTCGGACTGATGAAGAAATCATCCAAGAGCTGCATGAAAGCTATGGTGACTTTATATTGCTGAAACCACCGTTTAAACCCAGTACATTTCTGCTCTGGGGACTTCCTTTTTTCCTACTGCTGGGAGCCGGGCTTTGGTTCTGGCGCGCCGTTCGGAAATATTCGGATGAATCTGTTAATCTGGACACTTAAAAAGTCAGACATAAAAAAACCGCGCTCAATGGCGCGGCTTTCAAATTTTGTTAGCAAGGATTACTTGCGGATTGGCAGGTAATCATTGGCTGTGTAACCACCAGAAGAGGTGTAGCTACCATAGCTGCCTGTCGTGCTGGAACCTGACTGCATGCAGGTACCATCAGACTGCATCACTGTTCCGGCTGGACAAAGAACCGGACCCGAACTTGTATCCATTGTCGGAGGCATTGTGACAGCTGATGTGTAGCTGCCTGTAGAATAGCTGCTACCATACGAACCTGATCCGCCTTGCATACAAGTGCCGTCAGACTGCAATGTTGTGCCGGCTGGGCAATCAGCTGTACCGCCGGAGCTTGAACCGACATAGCTGGAACCTGAACCGTATGAGGTCGTGCTGCCTGATGAATAAGTAGAGGTGGATGTCGAGCCGCTATAAGAACCGCCCTGTAAACATGTGCCGTCAGACTGCAGTGTCGTGCCCGCTGGACAATCGACGGATCCGCCTGATGTCTGTGTCACATAAGAAGATGACCCACTGGAATAACTTGTTCCTGAAGAATAGGTCTGTGTCGGCTGTGCATATGTTGGCTGCTGATAAACCGGCGCACTTTGTGTACAACCACCGATTTGTGAGCAATCCGCGTAAACAACGCCTTGGACCGGTGCAGCAACAGGTGCCTGATAAACAGGTGCTTGGTAAGCCTGCGGAGCCGGCTGAGCCACAATGGCTTCACAACCGTAACGCGGGCTGTCGCATGATGCGCCGCTTTCATAATCATAGATGCTACCGTAACGGTCGCTAGTGTGTCCCTTGCTGGCGCAAGCGGATAAAGTGAGTCCTGCGACCCCCATAATAACCAGCAGGCTATTACGCTTTAAGACATTCGTGCCCATATCAGGCCTCCCATTTTGAAACATTTGCTGTCCTCTATTGCAACTTTTAGACCAAAAAACGTTGATTTTCGGTTTACGTTTCTCAGTTCTTTCTGCTCAGGCGGGCTATAAAGAACCCATCCAAGCCACCTTTTTCCCTTATTTGGTGAGGTAAAAGCCGCAAATACCCGCCAGAGTTCCCAAACTCACGCCATTTTTCGTCGGAAAAACGAATCACTTCGAAATCATTCTTTTTTTGCAAGAAATGATCTATCTGATCCTCGCCTTCCTCCACCTGTAAGGAACATGTACAATACACTAAAAGACCATCTGGACGCAATTTTTCAACTGCAGAAAATATTAAACGTCTCTGTAATTTGATGAGCTCGCCCATTTGCCCATGGCTTTTATGATGGAGCACATCAGGATGACGCCGATAGGTTCCGGTCGCACTGCAAGGTGCATCCAACAGAACTATATCGAACAGCTCACCTCCATTATCCCAGCTGACAGCGTCCGTTTCATGGAGCGTGGCCGAGAGCTGCGTTCGTTTAAGGTTTTCCTGCAAAAGCTTTAAACGCGGGCCTGAGCGATCAAGCGCTGTGACCTTGGCACCGGCACTGGCTAATTGCAGGGTTTTCCCGCCCGGTGCGGCGCACATATCCAGAACACGTTTTCCCGTCACATCCCCCATACTCAGAACGGGCAAGGTGGATGATAGATCCTGTACCCACCACTCGCCATCCTCAAATCCCTCGAGTTCTGGGATGCGGCCTGCATTTTTTAAACGAACTGTCTTCCCAAAGACCACTTCACCACTCAGTTTCTCCGCCCAGCCTTCGGGATCTGATTTTACCGTAATATCAAGTGGCGGTACTTTGAGATATTCGAGCGCCATTTGCCGGGCCTCGCCGCGCCCGAAACTGCGTTCCCAGCTTTTATAAATCCAGGCGGGGATGTTATCGCGAGGCGCCGACTGTGCCATTTTGGTACGACCGGTCTGAGTAATCTTGCGCAGGACTGCATTTATGAGCCCGGAAAACTTTCCGTATTTTCGATGCGTTTTGACCAAATCCACACTCTCGCCGACGGCAGCGTGATCTGCTGTGCCTAAAACCAGAGTTTGCGCGGCACCAATCCGCAGAACATTCATGACAAATTCTGGCGGCGTTCGCGAGACAAACCCGCTAATGACTTTGTCAATCTGTCCCAAATGGCGCAAAGTGGTTGAAACCAGCAGGCGGGCAAAAGCCCGGTCTCGCGGCTCCAGCTCCGAAAACTGCCGATTTCCGGACAAAGTTTCCTCTAACAATTCGCCAGCCGAAAGAATGCGCCCGAGCGCCCGAACGGCAACGCCCCTGCTGGTGGGTTTATCAGTATTATTTTTATAATTCATAGCGCCCACTATCAGCGGAATTATGGTTAATAAAGCGTCTACACGGACTTAATCAATTTTTATGGCTCTTCCTGTACCAGTTTGGGTCAAAGGTCGGTCAGTTTTGATTGACGTTTCGACATTACTGCGCTTAGTGGAGGCTATGTCAAAAGAGACAAAAGCCAACGCCGCGCCTGGTAAAAAACTGTCCCCTGCTGCTCGCAGGGCACTGGAAGAAGCCGAGGCCCGTCGTCAAGCCCGTAAAGCGCAAGCCTCGGAACGTCCAAAAGAATCTGGTGGACCCGAGGGAGCGGAACCTACCCGATATGGGGACTGGGAACGTGGCGGCATCGCTTACGATTTTTAACGCATCCTCGAATTGAAATTATTACTGCTTCGGCAGGCTAGTGACGGGCAAAAGCCCTTAAGAGGAGAACGCGCATATGCGTAAGGTGATTAAATTAGCTGCAATTACCAGCGGCTTAAGTCTGAGTTTAATGGCAAACAGTGCGTTGGCCGGCGACTGTCGCTATGGATCTGGCGGTCCAAATTGTGCGCCAGCTATTGTCGCACATCCCGCGCCTGCACCCTCCATTGATCCCAGCCATATCTATGCACAGGGACCAATGAGCAATCTGCGAACTGTACAGTTTTTAGGCACACCCAGCGTCAATATCACACGCATTCACGGGGCTCACGGTGGTCCGGCTATCACGGACAGCCCCAGCGGATTTACGGGCGGCTGCACACCAGAGTCGACTCATTATTGTGGTCAAACCTCAGCAGCCCCAGCACCGGCTCCTGTTATTGCTCCACCCGCGCCCATGGTCGTCGCACCAGCGCCTGTTATTGCACCACCTGCTCCTCAGGTGACCGAACGCGTCGTCGCGATTGGTGGCGGCTATGACCCCAGCAAATTTATCCCGCGTACATATGGCTCCAATGAGCTGACGCCGGGTATCGCCCATATTCCGACCTCTATCGTAGACCGCTCACATGCTAATGCAACGGCTGTTCTCAATGGCGGCATGACACAGCCGCAGCCGGTCGTGTCAGGCGGAACGGTCCCGCATCCGTCTATGATGTCGGGTGGATATTCAACGGCCAGCACGGTGACTATGCCTCCAACAATGTCACGAACAATCACAATGCCGCCAACGCGGTCTGGGAATGTTGTCGGCATGGTATCAAATACAGTTACTATGCCCCCACAAGGCAATGTATATCCGGGTTCCATGGCCGGTGATGGCACTTATTATGAAAAAGTATCAGGCCCAACTATGATGGGCGGCATGCAGGCCACGCAGGTAATCTGTAAGCGTCAAGCGCCGCGCCTCCAGGTTCAATCGCCTGTTATTGGCTTACCAACACCTGTCCCGACAGGCGTTGTCGAAAGCTGCCAATCCGTACCCATGCCGATGGCCCCTGCCCCGGTTATGAGTGGAACACAGCGTTATGGCACGTCAGCACCGCAACGGGTAACCGTGCCGTCATCTCGCTATAGCAGTAGCCGTTACGGCCATTAGTAGAATTTAGCCTGCCTCTTGCGGGCTTTTATTCGCCTTTGACGCGAAGTCACTTGAGTTTGCACGATAATTGCAGACGTAATGTGGAAATTAGTTTGAAAGGTATCATCATGAAACCAACTGTCCTGATAAAAGGTGCATTGGCAGCTGTAACAGCGTTAGGCTTTACAGTTTCCGCGAATGCAGGATGTGGCAATGGCAGTTTGTATTGCGGCTCAAACGGCTCGACAACCATGCAGCCTCTGTCATACGCCAGTGCTCCGCAATATATTCCATTTTCATCAACGGCGTCGACCAACGGAAATATTTCAATTGCCGGTCTGGGCGCCAATGAATCCTTGGCGCCAACCTCATGTCCTGTTGATGTTCAAGGTCTTCAATCTGGCCAATCCGTTCTGGGTTGCTATCAGGTAATGAAGCAAAACACATCGACTGTACGTTATCACTACGGTGCACCAAATACAGTGCGCGTTGTGCGTCCGATTATTTATGTGCGATATCCCGTACCGACACCGGTTATTCCAGTTCCAGTCCCTGTACCAACGCCGGTACCTGGCCCTGTTTTCGGTCCAGGCTTTGGACCCCGCATGTGCGGCGGCCCAATGGTACCTCCGCCCCCGCCATGGATGCGCGGCGGCTGCGGCTGGTAGTCAAAAGAGTTTGACATTAAGCCCCTCCTCGCGAGGGGCTTTTTTTATGAGCTCTATTACTTAGCCATATCCGCCGTAATGGCCTCGGCGGCGGATTTCGGGTCGTTGGATTGCGTAATCGGGCGGCCTACAACAATATGAGATGCGCCTGCCCGTATCGCCACTCCCGGCGTCGCCACACGTTTCTGATCGCCTACATCATTCCCGGCCATTCTGACACCGGGTGTAACAATTAGAAAATCATCCGGCACCATGGCCCGGATTTTGCCTGCTTCCAGCGGGCTGGAGACAACCCCGTCTATGCCGGCATCGACAGCCTGCCGAACACGATGAAGTACGAGTTCTTCGGCGGTATGATGATAACCGATATCGATGAGCGCCTGTTCATCCAGTGACGTCAAAACAGTTACACCGAGAATTTTCAAACGGCCCGAACGGCCTTTCGCAGCGGCTTTCATGACGTCAGGACGCGCATGTACCGTCAACAGATCCGCCCCAATATTCGAAATCGATCTGGTGGCTTTTTCCACCGTTGCATCAATATCATGAAGTTTAAAATCCAGAAAAACATTCTTGCCCATCGCCGCCAGTTCCCGACCAAATTCAGCCCCGCCCAAGGGTAAGAGCTGCAGTCCGATTTTATAAGACACAACACTGTCTCCTAATCGCTCCACCATATCCCGGGCCTGTTCAATACTCGGCAAGTCAAGGGCCACATATAGTCTTGGGTCTGCCATTTTATCCCTTTCGAATCTTCTCTGAGTTCTTCGCCATGAGCGACATAGCGAGGCGTTCCGGTAGAAGCCGGGCGGCGATGGCGATGGATTTATTTACCCGCCCAGGTACAAAAACCGCCCGGTTGCGTTCACAGGCTTCGACGCCTTGCTCGGCGCACTCATCCGCTTCCATCCACATATAATCGGGCAGTTTGGACACCCCCTTGCGGGTGCCGTTGACGTCGTGAAATTCACTATAAGTAAATCCCGGACAAAGCGCTGAGACATGAATGCCCAACGGCTCCACTTCCATATTCAGGCTTTGCGAGAACTTAATCAGAAAACTTTTCACTGCCGCATAGAGTGTATGTCCACGAGAGCCCGGCAAGTGCCCCGCCAAAGAGGCCACATTGATAATACGTCCAAAGCCTTCAGACTTCATGCCGGGTAGAACCGCATGAGTGAGTTCACAGGGGGCTCGCAACATAAGCTGCAGGAAATTGGCATGCTCTTCCCACACACTGTCCAGATACTGGTCAGGATGGCCATAGCCGGCATTATTGACAAGTCCGTCTATGTGCAGACCCTTGGCATCAATACGGCGCATGAGATCCTGCGTGGCGTCAGGTGCAAACAAATCCAGTGGAAAAATATGACTGGTTGTTCCGAACTCAGATTTCAACTCTGTGGCCAGCTCAATCATGGGCTCTTCGCGGCGAGCGGTCAGCGCCAGGTCCCATCCGCGCCGGGCATATTCGCGGGCGATGGCCGCGCCTATTCCGGCCGAAGCGCCGGTGACCAGACAGGTTCTTTTCTTTGCCATGTCGACAGTCCTGCGATTATATTTAGGAATCGCATGGGGGTTAGCGGAGGCCGCTCAATATTACAATATAAAGATGGTCTTATGGATGACCTACAATCCCTTCAAGCGGGTGACAGATTACTGAAAATCAGCCGGGTCGAACATGGCCCGAACGCGTTTTTTACGATCGGCATTGCTTTCCACATATTCCGTGACGAAGTAGAAGTCATAAAAGAAATAAATCAACCGCCCCACCAGAAAAACAACAGGCGCGATAAAGACAGCCTGTCGGGCCTCGGCAGAAAAATCCTCATAGATTTGCATATAAAAGGTTAGAAAGCCGTCATCATTGGGTTCCGTCAGATTGGTAAACTCAGGAGCCCAAATAGCAAACAACCAGGCCGCCGGTATAAACAGCCAGAAACACCATTTGGATATTGTGTTATAACGCATGCTTAATGCACCCAGCACAAACGCTGCTACATAACACGCCAATATGATATTGGGTTCACTCATGACATTTTGACTATCACATTAAATTTAAAGCATATTTAAAATCGAGTGCCATTTGTGAGTGGCAAAAAGAACCTTTATACGCTAGCCAAGCCCTATGAATTTTGAACTGAGTGACGGCACGATACGACTGGGCATATTTCTCAGTCTGCTGGCAATATTTGTGCTTTGGGAATCTCTCAGTCCGCGGCGCGGAAGGGCCCTCCCTCGTCAGACCCGATGGCTGACAAATTTTAGTATGACCATCATCAATACGGTGGTTATATCGGTTATGGGCCCGGTCACGGCCATAGTCGCAGCTGGCTATGCAAGTGCTCATGGATGGGGCCTCTTTAACCTGACCGCGCTGCCCACCTGGTTGGAAATAGCGGCCGCCATCATTATTCTGGATTTTGCCATTTATGTACAACATGTCGCGACCCATAAGATCCCGCTGCTTTGGCGCCTGCACAAGGTGCATCACTCGGACCGTGACATAGACACATCGACGGCGCTGAGGTTTCATCCTGTCGAAATTGCTTTGTCCATGCTCTACAAGATCGGTCTGGTTTTCGTCATCGGACCTGCCGTTCTGGCCGTTTTGATTTTCGAAATTTTATTAAATGGTTGCGCCATGTTTAATCATTCAAATCTGAACCTGCCGGTCAAACTGGATCGCTGGCTGCGTGTCTTTATGGTCACGCCCGATATGCATCGTGTGCATCATTCCGTGCGCGTGCCCGAGACCAATTCCAATTACGGTTTCAGTCTCTCTTTGTGGGACCGCTTGTTCCAAACTTATACCCCACAACCCAGGGACGGGCATCAGAACATGTCTATCGGCCTTTCGGAATATCAATCAAAAAACCCCGGATTTCTTTTCTGGTCACTGCTACTTCCATTTAAGGACAAGGTGGAATAATATCGCCCCCATGGGCTATGCATTATTTTTCATTCCGGTCATTTTATTTTTGATCATTATCTGGGTTTTTAACCGGCTCGTAGCCGCCCGCCAGCTTGTAGAAAACGGCTGGTCGGACATCGAAGTTCAACTCAAACGCCGTGCGGATTTGATCCCGCGTATTGTTGATACCGTCAAAGCTTACGCCAAACATGAAAGGCAGCTTTTTGCTGAAGTGATAGAGCGGCGCAATACCGCCTTGGGCGCTGGCGATATGAGTACGCGCGCCGTCGCTGAGGGCGCTATTCGCAAGCCATTGGGCAAAGTTATGGCTTTGGCTGAGGACTATCCCGACCTGAAGGCCAATCAGAACTTTCTGGATTTACAAGATGAACTTACGGAAACAGAAAACAAAATTGAATATGCGCGGCGGTTTTATAATGGTGCCGTCAGAGAGAAAAACACGCTCGTCCAAAGCTTCCCTGTCAACCTGGTCAGTCGGGCATTTGGATTTAAAACCCGTGAGTTTTTCGACATGGACGAAGCGCCTATTGTTCCCGATACGGATTTCAGCTGATGCGGCGAACCGGACGTGCTGTTTTAATATGGCTGGCCGGGATTCTGTGTGTCTTTGCCTTTAGCCTGAACGCATCAGCTCAGAATTCGTACAAAGCGCCGCAATCGCACTGGGACGCCTCCGCGCAAAAAGTGAAGGTCGATGTCTTTTTTTACGGCGATTCTGAAATAGAGCAGGCATCCATTCCAACTCGAAATCCTTTTGCAGAATTTAATTTACAACGACGAAAGCGAGATTACCGCGGTCACCCGGAAGAGATTAAGTCTTACATTGTCTATATGAAAGTTCAGCCCAATGGCGATCTCGACATTATTGAAAATATCACGGTTCACGCAGATTGGGATGACATAAACCGAGGTATTTTCCGGGACCTGCCTTTTCATAAAAAAGTCACAGTGCCCTATCTGGACAAAATGAAGCTTGTCTCATTTTTACCTTTTATGCCCTCGCTTAAGTCTGAAGAGCATGACATCGCCTATCGCTACGAACTGGATTACATCAAACGAAACGGCAGTCTTGAACCCTTTAAAATTTTTCCGAATAGTAAGAACGAGCCTCAAAAGCTTCGCATTAGAATTGGCAAATATCTTCTCAGCCAACGCGACCATGTTTACGAGATTGCCTATACGGTGAAAGATGAAATCCGGCGGTTTGAAGATGCAGATGAACTCTATTGGAATGTCATCGGCACAGATGTTAATTTCTACATGCACGACGCTCAGATTTTCATTGAAACACCTCCGGGTCTCACACTTCAAGACAGCCAGATGTATACGGGACGGCAGGGGTTCAAATTTAAGGATGCTACACTTACCAAACGCGACAATCTCTATCACATTCAATCCACAAAGCAGTTCTGGCCCAGAGAAGGTATCACTGTATCTCTAAAATGGGATAAGGGCGTATTTGCTGAGCAACCGCTGAGTACACGTCTCTACTATTTCTCCTATCATTTTAGAAATCCGTTTTTCCTGATTTTCGCGATTGTTTCATTCTCAATGTTTCTTTTTGCCATCTGGTTCAAATATGGGCGCAATCCCAAGCCGGCGCCGGTATTTCCGCGATATGTTCCACCACCGGATTACTCTGCGGCGGCTGTCAGCTATATCTATAATAAGGGTCGCGATGGTCATCGGGCGCTTTATGCTACATTGAAGTCATTGCAGTTCAAAAAGTCCGTAGACCTCAGAACCACACCCAGCTTGACCGAAATTTCGCCTCTGGCAGATTTGGGGCATAGTCAATTAGATCAAGACGAAAATACGCTAAAGGACGCCCTATTCCCTCACCAGGAATCCGACGCCATCTTCTTGCGCGAAGAATATAATGCAGCGTTCCATGACGGCTATGATAGTTTTCGAGAGACCATCAAAAAACGTTATGGAACCGGTTATTATATGAAAAACGGGTGGCGCATTTTTCTAACCTTTTTGGCCAGTCTTTCTTATTTCTTTATTTTGTCGTTCTTCGAACCCCCTGGTTTATACATGGAAATTTCGGTCATCATTACGGGATTCATGATCGGTGCCTTCATCTTGTTTTGGGTCCAGATGCATGCCCGCACCAAAAAGGGACAATCCTTCTTTGACTATATAGAGGGCCTGAAACTTTATTTGCGTCATGCGGACGGCGATAATTTGAACGCATATGAAATTGGCGGCAAGCCGCCACCCATGTCACTGGAGCGATATCAGGAATTACTTCCCTATGCCATTGCGCTTCAGTTGGAGAAGCCTTGGACTAACTATTTTCAATCCGTTATGCCTTGGGACGAGATGGAAATCGAATTCGCCGATTATGCGATAACGAATTTCCAAGGTGACATGGATGATATGGACAAGGTCGTCAGACGGAGTTTAACGGTTCCGCCCCCTGTTTATACGGATAGCGGTAGTAGCAGCTATAGCAGTTATGACGATGATGACAGTTCCTCTTATAGCAGCTCGTCCTATGATAGCTCATCCTCCAGTTCATCTGGCGGGGGCGGAGGCGGCTCTTCTGGAGGCGGCGGCGGCGGGGGGGGAGTCAGTGGCTGGTAGAGAGGCAATAATATGAAACTATTTCGACTATTCCTGTTCGTTTTCTGTGTTCAATTTTTCGCTATTTCGGCCTTTGCCAAAGAGCGCATCGAACGCTTTGATGTGAATATTGTTGCTGAACAAAATGGTGACCTTTTGGTGACGGAAACCATCACAGTCACTGTCGAAGGCCGCGTTATTAAGCGGGGTATTTTTCGTGAGCTACCCAGGTATCAGTTGGACAATCAAGGCCATAAAATCCCTGTTCGGTATAAAATTCGCGATGTGGACCGAAACAACGAAAGCGAGACCTATGAGGTCGAACGCGACGGTAATGCTGTCATCCTACGCATTGGCGACCCTGATAGACGGTTACCCAAAACGTCTCACACCTATGAAATCACCTATCTGGTTAAGGATGAGCTTCGCCGTGAGGATGGTTTTGACGAGATTTATTGGAATGTGACAGGCGACAAATCCATTTTCGAAATCGCCGCTTCCAAGGCAACAGTCACTGTCCCCGACGGGGCTCAATATATCACGCATAAAGTCTTTACAGGCCCTACCGGTGCAACAGGTCGAGACGCGCGTTTTTACGAAAAGGACGGCCAGTTTATATTTGAAACCACGAAGGCCCTGCCCCCCAAACACGGCATGACCATTGCCTTGCAATTTGAGAAAGGCGTGTTCGGCCCCGTACAAGAAGGCACAAAGCGATATATCTGGTGGCTGCGCAACGGCGCTTTGATTTTACTGTCCCTCTCTTTTCTAGGAATCGCGCTTTACTATTATGTGACCTGGAACAGGGTCGGGCGCGACCCAGCCAAAGGGGCTGTCTTCGCTCACTATGAACCGCCAAAGGGTTATTCCCCAGCTGCCGCCAGCTATATCTATTACAGAGGCCTCAGCGGACACAAAGCCCTCTCTGCCACACTTATGGGGCTGGCCACTAAAAATTGGCTCTCCATTGATGCCGACAAGCGCAAGACCGTTCTGATGCCGCTGGACCGAGACGTGGACTACAAAGAAGAACACAGTGCTATCGACATGACCATGGCCGGGTTCAAAGCCATCATGACAGGCGACTGGAAAGCCCTGCGCGAGGAAGGCCTCGAAGCCTATATGCAAAAGGACGAGGATGTGGATATTCCGGACGATACGGTCGCGGATCGCGGCAATCTCAATGGGGAAGAAAAGCAACTTTTCGGACGGCTTTTCCCCGGTAGCCGCTTGTCACCTGTCACGCTCAAGCGCGAAGTGAACACACATTTTAACCTGGCCCACGCCGCGTTCCGGCGAAATTTGAAACGGGATTACGGCGAGCCTTATCATAATTTCAACGCTGGCTATATCATACTCGGTGTGGTCGCCAGTGTGATAGCCATTGTCGTGACCCTGTCTCAAATCTCCAGCCTGACGCCCATGCTTATTTACGCCGGGATCGCGGGCCTGGTTATTTTAAACTTTCTGTTTTTCTATCTCATGCCAGCGCCCACCAAAAAGGGGCAGAAAGTCCGCACCGAGATCGAGGGCTTTCGTCTTTATATGAAAACAGCGGAAAAGCAGAGGTTTGATGCGGTTGAAGTTGGCGCTGACCAGCCCCCCCCTATGTCCGTTGAGCGCTACGAAGCCCTTCTGCCCTATGCCATTGCGCTAGACGTGGAAGAACCCTGGAGCCGTCATTTTGAAAATGTCATGCCTCTGGAAGCCAAAAACTATGACCCCCATTGGAGTGGATCGCGCAGCTATAGCAGCCTCAGCCAAATGAACGAAAACCTTGTTTCAGGCATCAGCGCAGGTGTCAGCAACGCCGCACCGCAAAGCTCTGGCTCATCCGGCGGCGGCGGTGGCGGCTTCTCCGGCGGAGGCGGTGGTGGCGGCGGGGTCGGCGGCTGGTAACGCTTAGAGGTTTTTGACCTCGCGGCGCGGTATCGGCATCTTAATGCCGTTATCCCGCAGGGTTCGCCAGACAATATAGTTCAGATCGGACGTGAACTTATTCTCGCCGTCATCAATGCCCGAGACCCAAAACTCGATGGCAAAGTGAATGCCGTATTCGCCAAATTCGCGCAGTTCCAGATCCGGCTCCTCGGGCTCCATCAGGACTTTGTCATAGGCGGCAATTGCGGGGATAAGCATATCCTCTAACACCTCAATATCCGTATCATATGGGACCTTAAAGTAGACTTCGTAGCGCTGGGCCGGGTCTTTATGGGTCCAGTTCTCATAGGTGTTTTCAATAAAGGTTGTATTGGGCACCATAATGTCTTTGCCGTCCGTGGTCTCGACCGTCGTCGAGCGCATATTGATGGCCTCCACATAGCCCTCCTGACCATCGGGAAGAACAACAAAGTCGCCCTGACGCACGGACCGGTCGAACAGGATGATAATGCCGGAGACAAAGTTTGCAGCGATTGGCTGCAAGCCAAGGCCGATACCCAGACCAATGGCTGACATAATCATAACCAGACCCGAAAGCGGGATACCGGCAAAACTCATGACCAAAATGACAATGATGACAAAGAGCAGCATCTGGAAAAGCTTGGCGACAATCTCACGCGTGGCGATATCCAGGCCTTCCTGAGAACGGATAGCGTCCTGCCCCCGCACATTCCCGATATTACCCAGCCAGAAGAACAGCGCTCCAAAAATGCCTAACCGAATGAGTGTCATCGCCGTAATGGGCGTTTCGCCCATTGGAATAACCGGTGTGGTTTCCAGCCAAGTGATAAGGCCGGGCAGGCCGCCCATCACCGTTATCAGAGCCAGAGGTATGGCAATCCATGTAGCCAGTTTGCGGAAGAGAGCATTGGGTATGAACTCGCGAATGGCTTTATACAGCAAAAAGACAATGGCAATTCCCTGGACGATTTTCACCAACCAATCTTGCCCCAGGGGTTCCCCGGCGGATTTCAATACAAAAGCTGCAAGCGCCAGAAGCGCAACAAACACGGTAGCACGCAGGAAACTCCGGGCTCGATAAACATAGTCTCTGACAATCTTTAACTTGACGCCGTCCGCCGGCTTTTCCCGGAAGAAAAACAGCCTTTGTCTAAGTTGTTTGGCAATGATTGGGGCCAAAACATAACAAATAACGATGGCGGCAACCATGGCCAGGAAGGATGTACTTGTCAGCCAGCCTTTGAGCGTTTCCCACCAGCCCAAAGCCATAGCCTTCAGATTTTCGGGATTAAAGAAACTGCTCCCTTCCTCGGCTGGCAGATTTGCACTGTCTGACGCTTTTTGTTTCTCGACCTGGTCTAAAACGGCCGTGCCAATGGCTTTTTTGGTTTCCTCTGTATCGGCCTGCTCTTTGACATGGGCTTCAATGGCTGCCGCAATAGCCGGGTCATCCCAGTCTATTTTTGATAAATCCACACCATCCGAAGTGTATGCGGCAGGGCTATCGTCTGCGACCCCCTCATCCACAATTTGCGTTTGTTCAACGGGCGTCTCAACGGTTTGTTCTGCGTCAGTTGTCTGCGCAAATGCAGCGTGTACCCCTGCGAAAGACAGGCAGGTCAAGACGACTATAGTCAGAATGATACGAATTTGATGCGACATTATATTCCCCGAAATCCCCCATTCCTATAGTTTGAGCACTATCTTTTGTAAATGATTTTGGCGTATGAGATGCGCTTCTAATATTCTGGAGCCCCAAATGAGTACGCCCAAAAAAGTCGTCCTTGCCTATTCAGGCGGTTTAGATACGTCGATCATTCTAAAATGGTTGCAGGAAGAAAAAGGTTGTGAAGTTGTCACTTTCACCGCAGATTTGGGACAGGGCGAAGAATTAGAGCCTGCCCGCCGCAAAGCGGAGGCCGCGGGCGTTAAAGAAATTTTCATCGACGATCTGCGCGAAGAATTTGTCCGGGATTTTGTTTTTCCCATGTTTCGCGCTAACGCCCTCTATGAAGGCCTCTATCTGCTCGGAACCTCCATCGCCCGGCCTTTGATTGCCAAGCGTCAGATCGAGATCGCCAATATGGTTGGCGCGGATGCAGTCTGTCACGGGGCCACCGGTAAGGGCAATGATCAGGTTCGGTTTGAACTCGGTTATTATGCACTCGATCCGAATATCAAGGTTATCGCCCCCTGGCGCGAATGGGACCTCAACTCTCGGACCAAACTTATTGAATATGCCGAAAAGCACGGCATTGAGATTGCCATGGACAAGCGAGGTGAGGCCCCCTTCTCTGTGGATGCCAATCTTTTGCACACGTCTTCTGAGGGTAAAGCTCTGGAAGACCCGGCTGAAGAAGCCCCGGAATTTGTCTACCAGCGAACGGTTTCTCCCGAAGAGGCACCGGATAAACCCACCTATATTGAGGTCGAGTTTGAACGGGGCGATGCGGTTGGCATCGATGGAGAGAAGATGTCTCCGGCAACCATTTTGACCAAACTCAATGAGCTGGGTGGCGCCAACGGCATTGGCCGTTTGGATCTGCTTGAGAACCGTTATGTGGGGATGAAGTCACGCGGCATTTACGAAACGCCCGGCGGGACCGTTCTGCTGATGGCCCATCGCGGTATCGAACAAATCACCATGGATAAAGGCGCCATGCATCTCAAGGATGAGCTCATGCCACGTTACGCAGAGCTGCTTTATAATGGCTATTGGTTCTCCCCGGAGCGGGACATGCTGCAGGCCGCCATCGACAAGTCTCAGGAACTGGTCACAGGCACGGTTCGCCTCAAACTTTACAAGGGCAATGTCGATGTCGTGGGCCGCACATCACCCTATTCGCTTTATTCACAAGAGCACGTCACCTTTGAAGAAGATGACGTCTATGATCAGGCTGATGCGGGCGGATTTATCAAAATTAACGCCCTGCGCCTGCGTCTGTTGAAAGCCCGCAATCAAAAAGCTGGACGTAACGATTAGAACAGGCCAATGGGGCCGGTATGGATCTTGAAACCTGGATCAATCTGGTCATTCTATTTGGCATTGGTGGGCTGACACCCGGCCCCGCTGTCATGCTGGTAACGGCTTCCTCATTTAGATATGGTTTCAAACCCGCTATGCTCCCGGCATTGGGTGTATCCAGCGCCAATGTGCTTTGGTTGATTTTGGCGGCAACAGGTGTTTCGGCACTCATCACTCAATCTGAAACGATTTTCCTGGCCATGAAAGTGGTTGGTATGGCCGTTATTCTCTATCTCGGTCTATCGGCCATATTCGGCCCTATTCCCGATCTCAGCGGTGAAACAGAAGCCCCTCCCAAAAGTCAGCTCTTTTCAAAAGGTGTCGGCCTGCAGCTGTCGAGCCCTATGCCCGTCGTGTTTTTCGGAGCGCTGCTCCCGCAGTTTTTTGACCTGTCCAAACCCATGATGACCCAGTTCTGGATTATGCTTGCAACCATAACAGCAACAGAATTGATCGGCTTGGCGGTCTATGCCTATAGCGGGGATGCGATCCGGAGGTTCCTTGATGATCCCAAACAGGCCCGCCTCTTTAATATCTTTGTCGGACTGGTTATGATTATTGCGGGGGCATGGGCTGTATTTTTGGGCGGAAATCACTAACGAACCTGCCAAAATCTGGGCCATTTTGTCCATCGCTGCACATTAGGCTTGAATTCATGTTTCTGCGGTATATGCAGCGCCGCGCTATCAATTTAGAGGCCTAAACCATGGACATGTCCAAAATCCCCGCTGGAGAAAACCCGCCACACGATATCAATGTGATTATCGAGGTTCCCTTGGGCGGTGAGCCGATCAAATATGAATTGGACAAAGCCTCGGGCGCCATGTTTGTTGACCGCTTCCTTTATACATCCATGCGCTATCCTTGTAACTATGGTTTCATTCCGCATACGCTGTCTCAAGATGGCGACCCGGCCGATGTTATGGTTTACGGCAACCGTGCCTTGATGCCAGGGTCGGTCGTCAGGGCCCGCCCGGTCGGTGTATTGATTATGGAAGATGAAGCTGGTATCGATGAAAAAATCCTGGCAGTTCCCCATAATAAACTCACGCGGTTTTACGACAAAATCGAAACTCATGAGGATATGCCCGGGATCCTGCTAGAGCGCATATTTCATTTCTTCGACCACTACAAAGATCTGGAACCTAATAAATGGGTCAAGGTTAAAGGCTGGGAGTCCAAAGAGGTCGCCGAGCAAATTATTCTCGACTCCATCAAGGCCTATCAGGCCTAAAATCTCCCGCATGATTTTGGCAGCGCTGTCATAACCGTCACTAATCTTTCACGGGTTTACCCTTGATTCTCATTGGGTAATCGTTACTTTGCGCGCCATTAACGCGAGGGGAAGCGCATCCGTGGAATGCGGCCAACTTCACAACATTCGCGAGGGGAAGCGTGCACACCAATGAGGCACGGCCAACTTCATTTTATCACCGACGTTATTCTTTTAGCGTCTATTAATGAGGGAGAGGACAGGTGGAAACCAATCTTATTCTTATTATCGCAGCTGGAGCGCTAGCGGTTTTTTACGGGGTCTTTACCCGTATGGGGCTTATGAAAGCCTCAACAGGCAATGAACGCATGAATGAAATCGCAGGTGCGATTCAGGAAGGCGCGAAAGCTTATTTAGCCAAACAATACAAAACCATCGCCATTGTAGGCGTGCTGGTAACGATTTTGCTTTATATATTGTTCCAAAATGCCATTGCCCCCGTTGGCTTTGTGATTGGCGCTGTTCTATCCGGTCTTGCGGGTTATGTTGGCATGCTGGTTTCGGTCCAAGCCAATGTTCGAACAACGGAAGCATCTCGCACCAGTCTAGGTGCCGGCCTTAGTGTCGCTTTTAAAGCGGGCGCAATCACAGGCATGCTTGTTGCTGGTCTCGCTCTGTTAGGTCTAGCCGTATATTACTATATCCTGACAGGTCCTATGGGCGCGGATAGCCGGGGCGTTATTGACGGACTCGTGTCTTTGTCACTTGGCGCGTCACTTATTTCCGTGTTTGCACGTCTTGGCGGCGGTATCTTTACCAAAGGTGCTGACGTTGGCGGTGACCTTGTTGGTAAAGTCGAAGCTGGTATTCCAGAAGATGATCCACGTAACCCGGCCACAATTGCCGATAACGTTGGTGATAATGTCGGGGACTGTGCCGGTATGGCTGCTGACTTGTTCGAAACCTATGTCGTGACAATCGCGGCTACCATGGTTTTAGGTTCAATCATGTTTGGCGCCGCAGGAACGCTCGCGCTTTATCCAATGGCTATCGCAGCCGCTTGCATCGTGACCTCCATCATTGGCACTTACTTTGTTCGTCTGGGCAAGGGATCTACCAATGTTATGGGCGCCTTATATAAAGGGCTTATCGCAACAGGCGTATTCTCAGCAATTGCCATTGGCGCTGTAACACACCATATGGTCGGCTTTGGCGACATTGCCGGAACAGCCATTGATGGAAACGCTGCCTTAACGGGTAAAAACTTGTTCATCTGTTCATTGATTGGTCTCGTCATCACGGGGGCAATTGTTGTCATCACTGAATATTACACTGGCGTGAATTTTCGCCCGGTGAAATCAGTAGCAGCGGCGTCTGAGTCCGGACACGGTACAAACGTTATCCAAGGTCTTGCGGTTTCTATGGAAGCAACAGCGGTTCCTGTTCTGATAATCGTCTTTGGTATTATCGCAACATTCTCGTTGGCCGGTCTTTACGGTATCGCCATTGCTGTAACAGCCATGCTCGGCGTTGCCGGTATGATCGTTGCGCTCGACGCTTTTGGTCCAGTGACCGATAACGCTGGCGGAATCGCAGAGATGTCTGAACTCGACCCGGAAGTTCGCAACACGACAGATGCACTTGATGCCGTTGGTAATACCACCAAGGCTGTGACCAAAGGTTACGCGATTGCCTCTGCTGGTCTTGGAGCCCTGGTCTTGTTTGCTGCCTATTACAAAGATGTCGAGTATTTTGCATCAATCGCAAAGCCAGGCAGCTTCTTTGATGGTCTTGGAAACCTCACCTTCAGTCTAACCGACCCATACGTCATTGTTGGATTGTTTATTGGCGGCATGCTACCATTCCTGTTCGGCGCCTGGGCTATGCAGTCTGTTGGCCGTGCAGCCGGCGCAATTGTCGAAGAAGTTCGCAGACAGTTCAAGGCCGATCCGGGTATCATGGCAGGGACCTCACGTCCGAACTATGCCAAAGCCGTTGATCTTTTAACTGGTGCGGCGATCAAAGAAATGATCAAGCCTTCGCTTCTTCCTATTCTGGCTCCAATCGTACTATTCGTTGCAGTGAAATACACCGCGGGTAACGCGGCAGCAGTGACAGCGCTCGGCGCTATGCTGATGGGTGTTATCGTGACCGGACTTTTCGTGGCTCTATCCATGACTGCCGGTGGTGGTGCCTGGGACAATGCCAAGAAGTATATCGAGGACGGCCACCACGGTGGTAAAGGTTCAGAAGCCCATAAAGCCTCTGTAACTGGCGACACAGTTGGTGACCCCTATAAGGACACAGCCGGTCCAGCCGTGAACCCGATGATTAAAATTACAAACATCATCGCGCTTCTATTGCTGGCGGTTATCGCTCACTAAAATCTGTGACATAGAATGATTTAAGCCCCGTCATTTGGCGGGGCTTGATCATCTTAAAAATCGGGTTATCAGAAATCTGTAGACTCTCACTTAATGTTATGTTATGACATTTTAAAAGAAGGGGAAATTTATGGCTTTGTTTCCGAAAATTGACATGGCTTGTCCATACAAAGACACGTTGGATACGTTCATGAAAGACGAGTTTTGTGCCAAATGTGAGAAGACGGTTTTAGACCTGACCCACCTCACGGATGAGACCCGCCAGCAGCGCTTGTCCGCCTGTTCGGGAGAGGTTTGCGTAACCTATCGTATTCCCGTGAAACGACTAGTCGCCTCCGCTGCCATAGCGCTGATGGGTCTGCCAGTTCTGGCCGCCGCGCAGGATGCGCCAGAACAAGCCGTTAGCGACGATGAGCTCTATTACTTCAGCGACGAGGACGTTATCATCGTTGGCGCTGTTCGAGATACCAATGAAGTCCTCTGGATCGATATAGAGGCCGAACAATATATGACCCATATTCCGGAAACCGAAGATTTGGTGGATAACAAAAAAGACGCCTTGTTATTATTTGCCTTGAACGGGCTTACGGACGACGACAACAAGGAAGATGCGCCATTGGGTCAAGCCACAGCCGACCCGGACTCTAATCTGCAAGACTAGGCGCCCATGCCATTCCGTTTCATCGTGGGGGTATTGCTGGCCTTTTGGCCGGCAATTGCCGCTTTAGCCGACGACAATACTGTCTGGTCAAAAATCGTGACCGATGACGGCCAGCATATCGGCTACACCTACCGTTCTGTCGACACCAAAGACGGCCTTAAAGTCACAACAAACTATTCCCAGATGAAGGTCCGGGAAAAAGAGTCCAAGATACGGGTCTATGTGACAACGACCCGGTTTTTCAAAAATATGGACAGTGGGAAAATTGAACGGATTGAACGGGAATCCGGTTATCGGGGATACCGCAAAGAGCTGACATTTGAACATCTTGGAACGGAAGCCCTCATAACCCGCGAGTCCGGTGGCCGAACCGTACAAAAGACCATTCCTCTTTCAGATGATATTGCTATCGATAATGGCGCCAACCTGATAAAAGCCTGGGATTTCGAAACGCACCCTGAATTGGCGTTCCAAAACCTGAACCTCACATCAATGCAAACAGAGCGCGTCACCATCTCTATCGCACCACGTCAAAACCCGGACCCAAAGGCTTTGTCTCTGGTCCGAAAAACTTATGACGGCGACCAGCTTAGAACCATCACCCAATTTGATATCGACCGCGAAAGCCGGGAAACACTGAGCTATGAAGTGGACCTGTTAAGTCAAAAAATTCGCTACATCCAAACAGACAAGGATGATGCCAAAAAAGGCACGCGCTCCTTTAGTGTCATTCGCAATAGCATGATCCCCTCCCCGCATATCATCAGCCAATCCTCACGAAACGGCAATATTCGTTATCGCTTCAGCTATAAAGATGACGTCCGGTTTGACTTGCCCGTATCCGGTGAACAGATGGTGGTTGGAACGACTGATTTTATTGTGCTCGATATTTGCACAGATTGCGGCAGCGATACCCCGCTCAGCGACGCTGAATTGAAACCTTTCCTCAACCCGTCGACCTGGATTGAAAGCGATGATCCCGAGATCGTCAAACTTGCTCAAAAGGTCGATGAGGATCTCAGCGATCATGAAAAAATGCTACAATTAGGCCGCTATACGCGCCACCGCATTCGCACCATCGACTTTATGGGCCATTACTCGGCCAGCGACGCTATTCAACGCCGAAAAGGCGATTGCGGCGAGGATGCGGTATTACTGGCAGCCCTTGGTCGAGCGGCTGGTATTCCCACACGGGTCGCCGGCGGCCTGGCCTATTCCCGGTCAGAATATCACGGTCAAAGCAATGTCTTCCTGCCCCATATCTGGCCGCAGGCCTATATAGATGGCCGCTGGGTCTCTTATGATATATCACTAGGCGGGTTTGACAGTAGTTTTATCGTGACAGCCGTGGGACATGGTGACCCGCGCTCCATATCTTCATCTATTCAGCTAGCCAAACGCTTGCAATGGGAAGACATGGTGCACGTCAAACCGTCAGAAAACTAACCAAAAAATTCTGGCATTCTGAATTTGGTTTTGCCACAAGACCCTATGGTCTTTTTATCTCCACCCCATCGCCTGTTTGCCGCACTGATAGGCATCGCCTCTATCGCCGCAACCCTGGCATTAATTTATATTCTGCAACCGGTGCCCGGAGCTGGGGCGGATGGACAGCGCACCTACGCCTCAGTCGCCTATGCGCTGTTGCGTTATTTTACCATTCTAACCAATTTCATTGTCGCCTTTATCATGCTGGGCGCAGCCATTCGGGGTTATTGGAAATCTTTTGATTTATTCACAGGCGCGACAGTCTGGATTGTTTTAGTCGGCGTTATCTACCACTTTATGCTTTCGGCCATTCACGACCCTGGCGGGCCGGTGTCCACGACCACGAATTACATTCATCATTACATAGTGCCCGCCGCCACATTTTTATTATGGTTATGGGTCCGCCCCCGAGATTATATCGATAGGCGTGCCCCTTTTATCTGGCTGATTTTTCCGCTGGCTTATACGGGCTATATGATTTTCCGCGCTGAAGTTATGAATGACATTTATCCCTATCCATTCTCTGATCCGACAATTGTGGGTTGGGACGGCTTCATCATGTCCCAATGTGTGTTGCTGGTGGTCTTTCTGGTGGTAGGCTTTGTATTTCGAGCGGTAAATAATGCTCTACATGGTCGGGGATAAATATGCTTGAAACCAAGACATCAGTCGAGGACCTTTGGGACGATATCGTCGCTTTGTTTTCAAACAAAATTGGGTCCAGGCATGCGGTCAAAGTTATGACGACCGGTCTCAGTCCACGCTTGGGTCATCTGCGGGTCCGAAATCTTGAAAAAACGGAGTCGGCCCAAAAGCTAAATGAATTGACGCGAGACCTGGCATTAGAAGACCTGAAATATTTATATTCCCGAGCGATAGTGAACAAAGATCAAGCCGAAGCCGCGGCCCGTATCACCATAGCGCTTAATGTTTCTTTTGTGGTTGGTGCAATATTTTTCCTCAATTTGATTTCCCCAAATTTCTTGAATATAGCGCTAGAAAATATCATCGAAGGAAAAGCTCCATTCTATTTGATCTTCTTCACAGCAGTAATGGCGCTCTATATGGTATTCGGAATTTTCCATTTCGCTCGAAGTTTTGCCGCAACGAATACGGCCCGGGACCTGGAAAACCTCTTACATATGGAATTAGCCAAACGCGGACATTACCCGGCGTTGAGCTGAGCCCTTTTGATGCTAAAATCGTTAAGATAGCTGGAGGTGAGGATGGGATTCGAACCCACGTTAGGCTATTAACCTAAACACGCTTTCCAAGCGTGCGCCTTAAACCACTCGGCCACCTCACCTTACCAGGCATATGTCCTCGGCGGTTAACTCCGAGGGGTTTGAGATAAGCGCACGCTTACCTTTAGAGTTTGCGAGCCTGTGGCTCGCGGGCGGTGCGCCTTAAACCCCAAAAGGGTTTTGTGCGCCACCTCACCTTACCAGGCATCTTCCTCGGTGGTTAACTCCGAGCGCTCTGGGTTGAGACGGTCGGTTATATATACGCCACCGCGCGGAATTCAAGCCCAATTATCAAGCCATATTTTTTAGTTTCCGCCCCTTTAAAATCATGTTTGAACTCATTTCATTTTCCGTGTTTAATAAAGGAAAAAATGGGGAGCCGATATGGGAGCCGAAATGCTGACGCTTGGCGTAGAAGAAGAATATCTTCTGGTCGACCCTGAAACGCGCGAGGCTGCGGCCAACCCGCCCCCCGAATTTTTAGCCCGGTGCAAACATGTCCTTGGCGAAAGCGTCACCCCAGAGTTTCTGCAATGCCAGATCGAAATCGCGACGCCTGTTTGTGAAACCGTTGACGATGCGAAAACGCACCTCATCCATATGCGGCGCACCCTAGCTGATATCGCCCAGGATTTCGACTTACGCCTGATGGCCGCGAGTTCACATCCCTTCACCGATTGGCGCGCGCAAAAACACACACAGGGTGAGCGCTACGCGAAGCTGGACGCCGACCTGCAGGGTGCCATCAGGCGCATGCTTATTTGCGGCACCCATATCCATATCGGCATTGAGGATCCGGATCTGCGCATGGATGTGATGAACCAGGTTCGCTATTTCATGCCCCATATATTGGCGCTCTCAACCAGCTCACCCTTTTGGGAGGGGGATATGATGGGGATGAAGTCATACCGCCTCTCAGTATTTGACGGCATGCCAAGAACTGGCGTGCCTGAGGCCATGGAAAGTTATGGTCAATATGAACGCCTGGTTGGCACGCTCGTGCGGGCCGGTGTCATAGAAGACGCCAGCAAAATCTGGTGGGATCTGCGCCCGTCCACCAAATTTCCCACACTTGAGGCCCGCGTGGCAGATATGTGTACGCGTATCGAAGATACACTCTGTATTACCGCCATGTATCAAAGCCTGGTGGCCATGATTATTGACCTGAAAAAACGCAATACGAAATGGCGTATATATCCGGCACTTTTGATCGCTGAAAATCGCTGGCTGGCTCAGCGTCACGGGGTAAAAGGTCATCTGATAGACTTTGGCATGAATGAATGTCGGCCATTTTCAGAACTCTTAGAAGAGCTTTTGGATATGACCCTGCCCTATGCAGAAGATTTGGGTTGCGCCGCTTATCTCTTGCATGCCCGTACAATCGTCGAGCGAGGATCTTCGGCGTGTCGTCAAGTCGACACTTATAATAAGGCAATTTCAAATGGCGCCGGCAAAGATGAAGCCTTCAAGATTGTCGTCGACCATCTGATTTCGGAAACAGTCGAAGGTCTTTGATGAGACGACAGACAGAGCACCAAATGGTTGCGGCTTGGTTGCCTGTCGCTGGTAACTAGAGCGACGGCTCAGCCCCGATCAGATGGAACCGTAATTTGACGAAAACAATGGAGCTTAGTCTGTGACCCGCGTCCAATTTTCCCCGTCACAGAGAAACCCGACACAGCCTCGGACTTCCAGTTCACCGCTGCTATTGACTTTCAGTTTGGCTTTATAGGTCTTACCGCTACGAGCATTATAGAGTTGCCCGTTTTTCCACTTATCGCCCTTTTGAGTGAACCCCCAAAACATTTTGGATCCAATCAAATCACGGTCCCGCAAGGATGCATCCGGATTATTGACATCCTTAGGGCTGCCTTCCTTTGCCCAATAAAGAGAGGCGCACGGCGTGCCATCGCCGCAATCGGTGATTTCGACTTTGGCATCTTTGGATTCGGTCCACCAAATGCCCGCAATGCTTAAATCACCAGCATGCGCACTCATCGGCGTCATTATTAAAATTGCGGTCAATAGTCTGCGCATATTATTCCCAATCTATTCAATTCAGTGCATCCAGATATCATGAAAATACCGCTGCCAAAACCTTATCAAAAATAAGTGACAAGATATGTGACAAAAATCACAACTGTACTACTTTACTTAAGGCCATCACTAACTATTTATGCCTGAATGTCCAAAGCTTACTACACAATACCGGCACGTCAGCGCCTCCCCTTGTTCATCTTCGGCGACCATGCCTCGCGACATATTCCGGCGGAGTATGACAATCTCGGCTTATCCGGGGCTGATCTAACCCGTCATATTGCCTGGGATATAGGAACTGAAACGGTTGTCCGCGAAATGTGCAAAGCATTAGGCTGCGGCGGTCAAGTGGCGGGCGTCTCCAGACTGGTGATCGATTTGAACCGGGTCTTGACCATGGCAACGCTTATACCAGAGACCAGTGACGCGACCCTCATCCCGGGCAATCAGAACATTGACGATGATGAATGGCAAAAACGGGTCGATAAATATTATACGCCCTATCATGAGAGCATCGGACGCTCCCTGGACGCCATGGGATTTGGCATGGGAATTTCTATTCACAGTTTCACGCCGCAACTGAATGGGCAGTCGCCCCGCCAGTTGGACATCGGGCTCTTGTTCAAAGTGGACACATTGAGCGCGGAACGTTTTAAAACTGAACTCGCCAAAATCCGCCCGGAATGGCGTGTCGCCAATAACGAGCCCTACTCGGCTTTTGATCTCAACCATACCGTGGATGAGCATATCAGCTCGCGGGAATTACCCCATTTGTCCATCGAGATTAATCAGGCTTTGATCGATACGGACGACAAGGCCATCTCTGTGGCGAGGGACTTGGCGAAAGCTCTGCGACCCCTTATGAATAAACTGCAAAAGGTTCTATAAAGGAGGCTCTTATGCTCACCGAAAATCCCACTCATTTTGTCAACGGCAATGATATGTTCTCCGGCTATCCAGCAGGTGCGGAACAGGCCATGTTCGGCATGGGCTGTTTTTGGGGCGTAGAGCGTATCTTCTGGAAACTGGACGGCGTGTATGTGACATCCGTGGGTTACGCGGGCGGCCATACGTCCAACCCGGATTATAAACATGTCTGCACCGGTACGACAAACCATGCCGAAGTGGTGCATGTAGTTTTTGACCCGGCCAAAATTTCCTATGATGAATTGCTTAAGGTGTTTTTTGAAAATCACGACCCCACGCAAGGCAATCGTCAAGGCAATGATATCGGTACGCAATATCGCAGCGCCATTTATACATATAATGATGCTCAGGCTCAGGCGGCGCAGGACGCCAAAGCCCGCTATGAGCCCCTTTATGTAGCCGACGGTTTTGGGCCCATCACCACGGAAATTGCGCCTATTGGAAAATACCACCCGGCCGAAGATTACCATCAGCAATATCTGGCCAAAAATCCGGAAGGCTATTGCGGCATAGGCGGTACCGGTGTGGTTTGCCCTATCCCTGTCAGAGCCTGAAGCCAGTTACGATAGCTCAGCCTGCCGCACCATTTCGCAGAGATATATTTGATTATCTGTCAGAAATCTGCATTTAGTGTGGCCCGGAGGATTTTATGCCAAAATTAGGGATGGCCCCTATTAGAAGAGCCCAGTTAATCCAGGCAACTTTTGAATGCATACATGAATTTGGATTCCAGGGAACGACGATTGCGAAAGTCAGTAAAATCGCCGGCGTGTCTACAGGCATAGTCAGCCATTACTTTGGCGGCAAAGGCGGCTTACTCGAAGCAACTATGCGTCACCTTTTAAAATCCCTAAATAGGGCGGCTTCGGGTAATTCGAAAAACTCAGATGACCCCAAGGACAGAATTATTGCGATCATCAATGCCAATTTTTCTTCGGAGCAAGTCACCCCAGCTGCCGCTACTGTGTGGCTGGCATTTTGGGGACAAGCCTTGCATGACCCGGCTCTTGCGAGACTGCAACGGGTGAACCTTTCGAGGCTTCAGTCAAATCTACGATATTGGCTCTGTAAACTTATGGTCAGAAATGATGCCAAATTTGTGGCTGAAGGATTGGCGGCTATGATTGACGGCATCTGGCTCCGCGGTGCCTTTCAAACAGGCGGGATCGATCAAAAAGAAGCGACCAGATTGTGTCTGGATTATCTGGAACGGCAACTTGAAAAACACCAAGTCTAGGACGTTGAACTTTAGCCCTGCGCCCGCGAACTCAATATGTCCCCACTGATTTCAATTTCCATTTCCATTTCCATTTCCATTTCCAAGACAATCTATTATTGATTGACCGTTCAATATAAATAAGTTACATCGTCTTTATCGGTTGCCGAACACCATAAAGGGGAGACTTTTATAATGAGAAAAATTGATCGCACAATATTGAAGGCAGTCTTACTGACCTCTGTGGCATTGTCCACACCACTCGCCGCACAGGCGCAGGTTTTTGAGGATGAAATCGTCGTCACAGCACAGAAAAAAGAGGAAAACCTTCAGGACGTCGGTGTCTCAGTTTCAGCTTTTACGGGCGAGCAGATGGAGGCGTTAGGATGGGATAATTCTCTGGATGTCTCTGCTCAAACGCCGGGTCTTATCACGACGTCGAATACGGGTGATGCGGGTAACATCGCCCTCTTTTCTATTCGCGGCGTCAGTCAGTTGGATTTTGCCGAAGGGCAAGAAGCTCCCATCGCCATTTACCGGGACGAGGCCTATGTATCTTCACCCGGCGCTTCAGGCGTACCATCCTATGATATTCAGCGTATCGAAGTATTGAGGGGGCCACAAGGCACCCTTTACGGACGAAATGCGACCGGCGGCTTGGTGCATTTTATAAGTAACAGGCCGACGGACGAATTTGAGGGATCGGTCGGATTTACAGTCGCAGAATATGGCCAGATCGGCGCAACGGGCGTCGTAAGTGGACCTATCAGTGATAATGTTCAAGGCCGCCTGGCTTTATATTACAACAAGGATAACGGCTATATTGAAAACAGAATTGGTCCGGATATGCGGGCCGATGATACATTTTCCGGACGCGCCATGTTGAATGTCGATATTGGCGATGAATCGTCTTTATTGTTGATCGGACAACACACCGTCCTGGATACGCGCGGGGGCGTGTTTAACTCTGTTGCATCCTCAGCCGATGCCAATGTCGCCGATCGGAGATATTGTACGACAGCACCTGGCGATCAGGCTTGCCGCGATGCCTCTTTTGGCCTTTACGGGTTTCAGAATATTGTCGACGACACCAATGGACCGAACTTTGTTAGTTTCGACGGTATCGATGACGGCGATGGAGATGTTCACGCCGGTGCGTTTGATTTTGATGGTGGCGTCGATCGTACCTCCAGTAATTTCACGGCTATTTTTGAAACCCGGGTCGGCGATAGCATGTCTTTGACCTCGGTATCAGATTATACGACAAGTGAAAAAGACTATCGCGAGGATGACGATAGCACGGCATTTGCCTATGCCACTTATGAAGCCGGCTCCGATATTGATCAGTTATCTCAGGAAGTTCGATTGGAGAAAGAGGGCGATTCGTTCAATTGGATTGTCGGCCTTTATTATCTCGATATCGAAAATGATTTTTATGGAGCCTTCAAGTTCCCGACTTTCGGACGTGGTTTCGTTCCACGCTTTGAAGCGACCAACAATACGGAAACCTATTCAATTTTTGGTCAGGCCGATTATGCTTTGTCAGAAACGCTAAAACTGACGGGCGGCCTAAGATGGACCCAAGACGACAAAAGCATTGATTATCAGTTTGTAGAAGATTTTTTCCCGGGCTCCGGCTTACTCAATGATGGGACGCCACATACGATTGATCGCAAAGATAGCGAATGGTCAGGCAAAGTTCAGCTCGACTGGCAGGCGTCATCAGATCATCTCCTTTATGCCGGGGTGAGCCGCGGAATTAAAGGCGGTGGATTTAACACGGACTCTTATGGAGCTCAGGCACCAACGCTTGACGCCATTGGTTTTGATCCGGAAGTTTTGACGGCCTATGAAATAGGCACAAAGAGCCAGTTCGGGGACCTTCGTTTAAATACCAGTGCGTTTTACTATGACTATGACAATTTTCAGGCTTTCTTCTTCGAAGGAACAACCAGCCTTATGCTGAATTCCACTGCTGAATTCTTTGGGGCGGAAGCTGAGGCCGTTTATTCTCCTGGAAATGGCTGGGATGTCTTAGCCGGGGTCAGCCTTTTGGACACAGAGGTCAATAATGCCGATGAAGGCGTTATTGATCAAAATGCGCCCTTGGCACCTGAATTCAGTGCAAATGGCATGGTTCGAAAGTCCATTAGTCTGGGTGAAAGCGGAGAGCTCGCGGCGCAACTATCGGCGAATTATGTCGGGGAGCAATCCTTTAACGTCATCCAATCCGAGATTACAACCGGTGGCGATTATACCATGGTCAATGCGGACCTGACATACACCTCACCCAGCAAAGCCTGGGAGGCTAGTCTTTTTGTCAACAATCTGACGGATACAGAAGCGCTGACTTATACCTATGATATTGTCGGCTACACTATTCAGGTTTTTGCCCCCCCGCGATGGGCTGGCGCAAAATTCAAAGTTAACTTCTAACCGACCCCCTGGGGCGCGCTAATACTGCGGTGGTTTGTCGTGAGCGAACCACCCTTTTTTACTTGGATCTGTTGTATAAGGAATTATCAAGAACTTAGTCATTATGTCGAGCATGCCCTACCACTACATCATCGTCGGAGCCGGATCCGCAGGTTGTGTGCTTGCGAACCGTCTGTCGCAGGACGGCAAAAATAAGGTATTGCTGATAGAAGCAGGCGGCAGCGACAAAAGCCTGTTTGTAAAAATGCCGTCCGCCCTCTCCTATCCCATGAATTCGAAACGCTTCAACTGGGATTTTGAAAGCCAGGCGGAGCCCTATTTGAACCATAGAAAACTGCACTGTCCAAGAGGAAAAGGCTTAGGGGGGTCTTCCTCGATCAATGGTATGGTTTTCGTGCGCGGTAACGCAAAAGATTTCGATGAGTGGGAAGCTCACGGGGCAAAGGGTTGGAGCTATAAGACCTGTCTCCCCTATTTCAAACGTATGGAGAACTGGGAGGGCGAAGACAGCCAGTATCGAGGCGGCCTAGGGCCTGTGACTGTTAACCGGGGCAATAACATGACGTTAAATCCCCTCTACAAGGCCTTTATTGAGGCCGGGGTGCAGGCTGGGTATCCTGAGAATTCGGACTATAATGGAGCGCAACAAGAGGGATTTGGACCCATGCAGATGAATGTCGATAAAGGCATTCGGGCCTCTTCCGCCAAAGCCTATCTGGACCCCGCACGGTCTCGGTCAAATCTAGATGTGATGAAACACGCACATGTCAAACGGATCTTGTTTGAGGGGCGCAAAGCCGTTGCGGTTGAGTATGAGAAATACGGTAAAACCCATAGAGTCGACGCCGCCAAAGAAATTATTCTGTCAGCCGGATCTATTGGCTCCCCACAACTCCTGCAGCTTTCGGGCATTGGTTCGGTTGAACATTTGAAATCCCTTGGCATTGAGGTTGTCGCCGATTTGCCTGGGGTCGGTCAAAACCTGCAGGATCATCTGGAAGTCTATTTTCAATATAAATGTCTTCAGCCCATTACATTAAACGGCAAGCTGGACCTGTTTAGCAAAGCCCTGATCGGTGCGCAGTGGCTGTTTTTCCGGACCGGTCTGGGCGCGACCAATCACTTCGAAAGTTGTGCTTTTATCCGCTCTGATCCCGACCGAATATGGCCTGACACGCAATTTCACTTTTTGCCAGCCGCCATCAGATATGACGGGAAAGCCCCCTTTAAAGGTCACGGATATCAGGTCCATGTTGGCCCCAACAAACCCAAAAGCCGGGGCTCGGTTATGATCAAATCCTCCAACAGTCAGGACAAACCCGATATTCTGTTCAATTACCTTGAGGACGAGGACGACGTCAAAGACTGGCGGAAAGTCATCCGGATAACGCGCAATATATTGCGGCAGGACGCCCTAAAACCGTTCCGGGGGGAAGAAATTCAACCCGGTCAAAATATAAAAAGCGATGACGAAATAGACGCGTGGGTACGCCAAAACGTCGAGAGCGCCTACCATCCTTCTTGCACCTGTAAAATGGGTTCGGATCACGACAAGCTGGCCGTTGTGGATCCATTATGTCGGGTCAGAGGCATTGAGGGCCTACGGGTCGTTGACTCTTCGATTTTCCCGACGATCACAAATGGCAACCTTAATGCCCCGACGATGATGGTCGCCGAAAGGGCTGCTGATTTAATTTTGGAAGCATCGACTTAGACAAGCTCGGCTTATCCGGTCATCCAACTCGATTTTCGATATATTGTTGAACTGGCCAATTTAAGCTATCGACGTTGGCGATAGGGAGGACAAGATGAAATCAACAACCGTCACCGTTATCGACGCGCCTACAAAAAACGTATTTGTCTGGCTCGAAGATACAGACAAAATGAAACAATGGCTGCCTAATCTGGTCGAGGATGTGCCTCTAACAGAAACCGAAGACAAAATAGGTTCCCGCTTCCGGCAGGTTTATCATGAGCGAGGCAAAGACATGGAAATGATCGGCGAGGTCACGGCATACACACTGAATGAGCGTATGCGCGCCTATATCACTGCCGATATGTTTGATCTGGATGTGGACTATCACCTGAATGCTACAGCTCCAGCTCAGACGGAACTGACGCAATACACAGAAATCAAGTTCAAAGGCTTTGTGAGATTTATCGCACCAGTCTTTGGCCTGTTGTCAAAGTTTAGTTCCAAAGACCCCACGGCCGAGGCCCATGCTGTGCTTAAGGAGCTCTGCGAAGCGGAGTATCAGGGGTCACTGTAAGAAATAAATTTGAGCCTTAATTGTTGAGACCGACGATTAGTCGATCTCTTCCGGACTTTAAAACATCATCCAATCTTCGGCGTCTGCGTAAATACTATCCTGCCAGTCATATTGCGTCTCAAATGCGTTGCTGCGCAGGGGCAGATCATAAGACTGTGCGAGGCTAACGGCGTCGTCCATTTTGTCATTTGCTGCGGTCGCAAATCTGAAATCAAAGCTGTTGACCGTAGCCACATCAATGCCCTGCAAGAGGATTGAGTTGGCGCCGAATTCCACCAGCGTATCAGCACCACTGGTGGAAATGGTCAGCTGACTGATATCTGTAATACCGGCCTGCGCCACGTCCATCCGGTCGCGGCCATTATCGAAGTCGGTAATGGTGTCATTGCCCCAACCACTGGCGAAGATAAATTTATCATTGCCGGTGCCGCCGGTGATGGTGTCGTCCCCGCCGTCGCCCGTAATCCGGTCGGCCAGCGTGCCGCCAATAATGGTGTCATTGCCGTCTTCGCCCGCTATGCGCGTTCGGAAGGTTGCCCCACTGGCATCCAATGTATCCCCGAAAGCCGAACCGAAAGCCGCCTGAATGGAACCGGAGGTCATATCAAGGGACACGGCCTGCGATGTGGAAGACGCGATAGCGCGGTCATACCCCGCTCCACCGTCAACGACCGTATCCAAATGATCAAAATAGAAGACATCCCGGCCAAGGCCGCCATACATTTCATCGGCCCCTGAACCACCCAATAGCAGGTCGTTACCGTCGCCTCCATCCAGATAATCGTCGCCACCTTGACCATATAATTTGTCGGCACTTAGTCCGCCGTCCAGCGTATCATTACCATTCCCACCGCGCAGCGTATCAAAGCCGTCATTGCCGTAGATGGTATTGTCGCCATTATTGCCAGTGATTTGATCGTTGCCGGCTCCGCCATCGACCAATGCAACACCTGGATCGATAGTAAAGACATCATTGTTGATCGTGCCCACTTGATAGTTGCCAAAGACGTCGATTGTGTTTCCGAAGTCGAGGATTTCCATGAAGTTCTCAGTATCGCCATAGGTCAATACAATGCGCCCATCAGGCAATTCAGCCAATTCTATACTAGGAGTATCTCCAGACAAACCTACGTTGCTTTGAGCGTCAAAACTGGACATAATTGTTCCCGACGCATCAAGTTGCATAACCACAAGTACATTTCTAGCATTGTCGGTATAGGCGATGACAAATGTTCCATCTGAAAGCCCTAAAATACCTGTACCATCTACGCCTCCGGGTAACTCTACCGACATGCGGCTCGCGACCGCATTCCCGGAAGCGTCAAATACCCGCCAATTTACCGAGTCTGTTTCCTCAAACGCGACGGCAAATCCCCCGGAATCTAAGGCTGCAACAACCGGCCTAGAATCAAAAGATCCGTCAGTCAGAGTCACGTTTGCATTTATTCCGTTTGATCCATCGGCATTGGTCAAGCGAAATTCGATCGTGTACTCTTTCGTACTACCGTCAGGTCCGTCAGCCTCTCTGTAAACAGTTACAAAACCGCCGTTTTTTAAAGCGGCGGTCTCTGGATCGGACGGATTTCCCTGAATTGATACAGGGTTATTCGTAAAAGAGTCTGCCCGAATAATTTGCTGTGTACCGACGACGCCATTGGCATCCACCAAGTTTCCTCGAATTTCATCATTAGCGGGGCTTGCAGGATCTTTAAAATTGTAAGTCACGAGAAAACTGCCATCCGACGCAACGGCGACACCTGGACCGTCAAACGCGTTTCCCCATCCGGGACCAGAGACTATTGTTCCATCAGAAATCTCTACGCCGTTTGAGTCGTATTTCCTATATATCAACGCATTCGCCGCGGCGTCCTCATAAACAACAACAAATCCGCCGTTGGGCAAAGCGTGGATATCTGGTTCGAAATTTACCGGGGACATATTCCCGGGGTCTACGGTCAACAGAGGCCCGACAGCATTTCCAAAAGGATCTAATATCTGAAAGCGAAGAAAAAATTCAGATACACCGCCGTCGCGCTCATACCACACCGCGACCATGCGACCATCATCCAAAACCGTAACATCTGGGTCGTCGTGGTTATTTGGATTAATTTCATTTAAAGCGAAAGAGTCGCGCCAAGTTGTCATAATAAAATCCCCAATCGATTGCTGTGATTAGGGACATTTTTAATAGGGTTAACAGAACGTGTCTGTGACGCGGGTTACAATTTATGAGATTTCAACTATCAGAAAATCATCCCGAAAACATCTGTGCCATTGATAGCAACCCACGCGATACCCGCCACAATTAAAAGGAATATACCAATACCGATATAGGCCAGGATGTCTTCGAAGATATCCTCTACGCCATCGCCGATTTCGTCGAGTACTTCGTCTTTGACCTTGTTTAGGATTGTGTCCAGCATGTGCCCCTCCTTGCAATTGTCACAAATTAGGTGCTCTGAATTTATATTTGACTGAGAAACAGGGTTAAAATTGGATAAGCTTTCTAGCCCTTGCTTGTCCGCGCTTTGCGCCGATAACCGGCCGGTTGCCAATTGCTCACAGCATCCAGATCCGGGCCGCCGGGTCTGACAGGTCGGTCCGGATAACCGCCCATTGAAAGGGTGCGGTCATAAAGTGTCAGTGCCGCGGCGAGGCTAACATTGATACAGAATTTAGTTGGGATTTTGACGATGAAATCACAAGCCTCTTGTACGGGTTCAGAGAGCGACCCCATCTCCGGGCCGAGAATATAGGCGCAATTGGTCGGGTGCCTGAAACTGGGTAGCTCGATGGAGTCCTCTACCAATTCCACACCGACCAGCGAACACCCCTTGGGCAAGACAAAATCATCCAGACTATCCCATTCATAATATGGCAGATGGCTCGCCGAGCGGCTCGTATCCGTCCGGTCGATGTCCCGGGCTTTGTGAAAGGCGTCTATAGTGAAGGCAAAGCTCGCCCCAAAGGCATGAGCCGTGCGTAAAACCGCCCCCAGATTATAGGCCTTGGATATGCCCTCAACACCGATGCCAAAATAACCGCGCACGCTAACCTCCGGCGTAACTTTCATAATCTTGCGGATGGGTCCAGCGCCACAAGCAATAGGCGGCGACAAAAACACTGATAATAACGATAAGCAGGAAAGGTGCCGCAGGTGGCAGGTCAAACCCGCCGGTTTTACGCAGATAGCCAATCCCCAATAAACCAAAGGTCATGACATTAACGGCGAGATTAAGCAGCACTGAGCCCGCGGCCATCAGTCTGGCTCTACGGTTTGGAACAGCGCGCCGCTGAGCCATAGCTTGAAGGGGAATGACATACATACCGGCGAAGAGTGATGCCAGTGTAACATCGACCAAAAACCTCGGTGCTTGCGGATCAGCAAAAAATTCAGAGACAGTCCCATATCCCTCACGGGTTGTCTGGGTACTGTTCAGATAAAGATCCAATGTGAAAACGATGACGCCAATAATACCTATTGTCGTTAGTCCGATCGCCTCCTTACCTCGCGCTAAAAACAAGCACAAAATCGAGCCGGTTAAAATTCCTATGGTCGAGAACACCAGAACAACTGTACTCACGATTTCATCGTAGCCCATGACGTCGGAAATATAGGTCGGAAAGGCCGTTACGAAGATTGCGGACAATCCATAGAACCAGGCGATGCCCATCATCGGGCGAAAGACCGGTTGATCAGCCCAGGCATCCTTGACCGTATGATAAATCGCCGTGATGGGGTTGTAGTCAACTTTGAGGTCTGGTTTGGGCGCAGGCGCTGACGGGACGCGTTCGGCTGCAAACCAGCCAATGAGTGCGAAAACCACCAGCGTGAGCGCCAGAATTTGTGCACCGTCCAGCGGGAAATTCGGAAAAGTCTGCCGAACAATAATGGATCCAATGGCTTGACCAAGCAGGATAAAAAAGAACTGAAACCCACTCATCAGGGCGTTGCCAGTTACAAGCTCCTCATCCTTGAGCCATTGGGGCAGTACCGAATTTTTCGTCGGTGAGAAAAAGGCGCTTTGGCAACCCATTAGGAATAACGCAAGTGCCAGTATGGTTGGACTCTTAAGGAAAAACCCAACCGCCGAGATCAACATAATGATAACCTCTGCCCGCTTGATCCATTTCAGGATCAGTCCCCTGTCCACTTTGTCCGCAATTTGCCCGGCTATGGTGCACAGCAACAAAAACGGCATTGTAAAAATCAAGGCGGCCAAAGGCACAACGGATTCTCGCGGAATGTTTTCGGAAAACAAAACTAATCCGCCCCAGTTCACCAATACAATCAGCGCCTGTTTTAGAGCGTTATCGTTAAACGTTCCGGCCTGGAACAATGTAAAAAGCGGCAGAAATCGCCGCTGGGTAAAGAGTTTCCCAACAAGCTTAGCGCTCATGAAAGAGCTCCATCTTCCTGCGCCTGCGCCTTGGCTTCCCGCGCTTCGCGTTTGGCACGGGCGCTTTCATTCTCGTCCAGCTTACCAATATTCTCGGGATTGAGCGCCCCCAGATCTTCCAGATCCAAAAGCGCGATGGATCGCGCCTCTATCCGTTCCTGCAACAGCTTCATAAAAGCGTCCTTTTCCATCCCCGGCGGAATTGGCTCCAGAAATTCCATGGTCGCCTTGCCCGTATGTTTGTGCCAGTCATTCTGGTTCCATCTTTGTCCAAGGTTAGACGCAACAGGGACGACAGGGCAACCGAATTGATGATAAAGATGCCAGACCCCTTTTCGGTAACGGTGGTGCGTACCAATTTCCGAAAGGTGGCCTTCGGGGAATATCAAAATACGGCGACCTTGTTCGCGAACGATACGGGCGGTTTCATCAAATTTCTCCCGCACTTTCTCTCCGCCGCAACTATCAATAACAACAGCGTTCATCTTGGCCAATATGCGCTTGATAAATAAGAATTTTGTAATGTGGTCGCCGGTCACAAAACTCAGGTCGTCGAATTGGGAAAACAGGACGAACCCATCGCCATAGCTCTGATGTTTGGAGGCTATTATTATTGGGCCGTCATGTGAAACGTGCTCATGCCCGGCAACACTCACATCAATACCGGCAATACGACGCATGGCCCAGACCATGACCTTGGTATAACGCCGAAGACTGCCCATCATCAAAGCCCGTCCGGGTATGAGTGAAAACAGTACAGCCACAAAAGCGTAAACAATGGTGGTCAGCAAAAAGAATATATTGAAAAATAGTGATCGCATATTGGCCCCTATGCAGCTTGTAAAACACCTAACACACGCCGCGTAAATAAATCTGTTCGCGCCGAAAGGGGTCCTTTAACATAGCCAAATACTTTGGCCTGCGCCGCTTGCAGGACAACACCCAAGGACATGGCCGCCAAAATATAAGGGTCAACGGGTTCTATTTCGCCCTCATCCATGGCCTTTTGTAATAGCGCCGCTGCAGCGCCCATCGGACTATCGAGTGGACTATCAGAAAGACGGGGGAAATGATGAATGTGCAGAATATGGTATTGAAACAAGTCCCAGTCTTCGTCGGCTATGCGGCAATAATGGGTGACAATAAATTTGATCTTGTTTTCGAGGGCTTCGTGGGATTCATCTGCCACCAAAATCAATTCCGTCAGGCGGATATGTATGGCGAGCATCAGGGTCCGTGCCAGTTCCTCTTTGCCGGAAAAGTGCCGATAGATTGCCCCTTCGGAGATGCCGGCCGCTGCCGCGATTTGTTTCGTGGAGACGCCATCAATGCCGTTTTCCGCAAAGAGGTGCAGGGCCGCCCGTTCAATTTTTGCTTTCGTCGTTCCGTCCTTGGCGGAGACGCCGCGCAGGTTTCGGGCTTTATCGGAAGGTACCCGCAGGTCTACATCCGCCGCGCGCACTTCACGATTAGGTTTCTCAACCATCTCGAGACCCGCAGGCTCCAAGCTTTCAGGTTCAATCTTGTTGACCGGCTCTGTTTTCTCAAATCCTTCCGGCGATCGGGGCGGCGTTTTCTGCGTTCGCATCGTTGTCATCGCCTTCTTCATGACAAAATCCTCTAAAACCAATGTTTGTGAGCATTTACTTACATATATTCTATGTAATTGCAAGTGATTACTCACATCTCGGCAAACAGGCATAGAATAAACCGGTTCTTTGCCTCGCCCCACCAACCGTCTTCAAGTCAGGTTAATTCTAAATTGTGTTCATTGATAATTTACAGACAAGCCCCATTTAGGTCTCAAAGAGTGAGTGAATGACCCCGGATGAATTTGACAACGTATTGAGCTTGATGGCCGCTATTATATTTGCGGACAAACAAGTCTACGACTCCGAGGTAACGACCTTTTTGCAATCCGTCAGCCAGCTCAATTTTGAGCAGGATTTTAACCCCGCAACGTCATGCCAACTGACGGTCACGCCTACCCTTTGCATCGAAGAAGCCGCGCAGGAGAACACGGAACGCGCCTTGGGACGTTCAATATCTACATCCGAAATATCAGAATGGTATGAAGATAATAATGGGCGAATAAGAGAGACCCTCTCAACCCCTTATTTCAAGGATTGGTTTTACGGTCTGCTGGACCAAATCTCTCACTTACCCAACAAAGAAAAAATCCTATCAGTTATGCGTGATATTTCCAAAGCTGACGGCAAAGTTCACGTCAGCGAAAGGGCGCTCATCACACTCGCTGAACGCCACTGGGGGATGCGGTAATATAGCTCTGTCACGTCCACGAAGACGACGTGTTAGCCCGATTATGTATTCTAACGCTTTGTTCATTGGACATTGATCAGTCTTGCGTTTCTAATCACCCCATGCGTATTTTACGACCTATAGGCCTCGCGGCTTTGAGTACGGCCCTGATCTGCACATCTGCATATGGGCAGTCAGAGAATTTACGCGGGGAGATTTTCTGCTTTCCTGCAGAAAAAGTCCCGAAACTGGTCAAGAATTTGGGCAAGGTCAAAGAGAGCCGTCGAGATGTGGTGGATGTCGGCCTGATGCCGAAATTCCTTATCAAGGACGGCGGCGACTGGCCAGAACGTTTCTTTATCCGCACGAAATCCGAAGAGTTTGATATCGCCATTGAAAAGCCCTCTGGCGAAACCCCTGATTTTATAGCGATTGCGCAAGCGCATCCCCAAGGAGACGTTTGCGTCGCCGATAAAGCTCGTGCCGAGCGTCACATCTCTGATGAAGGCCTCTATTTCGAAATGGGGCTGGCCCCTATTTTTCATAACCGCTCAGGGACCCATCAACTGGCGGAACTGTCCGAAGGCACCAAGGACGGTAAAAGTTTTTATAAGAAAATGGTACCATCAGCTTTGGCTCTGGTGATGCCGGATACAAAATACCTGGCCGTCCGCTATGATGATTTCAGGCATGACGCCGAGCTTTATGCCCGGGTTAATGGTCAGGATGTTCCTCTTAAACCGGAACCCTTTAAAGACATGCATGTTGTCTCATTGAAGTCTTTGAAAGAGATGGAAGCCAGCGCCCTGATCGTCAGTGGCGGTCCTTATCAATTACGACCCACAGTCAGTGTGAAACTCATGAAACGGTTTGGCTGGGGCGAAGAGGCCGAGGACGAGTAAGCTTATCACCACTTATTCGTATCGAACTTCCGCGTCAGGCTGATAGCCGCCAAAAACCCTTCATCCGCTCCATCTGCCGCCTGTAAAATCGGGCTGTTTGTGGCTTCGTCCGTGAAAAATCGGTAGGACCCTGTCAAAACAACGGCATATTTTTCGTTGATTTCATGCCAGGCCAAAAGACTGGCTGAATAGCTGTAAATACCGGCACCTGCATTATATTGTGACAAGCCAGAGCCAATGGACTGGGTGGCATTCACCCCGAAAAATGCATCATTATGAGTGTTGTCAGCCCAGCTTAGGGTCAATGCTGGCTGAATGCCGAAATTGTCACCGGTATAGGCCGTGCCAATGGATGCATCCACGGTAAAGCCGTCGTGACCGATGAAATCCTGTCCCGCATCCACACGCAGGCCGACAGGGCCGAAGGTTCCAAATGCGTAGCCGCCCACTGGCAGACTGCCGTCAATATCTTCAAATCCGGTTAGCGTCGGACTGTCCGAAGCGTTCCGACCCGGCGTATAGGCAATGCGAGGGCCGGCCCGCAGCGACCATTTTCCAAACCCTTGCCCCGTTCCCACATCAATGGCCCGATAGGTCAAGGCAGTTCCGAAAAAGTCAAAGCCTTTGACATCATTTAACGACAAATAAGGCAAAACGTTCAAATCCTCTTCGGCTGAACCCAGATATTCGGACATCAAAATACCAGTCACGCCGATATATCCGGTTCCAGCATCCTCATCCATCATGCGCTCCGTCTGGCCATAAGAGGCGGAAGTGACGCTGGCTGACAGAACAATGAAAGGGGCAAAAACGCGTGTAAGTGAAGCAAAATAAGTCATGTGAGCGCCCTAAAGAGTGGCTGGTTCAACTGCCAGTCACATAAATGAGAAACTTGCGCGATTGGGTGCACCAAAGATTTGCATTGCCGCGGGGGTCTCTAACTGCCACAGTCCAATTATGACCAGCCCAGCCTCCACTAACTCAGCACAAAACGATACGGAACGCCCCCTCGGATTCTGGAGTGTTTGGGCTCTCATTGCAGGCATCATGATTGGCTCCGGCATTTTCGCCCTGCCTGCATCAATGGCCAAGCTTGGCCTTATCAGTTTTGTGGGATGGGTTTTTACAGCCATTGGGGCCATGTTGCTGGGATTTGTATTTGCCCGCCTCGCCTCTCGTACGGATCGCAGCGGCGGCGTATATATTTACGCTCATGATGCCTTCGGTGATCTTTCAGGCTTTATTTCCGGTTGGGCATATTGGTGCGGATACTGGATCTCCATCCCCACTTTAGCAACGGCCTTTGTGGGTTATCTGTTGGCCTTTACCCCTGGCCTTGCCGAAAGCATACCTTTTAAGTTGGGGAGTGCACTGGCGTTGATGTGGATTTTGATTGGAATAAATATGATAAGCCTGAAAGCGACCGGCCGCCTTCAGCTCATCACCATGCTGCTAAAGATCATTCCTCTAATTGTTATTATAATTGCGGGTTTTGCCATTGGCGACAATCAAAACCTTCCGCCCAACAACCCACAAGGCATTTCATTTATGAGCGCATTAGCGGCGTCTGCCATTGCCGCAATGTGGGCATTTTCCGGGATTGAGGCTGGTGCAACGCCCGCTGGAAACATTGAAAACCCTAAACGCACCGTGCCACGTGCCATCTTTTTTGCAATCATCAGTGTGGCCATAATTTATATCGCGGCCATGTTCGCCGTTATGCGGCTCGTCCCTTACGAAACGCTAGTGGAGTCCGAGAAGCCATTTTATGATGCCGCGCAGTTCCTCGGGCCGTCTGGCTCTTACCTCATTGCCACTGGTGCTATGGTCGCTATCGCGGGATCGCTAAACGGTATTATTTTAGTCACCGGCCAGATGCCCATGGCCATGGCGGTTGATAAGTTTGCGCCTGCCATCTTTGCCCAAGGCCAAGGCTCTGGAACCCCAAGAGCCTCACTTCTACTATGCGGAATTTTGGGTAGCCTGCTTTTGATTATGAATTTCTCAAAAGGTAATCTGCTACAGGTTTTTGATAAGTTGCTACTCATGAGCATGTTTATGTATTTGCTTCCGCTATTTATTAGCTGCCTGGCTGAAATGGAGCATAGCCTGAACGCAAAAAATGGGGGCGCCGTGCTCGCCTTCCTGGCCGCTGGCTATAGCGCTTTCACCATTAACGGTGCGGGAGCCGCCTCCATGATGTGGGGCGGCGTTCTGCTGTTTATCGGACTCTTTGTGTATATGATCATGAAGTTTACGCGTAGGCGCGCGGGCTAGATCTTCTCAGATATCCGAATAGCAGCGTGACAACCGGCTTTGATCACGCGGGATAACACACCATATCCGGGTGCCTCTTTGGCGCCCTCTTCGATGGCGATATCCCGGTGATGAAGTTCGTCTTCGCGGAACTGAATGAAACGGTTACGCAGCTCGACATGTTCAGCGTCACCTTCAAGCTCGTCAATCTGATCTGCATAGTGTTTTTCAATCACCGTCTCCACGGCTTCGGTGCAGGCATGGGCGGCCTTTTCGCCCATAAGCGCCGTCACGACGCCCAGACCATAACCGGCCACACTCCAAATGGGTGCCAGAGCCGTGGGGCGGACTTTATGTTCATTTAACAGATCATCAAAGGCGTCCAGATGGTGTTGTTCTTCGGCTTCCATCTCCGCCAGTTTCGCCGCGATTTCCCGGGTCTTGTGGTTTTTCCCAAAAATAGCCTGCTGGCCTTTGTAAATCGCCACGGCCCCATATTCACCAGCATGATCGACACGCAGCATTTCCTTAAGGCGCGGTGAAATCGGCTTTGAGCGATTAGCATTCGTTTGACCAGGCATGGGCGGGCGCTTAGACATGGTCACCTCTGCGCGCAGCCAGAAAACAAACCGCTACACCCAATAATGAAATCAAACCGTTTAACCCCGCCATGGATATGGGCGAGTTTGGCCAGGGCGAATCTGAACAGGCTGGCGGTTCTGCGGCATTCAACCATTTCTCAAACTCAACCGGATCAGTGGGCGGGGTGCTGATAGCACCGCCACCGGCAGCACAGCTTTGCGGGCCTTCCCACCAGCCATATTCGACACCCGCGTGACGAAAGGCGACGAACACACAACCAAGGAGCGCCAGACCAAGAATGAAAGCAAAGGCGCGCGCCGGATAAAGGCCGGGTTTTTTCTTGTCCATCTGCATAAGAATAATAGCTGCAACAGCGATTCCTATGACGACTTTATGGGCATCCCGTTGCCAATAACACATGGTACACGGGGCATAATTCAATACATATTCAAAAAACCACGCCCCACACAGCAGGCCACCGGAGAGCAGCAAAGCAAAATACGGGATATGGCGCGCCGTAAGGTTTTTCATGATGTCTATATAAGCCCTAAATGCTGATTTTGTCTTGCGGCGTTTCGCGCCATGACCAAGATTTAATTCAATCGCCCGTTAACCCCGTTTCTTCAGGATATATTGGGTCTCAGGATTTACATCCTCCTTATGGATTGGTTGTCCCGAAAAGCCATGAAATTCGCGCTCAAAGAAGCCATTGCGGTTGGCTTCGTGCTGAGCTGTGGATTGGCTAAACTTTTTCCGCTTTGGGAAAACGGCGATTACCGGGCTGATGCTATCATTTATATGCTGTTTTTTGGCCTATTATACTTCGCTTGGGATTACGCGCGCTGAGGGAAACTCCAATCAAACTTCAATTATAGTGTGTGTTTAACTCCACCCTTCAGCTATGGTTAATATTTATTAAGACTATTTTGTTTAAAGAGTTGAAATAGAAACAAATTTTCATTTATAGGAGTGGCAGCCCCACTTTAACCACATATGGAACAGATGACTTTCGATCTGGAGGATTTCCGGCCGCATATTGGCCAAAAGCTTGAGCAAGCCCGTAAGGACCTGACCATGTCGCCTGCTTGTGTTGCTCGTGAGCTAAAAATACAAGCCAGTTTTATCGAAGCCATCGAAGCCCTCGATCGGGATGCCCTGCCGCCTATTGGCTATGTTTTGGGCTATGTCCGCGCCTATGCGGGACTGGTTGGACTGGATCCGGTTAAAGCCGTTGAAGATTTCAAACATGACAGCGAAGTGCCCGAAAATCTGGGCATGCGGGACCGTCCGCATTTTGTGCCGCGCCGACAACTCCGCTTACCAAAAGGCATTATCGCAGCCACGGGTTTAATAGCCAGCTTCGGCGTTTTGGGCGCCTTTTATTTCATTAAAGTGGACGCGCATTCATCAGAAGCAGCTCCATCCAATCTCTTCGCCAAAACAACGCTCGAAGCCAGTGAGCCAAGTATTGTGGGCCCCAACCGGATGCTCATAAAAGCCACTGCCCCGTCTATGGTAGAGATCAAGGACAAAAGCGGTAAAACCATTATCCGCCGAGTTCTTGTGGCAGGAGAAAGCTGGAGCGCCGATCAGGACGCCGGCGTTACCATCACAGCCCGGGATTCAGGGGCATTGGAAATCTATCTGGGTGAAGACCTGTTAGGTCAACTGGGTCCAAAGGGCGTTCCAGTTTCAGATATACCCATGCCAAGCGTTCACCCGCAGTTTATGACTGAGAAAGCCCGGGAACTTTATAGCGGTAAAATGGGCGGAACGGCTGGCGGAACGGCACAAGCAGACCTCAAAGCAGAATAGCATTTGTTGGCACGCCCCATCCAACTGAGACAAGAATTCGTCTTTTTTCTGACTTAAATTTGTGGCAAGGCCCGGCAATGGCTCAATCTATTGAACAAATCCGACCCTGGCGCACCATTGAGCGTCGCAAGAGTCGCCAGATAATGGTGGGCAAAGTCCCTGTGGGCGGTGATGCGCCAATCGCCGTTCAAACCATGACCAATACGGTGACCCATGATGTTGCCGCTACCATACGCCAGGTGCGCGAAATGGAGGCTGCCGGTGCGGACATCGTTAGAATATCCTGTCCTGACCCCGAAAGCAGCGCAGCCCTGAGTGACATTGTCAAAGAAATTCAGGTGCCTATCGTCGCCGATATTCATTTCCATTATAAACGCGGGATCGAAGCCGCCGAAAACGGGGCGGCCTGCCTGCGCATTAATCCGGGCAATATTGGCGGACAGGACCGGGTCCGCGAAGTCGTCGCCGCGGCCCGTGCCAATGGGTGTTCTATTCGCATAGGTGTGAATGGCGGGTCACTGGAAAGAGAATTATTGGAAAAATACGGCGAGCCCTGCCCTGAAGCCATGGTGGAGAGCGCCCTCATGCATGCCCGCATGCTGGAGGAGGAAAACTTTCAGGACTACAAAATCAGCGTCAAAGCTTCGGACGTATTCCTCACAGTCGCCGCCTATCACCAATTGGCCGAAGCGACAGACGCGCCACTTCACCTTGGGGTTACCGAGGCCGGCGGCACCCGTATCGGCACGGTGAAATCCTCTATCGGCATGGGCAATCTATTGTGGGCGGGAATAGGCGACACAATTCGAGTTTCATTATCAGCGGATCCTGTCGAAGAGGTCAAAGTTGGTTTTGACATGCTAAAATCACTGGGCCTGCGCACGCGCGGTGTGAATATTATCTCTTGCCCATCCTGCGCCCGGCAGGGATTTGACGTGATTAAAACCGTCCAAACCCTTGAAGAGAAACTGGCGCATATTTCCGAGCCGATTTCGCTGTCTATTATTGGATGCGTTGTGAACGGCCCGGGGGAAGCGGCCTTTACGGATGTTGGTTTCACAGGTGGCTCAGCCGGCTATGGCATGATGTATGCCGCCGGGCAAAAGACCGGGAAAACCAATAATGACGATATGATCGCCGACATCATTGCCCGCGTCGAAGAAAAAGCTGCCGAGCTCAGATCCGCCAAAACTTCATAACTTATTGAACTAACTGCTATTTTTGTGAACATTCACCCTCGGTTCAGGGCCGTCCGGGCTATGATTTGCCTGTTATTGACATAGCCCCAATTGAAAAAGGAGGATTTAGAATGTCCAAACTTCGATTGACAAAATTACTCGTCGGCACTGCCTTAATGATTACAGCAGGCTCCGCCTATGCCGACCCGCCCGGTGGCAAAGGTAAAGGCAAAAACAAAAATGCCGACCGTTGGGAACAGACAGACCGCGTCAGAGGTAAAGAGCGTGCTGAGCAGGCCCGCGCCCGCGCCGAAGAAGCCCAGTCACGCGCTGAGGATGCCCGCGAACGATCTCTGGAAGCGCAAGAACGTGCCGAAGAGGCCCGCCGTGAAGCCAATGAGCGCGCAGCCGAAGCCCGTGAGAACGCCAATGAACGTGCCCGTGAACAGGCCGAAGACGCTCGCGAACGCGCGCTGGAAGCCCAGGAACGCGCTGAAGACGCCCGCCGGGAAGCCGCGGACCGTGCCGCTGAAGCCCAGAACCGCGCCAATGAACGCGCTCAGGAAGCACGTATGCGCGCTGAGGAAGCCCGCCGAAACGCTGAGGACAAGGCGCGCGAAGCCCGCGAACGCAATGACCGCGATGCCAAGGACCGGGCGGAACGGGCAAGACGCGATGCGGAACATGCCAATGAACGGGCCCGTGAAGCCCGTGAAGCGGCTGAACGCCGGGCGGAAGAGGCGCGCGCCCGGGCGGCTGAAGCTCAAAATTATGGCCAAGGCGGTCAAGGCGGGCGTTCAGAAGAGTTTCGTCAGGACCGGGATCGCCGTCGTGACGGTATGGCCGGTGACAATGGTGCTGAGCGCGGAGATCTGCGCGAGGGCCGGGATATCTCAACGGCCCGCGGTAAAGGTAAAAAGCGCGGCTGGTATCAGGTCATTGTTGACCGCACCAATGAAGCTCGAGGCAAGCAAGGCCAGGGCCAAACTCAGGGTAGAAACCGCTAACAGTCTCATCAACACTTATAAAACAAAGGCCTCGGAACGCAATCCGGGGCCTTTTTCGTCCACAGTCTTTTTTGGCTATTTATAAGGCCGGTGAGTCGGGCGGCGCGGACGGCTTCGCGGTAATTGCACCGTACCCCCACCAAAGAAACGGTTTCCGATAAATCCATTGGACCCGAAAAAGGCCGGATTACCATAATATGTCCGACGGCGAGCACGTTGTGTGCGCTGCGCCTGCGCTTGGCTGACTTGTGTTCGCAAAGCAGCGATTTCCGCATTTTGTGCCTGAATAGAGGCGTTTAACCGGTTGACCGCCTCCAGCTCTTTCGCCTTTTGCGCCAGTTTGGCCTGTTGTTGCTGAAAGGCCAGAGCCTGTTGCGACACAGGCGCCGAATGATTGCCCCGCAAGACATGCACACCGTTTTCATAAGTGTAGCAATGGGCTGTATCCGTACAGGATCCTGCCTGCGCAGAAGTCGCAAAGAGTGACAGGCTGATGCCCAGTACAATCGAAGTGAAACGCATACCATTCTCCTTTGCCATAAGATTAAGATAAAATTAACCCTATAGCGAGTCGCTGCCCCTGCAGCGGGAAGAGAATTTACAGTCTGCCCCAAAAAATAACCCCCGCCTGACTAGCAGGCGGGGGCCATCGTGTGACGTTCGGATTTAGCCAATTGGGGGAACTATGCCCGATCGTCACGCGCCCCGTCAAATTCAGTGGTGTCCTAATTTACTCAAGACGCCCCGTCAATGATCGGAACGTAATCCTTACCATATTATCTTCGTTGATAAAACTGTTGAGTGCGGAATAATCCGATAAAATTTTCCCATTCAAGATAGTTTCCAGGGATTCCCCTGCATCAATACGAGATTTCACACGATTTTCTATTTCTGCGAGAATATCGCGGGTCTGTCGCATATCATTCGGCGTGCTGAGCGGGCCGTGCCCTGGAATGATTTTCGTATCGGCATTGCCGACCTCCAGCCCCTTGGAAAGCGCCGCGATCATACCGGCAACGGAGCCGCCTCCGTCCACATCCACATAGGGGAACATGCCATTAAAGAAATTATCACCCATATGCAGAACATTGGCTTCGCGGAAATAGATGATGGCATCACCGTCTGTATGGGCGGTGGGGACATGAATGACATCAATGGTCTGACCGTTGAAATAAAATGTCATTGTGTCCGAAAACGTAATCGTCGGCCAGGCCGCTGCATCCGTGGCCGGGGTCGTACGGCCCCAGAACTTGTTTTCCTGGTCTGTGCTCATGCGGGCATGGACATTATCATGGGCCACAACAGAGGCACCCACTTCGCGCATGGCCTGATTACCGCCCGTATGATCGCCGTGATAATGTGTGTTGGCGACAAAGCGGATAGGGCCGTCACTGAGTGAATTAATTTCCTTGATGATGGCCGGGGCCAAATTGGCGAACTGATCGTCAATAACGAATACCCCGTCATCACCCGTCGAGACACCGATATTACCACCGCGCCCCGCCAACATATAGACGCCCTGGCCCAGATCTGTGCGCTCAAGCTTATATTCCGGCTGTTCTTCTGCGGTTTGCGGCGCAGGTTTCTCAGGCTTTTCAGGCGCCTTTTGAACGATTTTGGTTTCGACTTTTGTCTCTACCTCTTCTTTGACGTCTGCATCGCCGGACGAACAGGCCGCCAGCAGTGCGGCGCTCAGTAATAATATGTTTCTCATAGCTCTCTCCTTATGAGGCTTTGGAAAATGTGGATCCCGGCGGCAAAACTCGGTCTGGCACTTTGTGATGATCCATCCAGGCCCGAATATTGATCAACACTTTCTCCCCCATCTCCCGGCGCGATTCATGGGTCGAAGAGCCCATATGGGGCGCCAGAATAACATTATGCAGGCCCAGCAGCCCGGGATGGACTTTGGGCGCATGCTCATAAACATCAAGTCCGGCCCCGCCAATACGTCCTTCTGCAAGTGCGTCCGCGAGTGCCGCCTCATCGATGACATCGCCACGGGACGTGTTCACAATATAGCTCTCGGGCGACATACGCGACAGGCGCTCCGCATTGATCAAATGATAGGTGTCCGGCGTGCTCGGGCAATTTATGGATACAATATCCACCGCTTCGAGCATGGCATCCAACTCGCCCCAATAGGTGGCCGATAATTCCTGTTCAATAGGGGCCGGTAGAGGCCGGCGGTTATGATAGTGTACCGATAATCCAAAAGCAGAGGCGCGGCGGGCCACGGCCTGTCCGATGCGGCCCATGCCGACAATACCCAGCTTCTTGCCGCGCACTCGGTGTCCTCTGAGCCCCGTCGGCGTCCAGCCCTTGAAACCTCCAGCACGGGTCAGCCGGTCGCCTTCCACCAGACGCCGCGGCACGGCGAGTATCAACGCCATCGTAAAATCCGCCGTGTCTTCGGTCAGAACCCCAGGCGTATTGGTGACAATAATGCCTTTGGCATGGGCGGCCGCCACGTCAATATGGTCGGTGCCTGCCCCGTAATTGGCAATCAGGCGCAGCTTTGGCCCCGCTGCCGCAATGATATCAGCATCAATGCGATCGGTCACTGTCGGCACGAGGACATCACAATCAGCCACAGCCGCTTTCAGGGCTTCGGCGCTCATGGCAATATCATTGGCGTTGAGTTGACTATCAAACAAGTCCGCGAGACGGCCTTCGATATAAGAGGGCAATTTGCGGGTCACAACTACGCGCGGATTCTCGGATTTTTTCATAACTGCCACAAAAAGCCTTTCAGCCGGATAATTCAAGCGTAATTTTCGACAAATGCCAAAGATTTGATCTCTTTACAGTCCAAAGTAAGAAATGGTTTACCTTGTTTCCGCAATAGATTGAGATAACGGGCCACTATCTTTCGAGGCGATTTTGTCGATCAATATCACCAAAGCATTTATTATCAGCATAAGCGCCATTGGCGTCTCTGCGCCGTGCTATGGTCAAGTTTCAAATCAGGACAATAGAGCCATAGACACGCCTGCGCGTCAGGTCGTTGTCGAAGATATCCCCGCGCCAAATAGTGACAGTTTTTACCGGGTCTCCGCCGAAAACTCCCCGTCGGGATTGCCTGTACCGCGATTTGTGTCGCTGAAATATGGACAGGTTAATGGCCGTCAGGGGCCAAGTACGGCCCATAATGTGCTCTGGCAATATCGCCGCAAGGGCCTGCCAATGATTGTGGTGGCCGAGACCAAAGACTGGCGCAAAGTCCGCGACCCATCCGGCGACGAAGCCTGGGTGCGCCGTGTCGCCCTGTCCGGCATTCGCATGGTGTTGACAACCCGCGAAGTGGAGCTGCGCATCCGCCCGACCGATGACGCCAACCTATCGGCCGTCGCCGACGCCAATGTTCTGCTGCAGCTCGGGGAATGTATTGAGACCGGCTGGTGCCGCGTCACAAGTTCCGCCGGCTATAAAGGCTGGGTCCCGCGCCGCTATCTCTGGGGCGCTCAGGTTTTGTAGGGGGATAATCCCGTCTATTTACCAGGTTTTATTTTTCTGACAATGTTTTCAAAATCGAAAATTGCGCCCTTACTTTCCCATATGACCAACGTGCCAAATTCAACCGATATTTCTATCATTTTTGAACTGCCATGACAGGGAATATCCATGCTTTCCGCAGGTTTAAGCCAATATTCTATTCCATAAGGCTCGATCCATATGCGTAAAGGTTCGTCCTGATGGTTGAACAGATGTAAAATATCTACTTTGTCCATATTTTCAAAAGCCCGTCAATCTGCTTAATTCTATCTTTCAAAACCCAACCGCCTCATATTCCGCCACATTTATCTGACAATTATTGGGCACCAAGTACACCGGATCCCCAGTTACACCAAGTTCGTAAGGTGCATGAAGGTGGCGCCATGACAATGGTGCCCTGCAACGCACCATGCGCTATTGGATGGAGAGGATTGGTTGAAACGCTTGGTGCATTGCGCTGTGCTTCATGCATTCTACCAATATAGATTAATGCAACGTACTTTGTAAAACTCGGATACTGTCAGTGTCTTACAATATCCCTCCCAGTTCTCTGAGTTCCTCTATAGCCTTCTCTTTCTTAGGATCAGGCCGTCCATTCTTTGCAATTGTAGAGCCGATGAAATAGCCGGTGGAAGAACTCTTGCAGAGCCATTTGAGAGCATTAAATATACCGTTAGCAGGATTTATCAGATGCTCTATTGCATTCAGGTTATCCAAGTGGCAATGATACTGGGTTTCCTCATTTAATTTAATATTGACAGGCTTTACATTTTTAATGGTCAGATCGCCTAAATATTTTGATACATCCAGACAAATTCCATTCGGATGCTCTGGATGTGCCAAAACAACGCCTTTGTCGTAAGTATGATCATCCTTTCTCGGTAAATTTAGCCAAAGTGTTGAGCCCTTTCCCCCCTCCAGAGTAACATTATCAAAGCGACACGAACTATCAAAGGTCAGTCGCTCAACCCGCAGATTCGAAAATAAAACATTCTTTAAAGAGACACTCTTTTGCAAAAGAATCCCATCGGATAATACCTCACAATCCATAAATCGGACATTTTCTACATTTATGGATTTGTACTTTTCGTCTTGACCCAAAAAAAAATTAGAAAAACTGTCCCCAAGAAAGTCTTTGTCTCGGAGTTCATAAAGACCATTCTCGCATTCAATGAGATGCTGCATCAATGAAAGGTTTTCCAACATTGGATTTATTTAGGTGGGAAAAGAAACCTAATCAACCCGGGAAAATCGGATTTTGATACTGCATCATGGGATATAACGGCATCAATGTTTGGATTATTCATTTGAGTAATAACCACCTTGCGCTGTTGGAAACCAAGTACGGCGCATCCCTCCAAACAAATACCACACCCGTAGCAACTGTTATTCAGATTGATGTGTTTGTTTGATATTTTTGTCCGCGTTTGACGATTGAGTTGAGCCTTATGAGGAGCTTTCTAGCGAGGGCGATGATGATGACTTTGAAGGGTTTGCCTTTGTCGGTCATGGTCTGTCGACAGGCCTTGAGATAGGGGTCGAACCGGCTGG
>JAHDEZ010000014.1 GCA_020628425.1 Hellea sp. | reverse complement strand
ATTTGGGGCGGCCCCAGATGTTTTCGCCCATACGGCGGTCAATTTTATATTTGACTGAACTACGCTTAGACATGCGTTTAAACTCTTCTTCGACGTGGGCCGGCAAACCAACTCATTCGGTTTGCGATTACAACGGCGGCACCACACCTGCCCGTACTTTTCCTCTGTTTGAGGATTGGCGGTTTTTAGCGCGAAGCCGAGGGATGTCAAGCCACTTATGAGCCGATTTTATACCCTGCAATCTTCGAATTGACTCGCCTCTCTCGAACCATTGTGACAAGAGGCGAAAATGCAGGAACGCGTTGATACATCTGGATTATGGGCAGGGATAGTCGCCTATTTCATCTGGGGCATATTTCCTGTCTATTTCAAAATAACCGAGTCCATCGCAGCCACTGAAATTCTGATGCACAGAATTATCTGGTCTATCCCTTTCGGCTTGCTTATCCTATTATTCAGAGATCAAATAGGTGAGGTCTGGACAGCCCTGAAAGATAAAAAAAAGGTCGGGCTCCTATTCATAGCCTCTGTCGCATTGGCCGCCAATTGGGGTGTCTATATTTGGGCCATTCAGCAGGAACAGATATTTCAAGGCAGTCTCGGTTATTATATCAATCCACTCATGTATGTTTTAGTCGGTGTGGTGTTTTTCAAGGAAACACTTTCGCCTTGGCAATTAGTAGCCGTTGTACTTGCTATTATTGGCGTACTTATCCTGACTTTTTACGGTGGTCAATTTCCTGTAATATCATTATTTCTAGCCACGTCTTTCACCATATATGGCGTCATGAGAAAGCAGGTTGATATCAATGCAATGCCAGGTCTGTTTATCGAAGTAATTTTACTGCTCCTACCTGCCCTCGCTTATATCTATTGGCTGACCAGCCAGGGGCAGTTTGACTTCCCGACCGCCCCCACGGATATGAAGGTTCTGTTGGTATTGGCGGGCCCCATAACCGTCCTCCCGCTTATGGCTTTTGCATTTGCTGCGCGTCGTCTGACCCTCACCATGTTGGGATTTTTACAGTATATCGGTCCGACGTTGCAATTCATGTGCGGCCTATATTACGGTGAAAAATTCACAATGGCCCATGCTTGGTGTTTCGGATTTATCTGGCTGGCCGTTGGTATATTCATGGCAGACTCCTGGTTAAAGTCTCGAAAGAAGCAAATTAAGGCAGGCATATAATGTCAAACATACATTGCCAACTCTATCTGATTACACCACCGTTCATTCCTGACATGGATGTATTCCTTGAGAAATTGGATGAAGCTTTGTCAGCAGCACCTGTTGCCTGCCTGCAAATCCGCCTTAAAGATGTTTCGGATTCAGCCGTTATTCAGGCGGCCAAGTCTATAAAACCAATATGTCAAAAACACGAAGTGGCGGTGATTATCAATGATCGACCGGATTTGGCCAAAGAAATCGAAGCCGATGGCGTTCATATCGGACAGGACGACATGGACTATTTTTCATCTAGAGAACTGCTTGGCGATGATGCAATCATCGGTGTCACATGCCATAATTCCAAGGAACTGGCCTTTGAGGCTGCAAGCGCAGGCGCAAGTTATGTGGCCTTTGGTGCCTTTTTTGAAACGGATACCAAAACGCCAAAAACCCGCGCAGAGCTGGAGATTTTAACATGGTGGAACGAAACCGTCGAAACACCCTGTGTCGCAATTGGCGGCATCACTGTAAACAATGCCGCACAGGTCATTCAGGCGGGCGCGGATTTCATCTCCGTTTCCTCGGGAATTTGGGGATATCCAGACGGCCCAGCATTAGCCATCAAGCAGCTTTATCAGCTCTGTTCGCAAGCCTGATTCTTGCCACGCCAGCCCAGGCTTGGTTCACCCCGGATACACCGTCATCGTCTGATAATACGGCCATCATGGATATGTCCATTTCCAGCAATTTCGATAAGGCCGTCGACGCCTATACTTTGGGTGATGTCACGCAGGCATTGAATTTTGCCACTTTCGCCGCTGATAACGGTCTGGCCGATGCACAAGTCATGGTCGCACATATCTATTTGAGAGGTGAAGCCGGAACCATAGATCATACCAAGGCGGCGGACTATTTCCGAAAGGCCGCTACCCAACAAAATGTCGACGCTTATATGGGGCTCGGCGAAATGTCTTTGCGGTCACTGGCGGGCTTAACGCCATCAGATGCTTTGCCTTGGTTTTCATCTGCGGCACAGGCGGGTCGACGGGACGCAATGCGGGCAATAGGCGAAATGTATCTTAAGGGGCAAGGCGTTATTCCAGACGCAGATAAGGCCGCTCACTGGCTCGAAAAGGCGGCCATGCGAGGCGATGAACATGCAGACCGGAAAATGGCGGATAGCCTGTTCGAAACAGAACCGGTCAAAGCATTGGCACTATACGAGAAAGCCGCAGCAGCAGGCGATAACGAGGCGGCCTATATTGCTGCTATTATGTATGAGGAAAACTTGGACATTCGTCCAAATACAAACCGAATGGTAGAGCTAATGCGTCAGGCCGCAGAAAGTGGTCATGCCGCCGCACAGGCGGATTACGGACTTCTGGTATATCAAGGCCGCGGAACTTCTATGAATGTGAATGAAGCCGCTGAGTGGTTTGGCAAATCCGCCCGGAACGGTGACAGCGAAGGTCAGTTTCTCTATGCTTTTACATTGGCCAAAGGTGAAGGCATCGCCCAAAGCTATGAAGAGGCATATTATTGGCTGCTGAAAGCCGGAGAAAGTGAAGTCTCCACTTATAATCAGGACCGGATTGTGCTGCGGGAACGTTTGGAGCAGAATGTGGATCGTGCCGTGCTTGACCGAGCACGAGCCCGTTTTAACGCGGAGTAAAATAAGGCGTATCGCGGAAGTTTACTCGACCGCCGTTTTCTTGATAACCCGGCGATAACATGTCCACTATTAGCGGCGCTAACGCCTCTGGCTGAGGTAATGTGTCTGGATTTTCTCCCGGAATTGCTTTGGCCCGCATACGGGTTGCGGTTCCACCCGGATTAAGTAGGTTGACTCGGATCTGGGTCACATTCACTTCTTCGGCATAAGAATACACAAACGTCTCGAGCGCCGATTTTGACGCAGCATATGCCGCCCAAAATGCCCGCCCCCCTAAAGCAACACTTGACGTCATGAACACAGCCCGTCCCGCCTCAGACATACGAAGTAAAGGATCTAGACTGCGGATAAGTCGATAATTGGCGGTCATATTAATGGCGAACACATCTTCGAAAGTCTTAGGTTCAATTTGATTAGACGGCATCAAGTCGCCCAGAATGCCGGCGTTGCCAAACAGGCCATCTAAACGCCCCCAGCGCTCATTAATTATAGCCCCTAACTGGTCAATACCCTCAAAGTTTTTAAGGTCCATTGGAACCAAAGTGCATTGACCACCTTTGGACGTAATCGTGTCGTCAAGCTCCTCAAGAGCCCCTTGCGTCCGACCAACCGCAACCACCTGCGACCCGGCATCTGCTAACGCCAGAGCTGCATGATAGCCAATGCCGCGTGTCGCTCCCGTGACGAGAGTGATACGGCCCGATAGTGGTTTATCTGTCATGAAGTTCTCTTAGGCAACTTCCACCAAGAAGGATAGCTGCTTTGATGTTCCAAGTTGGCGGTCTCGGTCGATTAGAGGCGTCGGGTACTCGCCCGTGAAACAATGATCCGTATATTGCGGCATCTCGCCTTCGCGGTATTCTTCCCCCATGGCCCAGTAAAGGCCCTCAATGGATAGGAAACCCAGCGAGTCGACTTCCAGCATCTCTGTCATGGCATCCAAAGAGTAATTGGCTGCGATAAGCTTTTCTTTAGTCGGCATGTCGATCCCATAATGATCCGGGAATTTAATGGGTGGAGAGGCAGAGCGGAAATGCACTTCCTTTGCGCCGGCCGCTTTGACCATACGTACAATCTTAGTGGAGGTCGTACCCCGCACGATAGAATCGTCGACCAATAATACGCGCTTGCCCTCTATCATGGAACGATTTGCAGAGTGTTTTAGTCGAACACCCATATCACGGATTTGCTGTGTGGGCTGGATAAATGTCCGTCCAACGTAGTGGTTTCTAATAATACCCAACTCAAAGGGAATGCCTAGCTCTTGAGAAAAACCAAGTGCGGCCGGAACCCCGCTGTCCGGCACCGGTATAATGACATCAACGTCGGCCGGACTTTCCTGAGCGAGTCGTTGTCCCATGCGTTTGCGTACTTCATAAACGCTTTTTCCGCCGACTATTGAGTCAGGACGGGCAAAGTATACAAATTCAAATACACAAGGCCGGGATCGGGCATCCGGAAAAGCCTTAAAGGAACGAATACCCGCAGCATTAATCGCAACAACCTCACCGGGCTCGACTTCGCGAATAAACTCGGCTCCAACCATGTCGAAAGCGCATGTCTCAGAAGCCAGAATATAGCTGTCACCAATACGACCAATCAACAAAGGACGAATTCCGAAGCGGTCTCTCGCCCCTATAAGCAGTTCACTGGTCATACAAACGAAGGCATATCCACCATCAATCTGCCGAATAGCTCCTAGAAAGCGATCCATAAAATCGCCAGCGCGGGCACGGGCAATCAAATGAATGAGAACCTCAGTATCGCTAGTACATTGAAAAATAGCACCGCTTTCGACTAAACGCTCTCTCAAAGAATATGCATTTGTTAAATGCCCATTATGCGCAACGGCAAAACCACCTGTAGACAGCTCAGAGAATAAAGGCTGAACATTCCTGAGTGTCGTTTGCCCTGCTGTCGAATACCGTACATGCCCTATGGACACATGCCCCTGGAGCCGTTCAGACGGATCTGATCCCGTAAAATTATCACCGACCAGTCCTAGGTGACGTTCTGTGTGAAATTTTTCGCCGTCAAAACTCGCAATACCGCAGGCCTCTTGACCGCGATGTTGTAAGGCATGAAGACCCAACGCCGTCAGTGACGCAGCGTTCTCCATACCAAAAATTCCAAATACACCGCACTCCTCACGGATACGGTCCTCATCGGGATCTACTACACAGGACGGATTATTCTGGCTCATCACCATTTCCCTTGATTTCATCTAAAGCTCCATCCGGGTCTCCGCCCGCCAGAATTTTAGCAGCACTCACATATCTCGAGACTGGGAGTCCGCGAATAAACTCACCGATAGGAACAAGCGCCTTGTTATACAAAACCGACTCTTCCAGAAATGGAGCGAGATCAGCATCGGGGATCCCAGCCTTGACTTTGTCGTAGTGGCCGGAATTTACAACCATAGTCAGAAGCGAAGCAATAACGAGACCACGCCCTGCCCCAAAAGCACCGCCGAGTAAACGGTTAGCCAGGCTCGGTTCACCACTTTGGCCGGTTACATTACGCAGTAAAAACGTGACAAGCATTGATGTCAGGAAAAACGTCGAAACCCCAAGAACGCCGTCAGCCAACCATTCGGGCGAGATAAAGCTGTGCATGGCAGGACGAAACTGCCCCCAAACAAAAAGAGTAGCTATAATGCCAGCTACGAGAGCAATCATACCTATGAGCTCTTTGACCAACCCTTTAGACATGGCCATTAAAAATGAAATCAGACAGATAACGAGAACGGCAATATCAAATCCATTTAAAGCCACGCCTGCAATAGACATCCCTGAACCTCATCGTCTAGGCGGCCCAGGCAGACTCCTCATTCGAATCCATATCACCAGAACCATTTGCCGCCGTCTCTACACGGCTTATCAGCTCAGGCAAAGTCCTGATTGCGGTAATTGGAAGGATTTGTGACAAAGATTTCCCGCTTTTACCCTTGGGTGTTGCAGAAATAGCTCGCCCAAAGCCCAGCTTAGCCGCCTCTTTCATTCGTTCTTCGCTGCGATTTACGGCTCGGACATCGCCTGAGAGACTAATCTCACCAAAAACCACCGCATTGTGAGGCAGTGATATATCAAAAATGGACGACGCGATGGCAGCCGCCACGGCGAGATCCGCGGCAGGCTCGTGTATTCGAAATCCCCCTGCGACATTAAGATAAACATCCTTACCCGCAAAACTGACACCGCACCGGGCTTCCAATACGGCCAGCACCATGGCCAGCCGACCGCTATCCCAACCGACAACAGCACGACGCGGCGTCCCGAAGGCTGCCGGAGCCACAAGTGCTTGAATTTCAGTCAAAACAGGGCGTGTACCCTCAAGACCGGCGAAGATCGCCGTACCGGTCGACGCATCTCCACGCTCATTCAAAAAAAGCGACGACGGATTGGCAACCTCCATAAGACCGGCTTCTTGCATCTCAAAGACACCAATTTCATTTGTTGGCCCAAAACGGTTCTTGTGTGCCCGCAATATTCGAAACTGATGAGACTTTTCACCCTCGAAATAAAGAACGGCATCCACCATGTGCTCGACGACTCTCGGACCGGCAATTTGTCCGTCCTTGGTGACATGGCCAACAAGAATGACACAACAGCCCGTTTTCTTGGCATAACGTGTCAATTCCTGCGCACATGCTCTAACCTGTGCGACTGTTCCGGGGGCAGCGGTTAACTGGTCAGTCCAAAGCGTTTGAATAGAGTCGATAATGACTATGTCTGGCTTGTTCTCTTTTAGGCCATCAAGAACGGTCCCTAGAGATGTCTCTGCTGCCAATGCAACCGGATTATCACCGAGTCCCAAACGCCGGGCACGTCTTTGAACTTGATCGGTGGATTCTTCACCTGAAATATAAAGTGCCTTGCGACCTGCCGCGCCAAGCCGTCCAACTGTTTGCAGTAATAAAGTCGACTTACCGATGCCGGGGTCCCCCCCGACCAGTAACGCAGAACCTGTCACGAGACCGCCCCCGGTAACCCGATCAAACTCGGCAATTCCCGTCGCCATACGTGGCAACTCGTCGTGTTCCGTATTGAGATCTACCAGAATTAGAGACCTGGAATTTCGTTTTCTCGTGGTGCTTTTTCCCCCTATTTGACCAATAGCCTCTTCGACGAGGGTATTCCACTCCCCGCATGCGTCACAGCGACCAGCCCATTTCCCATGAACAGTTCCGCAACTTTGACAAACAAATTGAGAGGTCGGTTTTGGCATAATTCATCCTCGAATTCGATAATCTTGATAGCTCAATATGATCATTCGGTCAACAATTTGTTCCTTATTTGTTCTATATCAATTTTACCAATTGATAACCCTAAACCTTAGACAGGACTTTACCGTTCTCGACTACGTTTAGGTAACGTTATAAAAAAGTTAAAGAACGCGGGTGTGTTTCATCATTATCTGAAAATATTCCAAGACGATTTCTCGCGATTTGCGAAAGATAGGCGCGGTGCGACGTCCATTGTCTTTGCTATCAGTGTTCCCGCAATACTGGGTTCCATAATACTCATGACTGAGGTTGGTTACTGGCGTGTCAAAAAAGCGGACCTACAGGCGACCGCAGACATGGCTGCTCTCGCTGGCGCCTATGAATATATGCGTCACGAAAATAAACCTTTGGCGAAAATGGCCGTCTATGCGGACGCCTCGGATAATACGTTTGTTGCGTCATCAGGGAGTTTGACAACGCAAATTCCGCCTGTTTCAGGAGCTTTTACTGGTAAGGACGCTGTACAGGTCACCATAGAACAACAAATTCCGACATTTCTTTCGGATATATTTTTAAGCGAACCCGTCATGGCTAAGGTGAGTGCGGTCGCGAAACTGGGGGGCGAAAGTGTAGAAGCCTGCGTCCTGTCTCTGGCTGGAAATGGTACCGGTATATCGATAGGGGGATCGGTAACGGTAACGTCGGACGGATGCGGGCTTCACGCTAACTCGATAGCAAACCCGGCGTTTAATGTCTGGGGTTCTGCGGAAATCACCGCTGCTTGTGCCTCATCATCTGGCGGGACCCAGATATCTGGACCCAAACCAAAAATCTGGTCGGAATGTCCAGATCCGTTATCCAATCAGCGCTCAGTTGATGACCCTTATACAAACTTGGATGTTCCATCTGATATTGATGCTGTTCCTTGCCAATCACCGATAATTACCGGGAATGGTTCAAATGCAAACATGACCTTTCCGGACCCAGACGGGGATGTTGTAAAAATTTGTGATGACGAGATCGATATCAAGAATGAAATCGAATTGGAACCTGGGGTTTATGTTTTTGATGGAACTGAGTTGGAGTTTGGCAATGGCGGATTCATCGCAGGTGATGATGTCACTCTGATTTTTATGAATGACGCGGAGATTGACAATGTGAATGGGGGAAATGGTTTCGACATTGCCGCCCCAAGTACAGGTGATTACGCCGGAATTGCTATCTACGCCGACAGAAACTCCATGCCATTGAATACCTGGAAGTTTGCTGGGAACTCGGATATGTCTATTTTGGGGGCCATATATACTCCGACGCTAGACCTAGAATATACGGGGGGAGCCGGAACGAATGCGACAGAATGTACACAGCTCGTCGCCAATCGTGTGTCATTTATCGGAAATTCTGGATTTAAGAATAATTGCGAACCTGTCGGCACAGGAACCATTTTAGGCCCTGGCGCATCATTTGTTGTTTTGGTGGAATAATGGGGCGATTACTCTCAAAATATCTAAGCAGAGAGGACGGCGCAATAGCGGTCGAAACGGCAATTGTTGCCCCTATTTTGCTGTTCATCCTATTGCCAGCCATTGATATTGGCATGCAAATTCACGCCTTACAGAAAATGAATAAGGCAACAGATAGCGGAATAGAATATGTGGTCAATGGCGGACGGGATAAAGCTACGTTACGTTCAATCGTACAGGACTCTTTTGGCGAATATATATCAGAAGATGAGTTAGAAATCGCGGCATATTGCGGGTGTGTTGAAGCTTCATCAAACCAGGGTGACGCTAACGCCGAAGAGCTTGACCCTCAAGCAGGATTTTACGTTAAAACTTCGACCACATTTGAAGCTGAAATGTGCCCTACCCTGTGTTCCAATGGGCAAGCTCCTTCTGAATTGGTAGAATTAAACCTCAATCGGACGGTCGGTGGCGTATTGCGAAGTAAATCTGTGTCGAGCCGCCTTCAAACTCGGATAAAATAAGATGCCAATGGTTTTCAAAAGATTTTACCGCAATGAAAGCGGGGCGACCGCCGTAGAAGCGGCTTTGTGTCTACCTATAGTGTTGATGTTAGGTTTTGGGATTTTTCAATACGGAATTTTTTATAACAATTCCACTGATATGAATGACAGATTTCAAAAGGCGTCAAGACAGGTCAAACTGTTAGACAATCCCAATGAACAGGAGTTACTGGCCTTGTTTCAATCGGCACTTGGTGACGATTCGGAACTTGTTACGTTCGATGTTAAAAAGATAAATCGTTACGGCGAAAGCTTTGCCGAGGTTAATATGAGCTATGCTCACCGTATCGACATTCCTCTCCTCCGCGAATACCCACTAAAAACCAATTATCAGAACTTGGTCATGATTTCAGGCGAAGAAATTTCTGATTCATAATAATTTAACGTCGAAAATTCGCTTTTCGACCCAAAACAACCCATTTAGCATTTTGTTAACTCAAGCCTAAAAACACTCGTTAAGAGTATTCAGGTGTTTCGATTGCTATGCTCATTACTTTGTGTCTTTGCCCTGACTGGGATAAAAAACTCAGCGAGGGACACAATGAAATTCTCACTTAAACGCCTTGCCCTAGGAACGGGTGTAATTGCTTTAGCAACTTCCATAACATCAACAGCTTCAGCGCAATCAAATGAATACGATCTGGTTCCAGACAGCTGGATTTTTGTGATGCAGGCCGATGTCAATGCTACAACTCTGGACTCAAATATTGCAAGCGCAATGGGCGGAGGCAAAGGTAAAGGAAAAGGCAAAATCAAACATGTCTTCAAAACAAGCCTAAAAGGGTTTTCGACCGTCGAAATGAGTGCTCAAGAAGCACGGGACCTTGCCGATAGCCTTGATGGCGTTGCCTACCTTGTTCCCAATAGCTATTTATATGTAACAGGCAAACCCACAGCGAGTGGCGAAAAGCCATCCACAAGTACCCAAACAATACCGTATGGTGTTGCACGAGTGAATGGCGGCTCTTATAAAGGAAACGCTATCGCATGGGTTGTTGATACTGGTGTGGATGCCCGCCATCCTGAACTACGCGTTCACAAAGGAAAAAGTACATCCGTTATTGATAGCTCACGCGGTCTCTCTGACGGTCAAGGCCACGGCACTCATGTTGCCGGCATCATTGGCGCCCGCGACAACGACTTTGGCGTTGTAGGCGTTGCGCCTGGCGTAACAATTGCCAGCGTTAAAGTCCTGGATGACGAAGGAAAAGGAACTGCCGACAGTATTATTGCCGGACTCGATTATGCTGCGTCTCGCGCCCGAGAAGGTGACGTCATCAACCTTTCACTAGGTGGTGGATACAACAAAGCTGTAAACGACGCCGTATTGAGAGCAAGCCAAAGCGCAACAGTAGTCGTCGCCGCCGGTAATTACCGCGGTGATGCCAGAAACTACTCTCCTGCCAGCACCGAAGGCGCCAACGTCATGACAGTTTCAGCTATGGATGCTGAAGACGTTTTCAACCAATCATCAAACTATGGAAACCCTCCTATTGATTGTGCAGCGCCAGGTGTCGATATCCTCTCAACAGCTCCGGGTGGTGGTTATGCGTCTTATACTGGGACATCAATGGCCGCGCCACATGTTGCCGGCCTGGTTTTAAAAGGAAACATCAGCTTTGACGGTGTCGTCGCCTATGACCGTGACAGTCAGGCTGACCCAATTTGTGTCTATTAGAGAACTTCACCCAACTTGTCCTGACTGGGACATTTGCTAGCGGCGCCCCTCAGGGTCTCACTCACCCAAGCGCCGCATCCTTAACTGGCCCGCCAACTTGGCGGGCTTTTTTTTTATCTCCACTTGGTCTACACCACGACAAAACGGAGAGATAAAAATGCGCAATTTTAAAAAATGGACCACTATTTCCTTGGCAGCCTTGTTACTGCCTTTGAGTGGCTGTCGAGATAATGCCGTCACGGAAGTACCGAAAACCAAGGAAACCTCTCAGGAACTCTCTGTTGAATTCGAAAAATTCACATTGAAAAATGGCTTGGACGTGATTTTGCATGTAGACCGTTCGGATCCGGTTGTCGCGATTGACATCGCCGCCCATGTCGGATCTGCTCGTGAACTTGAAGGTAAAACCGGGTTTGCACATTTATTCGAACATCTTTTGTTTATGGACAGCGAAAACTTGGGTTTTGGCGGCCTTGATGAAATGAATACCCGTATTGGCGGAGAGGGCACGAACGGGTTCACCACTCATGATATGACGCAATACTATCAAGCAGTTCCCAAAGATGCGCTTGAAAAAGTCATATGGGCCGAGGCCGATAAACTTTGCTGTTTTATTTCTACAGTTTCACAAAATGTCATCGACATCGAAAAACAGGTAGTCAAAAACGAAAAGCGCCTGCGGGTCGACAATCAACCCTATGGACATAATTTTTATATTATCAACAAAGCCCTTTATCCCGCAGACCATCCCTATAATTGGCAGGTCATAGGATCGCTTGCTGACCTAGAAGCGGCGTCACTGGACTACACCAAAGAGTTTTACAATCGCTGGTACGCCCCCAATAATGTTACCGTCACGCTTGCCGGTGACTTTGATATGGCCGAAGCCAAGGCCTTGATGATCAAATATTTCGAAGAAATACCAGCAGGGGAAGACATTGAAAAATATCAACCGCGGCGCAGTGATCTAAAGGAAACAAAAAGCATCTACTACGAAGATAATTTTGCGACCGTGCCGCAGTTTTCGATGATTTGGCCAACTGTCGAACAATATCACCCTGACAGCTATGCCTTGAATATTCTGATGGACTACCTCACAGACGGGAAAAAGGCACCTTTATCCGAAGTGCTGGTCGATGAAGAAAAACTAACATCTTCGGTAAGCGCATTTCACTATACAAAAGAAATTGCCGGCGAGGCTTACATCTTTATCACGCCCAATAACGGGCAAGACATAGACGGACTTATGCCGGCTATCGAGGCTGGATTTTCGCGGTTTGAAGAAAATGGAATATCGCAATCCGACCTGGTTCGTATTAAAGCCGGATTAGAAGTTCAATTCTTTAACGGCATGCAAAGTGCACTTGGAAAAGCTATCGCTCTGAGTGAATATAATCTGTTCGCTGATGATCCTGGCTTTATCGTAGAAGATGTAAAACGAATGCAGGCCGTCACCACCGACGATGTCATACGCGTCTATGAAAAATACATTAAAGACCAGCCGCGTTTATATACATCTATCGTTCCAAAGGGAGAAATTGATTTAATTTTGCACGGAGCGGAACGTGCCGACATTGTCGAAGAAGCTGTAACCGCAAATGTTGATATTCCGCGCACGGAACGCGTGCTGGAAAACCCATCCAGCTTTGTTCGGGCCGAACCAGATTTTGGCGACAGCTACGCCCTTCCAACTCCAGACATCTGGAAGTCTGAGTTGAGCAATGGGATAAAAATATACGGTATAGAAAGCGATGAAATCCCGGTTGTCGAATTCTCTATTCGCGTTGATGCGGGAAATGAACGCGGTGATTTTGCCAAACCTGCAATACCCGATCTTGTGTCTGCGATGCTGAAAAAAGGGACCATTAATAAGACAACGGCCGAACTTGAAAATGCCATTGAGTCTCTCGGGTCCCAGATAAATGTGAGTTCCAGCGAAACTGGTACATTTATTACAGGTCGCTCTTTGTCGAGAAACTTCGATGCCACTATGGCTTTGGTCGAAGAGATGCTTCTCGAACCCCGTTGGGATGAAAAAGAGTTTGAACTGCTCAAGCGTAAAATCGATAATGATATAGATCAGTTTGGCGGCGACCCAACCTCTGTAGCCTCTCAGGAAATGGCGAAGCTTCGTTACCCAGACGGACATATTTTAAGCTACGCCTATTATGGCCCAAAAGATAAACTTGAAGCTGTAACACTGGATAACCTGAAAGCATTTTATGACACACATTACACACAACATGGACTGATGGTGCGTGTCGCTGGAGATGTTGATGCAAAAACTGTTAAAGACAGTCTCAGCCGCTTGAGCGAACTGGACAAGTCAGAAATATCGCAACCATCTTTAGATGGCCACAACTCTGTCGAAGAAACGACTATCTATTTTTATGATTTCCCGGGCGCGAAACAATCTGTTTTGAGAATGGAACGCCCTGCTCTCACTGCTATGGATTCTGATTACAGTCTTGCCGAAAACATCAATTTTCCGTTGGGTGGGATTTATACATCCAAGCTTATGACGACTTTACGTGTCGACAAAGGATACACATATGGCATCCGTTCCAGTTTCAGCGGTGGAAAAGATAAAGGCTCTTTTACTATTGGTTCTTCGGTTAGAACCAATGTGACCAAAGAGTCTATCGCGCTTATCCTTGATATAATTGATCGTTACGGGCCAGAATTCTCGGAAGAGGAACTCGCAACAATGAAAGAAGCACTCATCCGAGGACAGGCTTTGGGAAATGAGACGCTCCGCGATAAACTTGCCATAGTTCGGGATATCAGCACTTATGGATATTCTGATGACTTCAAGGCGCGAAATGCCGAGAAAACCAGTGCTTTAACTTTGGACAAAGTGAAGGGTCTAGCAGCAACTCATATCCGAGCTGATGCCATACGAATTCTCGTCGTCGGAGATGCTGAAACTCAGCTAGAACGAGTCAAGGAATTAGGCTATCCCGTGATAGTTCTTAATCCGTAGATGTGCACCATCGGCCTTTTCAATACGACCCACCTTTAGAGCCGCCCACCATTATCTACGAGGACGAACACCTCGTCCTTGTAGATAAACCCAGCGGATTACTAAGTGTACCTGGTAAAAGCGCGGACCATAAGGACTGCCTCGAAACCCGCCTGCGAGCAATTTATCCAGAATTACGGCTCGTGCACAGGCTGGACCACCCCACGTCTGGTATAATGATATTTGCTAGAACTGCCTACGCCCAAAGACATCTGGGGTTGCAATTTGAAAAACGGCAAACAAAGAAAACATATGTCGCTCGTGTTTGGGGTAAAGTGATCGGAGACTCTGGCCGGATTAACTTACCGCTCATTTGCGACTGGCCGAACCGACCTAAACAAATCGTGTGTTTTAAATATGGGAAAAATGCCCAAACAGACTGGGAAAAGAAGGAAATCACAGACAATATCACGCGACTAAAACTTTATCCCAAAACCGGGCGTTCACATCAACTTCGCGTTCATTGTTTGGCTCTCGGACATCCAATACTAGGTGATAGTTTCTATGCCCCCAATGCCGCCTATCAAGCGGCCACCAGATTGCAACTTCATGCGGAGTCATTAGAATTCAGACATCCAGATGGTGGTAGGTCCATGACGCTAGAGGTCACCTGCCCCTTTTAATACCTGGATCAGAAAACTCCGTGTCACGTCGCGCTTGGCAGAACGCGCTTCTGTTTCCACCTTATCAATCAACTGAGAGATACTGAAAACAGAGCGTTCGCAGTGTGTCAGTATATAGGTAACAATGTCCGCTTTAATATCGCGACCTCTATCTTCGAAAAGCTTTCGAATTATAGCTTCCAGAACATCATCGCCGGGTTCAGCTATCGAAAACTTTGGGATAAAATCCAATCGGGACCGTAAATCCTGTAACGTGATATCCCATCTATCTGCGTGAAACTTATCCACTAATAAAGTGCCAGCATTGTCGCCGTTTAAGGCCATATTGATATGACTGAACAATTCATATTCATCGATCGAGGCCGCGTCATCTATAAAGAGTACATTCTCAAAACATCCCGCCCAGGCTTGTCCCAAATGCGTTTTACCACAACCCTCAGGCCCGTCCAGAATTAGAACAGGAGCTGGCCAGTCTGGAAAAGCAGACACAACGGAAAAGGCATCTCGATTGCTCTCGCCTACGACAAAGTTTTCGAATGAAAAGTCCGGAACTGGCGTCAGATCAAAAGGTAATTGTTTGCTCATGGCTCATGCCCGAGATATCTTTTAGTAACGGCCTTTTCGATACAGAACAGTACCGAGCTCGGCGTCTTGGCGCAATTCAACGCCTTTATAGCTCAGCTCATTTCGCAAACGTTCCATGTCGCCGCCATAGGTAATACTCATCAATGCGCCGTCTTTGGATAGTGCATCTAGACGGGCGCCTTGGATTTGTGCCGAATTATTGATGACACCTTGCAACCAGATCCAGTCGTCATGAGACCTGTAAAGAACGGAAACAGGCGTTGTCACAGCGTTTGATGCTAAGGTCGCAGAGGAAACTTTCCAGTCGTCCTCCAACCGGCTTATGGTCGCCCAAGCCGCCTCGGCATAGCTAGCACCAGAAACAGTTCCAATTTCGCGTTTATTACCTGTATCGGTTTCAACGTCGATTATGCGCACATTAACATCGCCAATACCTGGTTCAGCAATCGCAACAAGAACACGTCGCGAATTGAAGTAGCTTCCCACACGCTTTAGCGCCGTCATATCTCCGGCTCTGGCTTGAGAAGCACTTAGCAAACTATCATTGCCTTGGTCTGCGGCCAGGATTTTTACTGGTGTCAATGAATTGGAAAACGCCGGAGATTGCCAAACAGAATTCCATTCATTTGAACTCCAAAGCGACGCACCGGACACAACAGGGATAACGAGACGTTCCTCCGATTGACTCGACATCATCGTCATACCGAGCTCTGCTAAATAACTCTGCACTTCAGACTGAGAAAATCCTACAGTAACTTCGCCCAGATAGCGCTGAGTTGAGCGTTTTTCATTCGAGATTTCCAAAGAACGGATCATCGGCAAAACAACATCTGGTGTTATCGCATTGAAATTTTGCCCAGCCCGTTGCGAAGGAAGCGTCAGCCGCTCAAGCAAAATCTGTGCGGCTCGAACCTGACCTTCTGAAACGGCCAGATTTTGGGCCTCAATGGCATTACTACCCGTCGCATCGACCTGGATTCCTGAAACCACAAATGGATCTCCGGCAATAGCCAGATTCAAATTTGTTAAAAGGAACAAAAGTCCTACTAGAAAACGCTTAATCATATGGTGCTGTTATACAGATTTGTCTGCGTTTGAAAGAGCCAAGAGAAGAGAATTTACAGTATTTCAAGATTGCCTCTTGCCTCTTAAAGAATTTTGGGATTTTAAGCGTCAGCAGCTCTGGAAAGGCGACTCATGAGTACTGAAACTCCAAACAAAGGCCTGACTTATGCCGATGCCGGTGTCAGTATTGAAACCGGTGATGAACTTATTGATAAAATCAAGCCGATGGCACGTTCTACGCGTCGGCCTGGGGCCGATGCAGATCTCGGAGGTTTTGGAGGCGCATTTGATCTCAGAGCCGCTGGCTATCAGGACCCAGTCCTGATTTCCGGCACCGATGGCGTGGGTACAAAACTTAGAATCGCTATTGATACTAGTGTTCTTGACACCGTCGGCATAGACCTCGTCGCCATGTGCGTGAATGACGTCTTGGCGCAAGGAGCGGAACCTCTTTTTTTCCTTGATTACTTTGCGACCGGCCATCTGGATACTGAAAGCGCCGCAACTGTCATATCAGGCATTGCTGAAGGATGCCGACAATCAGGCTGTGCTTTGATTGGCGGTGAAACAGCGGAAATGCCAGGCATGTATGAAGGAAACGATTTTGACTTGGCTGGCTTTGTAGTTGGCGCTGCGGAACGCGGACGACTACTACCACAAATGAATCTTATGAAAGCGGGCGACCGATTAATCGGACTAACCTCTTCGGGTCCCCACTCCAACGGCTATTCTCTTATTCGAAAAGTCGTCGAAATTTCAGGTCTTAATTGGTCGGACAGTTCTCCGTTTAGCGAAGGCAATTTGGCTGAAGCGCTTCTAACCCCGACAAGAATTTACGTGAAATCCATTTTACCCTTGATCAAAAAAGAATCTATCAAAGGACTTGCACATATTACCGGCGGAGGTCTTACTGAGAATACGCCCCGTATGCTGCCAAAACACCTCGGATTTGAATATGATTTTTCCAGCTGGGCCCGACCTGATGTTTTCAATTGGTTACAAACAGCTGGCAATATTGCCGAAGCCGAAATGCAACGTGCATTCAATTGCGGTATCGGCATGGTCTTGGCCGTTGCCGAGGAGAATGCTGAGGCAACGATCTCTGAGCTCGAGGCCTTGGGCGAAACAGCCATTGACATCGGCTTCCTGACGGAAAAATGAGAAAAATCCGAACCGCAATTCTGATTTCCGGGCGCGGATCCAATATGCTGGCCTTGGCCAAAGCGGCTCAATACGCGGATTATCCCGCGGAAATATGCCTTGTTCTTTCGAATGTGCCCGAAGCTCTCGGTTTGCAAAAGGCAGCAGATTTGAACATTCCTGTCGCGGCCATTGATCATACGGACTTTGAATCACGAACTGCCTTCGACGCAGCCGTCCACGCTCAAATGATCGCACATAATATTGAACTTATTTGCTGCGCCGGATTTATGCGAATTTTGTCTCCTGATTTCGTACGGTTATGGCCCAATAGAATTCTAAACATCCATCCGTCTTTACTACCTAAATATAAAGGTTTAAATACGCATAGGAGAGCTTTGAAAGCGGGCGATAAAGAACACGGTTGCTCGGTGCATTATGTCAATGACGAGTTGGACGGCGGGGATATCATCTTACAAAGTCGAGTATTAATTACTGAAAAGGATTCTGTTAAATCTTTGGAAAAAAAAGTGCTCGCCCTTGAACATCCACTCTATGTTGAGTCGCTAAATAATGTAGCAAGTTCAATGCTTTAAATATATACATACATTTTATTAACCGTATATTTTCAGATTTGCAAAACCACGTATTTTGAAGTTTAATTAGATTTTCCGTCATATGTTTCTCTAGCGAATAACGTGTGCGGGAAAAAAAATGCTCAAACGGTTTTTAAAAAATGAGTCTGGTGCGACAGCTGTCGCCTTTGCGATCGCCGCACCTGTATTTATTGGCGGAATCACACTTGCCGTTGAACTAGGTCATTGGCACCAGAAAAAGTCCAAAATGCAGGATATGGCTGATCATTCGGCCGTCGCAGCGGCACAAGAAATCATGTTAATTGGTGAAAAGGCAAAATATGAGCTGGCCGGGAAAGGTCATGCTTTTGAGAACGGCTTTAAATTCAGTCCAACCAATAATGTGGTTGTTAACAGCCCACCAATTGGCGACAAATATGCCGACCGCGATGACATGGTTGAAGTCGTTATGAAACGCAAACAAGATTTATATTTCTCTCAAATCCTCGGCGGTAAATCATTCGACATGGAAACGCGGGCGATTGCCATAGTGCTGGAAGGCGTACCAGCATGTATTTTGTCCTTATCTCCAACCGCAGGACCAGCGTTTTCCGTATCTGGTTCAGCGACAATTGACGTAGCAGGTTGCAGCGTCCACACAAACTCAAATGCAACAAACTCAGTAGAGATTAGCGACAAGGAAAATTTCACCGCAGATTGTCTGAGTTCCGCGGGCGGGATCGATGCCGGAACTTCATATACGCTCACGGAATGTACTCGATATAAGGAATATTCCCGGACCCTCAAAGATCCGTATGCTGACGTAAGCGTTCCAAGCAATGTCAGTTCTATGCCTTGTTTGAAACCTACAAAAGTCAATAAGTGGGACAAAGCAATCACTCCAGGCCGATACTGTGATACCGTTAGCGCTTCTGGTGCAATATATTTATCTGATCCAGGAACTTACTATTTTGATGGCGCAGATTTAGTCACCAAATCACAATACGCTTGGGTACGCGGACGTGATGTAACGATCGTTTTCATGAACGGCGGTCTATTTCACAACGCAAATGGCGGTCTAATTGATGTGACAGCTCCAAGCACTGGAGACTTCGCGGGGTTAGCATTTTATTTTGATCCTGTCTCAACGCCGCCAAACTACCTTAAAATCAATGGTAATCAGCATTCGACCATTGAGGGTGTATTTTATGCACCAACATTAAATCTTCAATTCAACGGGGGCGGCTCAACGTCAAGCCAATGCACTCATATTGTTGCAAACACCGTAGAATTGACTGGTAATGCAACATTCAGAAATGACCAATGTGAGTCCAAAGGTGTAAAGCAGATCGGTGGCGAATCCGGCGTAGCTTTGGTGGAATAGTATTATGAAAAAATTACTTTCAAAGTTTAAGAAGAATAAAGACGGTGTAGTTTCCGTAGAATTTGCATTGATTTCTCCAATGCTGATTTTTGGAACTCTTTTTGCTATCAACCTCGGATATTCGGTCAACAAACATCAAAAGGTGGCGTCTTCAATTGCCGCCGGTTCGAACTATCTGCAAGACTACATGCTTGAGGAAAATTTGGAAGAATTACGACCAAACTGGAACAACGAAACCGGTAAAACCTCGGATACAAATACCCTGGCGACGATGAAGAACGTCATTCGAGCCGCATATGGCGAAGAACTAAAATTAGACGAAATATTTGTGAACACCTATTGCGCCTGCCCTAATCACACCGATCCTAACTCTTCGGGCGGAACGACCGATTCCAACGAATTCGAGACTGCCACGGAACCCACGGAGACTGAAGGAGAAGACTTCAATTTTGCAGAATCAGACCGCGATTTCTACACAAAGACTAGATTGTCATTGTGGAAAAAAGGAGAATTATGCGCTTATAACTGCCCTGATAACGGGGGACGGGCTCGGGTGATCATGGAAGTAGAAATATATCATACAATGAAAGATCTTTTCGGGAAAGAAACCATCGTTCACGAAAAACTCAAAACCCGGATCCGCTAAACGTGAGATCAGTTAGTCAACATTTGAAACGGTTCAGAGGGAACCAGGACGGTGCAACGGCCATTGAAGCTGCCGTTGTTTTCCCGTTATTGATGATATGTCTTTTCGGTGTCGTAGGGATGGGCTCGTTTATGTATGGCGGTCATCAGGCACAGAGAACCGTTGAGGAAACGGCGCGTCAAGCAAGGGTCATAAACAGCCCAACGCAAACTCAACTGGAAACATTGATGATTCAAAATGTCAAACCGGCTTTATTTGGCACTTACGAGCCAAGCGTCCGGTTAATCACTCAATTTGACGGTGATTACGCCGAATTAATGATCACCTATAATTTCAAATTTGACCTGCCAATTCTGGACAATTTGCAACTCAAGTCTAACGCATCGACACAAGTTAAACTTCGAGAAATGCCAACATAAAGAACAATTTCGATGTACATAAAAAAACCGAGCTGAGCCCGGTTTTTTTTTGCCATATCGCAAAACCAATTATCCGACAATTTCGTCTTCTGAGAAGAATTGCGGTATTTCAATCGCCGCCGTCTCAGGCGCGTCAGAGCCGTGGACGGTATTAGCATCGATTGACTTTGCATATTCAGCCCGAATTGTTCCAGGCGCGGCTTCTGACGGATTCGTAGCGCCCATGACTTCGCGGTACTTAACGATCGCATCCTCGCCTTCCAGCACTTGAACAACAACAGGTCCCGATGTCATGAACGCGACCAGGTCATTGTAAAATGGACGCTCTTTATGGATTTCGTAGAACTTGCCAGCCTGCTCATTGGTCAAATGAACGCGTTTTTGTGCAACGATGCGCAAGCCTGCTTCTTCGATCTTGGCATTTACGAGGCCGGTAATATTCCGCTCGGTAGCATCCGGCTTAATGATTGAAAATGTACGTTGTACGGCCATGGAAATCTCCTCTGATCAGGCACGTTGTAATCTAAATTTGCGCGCTCTATAACGGGCGTTTGACTATATGTGAAGCCGTGATATGGGGCTTGAACTTAAAAAACACACCCTATCATGCTGCATATTAATGACCTGACATATCGAATAGAAGGCCGCCCGCTCTTTGAGCAGGCCACACTGGCTATTTCAGAAGGCATGAAAATGGGATTCGTTGGACGAAACGGAACAGGAAAGTCGACTCTTTTTCGACTGATAAAGGGGGATATCACTCCAGATGATGGCTCGATCAATCTACGTAAAGGCGCCCGCCTGGGAGTTGTCGATCAAGAAGTTCCATCGGGCCCCAAAAGTCTTATGGAAACAGTGCTTGCTGCGGATAAGGAACGTACGTCTCTTATAGCAGAAGCTGAAATTGCAACGGATCCAGACCGTATCGCAGAAATTCATACGCGCCTCTCTGATATCAATGCCTATTCTGCAGAAGCGCGGGCTGGCGCCATTCTTTCAGGATTGGGATTTAGTTCGTCAGAACAGCAAAAACCGTGTTCCGATTTTAGTGGCGGCTGGCGTATGCGTGTCGCCCTCGCCGCCATGTTATTTGCAAAACCTGATTTGCTATTGTTGGATGAACCGACCAATTATCTTGATGTAGAAGGCGCCGTCTGGCTCGAAGCCCATATTAAGTCATATCCCGGAACGGCTTTCATTATTTCTCATGACCGAGATTTCCTTAACCGCGCCGTGACCCATATTGCGCATCTGAGAACACTTAAGCTCTTTGCTTATTCTGGTGGCTATGACAATTTTCAAAAACAAATGCGTGAGCAACAGCGCCTATCAATGGCTCTTCGCGACAAACAAGAAGATGAACGCCGTCGTCTGGAAGCATTTGTGACGAGATTCAAGGCCAAAGCCTCCAAAGCCAAACAGGCACAAAGTCGGGTGAAACGCCTTGAAAAGCTCAAACCCGTCGCCACAATTATTGACGACCCAATCCCACCTATCGATCTTCCCTCCCCTGAACGCGCTTTGTCACCGCCAATCGTGCGCTTTGATGCTGTGACACTTGGATACGAGCCTGGGAAACCTGTCTTATCGCGTCTCGAACAACGCATCGACCCCGACGACCGGATAGGAATTTTGGGGAAAAACGGACAAGGTAAATCCACATTCGCAAAAGCCATCATGGGCGTTTTGGAACCCCAAGACGGATTTATAAAACGCCATAAAAAAATGACAATTGGCTATTTTGCCCAACATCAAATAGACGCCCTCAACCCTCTCCATAGCGCCTATGACCATGTTGTTGCACTTATGCCTGATGCCACAGAAGCTCAAAGGCGTTCCCGCCTCGCGCGGTTCGGTCTGGGCGCAGGTAAAGCCGAAACCAAGGCCAGAGACTTATCTGGGGGTGAGAAAGCCAGATTACTATTCTCGCTCATTTCCTTTAATGCCCCTCATCTGCTTGTACTTGATGAGCCCGCCAATCACTTGGATATGGATAGCCGCTCAGAGCTCATCAACGCTTTGAACGGATTTGACGGAGCCATATTGGTTATCAGTCACGATCGTAACCTGCTGGAAAGTGTCGTTGACAGGCTTTGGCTTGTAGATGACGGTACAGTCACGACATTCGAAGGCTCTTTAGAGGATTATCGCCAATTACAAATAGAGAAAAACCGACCGCCCAAGAAAACGGCTTCGTCACCTGAAAATGATAAGATGGCTCTCCGAAAACAAGCCGCTGCGGAACGCGAAAGATTGGCGCCTCTAAAAAAGAAAACAGAAGAGCTCGAGCAAAAAATAGAAAACTCACGAAAAAAAATTGATAAAATCGATGCCACGCTAGGTGACGGTGAAATATTTACTTCTGACCCCCGCAAAGCTCAAATCATTCTGGATATGCGCCGAGAGCTGGAAGACAATGTCAATCAGCTTGAAGAAGCATGGCTGCTCGCCCTCGAAGACTATGAGACTGCTAAGAGCTAAAAAGCCTAATATTTAAATTTAAAATCTACGCCATAAAAACGTGGTTCTGAAATGCTTGCAAAAGGCGTCCCGAAGACATCCGTCGTCAAATTGTTTATTCCGTTTACATAAACATTATCAAAAACATTATTCACGTAAGCTCCAATTTGCACATATCCGGACGGGTCATGCCAATAGGTCCGAAAATCGGTTCGTGTACGGGCTGTTCCTACTTCGAAATTTAGGTATTCTCCGCCGCAATTACCTTGCGTCACGGCAAAACTATTGCACCGCGTTGGCCCGCGATAACTATGCATGAGTTGCAAATCAAACCGCCCATGTTTTTCCGTTGGAATTTCATATCGTGCCCCTACAGCATAAGACAATTTAGGTTCGCCTGTTGGTTCTCCAGTCAAATCCGTTCCATCGCGATTTATCCGTGACTTATAGGTTTGGTCGATAAATTGTAAATTGCCCATAATTGAGATGCCATCGGTCAGGTCCCATATAGATTCTAAATCCAACCCGACTGCTTGTTCATCAGAGGTAGAAACCAAATATTGTGGTATATCTGATCCTGGGAGATCTGCCGCACTGACAAGACTGACCGATTGTTTATTATTATATTGATAATGAAATACAGATCCACTTAATCGCCAGCTCAGCTCTGGAATGAAAGTCTTTAGTCCCGCTTCAAAGCTGTCCACATCCTCATTTGTAAATCGAGATGCTATTTCAACACTATTATATCCACCTGCCTTATAACCTTGGGTGTACGACGCGTAGAGCAATGTATTGTCGGACGTTTTATAGTCAAAAACCACTCTCGGACTGAAATCATTGAAGGTATCTTCAAGAACACACTCAACGCCCTCAGCAACCGTCACGCCGTTGTCACAGGGTACACCTGCCAACCCGTCTTGAATAAAGACAAAGTCGACCATAAAGTCATCAACCGAACCTCCGAGCGCATTTATTATACCCTCAGAGAGTAATAGGTTTTCATCAAAACCCGGCGCGTGACGTCGGTCATTAAACCAAGAGAATGTTTTTTCATCACGCGTGTAGCGCCCACCAACTGTCAAACTCATCTTAGGGTTAAACTGCCAGGTCGCATCAGCAAAAGCGGCGTAGGCTTTATAATCGCCCCGGTTATCCATATCTTCCTGCCATCCATGATCTAGCAGGTTTGCAGGAATACCAAAAATATTGTTAAACAATTGAACGATAGTGATAAACCGGGCACCTTCAGTATTCAACAAAACAGTATCCACAGAATTCGAATTGGTGAAGCCAGAGCTTGTCTGAAAGGCCGTTTCATCGAAATAACTTACCCCTGCCAACCAGGCGATATTGTTGTTTTCACCAGACAAACGAAACTCCTGATAAAAGCTCTCATTGTCCTCTATGTTATTCGTATCAAAATAAAGGTCGACCCGATTGGTGCCATCCTCGTCCTCTCGATTGTTGGTTTGGAATTCTCGCCAAGAAGAAATAGAAGTGAAGTCCATTTTTCCCAAGTCATGAGTAACAGTTAAAGTCACCTCATCCAGGTTCCGAGTTTCACTGTTGTTGATCACGTCGTTTGCAACCGATACATCTCGCGGGTCAAGATAATTGGCGGGATTGACAGGAACGCTCGGTGCACCTGGATTTGGATTGGCATTAAAATCAATAACACTGATAGCGGGTCGGGCGTCCTGATCCACTTCATCGTGAGTATATCTTAGCAACAGATTTGTATTGGGTGTCAAATCCCAACCCAAAGCAGCTTTCACTGCCCAATTTTTCTGAGTGCTTAAATCTCTGCCGGTCGCTGCGTCTTTGAAAAGCCCGCCTCGCGTATTGTAAACGCCGTTTAGTCGCAAAGCCATTGTTTCGCTGATGGGGATATTGAGCAAACCTTCAAACCGTTCTTTTTCAAAATCACCTAACCGAACACCCAGCCCAACCTCATAGTCCTGCGAAGGCTTTTTCGTTACGACAGATACGGCACCAGCTGCACTATTGCGACCAAACAAGGTTCCTTGCGGCCCCTTGATAACCTCCACACGCTCAACGTCATTGAACGCAAGCAAAGAAGAACCGGACCTCCCGGAATAGACACCGTTAACATATATGCCAACGGCTGGATCCGTCCCGACCCCGAAGTCTGACGTCGAAATTCCACGAATGGCATATCTTGGCTGCGTTGGACTCCCGCTTCCAACTTCTAATCCTGGTATAAAGTTATCAATGTCCCCTATGCTATCAGCTGCTAGGGATTCTAATACCTCGGGCGTCATAACTTGAATTGAAATCGGCACATCTAAAACATCCTCGGCCCGTTTTTGCGCCGTCACGATAATTTCATCGTGTTCGGTTTTCTGATTGGGCAAAAGATGCCGTAGAACCACATAATATCAAGGCTGTCGAAGCCAACCATCTAAGTTTTGTCATGATATTCTCTCCCCTTATCCTAAAAGGATATAGGGGAACCCGAAGGCGTCAAGGTCTATTCTAGGTGATTAGAGCAATCCAATCATCCTCTGATAAAACATGTAAGCCTAGTTCGGTTGCCTTTTTGAGCTTTGAGCCGGCACCCGGTCCCGCCACCAAATAATCCGTTTTCGCTGAAACGCTTCCTGATACTTTTGCGCCCAGGCTTTGGGCCTTTGCTTTAGCTTCATCTCGGGAAAACTTTTCGAGTTTCCCGGTAAAAACAACCGTTTTTCCCGCAACAACGCTATCCGCCGACGGGGCCACCGCATCTATAACGGAAACTTGCCGGAGTAAATTGGAGATCAACGTTTTGTTGTTTTCTAAATGAAAAAATTCTTTGATAGCCGACGCCGCGCCAATTCCGACACCGTCAATTGCCATCAATTCAGTCCATGCCAGACTATCCTCAGACCCAATAGATTGAATTTCATGGTAAAACTTATCCCAAGCCAGATAGTGTTTCGCTAATAGATTAGCGTTACCCTGTCCAATATGACGGATACCCAAGGCATATAAAAATTTATCGAAGTCTATGCTTCGGCGGTTATTAATTGCAGCAAAGAGATTTTGGGCACTGGTATCACCCCATCCCTCCCATTTTTCCAACTGAATATCACTGTTCCGGTCCTCAAGTGTAAAGATATCAGCAGGCTCGTTCACGAGTTTTCTCTCGTAAAACAATTCGATCTGTTTCTCGCCCATTCCGTCAATATCAAAAGCGCGTCTGGAAACGAAATGTATAAGACTTTCAATGGCTTGCGCGGGGCAATTCATTCCATTTGAACATCTCTTAACAATATCAACACGACCAGTCTTTGCGTCCACATCACTTTTCGCCTCCGCACCACAAACTGGGCAATGGGTTGGAAAAACAAATGATGGCGCATCTCCATCTTTCGTAACCCTTAGAACCTGCGGAATCACATCCCCGGCACGTTGTATCTCTACGGTATCACCTGGTTTTACCCCCAACCTCTTGATTTCATCTTCATTGTGAAGGGTCGCATTCGACACCACAGCGCCCCCAACCGTAACAGGCTCGAGCTTCGCGACAGGTGTGAGTGCGCCGGTCCGCCCGACCTGAATTTCAATATCATTGATAACCGTTATGGCTTTTTCAGCAGGAAATTTATGGGCTATAGCCCATCTTGGAGCCCTGGAAACAAAGCCCAGACGTTCCTGAAGTGTCAGATCGTTGACCTTATAAACAACGCCGTCAATATCATAACCAAGCCCTGCTCGCGCTTCCTCAATCGCATTGTAATGGGCTATCATCGACCTTGAACTTTCATGGGCTTTCATCAAATCATTGGTTGAAAATCCCCATCTAGCCATGGCCTCAACAGCCCCCATTTGGGTATTTGAAAATGGTGCGCTAATCTCGCCCCACGTATATGCGTAAAACTTTAAAGGCCGGTTTGCGGTCACAGACGGGTCTATTTGACGAAGCGAGCCGGCGGCAGCATTACGCGGGTTTTTATAAGGGTCCTTGCCAGCCGCAATCTGTGCGTCATTCATCACATCAAAATCAACATGATCGATATACACTTCGCCGCGGATCTCTAAAATGTCAGGCCAATCAGTTCCAAGGAGCTTTTGGGGCACCGTATCCAATGTCCTGAGATTTGCGGTCACATCCTCTCCGACTTGACCATCCCCACGCGTGGCCCCTGATACGAAAACGCCCTTCTCATAACGCAAGGCCGCCGATAATCCATCAATCTTGGGTTCGGCCGTAAATTCGACGACCGACTCCTGAGGCAAATTTAAAAATCGTTTAATGCGCACCGTGAACTCGGCCACATCCTCATCCGTGAAGGCATTATCCAATGACAACATGGGAACTTTATGTGTAATTTTTCCGAACTTTCCGGATGGTTTTGCGCCTACATTTTGAGACGGGCTTTCCGAAGTAACTAGCTGCGGAAATTCCGTCTCGAGCGCAAGTAATTCTTTTCTCAAGGCGTCATACTCTGCGTCTGACAAGACAGGTGCATCATCTTGATAGTATTGCTGATCCGCAATACGGATTTCCATTGTCAGCTCTTTGAGCCGCTTTCGCGCCTGACCTTCGGTCATGATGCTTTCATCAATTGCCTGGCTGCCGCGCGAGCCTCATCTGTGATAACTTCTCCAGCCAGCATACGGGCGATTTCCTCTTCGCGCTCATTGGCGGCCACCGGTGTAACGAATGTTGTCGTGGAGGATTTTTTACTAGCTTTCTCAATTCGATATTGATGCTGGGCGCAAGCCGCCACCTGCGGACTATGGGTTACAATAAAGACCTGAGCTTCGGTCGATAAACGCGCCAGCCTTTGCCCAACAGCGGATGCAACAGCACCGCCCACACCTTGATCTACTTCATCAAAAATCATAACCTTTTGTTCTTTGGTCGCCAAAGCGACTTTGATTGCCAGAGAAAACCTGGCTAATTCCCCCCCCGAAGCGACTTTGTCCATGGGCCCTGCTTCTGAACCGGGATTTGTGGCGACAACAAATCGAACTTTATCCTCGCCAAGCACCGATGCCTGACCAGCTGATATCTGGGTCACAAATTTCGCACGTTCCATTTTTAAAGCCGGAAGTTCGTTATGAACGGCTTTTTCAAGCTTTTTCGCTGATCTCGTTCTGGCTTTGGTCAAATCTGATGCTGCTTGCTTGTAGGCGGTTTCAGCCTTCTCACATGCTAGTTGCGCGGCCGATAATTCAACATCGATATTCTCTATCAATGAAAGGCTTTCGGCAAACTCACGACGCTTTTCTAATAACCCAACGGCTTCAACACCGTATTTTCTGCACGCCGCCTTTATAGAGAACAGCCTTTGCTCAGTTCGGTCTAACTCACCCGGTTCGAACTGAAATACTGAAGCCGCATCATTTATGGCCTGTCTGGCTTCTTGAGCCTCTAATAAGGCGCGCTCCAATGATAAAGCTGCCTGTCCCAACGCAGCTTCCGCTGTTTGACTACTGCTGCCGACTTTATCTTTAACGCGTTCAATGCCGGCTAATGCTGTTGCAACTCGGTTTTCATATTCACCGCCACCCAATGCGACCTCTGCTGCAGAGAGTTCATTGATAGCCCCCTCGGAACCTTGCAGAAAACGACGGCGCGACGCGAGTTCTAATTCCTCACCTGGGCGTACATCCAACCTGTCCAATTCCTCTACCGCATATGAAAGAAAATCTCTGTCGGTTTCTGCCTTCTCCACGCGAGCCTGAAGCTCTTCGAGCGTCTCTACAGCCTGTTTCATTCCAACGAAAGTCTTACCCACAGCCTGTAGTTCTTTCTGATATCCACCAAAAGCGTCCAGAAAATAGATATGTTGCGAAGCGTCCAGTAAACCACGTCCATCATGTTGGCCATGAACCTCAACTAGATGTTTTCCGATTTCAGATAAAAGACGAACACCAACAGGCATATCATTAATATAGGCTTTGGAACGACCGTCAGTTCCTATCACACGTCGAAGAATTATTTCGGTGTCCTCAACGTCAAAATCCGCTTCTTTAAGTAGGTCGCGCACCGGATGTTTTGTCGGCAGGTCAAAGGTCGCCGTACATTGCGCTTTTTCTGTCCCCTTGCGGACTAATCCCTTATCGGAACGTGCACCTGTCGCCATGGAAAGAGCATCAAGAATTATCGATTTACCGGCGCCGGTTTCACCGGTCAGGGCTGTCAGTCCGGCCCCAAAATCCAAATCGAGGCTTTCAACTAAGACAACATTTCGGATCGATAACCCCGAAAGCATTATCCAACCTTAGAACAGACGGTCGCGTAAGCGGCGGAAATAACTAGGATCTTTAGCTCGGAGCACTTCTTCATTCAGGTCAATCCCAAAATTTTCAAGAAGATCATAGCTGTCAGAATACCATTCACTATTAGGATAGTTGTAACCCAATACGGAGCCAACCAATTTGGCCTCATCGATTATCCCCAAAGAAACATAGGACTCGACTAGTCTGTGCATCGCTTCTTCCACATGTGATGTTGTTTCGAAATCCCGCACAACTGTCTTAAAACGGCCAATGGCGGCAAGATGCTGGTTTTCTTTCAAATAATAACGTCCAACGGACATTTCCTTACCCGCAAGGTGGTCATGGGTCAGCTCTAGCTTCAACCGCGCGTCCCGGGCATAATCACTCTCAGGGTATCGACGAATAACCTGTTGCAACGCAGCTTCTGCATTCATTGTTGTTGCCTGGTCTCGGCCAACATCGTAAATCTGGTCGTAATAAGACATTGCGATGAGGTAATAGGCGTAAGGCGTGCTTTCATTACCCGGATGCAAACCTATGAAACGATTGGCCGTTGATACGGCCTCTTCATAATCCGCAGAGAGGTAGTTCGCATAGGCTGACATAAGCATGGCACGTCTTGCCCACTTTGAAAATGGGTGTTGACGTTCAACTTCCTGGAACAAAAGCTTCGCACGTCCCAGATCATTACGCTCCATCTGATCCATGCCTTCATTGTAGATAGCTTCGGCCGGGCGCTCAACATAGGCGAGTTTCTCACGACGATCTGAACCCCCAAGGATAGAACATCCTGTGATGGTCAATGACAGCGCAACAGCGATTGTCAGTTTAATTATTGTTTGAGACGGCATGGGGATCCTTCATCGATTCTCGTCTTGTCTGGAGGGGGCTTGTAGCCGAGAAACTCTACGGGGAAAAGTGAGAATAATGTTAGGCTAAGACTGAATCACAGCCCAATTCCATGTTTTCTGATGGCATGGTGACAAATTTCCAGGCTTTAGGGTTCGCAAACAGAGCTAACATCAATTGATGATTTAACCCGTGACCGCCTCTGATTGTCGTGACTTTACCTAAGATCGGTCCAGACAAATACAGATCTCCCATGAGATCCAGAGCCTTATGACGGACAAATTCATCATTGTATCGCAAGCCACCCGGGTTCAAAACTTTATCTCCATCGACGACGATGGCATTTTCATAAGACCCGCCTTTACTCAATCCCGCCTCCCTAAGCGCGGCAACTTCGTGGGCACGGGCAAAAGTTCTTGCCGACGCCAGTCGGTCCCTGAATGAACGAGTATCAGGTTCGATTTCCATTCGTTGACGTCCTATAGCTCCATCCTCAAAGTCAATCGTCACATCCAGATAGAGGTTCGGATTGGGCTCAATACAGCCATAACTTTCACCACGATGGACGGCGATCTTCTCAAGAACTTTCACGTAACGACGCGGTGCCGGCTGACGCGTAATCCCGACTTGCTCAATAAGTTTTAGGAATGGTTCACTACTTCCGTCTAATGCGGGAAGTTCTTGCCCATCGATATCTATAATCAAATTATCAATGCCTACGGATGCCAGTGCAGCCATTAAATGCTCGATAGTTGAAACCTCGACGCCCGCTGAATTTTCAAGAGTTGTGCAATTCTGCACTTTAGTCACGGCTTCAGGGCCGACAGTAATGCGATTATCTCTATCTGTTACGTCGGTACGAACAAAACATATTCCAGAGCCCACAGGAGCCGGCTTTAAGACAACCCGTGTATGCTGCCCGCCATGTAATTCTATCCCAGCACAAACAGCTGGGGACGTAATTGTTGATTGTCGACGGACGGGGGTCACATTTATACCTTAATATTCCCGAAATTGATGACGGATATACATTTACCCATCAATAAAAGACGTGTTTCCGATTGTTTCGCAAGATGACAATACAGTTAAAATTGGGCGTTTTTCAGTTTTAACAGCGATATCATTGCAAATTCTAGACAAAACCCACCAGAAATCTTGGCCCAGACAATAAAAAACCCCGCTGATTAGCGAGGTCTTAAAAGAGACGTAGTTTGCCGTCTAACGGCTTTGACGTCTAAGAAATGCAGGAATTTCTAACTCATCCTCAACATCGTCACCGAATAAATCTCCCGTATTTTGCTTCTTTGGCCTGACAGGAGTCGTTGCGGCAACGGGAATGGTTTTTTTGCGGCCAAAAAACGTTCCAAAAGGCCTTTTGACTACTGACTGAGGCACGGGTTCGGGAATTTTTTCCTCCGCGACTGGCTCGGCCGCTCGTGTTGCAGGCGCTGGCTGCGGAATCGGGGCTGGCGCGGGAATTGGTTCTGGAGCGGGTTCAGGAATTATTTTCGCCGATTCAGTCACATAGCTTGGCTCTAATTCTGCTTCGATGGAGTCTAACGATGGAATATCGTCTTCATCAATATATGCGACAGGCTCTTTAGTCACCCGAAGATTGGTCGCTGTTTGTCTTAGTTTCGAAATATTCGTATTCAAGCTTGATTGCACGACAGGTGAAACGGCACCTACTGCACCAACACCTGTTGCGACAACTGATACACGAACTATACCGTCCAAGTCTGGATCAAGTGCCGAGCCAACGATAATATTCGCATCGTCATCTACCTGAGATCTAATAAGGGAAGCAGCTTCGTCCACCTCATAAAGTGTCAGGTCTTTGCCGCCTGTAATATTAATAAGGACACCACGTGCCCCCTTCAAAGACACATCGTCTAGTAATGGATTAGAAACGGCGCTTTCAGCGGCTTCAACCGCACGACGCTCACCTGTGGCTTCACCTGTGCCCATCATGGCTTTGCCCATTTCGTCCATAACAGTTCGAACGTCATTGAAGTCCAGATTAATCAAGCCGGGTACAACCATCAGATCGGTAATACCGCGAACCCCTGAATTTAGGACTTCGTCGGCCATAGCAAAAGCGTCAGTCATTGTCGTTTGCTCAGTTGCAATGCGGAATAGATTTTGATTTGGAATGACAATCAAAGTGTCTACCGCTGAAGAAAGACGGTCTATACCATCTTCTGCGATCGTCATTCGACGTGACCCTTCAAACTGGAATGGTTTTGTGACGATGGCGACCGTCAGAATACCTCGCTCGCGTGCGGCGTTTGCGATTACAGGGGCTGCCCCCGTACCAGTTCCGCCGCCCATACCGGCCGCAACAAATAACATATGCGCACCCTCAAGATGCTCCAAAATTTCTGGAAGAGCATCCTCGGCGGATTGCTCTCCTATTTCCGGTTTCATGCCCGCGCCCAAACCGCGCGTTATTCCTGTGCCCATTTGGATGCGTCGCTCGGCCTTTGAGAACGCCAATGCCTGCGCATCTGTATTGGCAACTATAAATTCAACGCCTTCGAGACCAGACGCGATCATGTTGTTAACAGCGTTTCCACCCGCGCCTCCAACACCAATAACTACGATGCGGGGTTTAATATCAACCGACTTTGGAAGTGATAGATTAATGCTCATAACGCGCCTTTAGGTTATGGTTTCGGACTCGTTAACTTTTCTGACTGAAATCAGTTAATCAGGTCTTAACAACCGCGCCGCATTTGAGCTTTTCATGTGGAAAAATTAGAAGTTTTCTCTCAGCCACTGTAGCGAGCGCTCAATACTTCCGCCGCTATATCTTTTTCGCATGTAACGACGACCTGTTAGGTCGGGTGGCCCCGATATAACTTCTTTTTCTTTATAAAACTGATACTTAAGAAGGCCTGTTGATACAGCAAAGTCAGGTCCAGAGAGCGCCTCCTTCAAGCCCAATACACCGTGAGGGCGGCCAATTCGAGCGCGCTTATTGAAAATAAGTTCAGCAAGTTCTCGCACGCCATTCAGCCGTGCCCCTCCTCCGGTCAACACGATTCGGCGACCGGAATACGCGTCCAACCCTTGCTCGATCATACGATCCCTTAAAATTTCAAATATTTCCTCTACCCGACTTCTAATGATTCCCGTCAGCATAAACTTAGGTTCATGGTGCAATGTATCCTGCGCACCTATTGGCGGACATGGAATTTGAACCATGTCATCGTCAGAACCATGTAAAGCGGATCCATAAAGCATTTTGATACGTTCTGCTGCCTCCGGAGGCGTCATTAGACCCCGCGCGATATCTTTGGTTAGCGTCTGCCCGCCTACAGCTAAAGTCTCTACATGCGCCAGCGCATTATCCCTGAATATAGATGCAGAGGTTATGCCGCCGCCTAAGTCAATCAAAGTAACGCCAAGATCCTTTTCATCTTCCGTCAACACTGACAATCCAGCCATATAGGGTGAAGCGGAAACTGATTTGATATTGAGATGACATTTCTCAATACAATGAGCTAGGTTTCGAAGTGGCCCAACATCAGCCAAGACAAAATGCATATCCACCCCCAAAGACCTGCCAAACATTCCCCGCGGTTCTTCGATTTTGTTTTCCCCGTCTACGGACCAACTTAATGGAATTGCATGTAAAATGGTTTGTTCCGGTTGCGCAAACTCTGAAAGAGAAGAATTGATTAATCGTTTAAGATCACGATCAGCAACCTCACCGCTGGCAAATTCAGTCTGAACAGTTATGTGATCAGAGCGCATGGAACGCACGGCGATATTGACAGCAACTTTATCGACGGCAAACCCGGCTTCCCTCTCGGCTTTTTCTACTGCTGTTCGAATTCCATTCGCAACTGACTCCATATCGACCACTGCGCCTGACTTCATTCCAGAACTCACCCCAAAGCCCGACCCAATAAGTTTCACGCCCATGTTCGGATCTGACTGCCCAATAAGGCATACGACTTTACTGGATCCAATGTCCAACACGGCCTGTATATCAGCTTTATATTGACGGGTTCTCGAAAACATCAGGACTAAGCTGGCTCACTGTCCATCGGCGCAAATGTAATACGGTTATCTAGACGCAAATCAATTGAGCCAATCGCACGATCCAGCACGTTCTGATGTTTTTGAAGCAGTTCTAGTGTTCGCAAAGCTCTACTGGGATTTCCCGCAGGTAACTTTACGCGCATATCGCCGTTATCGATCAAGACATCCCATCTCTGTGTGCTGTGATAAACATATGAGGACACACGTGTCTGAATATCTGGATGCGCATCAAGACTTGTTTTAAACGCCTCAAAATTTGCCGGCGCATCAACACCGACAATCCATGGCAGGTTTTGATGTTCTTGCAAATTAGCTTCAGAAATGACATTTCCTTGCTTGTCGACAAGCTGAAACGCACCGTCATTTTGCCAAATAGCATAGGGTTTACGCTCTATGACTTGAACGACAATACGATCCGGCCACAATCTTCGAACTATGGCTCTTTCTACCCAGGTTATGTTTTCAACCCGATTTTGAGCGGCGTCTAAATCTAAATCGAAAAGATAATCACCCGGTTGAACACCTACAGCTCGCAATACATCACGCTGGCTCAAACTGCCTTGCCCCAAAACATCAACCTGCTCCACGACAAAACCCATGGACATTAATCGGTTTTTGAAGAAATCCGATGTAGATTTTTTTGCTTGTGGTAGGAAACCGCCCAACCAAAGTGCACAAAATAATATAGCTGCAAAAATCAAAACAAGACCAAGCACAAAACGCCAAAATCCTCGACGTGAATAATTGGCAGCGCGCACCTGTGCAGTCACCCAATTACGCGCTCCACGTAGTCCTGGTTTTAATGGGCTAACACGCTTTATCGTGGCCATGAAGCATCCTCAACAATCCAGCGACAAAGCTGGCCAAAAGTCATGCCTAGAAACTCGGCCTGTTCAGGCACTAGTGACGTCGGCGTCATTCCGGGTTGAGTATTGAGTTCAAGCATTACGATTTTATTTACGATATCACTTAAGTCGTCATTAATATCATTAAATCTGAAGTCGGAGCGGGTTACACCGCGACAGCCAAGGGTTTCGTGGGCCAAAAGCGCCCAAGTTTTGCATAACTCTTCGACTTCCTGTGGGATTTCGGCGGGGACAACATGACGCGAGCCCCCATCAGCATATTTGGCCTCGAAATCATACCACCCTTTGGTTGGGATGATTTCCGTGACCGCTAGAGCCTTGCCGTCCATGACTGAGACCGTTAGCTCTCTGCCAGGGATAAACTCTTCGACGAGAACCAGATCTCCCATAGCATCATTATCGGAAACATCTTTGGGGGGCGTATTAGCGCCGTCTTTTACAATATAAACGCCTACGCTAGATCCTTGGGCATTAGGTTTGACGACGTAAGGCGGGTCCATGGGATGAGCTTTGGCCACGGACATTCGTTCGGCCAAAGTCCCTTTGGGAACGCAGATCCCCACGTCTCGCAACACGGCCTTGGCACGATGTTTATCCATAGCCAGGGCCGATGCCATTACACCACTATGAGTATAAGGCGCACCAAACAGATCAAGAATGCCTTGAACCCGACCATCTTCCCCCCACTCGCCGTGCAGTGCGTTAAAGACCACATCCGGATCAGCGTCGTGCAGCTGTTCCCATAGATTATGGCCGACATCGATTTCGGAGACATCGAAGCCTTCTTCGCGAAGAGCTTTTGCGACTGCCTCGCCGGATACCAGAGACACGTCTCGTTCTGGCGACATACCGCCCTTGAGAACTGCTACGTGTCTATTCATTTAAGGTCTCCGATCCGTTTAATCTCCCATTCAAGGTCGACGCCCTCGCTCTTTTTCACCATAGCGCGGATTGTCTCACCCAGACTTTCCAGATCAGCGGCCGTCGCATCGCCCATGTTTATCATAAAGTTACAATGCTTCTCACTCATCTGCGCGCCGCCAACCATAAAGCCCCGACCGCCAGCGGCGTCGATGACTTTCCAGGCACCACGACCACCAGATTGATCCGGGTCGGGGTTTTTAAAAGTCGAGCCTCCGGTCTTCTCTTTGATAGGCTGACTTTCCTCTCGGCGGGACGTGATGTCTGCAATACGAGCTTCAATTTCAGCAGGTTTGTCTTTAGTTCCCTCGAACACAGCTTGTGTGAAAATTAGATCACTGGCGGCTCCAGAACAACGGTAGCTATATTGCATGTCTTCAAGGTTCATTTCCTGGCGACGACCCCGGCGGTCTATTGCCACAACAGAACGTAAAACATCTTTAGTTTCAGTGCCGTAGCAGCCCGCGTTCATGCGAAGGGCCCCACCAATTGTGCCCGGAATACCGGCAAAAAACTCAAGATCCGCGACACCGGCCTTAGCGGCTGCTTTGGCGACCTTATTATCGAGGGCGGCTGCGCCCACGGCGACCCATGTCCCGTCGACCTCAATCTTCGCAAATGACGGTCCCAAACGGATTGTGACCCCTCGAACACCGCCGTCGCGGATGAGTGTATTGGATGCTACGCCCAAAATTTGAACTGGAATATCATCAGGTGTTGCAGACAAAAACAGCGCAAGGTCGGCCTCATCTTTGGGCATAAATAAAACCTCAGCTGGACCACCCACTCGTAGCCATGTGTATGGAGCCAAATTCACATCGGCTGAAAGCTTTCCTCGCACAGACGGCAAGCGCTCCAGCAAATGCATTACAATTGCCCCAATCCGTCAGCCAAACCAGCTGCCCAAAAAGTGATATCGCCAGCACCCAGGCAAACAATCAGATCACCTGGCTTAAGGTTCGGCCTTAAACTTTCAGCCAAGCTTTCTTTGGAAATGTGTTGAACATTGCGGTGTCCGTGATCTCGTATACCTTCGACCAGTGACGGACCACTGATCCCATCAATCGGCTGTTCTCCGGCAGCATAAACATTAGAAATATAAACCTGGTCGGCATGATTAAAACATTTGCAAAAATCCTCAAACAAGTCTGACAAACGTGAATATCGATGCGGCTGCATAACCGCGTGAACGGAGCCATCACACACCTGACGAGCCGCTTGTAAGACAGCTGCAATCTCAACAGGGTGATGACCATAATCATCGATAATTCGAACGCCGTTCCAGTCCCCCACATGGGTGAAGCGTCTTTTCACGCCTCCGAAACCATCGAGCGCTGACCGAACTTGTGCTTGAGAAATCCCTAGTTTTCTGGCGACCGCAATAGCCGAAAGGACATTTTGCGTATTATGTCTTCCAGCCATAGGGAGAAATAAGTCATTCCAGCGATCCTCAACTCCATCCACGTTACGAAATACAACGTCAAAACGGGACCCATTGGATTCAAGTTTGAGGTTTTCTGCCCTGACATCCGCCTGAGGATTGAAACCGTAAGTGATCACCCGGCGGTCTCTAATTCGGGACACCAAGGCCTGCACCTCCGGATGATCGATACAAAGAACTCCGAATCCATAAAATGGCAGGCTTTCAACAAAAATAGTGAATGCAGACCGAAGTGTATCAAAGTCGCCGTAATGCTCCATATGCTCTGGATCTATATTGGTAACCACTGCCACAGTCGGAAATAGAGTTAGGAATGAGCCATCGGATTCATCAGCTTCGACTACCATCCAATCCCCAAGACCCAACTTGGCATTTGATCCATAGGCGTTGATTATTCCGCCGTTGATAACAGTGGGATCCAAATTACCCCCCTCGAGCAAGGCGGCTATCATCGTCGTCGTTGTCGTTTTGCCGTGAGTTCCCCCAACCGCAATCGCCCATTTCAGACGCATCAATTCCGCCAGCATTTCAGCCCGACGAACAACTGGTATTGAGCGGGCCCGAGCCTCCATGAGCTCAGGGTTATCAGGCTTAATGGCTGACGACATGACGATCGCTCCCGCACCATGAACCTGCTCAGCCTTTTGACCGATGAAAATCGTCGCCCCGAGCCCTCTCAGACGTTTCACATTTGGATTTTCACGAATATCCGAACCTTGTACTGTATAACCCAGATTAAGCATCACTTCAGCGATGCCACTCATACCGATACCGCCAATCCCGACAAAGTGAATTGGCCCGGTATCAAAAGGTACTTTAGTTGCCATGGCCGGGTTTTGCGAAATTCCCGGCGTTTCCGCTTTGACCATTTCCTGCCTTTCAGGCGTTTTGAACTGCTGCAATGACCAGTTCGGCCATCGACTCGGTTGCATTGGTAGTTGCGGCGCTTCTAGCAGAACGGGCGGCGGTCTCAAGCCAGTTTGCATCATTTAATCTATCCTCCAATAAAGCTTTTACACTTTCTGGAGTAAATTTAGATTCAGGCAGAATATCGGCGGCTCCAAGGCTTTTTAGCGCTTTTGCATTCTCCGTTTGATGGTCATCCATGGCTATAGCGAGCGGAACGAGCAAGCTTGGCTTCCCCATAACAGCAATTTCCGAAACCGACGACGCCCCTGCGCGACCAATAACATAATGTGCGTTCGCTAAATGGGTTTCGATGTCAGTAAAAAAAGACTCACAAAGATGCGGGATACCTGTGTTTTGATAAATTGACCTTGCCTGCTCCAAATATTCTTCTCGGGTTTGTTGAACGACGTTCAGGCGTGACTGCAATGCCTTTGGCAATTTTTGTATAGCTGCGGGCATAACCTCACTAATAAGCCGGGCACCGAGACTACCTCCAACAATAGCTATATTAATAGTCTTGTCGGGCGGGGAATATTTTTTTGGAATAGCGGCAATAATTTGCGCTCGAAGCGGATTGCCGATGGGCTTATGATTAGCATTTTTTGGTAGTTTCGATAAACTTTCGAATCCAGAGGCCACATACATGGCGCGTTTGGCAAAAACGCGGTTAACCCGACCTAAAACGGCGTTTTGCTCATGTATAACAGTTGGCAAGCCGAGGTTTTGAGCCGCTCGCATTGCTGGGTAGGCCGGATAGCCTCCAAAACCGACAACCACGTCCGGTTTCCAATCTTTGATAAATGTTTTTGCCTGACTGACCCCTTTCATCAGTTTTAGGATGCCTTTGATAGCTGCTAAAGGACGTCGAGGAGAAATGGTTGCTGCCTGTACTTCAACAATTGGGTCAGCCGGAATTCGTCCAGAATGCTTACGACCTCGCTCATCCGTCAACATAGCAATGTCCCATCCTTGAGCCTTAAGGGATTCAGCAAGTGCCTGGGCCGGAAACATATGTCCTCCAGTTCCACCTGCAGCAAGCAACATTTTAGGCATTAGCTACCGTACCCATAGGCACCGGGACGTCGGCGCGTAAACGCCAGAATAAGCCCCACTGCAAAACAAGAGGCAAGCATCGAGGACCCGCCATAAGATATAAATGGAAGGGTCATGCCTTTTGGAGGCGCCATATTGAGATTTACAAAAAGATTTATAACCGTCTGCATTCCAATCATCGTCGCAAGGCCAGCCACAGCCAATTGCGAGAAAAAATCATTAAGTTTGATTGCGTTTCTGAAGCACCGAACCACAAAACCAGCCAGAAGAAGCACAACAAATGCCGAAATTAAAAACCCGAACTCCTCGACTGTAACAGCAAAAATAAAATCTGTATGTCCGTCAGGAAGACTGAATTTTACGTCGCCCTCACCCGGACCGCGACCAAAAAAGCCTCCACTGCGAATGGCCTCCAACGCCCGTTCAGTCTGATAGTTATCTTCGCCAGCAGGACTAAGAAAGCTCTGAATACGCGATTGAACATGGGGCATAAACATATAAGCGGTGAAAGCTGCGGCTATGGAGCCCATCATGAGAAAAAGCATCCAAGCTAATGAAAGGCCAGCAAAAAAGAACACCGCTGCAAAACATAGCGTCAACAGGAAGGATTGACCGAAGTCTGGCTGCTGAATAAGAAAAAACACGAGCAAAAGATATACGGCAAAGACAATAGGAACTGCCGGTACGGCCGCGTCTTTTTTGCCCTCTGCAAACATCCAGGCTGCAAATACAATAAATGCAGGTTTGGCAATTTCAGAAGGTTGCAAACCTATGAAACCTAGAGAAACCCAACGTTGAGCCCCCTTAACCTCATAACCATACAGCTTTACAGCAAAAAGCATGAAAACACTGCCCAGCAAGGCCAATACACCCAACCTTCTCGCGTTCAATGTATTGAAAAAGGACAATATAATTGCCCCGCTTAACCCTACGACGACGAAAAATACGTGTTTGTAAAGAAAGTAAAAAGGATCGCCTGTGTTCAGTCGCTCTCCGGCGGCTGGCGACGCTGCCATAGACAGAATAATGCCAGTGCCTAACAAGCAAAGAAAAAAGGCCAAGGTCAATTGATCAACGCTTCGCCACCATTCAAAAATAGGAGAACGCGCTGTACGCGATTTTGAAATGGCATTCGTTAAGGTATTCACGCAGCTGTTCCCCGACGGGCCGCATGCTCAAACCTATTCATTAGCCCGTTGACTTGCTCCCGGAATGCTTCACCTCTGACCTCGAAATTTTTAAATTGGTCAAAGCTGGCGCATGCGGGTGATAGCAAGACAATAGGGTTTTCAGCATCTGAATTGATAGCGTCGCGAAGCGCACACAAAACCGCCATCTCCATTTGACCTGAGATCTTATGCTCCACTTTGGCTTTGGTCAAAGTTTTATGAAATGCTGGCGCGGCTTCACCAATCAAATAGGCCTTCCGGATATTTGGGAAATATTCTGATAGCGGTTCAATCCCATCAGATTTCGCCTGACCCCCAGCTATCCAATAAATATCACTATAGGAGCGCAAAGCCTGTTGAGCTGCATTTGCATTTGTGGCTTTGCTGTCATTCACAAATCGCACTTTCGCAATTTCGCCAACTGTTTCCATGCGATGGGCCAATCCTGGGAAAGATAACAGCGCTTCACCGATGGATTGCGCTTCGATACCGAGAGTGCTAACGGCGGCATAGGCCGCTGCTGCGTTCTGCCAATTATGCATGCCTTCAAGCGCGTGAGCTTTATTGAGATTAGCCACCTCAACGACCTTAGAACCTTGAGCGCAATAGAGCTTCCCTTTTATGGCACAGACACCATGCCCCAACGATTTTCGACCAGAAATAGGCACTATTCGGCGTCCGTTGGCCACCTTAAGCTCAGAGCATATCCGGCGCCCTTCCGTATCATCAACACCGATTACGACTGTGTCTTCGCTTGTCTGATTTCTAAAAATTCTGCGTTTTGCCGCCTCATACCGATCCATATCCCCATGACGGTCAAGATGATCTGGCGTCAAATTCAGAAAAACAGCCGCGTTTGCCCGGAGCGAGTTCGTTCGCTCGAGCTGGTAGGAAGATAGCTCAAGCACATAATAGGTCCCCGCATGCATACTCTCCAAATCCAGTACGCCGCGCCCTATATTTCCGCCGACTTGAGCGTCTTTACCGCAAGCTTTCAGTACATGCCCAATCAAAGTTGTTGTCGTGGATTTGCCATTTGTTCCTGTCACAGCAATGATTTTTGGTCGATGACGTTCAGGAAGACCCATGACTTCACGGGCAAAAATCTCAATATCACAAATTATCGGAACAGCATTTTCAGACGCCTTCAGAGCCGTCCAATGCGGCTCTGGCAATTTATCTGGAACACCGGGTGATAAAACGAGCTCGTCGAACTCGGCCCAATTAGCAAATTTCAGGTCAGCAACTGCAACCCCTTCTGCTTCCGCCCGCTTTACAGCATCGGGGTTATCGTCCCATGCATAAACGTGAGCGCCTCCGGCTGCTAACGATAGCGCTGCCGTTATCCCCGTTCTCCCCAACCCGAAAACGGCAATATGTTTTCCCTTAAATGTCCCAGCTTTAATCATGTTTTTACCGTAGCTTCAGAGTCGCGAGCCCAATCAGTGCTAATACAATTGCAATAATCCAGAAGCGGATGACAATCGTCGGTTCCGCCCAACCCTTTTTTTCATAATGGTGATGAATAGGTGCCATTCTAAAGACACGCTTACCCGTCAGTTTGAAAGAAACGACCTGTACGATAACAGAGACAGCTTCCAACACGAACAACCCACCAATGATTGCCAACACAATTTCATGTTTTATCGCAACAGCTGTTGAACCCAGAGCGCCCCCTAGCGCCAAAGATCCTGTATCGCCCATAAATACCATAGCCGGCGGGGCATTATACCAGAGAAAGCCCAGTCCCGCGCCAACGATGGCACCCAGAAATATTGTGACTTCGGCGCCGCCCTTTACGAATGGAACGCCTAAATACTCACTGAAATTATAGTTGCCAACCAGGTATGCAATAAAGGCCAAGCTCATAGCAGCAATCATCACCGGCACGATCGCCAAACCATCAAGACCATCGGTTAGGTTCACAGAATTCGCAGCACCGACTATAACCAGACATCCAAAGGGAACGAAAAAGATACCCAAATTTAACCAAAAATCTTTCATCAATGGGATTGCCAAACCTGTCTCAAAACCATCAGGTCCACGCTCCGGCGGAACAAATACGGTGGTCAAAACATAGACAGCCACAGCGGCAATAAGAAATTCCAGTAAAAGCTTGATTTTACCCGAAAATCCTTTGGGATTTTGTCGGCTGACCTTCAGGTAATCATCATAAAATCCAATAGCCCCATATGCCACGGTAACAAGGAAAACTACCCACAGAAATGGGCTTCGTAAATTCCCCCACAGCAAGGTAGAAATGACAACAGACAATAATATAAGCAGCCCGCCCATTGTCGGTGTTCCCGCCTTTTGGATGATGTGACTTTCAGGTCCGTCCTCCCGAATAGGCTGACCTTTGCCCTGCTTCATACGTAATATATTGATCACACGAGGACCAAGAATGAAGGCGATCAACAATGCAGTCATCAACGCGCCCCCAACTCTGAATGTTATGTAGTTGAACAGATTAAACCCAGGGATTTGATCTGCCAGAGGTGCAAGCCACTCATAAAACATCGGCCACTCCATTTTGTTCTTTTCTGATAGCGGCAACGAGACGCCCCAGGCCTGTTGCATTGGATCCTTTGACCAGGACTGCGTCCCCGTCACTGAGTTCTTTTTTAAGACCTTCAAGTGCGGCTTCCCAGTCCCTGGCCCACAGCCCGCGCATGGATTGCGGCAGCGCACCTTTTAACGCCCGCATACATTCGCCAACAAATATCACCCGCGAAACGCCCGCGTCATGTAAGGGCTCAGCCAGAGCGGCATGAAGTGTCAGCTCATCTTTTCCGAGCTCAAACATATCGCCCAAGACTGCGATTTTTCGGCTGTTCTTGCGCGCACCTAAAGTGCCAATAGCGGCCTTCATGGATTCAGGGTTCGCATTGTAACTGTCATCGATCAGCGTGAAGACTTTACCGTCAAGTTTGACCTCCAGGGTTTCGCCCCGCCCCGGCAGGGCTCTAAACCCGGCAAGCGCAGACAAAGCAACATCTATATCGACACCCGCCGACATCGTTGCCGCGACGGCACACGCCGCATTTTGGATCCAGTGGGCACCATCCAGCGGCAGAACCAGTTTATATGTTTTTCCTTTAATAGTCAGATCGGCTTTTTGCTCGCCAACTCCAGAAATGATATTTGAAATTCGGACATCACTGTCCCCATGCTCTCCAAAGGTCATAATTTTGGACGTGCGCTCCGACGCATTATTCGAAAGAAAGTCAAAATAAGTATCATCGCGGTTAATCACAGCAACACCGTCTTCTACGAGACCCACAAAGATTTCGGCCTTAGCTTTCGCTATAGCTGAAACGTCCTTGAAGTGTGCAAGATGAGCCGGCGCTATCTTTGTTATGATAGCCACATGCGGCGCGATCAGAGGTGACAAATCCGCTAATTCTCCGGCGTGGTTCATACCCACTTCGAAAACACCGTATTCTGTGTCTGGCGGCATAGCGGCCAAAGTAAGTGGTACGCCCCAGTGATTGTTAAAAGATTTCTGGGACTTATGTGTTCGTCCGGCCATGACACAGATCGCGGATATAGCCTCTTTGAGACTGGTTTTGCCGACGCTTCCGGTCACCGCGATACGTTTGGCATTACACCGTTCCCGAGCCGCCTTTGCCAGATCCCGCATGGCTTGCAGGCTATCCGCGACTATCAGTGCCGGCTCCTGCTCATTGGGGTTTTCTGAAATAACGGCACAAGCGCCTGCGGCGCGAGCATTTGGAATAAACTCATGCCCGTCCCGGATATCTTTAAGTGGAATGAAGAGCTCTCCCCACGCTAGCGACCGCGTATCAATCGACAAACCCGTGGCGTTCCAAGTGCCTTTGGCTTCGCCGCCCGTCGCTTTAGCAGCATCAGAGGATGTCCATAACACGCCGCTCATGCCGCCATCTCACTTAACGCTTCTCGAGCCTGCTCAACATCAGAAAACGGAATCACTTTATCTCCCACAATTTGTCCCTGCTCATGACCTTTGCCGGCAATAATAAGACAGTCTTTTGGCCCTAAAAGTGAAACTCCATGTCGAATAGCCGCTGCCCGGTCGCCAATTTCCTCAGCATCGGGACATCCCGCGAGAACAGCCTTTCGGATCGATGCCGCATCTTCTGTCCGGGGATTATCATCTGTGACAATCACATGATCAGCCAGTTTGGCGGCCATAGCCCCCATTTTTGGACGCTTAATTGGATCCCGGTCACCACCGCACCCAAAGACGACAATCATACGCCCCATTGTGTGCGGCCGGACACTCCTTAGAAGCTTGTCCAAGCCGTCCTCGGTATGAGCAAAATCAACCAGAATGGGCGCCCCTTCTTTTGCCCGACCCGCCAATTCAAGTCGCCCGGCAACGCCTGAAAGCTTTCCAAGTGCCGCAATTGCTGTTTCGGTATCAACACCGGTTTCGCGGGCTAGCCCCAGAGCGGCAACAGCGTTCAAAACTTGAAACTCACCAACCAATGGCAACTCGACTCTATAGCGCCTGCGGTCCACAATTAGGTCAATCAATTGGCTGGCCGAACGCGGCATGACTTCATCGATCCGTATATTTTCACCCGCCCAGCCCGCACGGATAACTTTCTGACCCCGCGCTTCACAATCTTTGGCCAGCCTCTGACCAAATTGATCATTCACATTGATAACGACGGAAGCATTCCGTGGGGTCAGCTCCGAGAAAAGCCGTGCCTTGGAATTATAATAATCATCTTCATCGGGATGATAATCGAAGTGATCCTGAGTGAGGTTTGAGAAACCGGATGCAGTTATTTTCACGCTATCCAATCGGTATTGCTTTAAACCATGACTAGAGGCCTCCATCGCCACATGCGTGACTCCCATTTCCGTCAACCTGGATAGTGTTTGATGCAAAACCACGGCATCGGGTGTGGTATGAGACAGTGGCAGATACCCATCATCATATCGGACACCCAAGGTACCAAAACAGGCAGATTTTAATCCAGCGTATGACCAGATTTGACGCAGGAATTCGACCGTCGAACTTTTGCCGTTGGTACCTGTCATTGCGACGAGCGTTTTGGGCTGGCCCGCATAAAGCCGGCTGGCAAGCTGACTATAGGTCAATCGGGGATTTTCAGAAGCCACATAAGGCATATCGAGCGGCAGGTCCGGCATTGACAAAATCGCGCTAGCCCCATTTTCAATGGCCTGTTCAATATAGTCACGACCATCCGCAACAGTTCCTGGCAGAGCCGCAAACAAAGCCCCTTCAGTCACGGTGCGGCTATCACAAGTGATAGACGTAATGTCCACATCTTGCCCCGTATGAATGCGCGGCGATATGAGCTTGGACAACATCATCGCACAGGCTCCGAATTTGAAAACGGACTGAGAGGCGGCTCGCCAGCATAGCGTTTGACACCCAGCATCGGCCCGACCCGCTCAATTATATTTCCAACCGTCGGCGCAGCATTCCAGCCCGCTGTTGCATAACCATAAGTCCCCTCAATCGCTTTGGGCTCATCCAGAGTCACAAAAACCGTATAGGTCGGATCTTCATAAGGAAAGCCCGCAATAAAAGACGACACCAATCTGCGCTCATCATAGCCATTTCCAGATGGCTTATCGGCCGTCCCGGTTTTACCCATAATCGCATATCCTTTGACCCGTGCATTCCGTCCCGTCCCATCCGTGGCCACATAACGCATAAGGTCCCGGAGCGTTTGCGATGTTTCCGCCGAAATCACGCGGCGTCGCGAAGACTGTGTTACGCTATCCTCTTTTCGCAAGGTCGGTGTCACATACTCGCCACCATTCAGCAAAGACGAAACCGCTGCCGTCAAGGCCAATGGCGTAACAGAAATACCATGGCCGTAGGAAACCGTAACCGTTGTAATGTCTTGCCACTCACGCTGCACTTGCGGCGCAGCACTCTCGGTTAGCTCAATCGGCACCCTATCCATTAGACCAAGCTTGCGCAGAAATGCCTGCTGCCCCTCACCGCCAACCCTCATAGCCATTATCGCCGTCCCTCGGTTTGAGCTTTCCGCCAGGATTTCTGGCATTGCCATAGGAATATTACTGGGATGATCATCTCTTATAAATTTATCCCTGACCTTAAGCGGCTTATGAACGGGAAATAGTTCTTCCAAATCTGTCACACCTGCCTCCAGCGCCATAGCCATTGAAATAGGCTTGAATACGGAACCCAACTCATAAGTAGACATTGAGGCGTGATTATAGAGATTTTGGGGCAATGCTGTGTCTGGAGAATTAGGATCAAAATTTGGCAAAGAAGCCAACGCCAAAATTTCCCCGGTTTTCATATTCATAATTATAGCTGCCCCCGTATTCGCTTGAAACTTATCGATAGAAGCCTGTAGCTCCCTGCTCACCGCGTTTTGCACACGCAGGTCGATCGACAACGCCAAAGAAGGGGCGTTAGGCTCAGTCAACAACACTTCAAACGCCCGCTCCGCGCCAGCCAAACCCTTCATGTCAACATCTGAAAATCCAACGATATGAGACGCGAGATGTCCCTGCGGGTAAACACGCCGAGGCTCCGCCTGAAAAACCACACCGGGCAAACCCAGGTCAAAAACCGAACGTTTTTCAGAAGGTGTCAAACCGCGACGCACAAGGATCTGACCCCGCCCGCCCTCAAGCCTTTCTGCCAACTCAACAATATCGATGCCCGGAAACACATCAGCCAGCCGACGGGCCGACTCGTAGGGATCCCACATTTCTTTTCTTCCAATATAAAGATCAAAACTCTCAAGAGTTGACGCTAAAAGCTCACCATTTCTATCCACAATATCGGCACGGAAAACCCCTCCATCGCCGCCTGAATATAATGTTTTATTTGAAGCACTTAAGAGCGAAACTTCAGCCATTCTGACAATCGCAATTACCAGCGTAAACATGAATATGACAGCACCTATACGTATACGAATGCGCCCCTCAGAAACCGCCACATGGTCGTTATCTTCTACCGTTTTGAGACGTCGAACCGGCCTACCTTCTGCATAAACGCCACTCATGGGTCGACCTCTTCAAACAGCTCTGACTTTAACGGAAAGCGCCGTTCAATATCGTCCAGCTCAATGATCTGCTCAACACGCGTCACTCCCAGAACGAATTGCTCTGCCGTCAATTTGTTAATTCGGGCCGGACTTTCCAGATGTGACAACTCTGACCGCAACGTCGAAACAACCTCACGCTCTGATAAAAGCTCCACTTCAAGGGTCGCCGTTTCTGACTTTGCTGTCTGCACCCAGGTTTTGACGAAGTACAGACCTAGAGACAAAACCACACCCAGAAGAAAAAGAAAGAACACAGCTCCACCGCTTCGGGATTTATTCGCCGACTGCATACTCACGCTGCCCACGTAAAGTCTGAGAGCTGCGGCACATTCGGCAGTAACTTATCACAACCATCAAAAGCTGGATTTTCCGTTCTAACCGCCAATCGCAATTTCGCAGATCTGGAACGCACATTTTCCACCAACTCTTTAGCCGATGGCTTCACGACCGAACGCGACGCCTCCATAAAACTTGGCTTAAACTCAACGGCACCCCCAACAGGCATATAACGCGAGCCCGCTGAGGGCATGTCCGCGCGACGCCTAATGAACTTTTTAACGATCCGGTCCTCAAGGGAGTGAAATGTCACAACAATTAGCCGACCACCCGGGTTCAAAATCGCCTCCGCAGAGCAAAGCCCCCGATAAAGCTCTCCCAGTTCATCATTTATAAATATCCGCAATGCCTGAAACACTCTTGTCGCGGGATGAATTTTACCCGCACGCCCCAATCCTTGCTCAAGCAAGTCAGCCAAAGCCTGGGTTGTAGCTATCACCCCCCCACTCCTAGCCTTGGAAATCAACCGCGCCGCACGTCGCGCCCGCCTTTCTTCACCATAAACTGAAAAAATACGCGCTAAATCCTCCTCAGGCATTTGGTTGACAGCATCAGCAGCCGATGGTCCCGATCGCTGCATCCGCATATCCAACGGCCCATCCCGCATAAATGAAAATCCACGCTCAGCTTCGTCAATCTGCATAGAGGATACCCCAATATCCAAAACAACAGCATCAACCTGCCGACCACCAAGCACATCATCCATTTTTGAGAAAGGCGTTTGAATGAACTCAATCCGCCCACCTGAACTATTGACCAATTCCGATGCACGGGACTTGACATCCGGATCTTGATCGAGCGCCACCACGTGGCAATCAGCCTCCGCCAGAAACGCAGCTGAATAACCACCATTCCCAAAGGTGCCATCCAGATACACCTCGCCGTCCTTGGGAGCCAAAGCCATCAGCACTTCCGACAGCATGACAGGATAATGCCTCACGCCTCACCTCCAGCGGGCGGGCGGCGCAACGACACTAAACGATTCCGATTATCTCGCGCTAATTGACGCATGTCTCCAATATAAGATTTGTACTTTTCTGAATTCCAAATTTCAAAACGCCTACCCAAGCCAACAAAAGTTGCGTGGCCGTTTAATCCGGCATATTCCGCAAATTCTTTAGGCAGCGTCACTCGCCCACCGCTATCAAAAGTCAACTTTCGACTTTCAGCAAAAATGGCACGTTGCAATGCCATCCGGCCCTCATCGTAATAATCCATTGTCTCCAAAGAGTTTAGATACTCCTCCATTAGAGCGACGCCGCCGCCCTCAAGGTAATTACCGTCAAAACTTGGCCAGACTACAATTCCATCAAATCCACCATCACCAACAACGGCGCGAAAGTCGGAAGGGACAGAAATACGCCCTTTCGCATCCAGATTATTGGTCGTCGTAGACAGAAACATGTTTCCCCTCGTAAACTGGGATAAGCCAGCTTAATTGTGGGATAACATGGGATTTCATGGGAAACAATGCCAAATTAGCATAAAATTAAGCATAAGCTCGAATTTTTTCACCTATTAAGGACTATTAACGTCGCAAACATCGAACATTAAAAGAACATTAGCCGGTAGCTGATAGCTTAGCGGTTTGCTGACTTCCAAATTCATGCAAATAAGCTAACAATTGGCACTATGGAAAGATTTGACGCAAATGTTTTACTCGACTGTTACCGCCGGGGCGTGTTCCCGATGGCGGAGTCCCGCGATGATCGCGGTATCTTTCTAGTCGACCCCGACGTGAGAGGCATAATCCCCCTGGACGGACTACATGTTTCAAAATCCTTGCGTAAAGTCGTCAGAAAGGAAGAATTTAAAATCAGCTTTGATACATGCTTTGATCAAGTCATCGCAGAGTGTGCACGCAAAACGGAAAATAGAGAAGACACTTGGATAAACGGAAGCATTGACTTTCTATACAACCAGCTTCACCTGATGGGACATGCGCACAGCGTGGAAGTATGGAAGGAAAAGAAATTAGTCGGAGGCCTTTATGGGGTATCCATAGGAGGAGCTTTTTTTGGAGAGAGCATGTTCTCAAGAAAGACAAATGCCTCGAAAATTGCGCTCTATTATCTTGTTCAACACCTCAATGCCCGCGGTTACTCTCTGCTTGATACACAGTTTATGACCGACCATCTGCGATCTTTAGGCGGCATGGAAATAATCAGGGCTGAATTTCACGACAAATTAAAATCGGCGCTCAGGATAAAAGCAAGTTTTCACCCTATTGCAGCACCCCCTCTACCGTAAGCCAGAACTCGCCTTACACTCCAAAACCCAAACATCATAGACAGGATGCTCAAGCGCCGATATTGCCGGACGCTCTGCAAGCATCCACCCGGAAAATATTTTCTCAGGCTCGGCCAATTCACCACCCCCATCAGTACGTTTGTCAAAAATTTGCACAAAAGCCCATGTTGCAGGAATGTCTTCCGGCGGCTTTTTCTCACAATGCTTGATATCAACGCGCAGCGAGCCATATTCAAGACTATCGCCAACGCGGATTGTGAAATCCTCTGTAATGGCAGTCACCTTATCTAAGGCTCGAATAACTACTTCGTTACCAACAATATTCTCAGCGCTTGCCAGGCCTGGAATGCTTAAAGCCAGAAATGCTCCAAAAAACGCTCTCATCAGCCCTCAGGACTCCAGGCCTCATAATCACCTGCCGTCTTAGCGCGAGCGCCTCCACGGTCTAGGCTGCCTTTCGGTTTATAAGCATAAACGGTACCCGTTAGATTTGGGTGATGCGGCTTAATCCATTCATGATCTACCAAGTCCCCTTCTGTCGGCGGTTCATCATACATGTGATGAAGCCAACCGTGCCACTCAGGGGGCACTCGCGATGCGTCGGCATAGCCGCTATATTTCACCCAGCGACGCTGTCGGCCATCATAGCCCTTATCTCCGCGCTCCTGAAAATAGGCATTACCAAATTCATCTTCGCCGATTTTTTCACCTTTACGGCGGATTTGCAGATTGGTACCGAAGGTGGAGCCATTCCACCACGTAAATATTCTTTTGATAAAACCAGCCATGAAGCTTTCCCGTCAAATTCGAAGCGCTTATGCCGCGACTCACCCTTGCGGTAAAGAGCCTATGTGACGCAATTAAGGCGATTAAGTGTTTAACATCGCTCACAATTCGCCTATCCACTCCTATTTCTAAAGAGGAAAATAATGGGTTGGTACTCAGAAGCCATATTTGACAAGAACGCCTTGATGGGCCTTCCTTTCTTTCTGAGCCAAGACATTACCCAGATGTTTCAGGAACGGGCCCTGGAAGAAATCACGCCCAATATCATCGAACACCTCCGCATTCGTTATTCGGGGAATTTCCTGAGGCGTCGCGAAAACCAATTTTCATTTGAACTTCAGGATGATGAGTTAGCCGTTCTCTTGAACGGCCGCACCCTTTCCCGCTTGACAAGCGGACCCCACTTGAAACTTGAACGCGCAGCCATTGGATTAGAGGATATTAACGAATCCCTCGAAGCACTTTTGGACAAAGTCAAAAACCCAAGTCAAACTTGGGCCTTGGAGCAGTTTGACATTGCCCGTACAGCCTTTTCTCGAGGTCAATACTCTGACGCGCTCAGCTATGCAAACAATGCGATTGACGGAACAGAAAATGAGACTGGTTACCGCCTGGATCATCGCTTCCATTACCTGAAAGGCCTGGTGCTTTTTGGCGATATGAGCCGAAAAACCGGCATTCTTGTAAACTATCAGAGTGCCCAAAGCGCATTCGAGGATGCCGCTCGTTATGCCGTAAAAGCCGACGATAAATCAGAAAGTTTCTGCAAAGCCGGCCTTGCAGCGTGCGCAGCCGGGCAGCATGAAAACGCATTTTCCCTCATTGAACAGGCCTGTAATTCTAACCCTGACGATGCTCTGGCACATTATCTGTTTGCCTGTTTAAATTTTCAAACTGGAGACAAAACAAAGGGTCGAGAAATATTACGCCAAGCATTTGTCTTAGATCTCGACATAGTAACAATTGCCCTTAATGACCCGTCGTCCATCAACTTTGAAGAAGACCTACTTCGTGTCATTCAACAGGTGAGAAACATACATATGGAGGCAGCACGCCCAGCCATAACGACAGCCAAAGTCAGCTGGAGCAAAGCATTGAGCCGCGTACAAAGCGAAGATAATTATCAAAGTCTATTTCCAAATACAGCTGAGCTTGTCAAAGATGTTAAAAGTGAAATCGAAGCCCTCAATCTCTCTGACAACTCTATCTTTGAGACAGCCATTCTCGCCACTTATTTCAAACGTGACAATCAAATACTCATTGATAAAGTTTTGTACGCACTTGGAATCGACAAAAAAGAACTGGCGGATGATCTTGATGAATTTAAATCCGAAAAACGGTCAATCTTAGACATTAAACCACCCTATATTCGTTCGTTCGGCAGAGTTTACAACCAAGTCTGGAAAGACTCCAACACGGTGACATCAATTGGAATGTTACTCGTCATAATAGGGGTTTTTATATTTACCCTTTACACAATGAACACAGACACTCTTAACGACATTGACTCTTGGACTGTTTACATCCCCGTTCTGATATTCATCATAATTTTAGCCGGATTTTTGACGTGTATTTTTTGCCTGATAGCTGTTCCATGCTGGCTGATTTTGCGGGCCGTCTGGATTTTCTTTAAAAGTCTCTTGGTGAGCGTCTTTACAGTTGGTCGTGATAAAATCGCTTTAGAGAAATTTGAAGCTGAGCAAGATAACAGACTTAAAAATGTAAACTCAGAAATTTCAAAAGTTGAAGCCGATATTAAAGACGCAAAAAAGCTCCGAAAGGATCTGATGAAAATATTGCGTTCTTGATTAACTTGACCACGCTAAGACGCGTTTTGCAGCTTTGATAATCGGCGCCTCTATCATTTTTCCATCTAGTAATGCCACATTCCCATCTGAAGCCTCATAAGCACTCACGACCCGTTGCGCCCGCTCTATTTCAGCTGCGCTCGGTGATAAGGCGCTATGGATAATATCAATTTGAGCCGGGTGAATAGCGGATCTTGCAAAAACCCCCAACGCTTTGGCTTGCTTGGTCGATAACTCTAACCCGTCAGGATCTTTGACATCAGTATACGGCGTATCGAAAAGCGTGACATCAAATGCCACGCAGGCCGCCACCATACGAGAGCGAGCATAAAGATGGCTTTCCCAGTCCATGCAACACCCTACATCTCCCGCATAATCAATAGCGCCGTACAGCGCAAATCGCACACGATCATGAGCCATGATGGCTTCGCAATTCACAAGACCTTTGGCGCTTTCAATTAACGCAAACACAGGACCGCACGCTTCCGGCAGTTCTTTATCAACAGCATTGATAACATTAACATTGCCGACTTTGGGAACCATAACAAAAGGCAAATCAATACTAATCTTCGATAAGGCCTCTAAATCCGCCTGAAAGTATTCAGTATCTGGAGCATTTACGCGCAAGGACACATGGGCGTGTGGTGTGCCAGCCAGATATTCCATCACCGTGGCGCGCGCTTTCGATTTGTCCTGTGGTGCAACCGCGTCTTCTAGATCAATACATATCAGATCGGCTTCTGTTGCGGCGGCTTTTTCAAACCTGTCCGGTCGATTACCGGGAACAAATAGAAGAGAGCGATGCATGTGTTACATTCCTTTGAAAGAATGAATATCTCTGTCTTCGCCAGCAATTTCAAGTCCCTACCGCTCCATTAAAACTGCCGCGACATTCTGTGACATTGTACTTCCTTCTTTATTTCATATATTTCTGTCATGACAGAAATTACCAAAATTGATAAAACCCTCGCGGAAATGCCCGATGCGGTACAGAGATTTATACTGCATTGGGGT
>JAHDEZ010000070.1 GCA_020628425.1 Hellea sp. | reverse complement strand
TTATTGGGGAAAATCTGAATGCTTGGATTTCAGCGTTTTTGCCCCTATATCGCCCTAATGTCCGAGACCGCCAACATATGGAAAGCCAGCGTGCTGACGCTTTTCCCTGATGCTTTTCCGGGCATTTTGGGGACCAGCATTATTGGAACTGCAGAGGACAAAGAGATTTGGTCGCTCGAAACCGTCAATATCCGCGATTTTTCCGACAATAAACACCGTAATGTGGACGATACGCCTGCGGGCGGCGGGCCGGGCATGGTGATCAAGCCAAATATTGCGGCAGCGGCCATAGACAGCGTGACAGACGGCGAACGCCCCGTTATCTATATGAGCCCACGCGGCAAGCCGCTCACGCAAAGCCGTGTGCGCCAATTAGCGGCTGGACCAGGGGCCATCGTCTTTTGCGGGCGTTTTGAGGGACTGGATGAGCGGGTTATCGAGGCCCGCCAGATGGAAGAAATTTCCATCGGGGATTTTGTGCTGGCGGGTGGGGAAGTAGCCGCCATGGCCATGCTGGAGGCCTGTATCCGCTTGTTACCGGGAGTTTTAGGCGATTCGACCAGCGCAGATCAAGAAAGCTTTGAAAACGGTCTTTTAGAGCATCCGCTTTACACCCGCCCACGTGAATGGGAAGGTCTTGAAATTCCACAGGTTTTATTGTCCGGAGATCATAAGAAAATAGCCGAGTGGCAGTTGACTCAGGCCGAAAAGATTACTAAGGCCCGTCGACCTGATTTATATGAGGCTTACGAGCCTAATGGAGACGATCATGAACGTGATTGAAACACTGAACAAAGAAGAAGAAGCTCGCCTGCTGGAAGGCGGTAAAGTGATACCTGATTTTAGCGCGGGTGATACACTGGTCGTACAAGTTCGCATTACAGAAGGTTCTCGCACACGTTTGCAGGCTTTCGAGGGCGTTTGTATTGCCCGTTCCGGCAAAGGCCTGAATGAAAGCTTCACAGTTCGCAAAATTTCATATGGTGAAGGCGTAGAGCGCGTTTTCCCTGTTTACTCGCCACTGGTTGAGGAAATTGAAGTGAAGCGCAAAGGTAAGGTCCGCCGCGCCAAGCTTTATTATCTGCGTGAGCGTCGTGGTAAATCCGCCCGTATCGCCGAACGTACAACAGGCCGCGGCATTGACCAGTCTCGCGGTAAGAAATCATAGAATATACCTCTGCACTAACGCACTGAAGTAACCAAGCCCGGTCCAAAAGGCCGGGTTTTTTGATGGCAGAATGGTGCCAAGGTTAACCTATTCTTCATTATTCTTATCAGGTGTTAATTAATTTCTGGGGTCTACACGTCCAAATTCTGTCTTGATGGGAAACAAGAAAGTAAGTTTGGGCAATGTTTACAAAATTAAAAAATTTATTTTGGCGATTCGAAAAGGAAGAAAGTGGAAACTTTGCTATTCCTTTTGCGTTGATGACAGGCTTGATTGTTTTCTGCGGCGCAGCGAGCGTTGAAATCACGAGTCTGCATGGCGGGCATTCTCGATCTCAAGATATGGCAGACATTGCTGTCCTTGCGGCTGCGAAACATATAGCTGTCAACATAGAAGAAATCACGTCAGATACGGCATTTAACAAATACAAATCCGAAGCCCGTAAAATTGGCGAAGACATGCTGGATAACATTTCGGGGCAGTATGACTTTAAGTCTTTGAATGCTAATTTCGACTTCACGACAGAACAGGTGACGATTGAGCTGGATGTCGTACAGAGTGCCAAGATGATGGGGGCCTTTGGTTATGACGAGTTTCCAATTCATGTGAAGTCGACAGCCGTTCTGCCCACTTCACAACCTCAGGATATCGACATCGTTTTGATTACAGACGCAACCGGAAGTATGGCGACTGAAATTTCCGCAGTTCAGGACAATATGAGAAACCTGCCCGTTGACCTCGCAAATGAATTGGATGGTGCGGGGATATCCGTAGGGTCAATTCGGGTTAAGTTTATTTTTTACCGGGACTATTTGTTCGATAATGTTCCATCCGTTCCCAGTCGATTTGATGCCCCCCCTAATGCAACCGATGGCGCTATGTTTGAGTCGCCTTTTTATGAGTTGCCTGATGATACCACCGCGATGGAAACTTATGTCAACCAGTTTAGCGCGTATGGCGGCGGTGATAATCCTGAAAGTGGAATAGAGGCCCTTGTTCATGCGGTTGATAATGTGGATTGGCGTCCTGGGAGTACGACTGTGCGGTCGGTCATTCTTTGGACTGATGCGGAAACCCGTAATATTCATGAGTTTTTACCGCCAGATGAAAATCTGCAAGATGATTGGTGGTTTACAAATGCGGAATGGATAACGCGCATAAGCACTGAGTTTGCGGCCTTAGATTTATCAGGGCGCTCGCAGCATATGTTTGACAACTATTATCCATCAGCGGAAATTCCGGCAACGCTGGAAGAGATTAAAGTTAAGTTCGAATCCTTTCATGCGGAAAACTCAAATGACGATAGTGATATCGTTAGTTTCACAATAAACGTTTCAGAGACTTGCACGGATGCAACTGGTCTGGGTGTGTGTGGGGCTTGGGATCAACTAGCGTCTTGGGCTGGTGTGGAAGTCAATCATGAGTCTGCTGCGATGAGCAGTGCGGATACCTATTGGGATACGATTCGTGATATTGCGGAAGCCGCCCGCACTCAAATAAGTGCGCGGGACCTGGCGATTTCTAATTAAGTTACTTCTTTAACCCATGCTTCCTTAAAAGCCCTCGAAAGGCATGATAGGTCAGACCTAGATAGTCGGCGGCCTTGCCCTGATGATGGTTGGATATTTTCATAGCCTCATCGATGAGACCGCGCTCAAAGGTTAGAATACGATCGGCGAAGTTCGTGGATTTGGGCCCCTGAACCTGTGGTGCGACCGCTGCTTTACTGCTGGGAGCCTCCGTTCGTCCCGGGGCTCGAAAGGCGCGTACAAACGGATTAAAAATCACATCGGATATGGGGGCTGCCAGACTCTCATCAGCAAGAAAAGCCCGCGCCGTACTGCGCTCTATAACGTGACGAAGCTCTCGCATATTGCCGGGCCAGTCATAGTCCAGCATGGTTTCAAGGGCTTCTGGTGATAGTCCTGGAAATTGCCCTGCACCTAGTTTTGAGGCTGTTTTAGCGCCAAAATGCATCATAAGGGGAATAACGTCAGCCTTCCGGTCCCGGAGTGGCGGGATATTGACCACATCCGTTGCAAGTCTGTCGAGAAAGAGAGAAAGCTGGTCGCGCCGGTCGGAGGCGGCAATAATGGCGGGGTCTATAGAGAATATAAATCTGATGTCTATGGTTTGACTATCTCTATCGTCATAAGGACGAAAGGCGCTGTGTTCTACCAAGCGCGACAGGCGCTCAAGAAGCGGTAGAGATAAATGCTCGATATTATTTATAAAGAGTGTGCCGCCGTCGGCCAGATCGAGTAGGGCAGTCCTGTCGTCATCTCCAAATATATAAGAGACAAGATCCGACTCCTCATAGGCTGTGCAATTAAGGGCGTAAAAGCTTTGCTCCCATCGTGGGGATAAAAAATGCAGGCGTGATGCTATCATTTCCTTGCCGGTTCCGGCCTCGCCGAGCACTAAAACAGGCATATCCAGGCTGGCAATATCAGAAATCCAATCTGAAAGCGCATGAAATTCAGGTGATTCACCGATGAGTTGCGGGGGTATTGTGGCCATAAGTGGTAATATAAACCAAATAAGCAATCGACACAATGTCAAAAAATAGTAAAAAAAACCATATGCAATTAAGTCGCAAAATTAAAAATGTAAAAAATGAATAAAATCAATGATTTAAAATAATTCGACAAAAGGGGGTGATTTGGACATTATTCAGTTGTCAGAGGTCATTGGGACCCAAGACAAGTCGCAAGACACCAAACGAGAGAGACAAGGAGACAAATGATGACCTTTCGTACTTTTGAATTAGACGCAGGTCACATTACCAGCCCATCCGGCAACCCGGCCCTGACTGAAGATGTGACCAACCCGGTTCGATCAGTTCGCAGCCGGCGCCGGGCCTCCGCCCTGTTTGTCCGCTCTAGCCGGACACGAATTGGCGGCTTTGGATTTTAGGAGCGCATAGCTGTGGCAAGAAACCATAGAGACGATTGGGACCGCATGTTCGAGGACGAATATGCGGACCCGCACTACCGCGGCGACCGAGCCGATGAGTGGCGCGCAAAAGGCGCCCGCTTCGTTCGCTATCTTTCAACCCGAAACATGGAATGCTGGGGATTTTTCTTCGCCGGTTTCCTCATCGCAAAAGTCTTTTTCTAAAACGCCCGCAAGGCTCGAAGAGACAAAGTAGAAAAAGGTAATAAAGGAGAATAAAATGGGTATTTTTTCACGCATGGGCGATATCATAAATTCTAATCTCAATTCCATGATTGACAAGGCAGAAAATCCAGAAAAAATCGCCAGATTGATTATCCAGGAAATGGAAGACACATTAGTTGAGGTTCGAACCGACGCCGCTCGCAATATTGCAGAGCGCAAGGAACTCAGCCGCAAAGTCGAAGGCTATCGTAGCAAGGCTGAAGAATGGGCCACAAAGGCCGAGCTGGCTTTGAACAAAGACAGAGAAGATTTGGCACGTGGTGCCCTGCAGGCCAAGCAGCAGTCAGAGTCTATGGCGGAAGTCGTCGAACGGGAAATCGAAATCCTGGACGAAGCCGTCGCCAAGGCTGATGCGGACCTGGCTAAATTACAGAGCAAGCTGGATGAGGCGCGCGCTAAGCACAAATCACTGATGATGCGTAGTACGGTGGCCAAAAACCAGATTAAGATGCGGTCCAAAATGACGGACTACCGTGTCGAGGATGCTCTGGCCCGCTATGAGCGTATGGAGCGCAAGGTGGACCGTTTGGAAGCTGAGGTTGAAGCTTTTGACCTGGGCAGCGGAGAAAGCCTGGAAAGTCAATTTGCGCAACTAGAAGCTGACGAAGCCATCGAAAATGAGTTGAACGCGCTGAAAGCCAGCCTCGGCAAAGGTTCCAAACCTAAAAAGGCCGCAGAAGGTTAGTAAGAGAGAGACGCGTGACTGGATCCGGTGTCCCTTAGCACCGGATCCAACGCCTAAAGAGAGAGAATTAAAATGGGCCCAGAACACTTAGTATTTATGATCCCGATTGTGGCGATTGTTGGCGGTATCGCATCGAGCATGCTGAACAACTATCTGAAACACAAAGAGAAAATGATGAACTTTATGAGCGAAGACCAAGTCGCTGAATTGGAGCAAATGTCCCGACGTGCTGATATTTTAGACCAACGCGTCGCAGTCCTGGAAAACATCCTGGATGACGAAGTCCCTAACTGGAGAGAGAGCAATGACAAGACGATATAGAAATACAGATTCTGATTACCGGTCAGACGACTATTACGAGGAAGAGTATTATGACTACGCCCCTCGTGGTCAGCGTCGCCTCCGTCGCAATAAAATAGACGGCATCTTTGGCGGTGTGTGTTCAGGTCTCGCGGACTACTACGGTATGGATGCGGTCACGGTTCGGTTCATCTTTGTCCTGCTCTTCTTTTTCACAGGACTGCCACTGCTTGTATACCCAATCCTCTGGGTATGCATCCCATCGGACAAACGAGCTCCATATTATCGGGAGTATCGCGAGGCTCGTAGAGCATCACGTCCCAAGCGTCGCCGTCGTCGTCGCGAAGAAGAAGATTTTGAGCCTGTTCGGGTTCGGACTTCCAGCTTTCGCGACGTGAAGTCAAAGTTCCGGTCTTTAGAAGAAAGACTTCAGGATCTGGAGCGTTCAGTCACTTCGAAAGAGTGGCGTCTGCACCGCGAATTTCGGGACCTGGAAAACTAGGTCCCGCCCCCCTAAATCCATAGGAGAGAGACAATGGTAAAAACAACGATTTTAGGATTAGCCGCCTTAGGCGCCGTTGGAACAAGCAGTCCGACCGTCGCCCCCCAGGCCTTCGAAATTTCCGCAGGTGCAGTAACCATGGAGATAACCTCTGAAGGCATTACGAGCCGAGCCAATGAAAATCCTGGCTTGGGACTGACCTGGGTCACTAAAAATGACAAGCGGATCACAATTCGTTTCTAATCAAAAACACTAGAATAGGGGGCCGCCGATATCCGCATCGGGGGCCTCCTTTTAGGGCGCGCTCTCAGGTTGGGCTTTCTCTCTCGCCTGAAAGCGCGTCCACACTCTTTCCGAAACCGGAAGAACTTCTTCGCAGACTTTGGCTACCAATGCTTCGGCCAAAAGCGGGGCAAAGACAAACCCTCGAGACCCGAGACCGGTTAAACCCCATTCTTTGCCCTCACCGAAAATCATCGGTAATGTCGACGGCGTCGTGACCCGAACACTGGAACGCGACGGTAAATCAGCGGGCAGGGGCCGCACGCCGAATGCAGCCTCGAATTTTTTGAAGTTCTCCTGGTCATCTTCAGGTCGGCTTAGAAAAGGCGATAGTTCATCCAGACGTTTATGAGTTGCCCCCACTAATGTATTGGCGCCCAATGGGATACCGTAGCCTCCATAGGTCGTCGTCATCTGCAAAGCGCCTTTCATCCAGCTGAGTTGCCCGCGGCTGTATCGAAGGTTCAGAGATGCAAACTTTCTCAGCGACCGTATGCCAAAACCACAAGCCCAAAATATGTGTGTCCCTGTCGCCAGAACATTGCCTGCGCTATCGATGACAGAGTTTGCCACAATTTCATCTGCCGTGCCTTGGACAAATTCGACATCTTCAAGACATGTCACGCGCGCCATTGCTGGATCAATAATCACGGCTTCCGGAAAAACGAAATCCATATTCCCGTGTTTATTAAAGTGATCCGGTGGGAGTACTTCTTGTGATAGGAGTTTTTCATATCGTAACTGTTCTTTGTCGTTCGGACATTTGTGGACGACAGTGTTTTCCAGAACGCAGCGCAGGTTCTGATAATGATGGAGCGCGTATAAATAGCTCGCAAGGAAGAACCGGCTCTCTGGCCTGTCCTGCAGATCCAGTCTTGGTTTGATAATGGCCGACGGATTCCCGCTGGCGGCCGTTCCGTCCTTTGCATCTATGACCACGGCTTTAATGCCTCTTTGAGCGAAACTATGTGCGAGGCAGGCTCCGGCAATTCCGGCGCCGATGATGACAGGCTTAATTTCAGGACGCCGCTGGGGCGTGTCAGAACCGGGGAAGACGGCCTCAAGCCTGTCGCGTTTGCGGCCGAAGCCTTTTTTCTTCTCCACTTGAAAGCCAGCTTCAGTCAGTCCGTCCCGAATTTTACGGGCCACCGTAAATGTTCCTACACGCGCGCCAGGCGCAGAAAGGCGGGCCAATTGCGCCATGACATGTTCCGACCACATTTCCGGGTTTTTAGAGGGGCTAAACCCATCTAAAAACCATGCGTCAATGCTGCCATGAAGCTCTGACAAACCATTGACAACATCGTCATGAATAAGGGTCAAGCGTACAGACCCAAAATTGATGTTATGAATACCCTTTACGCGTCCCGGCCAGTTTTTGACGATCTGCATTTTAAGACTTAGTTCTGCCGGCCAGGACTTTAGGGACTCCCAGAGTTGCTCTTTGTCCAAGGGGTATTGCTCAACGGATATGAAGTGTAATCGAGCATTAGGGCATTTGTCTGTTGTTTCATTCCAAAGGTCGAGCGTTTCCAAAAAATTGAGCCCTGTCCCAAAGCCAAGCTCTCCGATGGTAAAATAGTCTCGACCACGCCAGCGTTCCGGCAGACCGCAGGCCTTAAGGAAGACTGTCTTTGTCTCCTCACTGCCACCATCTGTGCTGTAATAGATGTCGCCGAAGCGTTTGGATTCGGGCGCGTTTTTCGTCCCGAAATCAATATCGGCACGGGGACAAAGGGTTAGTGGTTGAGGGTCAGGCATGGGGCCTCTTAGCCAAATTCAGCGCTATCGCGAAATCATTTTGACAAAATCAGGTCTGCCATGCTCTTAAGGACATAAGGAAAGGGAGTGATTCGGGCTATGCAGAAACTGCTTTGGGCAAAATCCATTGATAACAAGTGGCTGAACCTGTCTAATCTTGATCTGACCAATCTTCATGCCACGGGCGTTTATATCATATGGCACGGCGGTGAAAATCCACGCATTGTTCGTATTGGACAAGGTAATATTGCGGCACGCCTGGCCGCCCACAGGCTGAACCATCAGATTATGCGTTATGTCACGGATGGACCCATGATGGTGACCTGGGCAGAGATTGACAGTCAAGCGAGTCGCGATGGTGTCGAAGTTTATCTGGTGAACCAGTTCACGCCACTCATCAAAGATAAGATACCTGAAGTCCGACCGATGCAGGCCAATTCTCCGTTTCTCTAGAAAAAGCGTTTAGATCTATGCCGGCAGATTGGTGGGGGGTTCGGGAACCGTTGGCCGTTCAAATTTGACGATATTATCTGAAACCTGTTGAACCGCCTCATCCATATCCATGCCGGGGGCGTAGGCCACACCAGCTTCCAACCCTGCCGCTAGCTCTTGCGCCAATTCCGCCAATTGTTTGAGTTTGTGATAGGTCCAAGGCGGTTCCTCGCCAGAATCGACTCTCGCCTGCGCCCATGCGCCAACATCCACCAGTTTTTCTTTTATCATAGATGCTTCTTAGGGCAGATGATTTGAAATCCCGTTAAGACCGTCTTTAGAGACCGGTAAGGAATAGACGCAAGTGGATTATGGTTAAAAAAGGTAAAGGCCTTTTTTAATATTTTTTACACCATCTAAAATGCTGTTCGTTAAACGAGAGATGCTGGGAAATAAAAAGGATCACACGGTGAAAAGAATTTTGGGAATTTCGTTATTAGCTTGCACAATGGCAGCAGGCACAGCCCATGCTGACACTACAAAAGAGGTGCAAACGAATGTCAAGCGTAAGGTTGTTCGAGTTGTCGTTAAAGACAAGCCGGTCAAAGCTGATTTTGAAAAGGATAACCGCCATCTGATACGCGTTTACGGTTCGCAAAATGCGACGGGTAAAGTCATCAAGCCAAAATCATCGACCGGACAAATGCCAAACTTATTTAATCGCTAAACGTCTCTTGAACCCCTAGAGACCCGGACCGGGAGGTGTTGTCCCCACCTTCCGGTCTTTTTTTGCCCAAAGAAAAAGCCCCGTTGCCGGGGCTCGTTGATCAAGACTGGTCTTGAGCTTACACAAAGCCTTTGAACTTGTCCTTAAAGCGTGAAACACGTCCGCCGCGATCCATAAGTTTCGCATCACCGCCTGTCCAGGCCGGATGTGTTTTGCTGTCAATATCCAGAACCAGGCGATCGCCTTCTTTGCCGTAAGTTGATCGGGTTTGATATTCTGTACCGTCCACCATCTGGACCGTAATCATGTGATAATCAGGATGAATATCCTTTTTCATTGTCTTTACTCCAATTGGTCACGGGATTGCTTTTATCGGTCCCCCGCTCGCTAGGCGGGTGCTATATCACGGGATTTCCGGGGGTCAAGCGAAGAAAAAGTGTATTTTTGCCCGTCAACCAACCTCCAAGGGGTTGTGTGTACTGTATAAAGTGGAACATTCATCTAGCGTTTAAGCGTGATAGGGGATAAAGTTTAAGTGCAATTCAATGTTCAGGGGTAGGGGAATCACTTAAAGTTTAAGTTCAAGCCAAACCGGGCAGATAACATTTTGCATTCAAGTTGACCAAAACTATAGGGAGTTGAAAATGAGCAAACGCGATGATTTAATTGCTAAATATGCTGACGATCTGAAGAATAAAATCGGTGTGTCACCGGATATGGACCTGCTGCGCAAGGTTACCATCGGCTGTGGTCCATCTATTTATAACAGAGACGCGTCAACAGTTTCCGGTTCTGACCAGTCAGAGCTCGACACAGTCAAGAATAACTATCTAATCAAGAAGCTGGGCCTGAAGGACAGTTCTGATCTGGACGCAGCTATCGCATCTGTCATGGACAAATATGGCAAGTCCGAGCGCAACAAGTACCGCGCTGTTGTATACTATCTTCTCTGCCAGCACTTCGGCAAAGAGTCTGTCTACAAATAGTCAGACAACTTATATGACATTGAAACCGGCCCAGTCTAAGTGGCCGGTTTTTTTATGCCTTAATCGAAGTTCACTCTTTTCTGTAACTCGTCCCAGAGCGCATCATTGGTGATGATAATATCACCAGTATCCAATACACTCCCAGCGGTCAGGCTCTCCACCCGCAGGCCGGCTTCTTCGCATATAAGAACACCGGCGGCGATGTCCCAAACAGCCAGGCCTCGCTCCCAGAAACCATCATAGCGTCCGGCGGCAGTCCAAGCCAGATCCAGTGAGGCGGCGCCGAAGCGGCGAACCCCGCTACTGGCGCCCATGACCTGATGAAGCTCTTTTAATAGGCGCGCATGGCCGGGCTTGCCCAGAAACGGAATGCCGGTTGAAAAAATACAATTACTAAAAATATCCCGCTTTCCAGGTCTCAAGCGCCGATCGGCACCACCAAGCCGGCCATCATTTAAAAATGCGCCTTTGCCTTTTTCAGCGAAAAATAATTCATCTGTGACGGGGTTATAGATTATTCCAGCAACCAGTTCCGGCGTGCCTTCAAGATTACGTTCCAGTGCGATTGAGACCGCAAAATGTGGAATGCCGTGCAGGAAATTTGTCGTGCCATCCAGAGGGTCAATGATGAAACGGTGGGTTTTATCGGAACCTTCGACGACGCCGCTCTCTTCCATCAAAAATCCGTAGCCTGGGCGCGCTTCGCTCAGAATTTCATGGATGACAGTTTCCGCCTGTTTGTCGGCTTTCGAGACGAAATCGGCAGGCCCTTTACGTGAAATCTGCAAATGTTCCAGCTCCCCGAAATCACGGAGCAGACCGCGCGAGGCCTTACGTGCCGCCTTGTGCATGACGGCAATGATGGGGGAATGATTGAGCATTTAACTGAACCTAATCTGCACGTTTGACGTAGGAGCCGTCTTCTGTGTTGATGATCAGTTTCTCGCCGACACTGATAAAGGGCGGAACGGTTGTGCGAACGCCATTTTCCAGCGTGGCCGGCTTATAAGAGTTTGCCGCTGTCTGACCTTTAACGACAGGTTCCGTATCCTGAACTTCAAGCACCACCTGTTCCGGCAGAGAGACTGAGATGGGTTTCTCTTCGTAGAACTCCACGTCTACTTCCATACCGTCATTGAGATAAACAGCCCGTTCACCGATAAATTCGGCCTGTAGATTGATCTGTTCATAGGTCTCACCATTCATGAAGACCAGCATGTCGCCATCTGCATAAAGATAGGTGTGTGTCTTTTGCTCGAGGCGCACGCGCTCTACCGTTTCAGCCGCGCGAAAGCGTTCATTGAGTTTGCGACCGTCCAGCAGGTTTTTGAGCTCGACCTGATTAAAAGCCCCGCCTTTGCCCGGCTTTACCGCATTGCATTTCACGGCCACCCAAAGCGTGTCCTGATGCTTGATAATATTGCCCGGCTTAATCTCGTTACCGTTCATTTTCATGGGAGTGCTCCTGAAGAGAATTCTGGCGGCTTCTAACAGGGGCAGGGGTGACCCGCAAGAGATCATTGCGGGTTGATGCAAGCGACCTTTCACAAACAAAAAAGCCCTCTCTCATGCCCACAGAATAGTAGGCTCAAGAGAGGGCAAGTTGGTTTGATAACACAACGTGTGTGAGTCGTTACTCTGTACGGCC
>JAHDEZ010000069.1 GCA_020628425.1 Hellea sp. | reverse complement strand
AGGTGCCAGTCGCTAGTTTGAGAGGGAGAAGGCGCGTCTGGATAGCGATTTGATATAGGGGAAATATCAAAGGCGCTTAGAACGCGGTCTGTGAAATTCTGGTCAGTAAAATAACGTATTTTGCGTGCGCGTATGGGCGAGAAGCCGGCGAGCAGGATTAGCTCTTTGTCTGCTGGCAATTGCATGACCTCGCCCGGCGTGATCAACTGACGTGCTGTCTCCTGGCGCGAGACCATGACATGGGCAAGCCACGGCGCGAGACGATGACCTGCATAATTACGCATAGCGCGCATTTCCGTGGTTGAACCTATGGCATCAGAGATCCGCTTGGCCGTGCGCTCATCATTGGTCGCAAAGACCACGCGCACATGGCAGTTGTCGAGAATGGCATTGTTCTGGCCGTAGGCCTTTTCGATCTGATTGAGGCTTTGCGATATTAAAAAGGCTCGCAGACCATACCCGGCCATGTAAGCCAATGCACTTTCAAAAAAGTCCAGACGACCCAGAGCTGGGAATTCATCCAACATGAATAATACTTTCCGGCGTGACTGACCATCGGCTTCAAGCTTTTCCGTAAGACGACGACCTATCTGATTTAAGATCAGACGCACTAAAGGCTTCGTCCGGGAAATATCTGATGGCGGAACAACCAGATAAAGTGAAACGGGCTTTTTTGCCGATACCAGATCATTGATCCGCCAGTCGCATTGACTGGTTACCTCGGCGACGACTGGGTCTCTGTAGAGAGACAGAAAGCTCATCGCTGTTGAAAGGACACCGGAGCGCTCATTGTCAGATTTATTGAGGAGTTCGCGCGCTGCTTGTGCGACAACAGGATGGACTTCCATATTAAGGCCGTCACCGAGGTGTTGGGTCTGCATCATGATATCCAAAGTCTCTTTGAAAGAGCGTTCCGGATCAGACAGAAAAGAGGCTACGCGGGCGAGTGTTTTTTCTTCCTCCGCGTAGAGAACGTGTAAAATGGCACCAACAAGTAACGAATGGGCCGTTTTCTCCCAGTGATTACGGCGTTCCAACATGCCTTCCGGGTCAACAAGAATATCCGCAATGTTTTGGACGTCCCTGACTTCCGTTTCGCCCATGCGGACTTCCAGGAGCGGGTTGTACTTAGCCGATCTTGGGTTGGTTGGGTCAAATAATAGACAATGGGAAAACTTTGATCGCCAACCCGAAGTAATTTCCCAGTTCTCACCTTTGATGTCGTGAATGATAGCGCTATCTGTCCAAGAAAGAAGTGTCGGGACAACAAGGCCAACGCCTTTACCTGACCTTGTTGGGGCAATCGCCATCACATGTTCCGCCCCATCATGACGGATATAGTCCCGATCCGTGCGTCCTAGAAAAACGCCAGATGGCTGGAACAGTCCTGCACGCTTCATGATCTTATTGTTCGCCCAACGGGAAGAACCAAAGGTGTTTAGCTTACCCGAATGTCGACCTCGCAAGACCGAACCAATAATAGCGAATAGCGTCCCAATAAAACCGCCCGTTGCGGCTATTTTACCACCGCGTTCAAAAACGTGAGGTGCATAAGGTTTAAATGAATACCACCAAATAAAAAGTTTATGCGGCGCATAAACTTGATAGTCGCCAATTACAAACCACGGCTGCCCAAGATAGGGATCAAAAGCCAAGCTACCGGCCACCCACTGTGTTGCATACCAAGTCGTCAGTAAGATCGTGGCAAAAACCACGAATATCTGACCGATGAGTATGGATTGGGGTGACACGGCTTAAGTCCTCGTAGTTATTCGATGGACTTAGGCTGGCTGATTTTATGCCTAAATGGCTAGATCAGTAATATTGGGAAATTTTGGAAAGGTTTGTCGAATTGTGCAAAACATTTATTTTTTACAGAAACCATAATAACGAGGGAAATCTATTCCTCCCGCATACTACGTTCCATGGCATCGCTGACCGGTTTTAAAATATAGCTGATAACGGATCGGCTTTCTGTCTGTATAAAGACTTCCGCAGGCATGCCGGGAATAAGTTTCAGGTTGCCGAACTTTTCAAGTTCTTCAGCCAAAACTTCAATTTTGACTGAATAATAGGGCATGCCTGTGATGGGGTCGACAATGGCATCTGCACTGGCCTGTTTGACCATGCCGGATAGTTCAGGGGTCTTGCGCTGGTTAAAAGCAGAGAACCTAACATTAACAGGTTGTCCTTCGTAAACTTGGTCAATGTCCTGTGTCAGAACCTGAGCATCAATAATTAGTTGATCTGTCTGCGGAATGATCTGCATGACATCCTGACCGGGAGCAACAACGCCACCAATGGTTGTTGCAGTCATATTATGGACAATGCCTTCAACGGGAGACTGTACATCAATTCGTTCAAACTGTTTACTGGCGGTTACAAGTTGTTCTTTCTGGTCATTCACATCCGCCTGAGCCTGCCTCAATTCCGTTAGAATGGCTTCCTGACGGTCTTTTCTGACCTGCAGGATTTGTGTCTGGATTTCTCCGATATTACTTTTAATGCGGGCCTCATCAGAAACGAGATTAGCAATTTCGCCGTCAAGCCTTGCCTGTTCTCGTTCAATAGACAGTACCCTTGAACTGGACACATGCCCTTCAGACAATAAAGTCTGAAGACCGGAAAGTTCTTTTGTGATCAGATCAAGCTGGGCCTGTTTGGCACGTTTCATGGATCGTATGCCGTTGATCTGGTTATTGGCCTGATCAATGCGCTGTTGTAATTGCGTGACCTGTCCACGGTCTGTGCGTCTTCGGGCCTCAAATAGCTTCTCCTGTCCAAGGCGGGCAACGTTCATGGGCGCATTATCATCTTCTGATATAAATTCATCACTCCATGGAATTTGCGATAGTCCGTCCCGCTCCGCTTCAAGACGCGTTACGCGGGCCATACTTTCATAAAGACGTTTCTGCACAATCAACTGATTGGCTTTTAGGGTTGTTGGATCAAGCCTCAAAAGAACCTGACCTTTTTGAACATAATCACCGTCTTTAACCAGAATCTCTCCGATGATCCCGCCATCCAGATGCTGAATCACTTTGGGTTTGCTTTCCACAATGACAATACCTGTCGCAATCACGGCCCCTTGTATTTTGGCCAGAAATGACCATCCTCCCACGCCCAGTAGGAGTATAGAAATCATCAGATAGCCAAATCTGACGAAGCGGCTGTAACTCTCTTTGGATCTTTTACCTGCCGAAATATGCTTAACTGTCATGAATGCGGCTTCACGACTTTGCGTAATACGTCTTCCTTGTCCCCAAAGGCGATCTGTTGACCATTATGGATCATCAGCAGTTTATTAAGTTCGGATATAGCTCCTGATCTATGGGCTATGAGGATAACCGTGACTTTATCTTTTCGCAGTGCGGTTATGGCTTTGGAAAGCGCCTGCTCTCCCATGGCATCCAGATTGGAATTAGGCTCGTCCATGACGACCAGAACCGGATCGCCATATATGGCCCGGGCCAGAGCGATACGCTGTTTCTGTCCTCCAGACAGGATCATCCCGTTTTCGCCAAGGCGGGTTGCATAACCATCAGGGAATTTCAGGATCAGCTCATGCACCCCTGCCATTTGTGCTGCTTTAAATATGGCCTCGGAATTATCGCCCGTTTCAAACCGGGAAATATTCTCGGCAATGGTACCGTCAAACAGATCAACAGATTGCGGCAGATATCCAATCTTGGGGCCTATTTCTTCTCGTCGCCACTGATCGTGTGAAACCCCGTCAATACGGACGTCTCCTGATTGGGGCAGCCAGATGCCGACCAGGAAACGCCCCAGAACTGATTTCCCAGATCCGCTGGGACCAATAACACCCAGACCGTCTCCCGGCTCCAGATTGAAATTCAGGCCTGATAATATAGGCCGATCAATATTGGGCGGGGCCGCATAGAGATTAGCAACTGTTAATGCGCCCTTGGGTTCGGGAAGAGCTATATTATCCTTACTGTCTGGGACCAGTGCGTAAAATTCTTTCAGCCGGCCAAAGGATATTCGTGCCTGACCAAAAGAGCGCCATTGTCCGATAGCCATTTGAAGCGGTGCTAAGGCCCGCCCCATAATGATAGAGGCGGCAATCATGGCCCCTGGCGTTACAATCTGTTTGACGGCCAAGGCCCCACCTAGTCCCAAAATGGCGGATTGTATCATCATACGAAACGCCTTGGTAAATGCACTGGAGTTCCCTGAGATATCCGTATTCCTCATGGAGGCATCCGAAGCCCGCTGGTTTATATCCTCCCATTTTCTGGAAATATTATCTTCCATCCCTAGGGCAATCACTAGATCAGAGTTACGGTAACTCTGCTGTACCAGTGACTGTTCAGCTCGTTTCAGGCTTGCACTTTCTTTCGTAGGCTTACGTGTAGCAAACTCATTATATAGCGCGGCAATGACAATAATGATGCAACCGATGATACCCAAGACACCTAATGTCCAGTGCAGGAAAAATATGACGCCGACGTAAAACGGCACCCACGGCAGATCAAAAATAGTTCCAAGGGCATTACCCGATAGAAACTGTTTGAGTGTCCCCAGATCAATCATGGGCTGAAAACCCTGAGCCTGATTATATGTCCCGGCTTTTAGCCAGCCTCTGAATGTCTCTGCGCCAAGGTCTTTTTCAAACTTGCGGGCCAGACGGGTAAGGATACGGGATCGGCAAAACTCCAGAAACCCCATAAACAGATAGAGAGCCATCATTAAAATCGACAAGGCTACCAGCGTGGGAATACTGCGGCTGATCAGAACCCTGTCATAGACCTGCAGCATATAGATCGGGCCTGTCAGCATGAGAAGGTTTATGAAAAAGCTGAAAACTCCGATACTGGTGACAGAACCTTTAAACTGCCGGATAACATCCGATAGCCGAGCTCTCAGGGCCGTATGTTCCCCCATGGACGTGTTCATTATTGTCTTGCCCGATAGGTCAGATAATTAAGATAGATTTCTTCAGCGGAAAAACGTTCACGATTAGGATAGGTTTCATCACTCAAAACCATAATAACCCCGTCTATACGTTTACCATCACCCTCCCCTCCGGAAAACATATTCTGTTCACTTCTGTTTCTGCGAAAATCTTCATAATTACCGATCCATGGACGGGAAGATGTTTGTATTTGAGGAACAAATGAAAGTGGTTTTGGGTAAGCATTATAGTAATCCAAATGAACAATGACAAAACCGTCATTTCCAGATCGCAACGTTTCTGCTGCCGCTCGAATGAAAAAATTATGTTCTGTTTTTTGTTCAGTGATGAACAATATTCCACCCTTTGATTTAATATGGATTCGGTTATCAGACAGAGGCATCGCTTCTGTCATTTCAGCCACCTTATACCAGAGCCTGTTTAAATCGTCCTGACGCCTAGGGTCAGTGATCGGGAGTTTTTGTAAGTCCTCTTTGAGGCGTATTTCTTCTGTCTCAGTTTCGCTTGGGCCATTAATAAGCTGACTGATCTTGGCAAAAGGAGAGAGATTTTTGGCTTTGGTGGAAGAGTGGGTCGCGCAGCCAGACAGGATTACTGATGCTGTCAGAAGACCAGCCATAATCCAGTAGTTCGTTTTAATAAGCTCCATTATTCATTACCCTATTCAAAATCGTAAACATCAAGCTCTCCCGTGTAGAGATGCATCAAAAGCCGTGCGGTATATTGCTGGGTCAATGCGCGGCTGAGAGACAGCTTTGCATTTAAAAGCCCCTGTTCGGCTTCCAGAACATCCTGTGTCGTCGCCAATCCAAATTCTCCTGCCCGCTTGATACCGTTGAGCGCTTCCTGATTGGAGCTCACATTGGTCCTCTGGGCCTCCAGAACAAATTTCCCGCTTTGCAGGCGAGACCATAACTGATTGATCCGAAGATCACTTTCTCGGGTGATATTTTCTGTATTAAACCGGGCGGCGTTATATGACGCCAGTGCTCTGCGCGTATCTGAACTGGTGGAACCGCCTGCATAAAGCGGGACAGAAAAATTAATCCCTACACTCAGGTCGTCGTCTTTGGCTACAGTCGGGCTACTGTCTCTAACCGTACTGGCGGAGGCTGTAAGACTAATTGTGGGCAGAGATTTACGGGCTTCGCTTTGTACATTGATGTTGGCTGACTGCTCATCCAGTTGGCTAGCCAATATCGCCGGATTACGTTGACGGGAAAAGTCCATCACCGTGTCATAATCCCATGTGATCTCTGCCTCGGCTAATTGGGGCCGTACCGGACTTTCCACCAGAAATCCCGTTTTGGATAAAAGGCGGTCGCGGGACAGGTTAAGCTCGGCCTGAACCGATGAGCGTAAAGCTCTAGCGCTTGCCAGTCGGCTTTGGGTTAATGCTAAATCTGTTCGAGTAGTATCATTATATTCAAGTCTGGCTAATACAGATGTTTCAAGTTCCACAAGGCTTTCAACATTTCTGTTAAGTATTTCGAGCTGCTCCGTCATGGACAGCAGGGTCATATAGTCCTGAATAATATCCGTAGCAATTTCAATGGCGGCATTTTCATAGCGGGCCTGCCGGGACTTTACGGACAATAATGCTCCTTGCCGGAAAAGCTTACGACGACCACCTGTGTAAAGGGTGTGATTAAGGCGCAGGGATAATTGTTTGGGTTCAGTATATTGATTAAATATCCTGCCATCCTGTAAAAGAGCTTCTCGGTCCGATACGCTAAGACCGCCTGAGAGGGTCACTTCCGGCAGATATCTCGCACGGGCCTGAACCAAATTTTCTTTTGTGCCCTGCATCTCGGCCCGCATGCCTTTAAGACGCGGATGGTGCGAATAAGCACTCAAAATAATATCGCCTAGGCGAGATGAGTTGGGTTCCTGAGCATGAACCTGAAAACCCGTAACACATATCACTGCCCATAGCGGTGCATATCTCAGCAAGCCCCACATTTACTGTTCCACCATTTGATCAATAAGTCTTATAAAACCGACCCTGCCGAAAAGGCAGGGCCATAGGCAACATCAGGGGAATGTTGGTTATGCAAATTCGTAAAAATCAAACGTGTCAGGCTGATCGAACATGGATGGCTCCATGAAATTATCCATCCCATACTCATCAGAAGATATGGAATTATCCTGAGTAGATTTTAAAGATCGGAAGGGATCAAAAGGATTGATAGTTGGAGGTGGCGCGAGAGCCGCCAGACTATAGGTAACTCCATCAACTTCTATGTTTTCCACGCCAATCAATGTGTCTTTTTTCGTATCTGTTGTATAAAGTGGGAAAAAAGTTCCATTATACCAATATTGCCCTGTTTGGTATGAGTAAGAATATGTGATTTCATAGCCTAAGCCATAGTTCATCGCTTCTATTGTAAACGCATTCAATCCATATCCGTTAACGCTAAGCGAACTGTAAACTACAGTATCATCAAATCCGTTACCACCTATGACCAAATCGTCTTCTTGATTTTGACCAAACCAAGACCGGTTGGGCTGATTCATAAGGTGAAATTCATCATTTCCCCCGTTGCCAAACAAAATATCTTGTTCAGCGCTTCCGTAAAAATGTTCGTTAAATTGCGTTCCTTGAAACTGACCGCCAATGTCATCAGCGATAAGCACGTTGGTAGCGAAATCTATAGGATTTAATCCCAATCCTCCTTGAGACATAGGATTAAATAAAAGACCTGCAAGCGCTTGATAACCATCGCCGATAGGCTCGATCTGTGAGCTCGTTGGACCCGCCAAACTTACGATACCCGCTAAAAAAGTCCCGCTCACACCTTGCCCGTTGTAAGTCAGCCAGGCACCGCTTCCACTAAAACCATTGAACAGTTGATACCCAGTAGTTGCTGAAACATTCCAAGTTGAAAATGACGCTAGATCTCCGTTTGTGTTTTCTGCAACGGTTGTAGTATATTGAAGGTCGACAGGCCCATTTGTAGACGTTTCCGTCAATGTTTCACTGTTTCCCACTCCGGGGACAGGCCCCCCGCCAGCCACATATCCAGCCGTCCACAAAGTTCCATATGCATCGTTTGGATCTGCGAAAATTATCATTGGGTTATCGAATACTGTATCTTCTACAACTTCGAGCTCACTAGAATGCGATCCCGAGGGGTTTATTCGAGCTATTCCGAAATCCTCTGCACCAAAAGCGCCAAAATTCGTAAAAGAATTTAAATAAAAATCACTTTGCGGCAAAGTAGACGTATTTCCAGAAAAATCCAAGTTTCCGCCATATTGCGACCACTCAACTCCCTCTGCGAAACTAAGCTCAATGGGGACGCCTGGTATGACGCCGAGGCTGGGATGGGAGATCACATGTCCTGCGGTCAATACAACTCCATTCCCTATGTATACTCCTGAACCAGAAATGATAGAGTCTATGTCTACAACCGATAAATAATTACGTGTTGGTGTTGACGTTTGTGGATTTGCTACAGTGTAGGGCATAAAATCTCCGTATTAGTTACCACTTTTTACACTCAAACTCGAAGACCTCTTCAAGATTGAGACTCTCTGATGAGAAAAATGTGCCTGTGAGCATTGACAATTTCGTTTTCGTAAAACGACGTCCGTTGACAACTATGAACTCTGAATTAGCGGTGTTATCCATTTTTGGCCTAAAGTAACTACTCGTATAATCATAGTTCGCGAAAGGGTTGTAATATCCCTCAGGATACGGAGGTGCCCCTGGATTTTGTCCTCTAGGAACTATATAATAAGCAACAAGATTAGTTCTTCGGAATCGAGTACATCCTATCTCAACGAGCTCCGCATCTTGAAAAAGGGTGAAAAACTCAATAAATTTACTGGCGTTATTGCACGCTTTAATATCCCCTTGCTCACAAGGCACACGATAGTAATTTACAATCTGGATCACATCACGATCTTTTGTAGGATCGTAAATTTCTTTGTCACCCCATGGTGTGTCTAGTTTCCGCGTCGGTCGATACTCGGTAGAGAAACCATATAAATTCACCGCCCCTCTACTAGTGTAAATTTTGTTGATATTCTCTTCCAAGGAAATGTCGGCATGACTTTGACCTGAAACTTGCTGTGTTACCCACTCGCCGAGGTCAGTTGCTCCGTTGGCTTCTGTAATTTCATTGTCAAAACCCTTAGCTTTTGAGGGGTTGACTCGCTCAAGTGAGTTCCCAGCATTGCAAGCACCAGTAAACAAGGCAGAAAATAAAAATACCCTGTAAAAATGCCTTACGATGCCCATCTAATTGCTCCACAACGCAATAATCGTCTAAATTGTATATAAATATTTTAAAGCTTACAAGTTAAATTTCAAAATTATTCACTTATAAATTTACTGGTATTGAACGCAGCATCATGAATAAGATCAAAACCCGTTTCGATTGCGGCTATTACATGTAATAAACGCAAATTCAGGACGCCTTGTCCAAAGACAGATCTGCAACCAGTTTCTTGAGCTGGCGGTTCTCCTCTTCCAAAGCTCGCAGCTTCTTCACCTCAGATGGCTATCTTGCAAAGGAGAAGACGTTGTTCAAACATTAGACGCGGCCTGCCGTAAGCATGGATACCCCAAGAATATACACGTGGATAATGGCCCGGAATTTATCTCAAAAGATCTCGATCTGTGGGCTAATCGAAAGCTTTAATGGAAGTCTGCGGGCGGAATGTTTGAACACGCATTGGTTCATGAACCTGGCTGATGCCCGTCAGAAACTGGAGGCTTGGCGAAAGGACTATAATGAGGTAAGACCACATAGTTCATTGGGGAATAAGTCCCCGATAATGCTCATAAATCACCCTGACCAACCCAGCCCGTCAGATGTGATGCCACCGGGAAACTCTACTTCTGGATGGTAGGAAATATGGGGCAAGTTCATGAAACCGGAAAACTCTAGTTCTGACTGGGGGTGAGTATGGGGCAAGTTCAATACACCGAAAAACTCAAATTCTAAATGAGGGAGTTTTAGGGAGCAGGTCATAACCTTTAAGACTTGAACGAAAATTTTCTACCTATTAATAACGCAAACACTAGTTTCGCAATCAGTCAAGAAATTTCAAAACCCCTTTTGCGTCCGAGCTTCCAACTAATACCACTCGCGGAAATACTTCCTGAAATCTCAAGCCCGCGTCGTTTCTCAAGCTCTTGTCGCCATGGCACCAAAGTAAAATCTCTCGCCCGTTCGATGACAGCGTAGGCGCCGCTTGGCCTATCGATTTTATCAACTAGGCGACCTTCAACTGTTCCGCGCTTGGGCGCTACTGTGTAAGACTTTCCAAGTCTTCCAGTGATTTTCTCTCCGGCTTTTTCCAGGTCCTTGGTTTCCAATTGATCCAGATGCTTCTGTTGCAATGACAAATTTTCATTTTCCAGAATGCCTTGGCCAACTAAGAATCTCCGTCTGAGTTTTTGAGCTTCTCGGAACTCACTTGCAAAGACCGATGTTGGACTACCAGCTTTAGCTCGTTTCATTGTCCGTTGATCTAGCCAGGTCTTTCCAATGGTCATAGCCAGCTTGTTCATCGGTGTTCGGTTGCGCCATTTAATTGACACCGGATTGCCTTTGGCTTTTCTAGCTTCAACAGATTGCGCACGCTCAAGATAATCGCTTGGAATTTCCCAGATGCCGTCTTGACGACGCGTGACCAGTCCAAGACGACGCATAGCTTCGAGACGTCGGATATGCGCCTCAACGAACTTAATGCGCACGGACTTATCCAATGCTTTGTGTTCATGATAACCATAGGTCCCATCATTATGAGCCGCTACTTTTACAATAGTATGATCAGATGGCTTGAGCCTAAAGTCTCGTGCTTCCAAAGATAAAATATCTCCCGACAGAAAATCTTTTATGTTTTCTGTTCGGCCTGTCTCGACATGCAAGGGACCATGATCCAGGCTATCGACAATGAGATAGGATTTATCATTTACATCATCGCGAACGCCCAGATCCATTATCCGTCCCGTTATATTTCCCATGGACGGGTTATAGATTTGGACCGGAATATTCACGGCGTTCATACCGCGCTTACGCATTGATTTCTGTAAGGTTCGGATGATGTCGCCGCGCTCACCCATTTCTCGTAGAGTTGCTTCAAAATTATCAGCCAGTTTCCAAAAATTACGACCCTGTTTATGAGCCAATCCAAGTTTACCCAATGTTTGCAAGCGGGCCTTGTCAAAACGCCGTGACCAGTCTTCGCCCATGTCTGGTGGCCGGGAGAGATCTACAATTCCGTTCCTAGACATCTTGATCAATGCTCGGTCGAGCTGGGTGAACCGTTCCTGCGTGACCTGCCTCGCCAGTATCAACCCCGCTTCCGGCTGTAATATTGGACCGAGCTCAATGTTGACTAATTGTTCCGCCTGCATGCGCATGCCTTGTTTGATATAGTCACGAGGCAAGATAACTTGCCGTCCCATTTTGTCCCGGCCTGAAATGACAATGTGCACATGCGGCTTGGCCGTGTCATAGTGATTAGCTGCCACCCAATCGAGTTTGGTGCCGAGCGTCGCTTCCACCTCTCCCATAAATTCTCGGGTAAAGCTGGTGAGGTCGGCCATCTTGCGGCTATCTTCCGGCGAGACAATAATTCGAAATTGGCGCGGGTCATCGACTGTTCGTTGAATGAATTTCTCGCCTGACACGCCGCGTTCTTTTTCGTTGTAAAGATGGTTGCGATCTTCATCCCGACATTGTTCAGACAGGAGTTGATTTTCTTGCTTACCATCCAACTCTAGCTGATGTTCCTTGGCGGCACTTTCTCGATTGATGTAATCAATATGAGCCCCTTGATTGGCTGCACTTGTCCGGTTCATATTGACGATGCCGACTTTGACGATAAC
>JAHDEZ010000013.1 GCA_020628425.1 Hellea sp. | reverse complement strand
TCTGTTGTTCACTTCATGAAGACATGCGGTAACTACTTCTACGCCTGTAACTAGGCTGACGAAAAATTATTGAGAAACCGCCCTTTTGGGCGGTTTTTTTTTGTTCGATGTTGCGAACGTGCGTGGCGGCGCTATAAGCGAATTATGAGTCAACGTGTTGCCCTTTACCCAGGTACTTTTGATCCCATGACTTTGGGGCATCTGGATATTATGAAAAGAGCCAGTCGCTTATGCGATAAGCTCATTATCGGTGTCGCCATTAACAGAGATAAAAACCCTCTTTTCGTATTGGATGAGCGTGTCGAAATGGTTGAGCATGTTGTCAAACCATTTAGAGAGCGCATTGATGTAGAAGTGCTGCCTTTTGAAGGTTTACTGATCCATTTTGTTGAACAGTGCGGTGCGTCCATGATAGTGCGGGGGCTGCGGGCCGTTTCGGACTTTGAATATGAGTTTCAAATGGCTGGTATGAATGATCGATTAAACCCGGATATTGAAACAGTATTCTTGATGGCAGACCCTCAATTTCAAACAATTGCGTCTCGGCTGGTAAAAGAAATCGCCCGTCTGGGTGGAGATGTTTCACAATTTGTGACTCCGGAAGTCGAAGTTAGACTCAAGGATAAATATTCATGACACGAAAAACTATCGCAGCATTGTGCTGTTCTTTAGCTCTGCTCCAAACCGCCTGTGCGCAGGAAAGCCCCGTTCAAAAAGAAAGTGAGGCAATTACCTCTCAGGCACAGGTCCAAGAACAGACAGCGCCCGTGCAAGCCCAATTAGCGGATACGCCAGCCGTCGTAGTTGAGCAGCCTTTTTCTGCGCCAGATGAAGATTGGCGTGACCTGGATCAGGAAAACCTGCTCTATATTCAAACCAATAAAGGTCGAATAATTGTCGAGCTTTATCCTGAGATCGCGCCTCAGCATGTCGGTCGGATCAAACAATTGGCGCGCGATGGATTTTACGATGGTATAATTTTCCACCGGGTTATCAAAGACTTCATGAATCAAACGGGAGACCCACTCGGAAATGGTACGGGTGACTCTGATTATCCGGACATTCCGGCTGAATTTTCTTTTGCTAGAGATCGAGGCACAATGCCGGTGCAAATGATTGGAGATATGAAAAGTAAGCTCCATGGTAACACTGTTAATACGGGTTTCTACAAAGCTTTGCCGGTAGCCACTCCCGCAGACGATTATATGTCTATGACAAAGACCGACTCGTATGGATTGCATTGCCCGGGGGTTACATCCATGGCCAGGTCTCAAAACCCAAATTCTGCAAACTCCCAGTTTTTCCTGATGCGCGCAGAGTATCCGACACTGGATACGCAATATACGATTTGGGGTGCAACGATTGATGGCCACGAAAATTTGACGAAAATCAACATCGGTGTTGTCGGTGAGCCAGGTTTTGTACCGGACAAGATGCTCAATGTGCGTGTCGGATCTGATCTGGCCGAAAATGAACAGGTCAATCTTCAAATATTGAAAACAGATCAACCATCCTTCATGACCTATGTTGGCAGCCTTCGTAAAAAAACAGGCCGTAGTGCTCGTATTTGCGACATCACCGTGCCAACCAGACTAAAACAATAAAGGAAATACTATGTCTGAGAAACTCATTCTATCTATCGACACACAGACCGGTCAAAGCGGTGATGTTGTCATAAAGCTTCGCCCGGATTTAGCGCCTGCGCATTGTACGCAAATCACGCGTCTCGCAGGCGAAGGGTTTTATGACGGGCTGACCTTTCATCGCGTCATAGACGGTTTTATGGCGCAGGGCGGTTGTCCGAAAGGGACAGGAACCGGAGGAGCTGACGCCAATATACCGGGGGAGTTTTCAAAAGAGCCTCATATCCGAGGTGTTTGTTCAATGGCGCGGTCGGCCAATCCAAATTCGGCCAGTTCGCAGTTTTTCATCTGTTTTGATGATGCCACTTTCCTTGACGGACAGTATTCTGTTTGGGGCATTGTTGAAAGCGGTATGGAATTGATAGACGCGCTGCCAAAGGGCGAGCCCCCCCGCTATCCCGGAAAAATTGTCAAAGCCACTGTTCAATAAGCCTACCTTACAATACAGTCCAATTACGGCTTGAATAATAAAACGTGGTCGCTAGTAACAGCGGCCATGAATCTATCGGATTTCGATTTTGAGCTTCCCGATGAGGCAATTGCCCTTAGGCCGGCATCGCCGCGCGATAGCTCGCGTTTGTTGGTGGTCGGAAAGCAAAGTCTAAAGGACTTACATGTTTCTGATTTGCCAAAATTGCTCAAATCAGGAGACTTGTTAGTCGTTAATACTAGTCGCGTATTCCCAGCGTCCTTAAAAGGCATTCGCCCTGCCAGGCCGGAAGGTGGTGGAGGGGACGTAAGCGTTCAGGTCAACCTACACAAAAATATAAGTGAGCGAAACTGGCGGGCTTTTGTGAAGCCTGCAAAAAGACTGCGCCTTGGCGACGGACTTCATTTTTCGTCGCAATTAAAAGGAACAGTCACAGAGAAGTTTGATGGCGGCGAGATCGAATTGCAGTTTAATTTGAACGGTGATGAGTTGATGCAAGCTTTCGGAGATGTTGGGCAGATGCCTCTACCGCCTTATATTGCTCGACAGCGGGCCGTTGATGAACAAGATAACGAGGATTACCAGACGGTTTATGCAGATAAAACGGGGTCGGTGGCAGCGCCTACGGCGGGTTTGCATTTTACGAAATACTTACTTGCCAAACTGGAGGAAAAAGGTGTCGCAATTGCCTCTGTTACTTTACATGTTGGGGCCGGGACCTTCTTGCCGGTAAAAACTGAAAATGTATCACAGCACGTCATGCATGAAGAATGGTATGAAGTCAGCGAGGATGTAGCCAAAAAAATCAATGCGACAAAGGCGGCAGGTGGTCGGGTCATCGCTGTTGGAACAACATCATTACGGGCGCTGGAGAGCGCTAGTCAGGGCGGAAGAATGACAGCAAAGTCCGGGGCAACCGACATTTTTATTACACCCGGTTACGAATTTCAGGTAATTGATGGGCTGATGACAAATTTTCACTTGCCTAAATCTACACTATTTATGCTTGTTTGTGCCATGGGCGGGATAAGGGCTATGCAAGGCGCATATGCGCATGCCATCGCATCGGGGTATAAGTTTTATTCTTATGGTGACGCCAGTTTGATCTGGGCCAATTAAATATGGCTATTTTTCCCTTTGATATATCGGCCACTGACGGCGCTGCCCGAACGGGTATTTTAAAGACTTCTAGAGGTGATATTCAAACACCCGCTTTTATGCCGGTTGGAACTGCCGGTACTGTAAAAGGCCTTTATATGAATCAGGTGCGGGATACCGGAGCCGACATCATCTTGGGCAATACTTATCATCTCATGCTTCGACCGGGGGCTGAACGGGTGAAGAAACTCGGCGGACTCCACACATTTAGTGGATGGGACGGACCTATTTTGACGGATTCGGGCGGATTTCAGGTCTGGTCATTGTCTAAATTGCGAAAAATTACGGAAGAGGGCGTTAGTTTTCAGAGCCATATTGATGGTTCAAAGTACATGCTGACACCTGAACGCTCAATTGAAATACAGGCTGATTTACTCGGTGCCGATATCTCAATGCAATTCGATGAGTGCACTGAATATCCCTCTACATTTGAACGAGCTCGGGAATCAATGGAGTTGTCGCTGCGTTGGGGGGAACGCTCTTTAAAGGCCTTCGGGCGGAGAGAACATCAAACTTTGTTTGCAATTATTCAGGGATCTATCTTTCCTGAGTTGCGTAAAATCAGTGCTGAAGCAAGTATCGCCCAAAGCGCATCTGGCGGTTATGGTGGCTATGCCATTGGAGGTCTTGCCGTGGGGGAGGGCCATGAAAAGATGTGTGAAGTGTTGGATTTCACAGTTCACAATTTGCCGACTGGGCGCCCCAGATATCTGATGGGTGTAGGAAAACCTATTGATCTGGTTGAAGCCGTTTACAGGGGGGTGGACATGTTCGATTGCGTCATTCCAACCCGCTCAGGACGACATGGTCAAGTTTGGACGGATTTTGGCCCGGTAAATATAAAGAACGCCAGGTTTTCTGAGGATAATTCGCCATTGAACGATAAAATCGATTGCCCGGCTAGTCAGGATTACTCCAAGGCTTATCTCCATCACCTGGTACGCAGTGGTGAATTGCTAGGCTCTATGATATTAAGTTGGCATAATATTGCCTATTTTGAGGACTTGATGAAGAGGATCCGGGAGGCAATTCTTTCGAATTCTTATGATGAATTCAGATTAGAATTTCGCCGAAATTACGGTGCGGCATAATGGACTAATTTCGTCGATTTTTGCACTTGACCCGTGACTAAGTCGACATTAGGTTCCGCGCTCCTTAAAAGGAGCCCGTAGCTCAGTTGGTAGAGCGCCTCACTTTTAATGAGGATGTCCACGGTTCGAGTCCGTGCGGGCTCACCATTTTTCGTAAGTGTTAATTGATACAGTGGAATGGTGTTTTAAAACGCGATGTGATGTATTTCGGCAACTTTTTTGAAAAAAAATCAAAAAAAACTTGCGAATTTCATAATCTTATGTGGTCAAAACCATTCAAATCATGTACCGAAGCGTGGCATGACTCTCAGGTTCCGCCTGTGTAGAGTCTGAAATGCTTTGTTTACGTAAACTAAATTGCGGCAATATCGCCGCTGTCGGAGGAAAAAACATGAAGCAAAAGCTTCTTACAGCGGTCGCAGCAACCGCAATGATGGCAGTGCCTGTCATAGCTCATGCGGATGACCACGATGACAAAGGTTGGTATCTGCGCGGTCAGGCCGGTTACGGTCTGCACACTGATAATGACCATACAGGGATCATCGCCGGTGATACTGAAAGTGAAGGCAACTTTGCCTGGGCTTTAGGTCTTGGGTATGATTTGGGTAATAACTGGCGTGTTGAGCTTGACGGAACGTCTCTTTGGACCGATATGGGCCAGGTGAGCCAAGCGGCTAACACATTCCACAAATTGCGCACGAACACACTTATGGTCAATGCGCTTTACGATTTTGATGAGTTCGGTAACTGGGAACCATATGTCGGTGCCGGTATCGGTAAAATGCGTGCGAAAGCGGACACACAGGCGCATGGTCTGTTCAATACGTCAGTCACGCCAGCCGTATATAACTTTAATCCAATCTGTACGAACGGTACTAACGCCGCTTGTAATGTCAGTGACTGGGATAACGCTTGGGCGTGGCAAGTCATGGCCGGCTTGGGATATGACATCTCAGACCGTCTGACTTGGGACACTCAGTATCGCTATCAGAAAAGCTTCGAAGACCTCGGATTTGATGGCACAACAACATCTTCTGGCTTTACGCCGGATGGAACTGGCATGATGTGGGTTGAAGACGCTGGAGCACATATGTTGCTGACAGGTCTGCGCTACAAGCTCAGCTCTCCAGCCCCAATGGTAACTTGTTGGAATGGCGACAAGGTTAAAATGATCGGTGATTGCCCGGTCGAACCTCGCATGATCAGCTGTTGGGATGGTTCGAGCTACAAGGAAGGTTCCGGCGGAACATGTCCTCCTGAGCCAGAGCCCGTTCGTATGATCAGCTGTTGGGACGGATCTAGCTATGAAGAAGGTTCCGGCGCGAGCTGTCCTCCTGAGCCAGTGACCTACACTTGCTGGGATGGTGTTACTGTTGTGAGTGACCTCGCAGCATGTCCGCCACAGACTCGCTCAGGTGAGACTATCGGTAGCCTGTGTGCCAATGAATACCGTCAGGAAATCATCTATTATGAATTCGACAAAGGTCAGTCTGCTGAAACACGCGCGACTATTAATCGTATTCTTGACATCGGTGAATTCTGTCAGGTCGAAAACATCAATGTTGTTGGCCACACTGACACATCTGGTTCTGCTGCCTACAATTTGGCTCTGTCAGAGCGTCGTGCTAAAGACGCCCTGGACGAGTTAGTGCGTCAAGGTATCAATTCCGCAATCATCTCATCAAGCGGTATGGGCGAAACTCAGCCATTCGTACCAACTGGAGATGGTGTAAAGGAACAGCTGAACCGTCGTACAGAAGTTCTGATCAAGCTGATGCAAGCTGGTGCATACGTCACCAACTAGTCAGGTTTGACATTTGAAATTTGGGCCCGGCTATGCCGGGCTTTTTTTTCGCGCAAGATTATTTTATCAATAAGGGATTTTTGGTTTACTTTCCCGGATTCGACACCGTAACTTCCAGTGACATATTATTAAGGGGTATTCTGTGAGGATTGAACAGGAAGAGAAATACATCATTGATGCTATTTCATCCAACGAGAGCCAATTGATTACCACCTTACTGGACTGGTCTGCTATTAATTCCGGTAGCCGAAATGCTCAGGGACTGGATGACATGCGAAGTGCGCTGGCGACCGCTTTTAAAATTCTGCCTGGGGAAATGTCTGAACCCGCATTGTCCAAAGGGGAATTTGTTTCCGCAAAGGGGCGTGTAGAATCAGTTGAATATGCACCGGCCTTACAAATTCAAGTTCGGCCAGATGCGCCTGTTCAACTCGTGCTTACAGGCCATTATGATACGGTTTTTCCCAAAGACAGTCAGTTTCAAACACCGGAATATCTAGATGAACAAACGGTCAATGGACCTGGTGTGGCAGACATGAAAGGCGGAATCCTCGTTATGTTAACAGCGCTATCTGCCTTCGAGAAAACAACTAGTAAATCTCAAATTGGGTATAATGTTCTGCTTAGCCCTGATGAAGAGATTGGGTCTCCCGGATCTGCGAAACTTCTCGCTGAATTGGGCAGGAAATCTCATATTGGACTTACTTATGAACCTGCCTTGGCCGATGGTTCGATGGCTGGAGCTCGAAAAGGAAGCGGGAATTTTGCTGTCATTATTAAGGGTAAAGCCGCCCATGCGGGAAGGGAGCATCATCTTGGCCGAAACGCTATAGCGGCTATGGCAGAGTTTACGATGGCTCTTGATCAGCTGAATGGTCAACGAGAAGGCGTCACTTTTAATATGGCGAAAATAGATGGGGGCGGTGCCTCTAACATAGTGCCGGAATTAGCTGTTGGTCGTTTTAATGTTAGAATGCTGAAAACTGAGGATATGCAATGGATCCGGAACAGGTTTTCTGAAATTCTGGACCAAATAAATGCTAAAGACGGGATATCCGCCGAGTTAACCGGGGATTTTACGAGACCGCCTAAACCTATGGCGCCGGCTAATGCAATGATTTTTGATTGGGTCAAAAGAGCGGGAGGGCTCCTTGGACAAGATATACGTTGGAGTCCAAGTGGTGGTGTGTGCGAGGGAAATAACCTTTGGGCATCGGGTTGTCCCAATGTGGACACTTTGGGGGTTCGTGGCGGTGATATTCACTCGGATCGTGAATTTGTCAAACTTCCCAGCCTCGTTGAGCGGGCACAATTATCGACCCTTATATTGATGAAAATCGCCTCTGGCGAGTTTGATGCCCAAAAAGCTAAAACCCTTGCACTGGCAAAACCTCAGTCATGTTGATAGCCCGTCCCGCAAATATTGAAGACCTGGATGCGATATTGGAGTTGGCACGGCAAGCAGGCCCCGGGTTTACCTCTTTGGCCGTCGGCCAGGATAAATTAGGTGCTCGTTTACGACATTCGATTGTAAGTTTTGAAAGCAGCTCATCTGTCTCACCGGATCATGTTTATCTACTGCTCTTAGAGGATAAGATCAGCGGAAAAGTCGTCGGCATGAGTGCGATTAAAGCCCAGATTGGCATAAAAGATCCTTTTTTCAATTTTCGTATTTTGAAAATAGGACGCAAATCTGCCGTGACGAATCGTCGGTATGACATGGACGTATTGATGATGGTTAATGAATATAATGGTGCGACTGAAGTTGGGTCATTATATGTGTTACCTGAAATGAGAGGAACGGGCGCAGGACGGCTTATTTCACAGTGCCGGTATATGTTGATGGCGACGGATGTGAATAGATTTTCTGATCTAGTTGTATCCGAATTGCGAGGACATGTGGATGAAGGCGGACATTCGCCGTTCTGGGAGGCTATTGGTCGAAAATTTTTCCAAATGGATTTCACAGAGGCCGACCACATTTCCGCAGAACAGGATAGCCAGTTCATCTTGGATCTGATGCCCAGATATCCGATTTATGTGGAGCTTCTTCCGGAAGCGGCGCGAGCGGTGATGGGGAAAACTCATCCGGCGGGGATTGGTGCCAGAAAATTCCTTGAGGCAGAAGGGTTTCGATATAACGGTATGATCGATATTTTTGACGGAGGTCCGTCAATGAGTGTACCAACGCAGGATATTTCCACCATAAAAAATAGCCGCGTATTAAGTCCCAAACCAGATGATGGGGCGTTAAAATTAAAAGCAATGGTCAGCAATGAGAATTTCGGAAATTTCCGCTGCATTATGACTAATATTGATTTTGACGGAGAGCAATTGCTTATGCGTAAAGCGGATTTGGAAGCTCTGCTTTTGAGAGAAAACGATGATGTGCGAATTTGGATAAAACGATGACAAATTTTATAAATGGTGCATGGACACTTGGTGGCGGCGTCAAGTTTAATAGTACGGATCCGGCGCATGGTGACGAACTTTGGTCAGGTCAGGAGGCAGATACGCAGCAGGTTGAGGCGGCATTCGACGCCGCTAGAGGTGCCTTTGATGATTGGTCAGTGCGTCCCTTGTCGGAACGGATTGAAATAGTTCATAAATTCAAGGATTTGGCAATTGAGGCTAAGGCCGAAATGGGACTCTTAATTGCCAAAGAAACTGGAAAAGTTCTTTGGGACGCTATAGGCGAAAGTGGCGCTCTGTCCGCGAAGGCCGATATTTCCATTCAGGCTTTTGAGGATAGAACCGGCAGTTTGGTCCGTGAAACGACATTTGGGGAAGCCCAACTTCAACACCGAGCATACGGTGTCATGGCCGTGCTAGGGCCTTATAATTTTCCAGCACATTTACCCAACGGACAAATTTTGCCGGCGTTGATTGCGGGTAATACGGTTGTTTTTAAACCCAGTGAACAATGCCCCGCAGTCGGTGAGGCATTGACAAAACTTTACGAGAAGGCGGGCTTTCCAAAAGGTGTCATTAATATGGTTCAGGGTGGCCGGAATACGGGGGCAGCCATTCTCGCTAATCCTGAACTGGATGGCGTCTTATTTACGGGTTCTGCATCCACGGGTGCCTACATACATAAACTGTTTGGAGGTCGACCGGAAATAATTTTAGCGCTTGAGATGGGGGGGAATAATCCACTGATAGCCTGGAACACCGCGGACCCGAGTGCCGCCGCAAGTATTGCATTGCAATCCGCGTTTATCACCTCAGGTCAGCGATGTACCTGTACACGTCGATTTATTCTTCCCGACAACGAAGTTGGAAACGAAATTATTGCAGAACTTTTGGCGCAAAGAGACCAGTTGGTTTTGGGGAGTTGGAAAGATGGGGATAAGGCTTCGACCGGCCCGGTTGTCAATGCGATCGTGGCCGAACATGTTGTCAAATCTGCGTCTGATTTGGTTTCAAGAGGCGCTAGGCTCTTGAGAGAGGCAAAAATTTCTGAAACTGGTTCCGCATATGTCGAGCCCGGAATTTATGATGTTACAGGGATTGATGTTCCGGATGAAGAAATATTCGGACCTGTCTTGCAAATTATACGTGCCTCTGATTGGGACGCGGCCATACGGGAAGCTAATAATACACGGTTTGGCTTAGCCGCAGGTTTGATTTCCGATGAGGCGGAATTATGGGATAGTTTTAGAGCTCGCATTCGAGCTGGTGTGGTGAACTTTAATCGACCTACGACAGGTGCCGCGAGTTTTCTTCCGTTTGGTGGGCCCGGAGCTTCGGGAAATCATAACCCTGGTGCCTATTATGCCGCAGATTTTTGTGCGTGGCCAATGGCCAGCCAAGTGGCCAATAAACCTGAAATGCTTCCCATCAAAGGAATGTCTTAATGGCGCATGAAGCTAATTTTGACGGGCTAATTGGGCCTACACATAATTACGGTGGCCTGTCCGATGGGAATATAGCGTCAGCCAGTAATTCCGGGCTGACATCACGCCCAAGGGAAGCCGTTATTCAGGGGTTGGATAAGGCTTTATCCATGCATTCTGCTGGTTTGTGGCAAGGGGTTTTGCCCCCTCAACAGCGGCCATACCTGCCTTATTTGCGACAATTCGGGTTTTCCGGAACAGATCGAGAGCTATACGAGCAAGGTTGGAAACAGGTTCCGGGATTGATGAAAAACCTCATTTCGGCATCCAGCATGTGGGCGGCAAATGCGGCGACGGTCAGTCCTTCGCCGGATTGTGAAGATGGACGCTTACATCTCACACCTGCGAATTTGTCGACCATGTTGCACCGCAGTTTGGAACATGAGCAAACGGGACGGGCACTAGGATCAGCTTTCCCATTTGCAAAGGTCCATCACGCTTTGCCTGGTCAATCTGTATTTTCCGATGAGGGCGCGGCGAACCATGTGAGGTTATGCGCCAATCGCGAAGAGCAGGGGGTGGAATTATTTGTCTATGGCCGCGATGGGTTTGCGGCGCCGACGTCTGGCTTTCCGGCCAGACAAACCAAAGAAGCCGCCGAAGCCATTGCGCGTGCCCACAATTTACGGCCGGGGCATACGGTTTTTGCGAGGCAATCCCGAGCAGTTATTGACGCTGGTGCCTTTCATAATGATGTGGTGTGTGTCGGAGCCAAGGAGACTTTATTTTATCATGAGTTGGCTTTTGAAGATACACGAACGCTGCAGGATGACATAAGGCAAGCGGCGTCGGGATTGTTTGAGCCGGTCTTTGTAGAAGTTCCTGAGAAATCTGTGCCTATTGATGACGTCATAAAGTCATATCTATTCAATTCCATGCTGGTGCAATTCCCGGATAGCGACAGGTTAGTCCTCATTGCACCGACGGAAACGCGGGATATGCCGTCAACACGCGATTATTGCGAGATGCTGGTTTGTGGAAACGGCCCGATTGGCGAGGTTCGATACGTGGATGTTCGGCAATCAATGCGCAATGGAGGTGGACCGGCTTGTTTGCGTTTGCGGGTTACGATGCTTCAAAAGGAATGGGCACAGGTTAAGCCCACAATGAAAATGGACGGTGCGCTTCATGCGTCACTTAAACATTGGGCTGAAAAACACTATCGAGAAACTTTGTCGCCGTCTGATCTGCCAGATCCAAATCTTATGGATGAAAGTTTTACAGCCTTGGACGAACTGACCCAAATCCTGGATCTGGGAACCGGATTCTATCCATTTCAGCGAGATTTTTCCTAAGACGCTTTTGCAAATCTTCCGCCGGCATCGGCATAAGCCTGCGTGCCTTTGTGATAGACTTTGTCACTGTCGACGATTTCTGTCAGCCCATACACTTTATCGCTGCCGGTCATGTAGTCGTAAATTGGAGCAAAGTCCTGTTGTGTAACGTCAAAAAGCTCCTCAAAAGAATTGATAGCAAAGTAGACTTGTTGAAAGTCATCGATCCGGTAATCAGTTTCCATGACGCGTTCTAAATCAAAATGTAGGCGATTGGGTGAAGAGTCATCGATGCAGAATACGCTTTCAGTTCGAGATGATACAATTCCAGCCCCGTAGATTTTGAAACCGTCATTGCTCTTCATCAAACCAAATTCAACGGTATACCAATAGAGGCGCGCCAGATTTTTCAAGCAATCCCACTTTAGGGCTCGAATACCACCCTTTCCATAAGCTTCCATATAATTAGCGAATACTGGCTGTGTCAGGAGTGGAACATGACCAAATACATCATGGAAAATATCCGGTTCTTGCAGATAATCCATCTGCTCCCGAGAGCGAATGAATCGGCCAGCAGGAAAACGACGGTTAGCAAGATGTTCAAAGAAAACATCATCGGGAATTAAATGAGGAACAGAAATTACCTGCCATCCAGTTAAGTCCATCAGCTTTTCATTGACGCGAGCAAAATCCGGTATTCCGCCTTCGTTCAAATTTAAGGCCTTTAGACCATCATAGAATTCTGGAACGGCCCTGTTTTTGAGGACTTGGATCTGGGTTTCGTATAGCGTTCTCCAAACCGCGTGCTCGTCATCAGTATATTTCTCCCAGCGCTGTTCAATTTGAAAATCAGCGGCGGGTGTTTGTTCTGCAATGACAGGATCATTGATGCCCATATTCGACTCCTGTGAAGACAGTCTAAATATATGCTGAATTCGTAAAAATTCTTCCTCATAAATACAAGGTTATTAGAAGGATAACCTACAATTGGAGTGGAGTGCGCATTCTGGATGCAACAACTTACTCTTAGTCGTCATTCTTCCCGCTGCCTAAAATGCCGTCAAGTGCTTCGTTTAACAGCTTTTTCTCTATTGATTCCTCTTCCATATTTGTGTCTTCAATCTCGGGGGTGTCCGACGAAACGGGATCATCGGGAGGAGTTAATTCAGATGGATGTTCTTCGATGTCTTCGCGAATTTCTGGTTGCGTATTGGCAGGTTCGGATATTGTTGCGTCTTGCGGCGTTTCTCTTTCTCGATTTCGCGTAGGACTACCCCCCAAAACATTATCTAGTATGCCGCCTATCTCCCCGCCGACCCGGTCGGTTATCTCTTCTTTGGCCCTTAGCTTTGCTTTTTCTACGGCTATGTCCTGCAATAGTTCAAAGTCTGGCCCTGGTGAAACAGCTCCCCAATTCCCCTTAAATCGAAGAGGAATGCCAAATTTACCTAGGTCGCTAACATTGCTTCCCGTTAGACGCGGACGCAGGCTGAAGTCCATCGATTGTTGACCAATGTCGAGCTTTCCCTGGCCGCTCGCTAAAACGTCAAATGCTCTTATATCGAAGCTGTCGATAGATACGACGCCGTCCTGAATTTTGAACTTCCCTACCATATCATCAAATTTGGTTGCATATGATTTACCTATGCCGTCAGGTAATACTCGCTGTGCAAGTGACTCATCAATGCCCGAAAGAAATTTTGATAAGTCGACGCCTTCGATGATGCCGCCGAGAACTTCGAAGTTTCCGAAACCATTCAGCGAGCGCATAATTTCGGCCTGTGAACGGCCTTCTCCAGAAAGTTCCAGAACTGTATGCGCGTTCCCCTCTAATCGGGTAAAGTTGGCCAAAGAGGCAAGGAATTTATTGGAGTGAATATCCTCTAAAGTTACTGTCAGTTTGACTTTTGGTACACGGCCGGAGGCGTCCAAAGACGCGGTCATGACACCGAGCCCCCCATACAGGTTTACCTTGGGAAGTTGCGCCGTCAAAATTCCGTTGGCAACACTGGCGTCTATGTCGGTTTGTCCGAAGGTCAGTGGACCTATTATAATTTCGGGTGTTTTTAGGAGGTATTCGCCATCCATCAGGCGTAGCGCCGTAAAATCGAAAGGCTCTTCACTCCAAGGCTGGAGGCCCGTCTCGCCGGGAGGCAAGGCCATATAGGCGTCAAGATAAGGCCGAAGATCAAGCTGCGCTAAATCCAAGCTTCCATTCAATACAGGTCGGCTTTTGGAAAGGTCAATAATGAGCTGTCCATCACCACTTATTGCATCCATTGCTAAGTCTGCTGTGGTAAACCGAATTTCCGTAGGCGTCCCGGAAATATCACCTGAAATGTTTATTCGCTCATAAATGTCGCCGCTGGCTGTACTGCGGGGTAGATCAATTCCAACGGTTGATTTCGTTAATACCCGAGCCGATGGTATTTCTGTTTCCAACTTTCCAGCCAAAGAAAGGCCGTTTTGATAGGTGGCATCTCCAATGAAAGAGCCGTTGAGTTCACCATTTTCCAGTGTTAACCTCAAATCGTTTATGGCTAATTCGTCGAGTTGTCCTTTGATAGAGCCAGTGGCGCCAACGGAGCCAATTGCATCAGCATAAGTTAATTCTGAACCCATATTCTGATTGAGCCGGGCAAGATCTGAAACGGATGTTTCAAATTCACCAGTCAGCTTAACATCATTGCTAGTTAGGTAAACCGAGCCGACATATTGCGATATCAAATCCTCGCTTATGGTGTTAGCGCGCTCAAAATTTATGTACGTTGTCTCACCGTCATATTCAATACGACCTTTGGCATTGAGTTCACCAATGGCGTCGAAACTCGCTTGATTTATATCTAGTTTTTGTGCGACTGCGCTGACGGATTTTGTTTCGGCAATAAAATCTCCAGTCAAATTTATTGCATCTGAAAGATCAATTGTCCCAGTAAAAGATGTAGATAGTTCTGGACTTTCGGTTTGAGAATTCTCGATTTTAATAAGTGTCGAGCTGTCGGATAATTCGAGCGTCCCTGTTGCCGAAAGTCTTTCGGCAATTGCAAGAGACGAATTTTCAAAGTCCATTGTGTTCAATAAAGAACTCATAGACGTTACTTCAGTTGAAAACTTCCCTGAAAGCTCGGCTCTGTCATCCATTTTAGCGCTACCTTCGAAAGAGCCGCTGAAGTCTTGCCCGGATATTTTTGCGATTAAGTTGTCCGTATACAGGCCTGTTCCGGAAGATTTGAATTGCGTATTTAAATCGACGTTTTCAAGGATGGAGGCATAGGGTGCGCCTATGTCAAATGTCTTGGCGAGGGTGGAAAAATTTGACGACTGGAACGTCAACCGCCCGTTCGCAATCGGCTGTTCCGCTAAAACCATGTCGCCTTTAAAGGAAGCGACTACATCTTCGCCAACCATTCGGATATCTGCATTTTCAGCTGATATGTCAGTTCCAACAAAGGCAAAGCGACCAGAAAAGCTCACCGTTTCTATGATTTTCCCATATTCAGAATATCCAAAATACTCCGACCACTGGATAAGTTCTAGAAGCTTACCTTTTACATCAAACTTAAAGTGATTTTCAGGGCTTTCGATAAAATGACCTTTCGCATCGATACTGCCGAGCATCGTTGTGAAATTAAAAGTTACAGGAGTTTTTTTGCCGTTGAGATATGAACGGGGCGTAGACATCTCAATTTCAGCATCAACAGCAATGCCGTTTATAAGGAGGTTTCCTTCGAATGACACAGGCTGGGACAAGCTTGACAACGTCATGCTCAGATTGACATCTTCCAACCTATGTGAGTGTTTTTTTAGTCTGTCCTCATAAGAGACATAGCCGTCGGAGATTGAAAATTTCCCGATTGTCGCCTCGATATCAGCGTAGCGTCCGTCGCGCCTGAATGGGCCCTCGACAGGAGACGTTTCATCTCTGCCTCCCATGATCCAATTGACTTTCCCATCTGCTAGTTTTTCTAACGAAATACGGGGCTCAACCAATTCGAATGTGGAAATTTCAACTTTACGTGAGATAAGAGGAAGTAGTTTGACGCGAACGGCCAGTGATTCCATCTGTGCAAAATGGGACGACGTAAATCCGTCTGGATTATCGATTTGAACATTCTCCGTGTGAACTTTTAAAATTGGCAGAGGCGATACGTAGACATCACCGGCAATGGTAACTTGCCGACCGAAGCGGCTGGTCAATTGGTTTTCGATAGCGGACTTATAAACTGAAGACGGTATCAAAAACGGAATAATGACGGCCGCCAGCAGTAGAATCACCAGAATTCCAGTTATCCATATAAACAACTTTCGCATTTTGAACCTGTTTTAAAATCAAATCACTCTTGTTTGATATTAAGTCACCTTGGTCAATTTTCACAGTTATTTGACTGTAATATTCGCAGTTTTACTACACTCATGGTCTGTTAATGTAGGAGTTTTTAGCTTATATTTCACTTGATTGGTTGGAGGACTAATATGTGTACACATGATCATCATCACGACGGTGAAGTTTTAGACGAAGCCGAAAAAGAATTATTCCATCGTAGAAATGTTTTACAAATTCTGGCCGCAGGTGGAGCTATCACGTTAGCGCCCGGTGCGTTGGCGGGTTGTGCGACTAATCCAGAAACAGGATCGAAACAGTTCCTTCTGATCGGCGATGGTCAACTAAGTCAGATGGCGGCTCAAAGCTGGGCGGCTGCCAAGCAACAAATCCCAACATCAACCGACCCGCGCTATACATCGCGTTTGGCTAATATCGGTGCACGCATCGCGCGTGGTGCCAATAAAGGAGAAGAGACTTGGGATTATGCAGTCTTTGAAAAAGATACAAAAAACGCATTTGTGTTGCCTGGTAACCGGGTTGGTTTCTACAAAGGCATGATGGATTTCGCAGGCAATGATGATCAGATCGCAGCTATTATGGGGCACGAGGTTGGTCATGTTACTGGCAAGCACGCAGCCGAACGAGTTAGTCAACAATTAGCAGGCCAGGTCGTTGTGCAAGGCGGTTCGGCAGTGGCCGGGTCGCAACTAGTGAAAAAGTGTCGAACTCAAGGTCGAGCCCGTATTGCTGGTCGGACCGAAATTCCGCGTTCGGAAGCATATGCTATTCAGCGCGAATATGAGCAGTGCGTCCGTGGTGCTCAAAGAAATACGCAAATGCTGAGTGCGGCTCTTGGAATGGGCTTCACACTAGGTGTCGTGTTGCCGTTCTCGCGCAAGCACGAGAAGCAGTCAGATCGACTTGGCGCTAAATACATGTACAAAGCCGGTTACGATCCATATCAAGCGGTGGCTCTTTGGGAAAAAATGGCCGCAGAAAATACAAGTCGGACGCCTGAATGGATGTCAACACACCCGTCTCCAGAAACCCGTGCCCGCGAACTCCATACATACATCAAGTATCAAGAGCAGCTGGGTAGTCAGGGGTGGGAATCTATTAAGATGCCTGACGAAAAGTCGTAATTAAATTTTATAAACGCCATTATTCGGCTTGAAGCAGCGCGTCGCATCGTATAGAAGCGGCGCGCTACGAGTATGGGCCGCCTTAGCTCAGTTGGTTAGAGCGCCGGTTTGTGGAACCGGAGGTCCTTGGTTCGAGACCAAGAGGCGGTACCATTTTTAACTTTCCTGTAAAACTTTCCTGAAATCAGGAATTGTAAGACCGTCGTCTTCCGATTTAGACTGGTCAGATGACATGATTAAAAATTTTGTGCGAGACTCGGTTCTCTTGGTATCTAGTCTCGCAAGTAAATTTTCGGAGTCATGTCTTGCTAAATTAACTTTGTTGTTCAAACTATCCCCCAGTTCTAGAGACTTCTTAGCTGATTTTGGCTGAATTGTAAATTAATAGAAGATTGAGCGTATTTTAAGTGACCGTTTACCCTATCCCTTTAGAATTAAGGGTTGGAGGTAGTCATGGGCGAACTTGCTCTTAAGCATCTACGAGAGGAAGATATACGAATTCTGGTTCGGCACGCCGATCCGGAACGTAGAGCCAATGCTGCTCAACGTATCTGCAGAACCTTTCGCGATTCGCCTTTGTCTGAATCAGAGTTGCAGCTTGCACATGATTTGCTTAAATTTATGGCGAAAGATGCCATGGAGATGGTAAGACGCGCTCTGTCAGTGACGCTCAAAAATTCACCGGATTTACCACATATGGTCGCCATGCGCCTAGCGGCGGATGTCGATAATATTGCAATACCTTTGTTGGAAAATTCTCCTGTGTTGACAGATGTCGACTTAATTGAAATCCTAAAATCACAGGCAGCGGCCAAGGTTATTGCTGTCGCAAAAAGGCCAAAAGTATCGGGCGACTTGGTGAAAGCCATCGTGCGTTATGGTGACAGCCGGTCAGTCGCCATTGTCGCGGCCAATGACGGTGCGATTATTGATGCCGAGACGGCCGAAGATATTCTTGAATTTTACTATAACGATGACCTCATCCGCGAGGCTATGATTTCCCGCCGAGATTTGCCTGTCAGTGTGATGGAAAAAGTCATTACAATCGCGTCCGAGGAGGCCGCTGTATTTCTTGACAGGCGGCCAGAGCTTTCGAGCGCGCAGGCTGTCAATATAGCTGTCAGGGCACGTGAACGAGCGTCTATGGAGCTTATTCACGAAAATCAGTCTGAAAAAGAATTGCGGGAATTCTCGCTTCACATGGCGCAAATGGGACGTCTGAGTCCGTCATTTTTAATACGTGCGATTGGTTTAGGGCGAATGTCTGTTGTGAAACATAGCCTTGCGGTTATGGCGGGTATTTCGTCAAACAAAGCAGGACTTATGTTGTTCGATACGGGGCCATTGGGTTTGTCTTCACTCTGCAAGCAGGCGGGTTTAGATGATTTGTGTACCAGAATAGTCCGGGCGGGGTGCGCAATTTATCGGGATCTGGAAATCTCAGGCATCGAATATGACGCCCACTATTTTCAGACCTTAATGCTGGAAAGAACACTGACATTGCCGTTCAACATCCCGGAGCCCGATAAAGCCTGGCTCATGGACAGGTTGGACGCTGCTGATAAGGTGGCCGCGTAAAAATCGGCTTAGGTCGCGAATTGTTCTCTTAAGATTTTTTCGTCCAAGGCATGGTCGGCATCAAACAATAGTGTTATTGCAGAATCTTTGTCGCGTTCTATGGCGACGCGGGTCACATTGCGAATTTCTCGATCATCCGCCGTAGCGCTAAGGGGGCGTTTTTTTGGGTCCAGATTCTCGAAAACAACTTTTGCGCCTGATTTCAGTAACGCGCCTCGCCAACGCCGTGGACGAAATGCGCTTATGGGTGTCAAAGCGAGAATCTCAGATCCCAAGGGTAGGACAGGGCCGTGTGCCGACAAATTATACGCTGTTGAACCGGCCGGCGTCGCCAGTAGTACGCCGTCTGCAATCAGCATATCCAATCGAGCTTTCCCATCAACTTCTATTTTTATGTGGGCCGCCTGGCGGGTAGAGCGAAACAATGATACCTCATTAAAGGCGAGTTCTTCGTAAATACCGCCCGGCGCTTCTGCTGTCATTTTCAAGGGGCTTACGATGGCTTCCTTGGCAGACGATATCCGGGTTATCAGGTCGTTTTCCTCATAGGCGTTCATTAAGAAGCCGATCGTGCCTTTATTCATTCCATATATGGGTAGGCCACGTTTCAATAAGGTGCGATGTCTCCGGATGGTCTGCAGCATGAACCCGTCACCGCCCAGTGCAACAATAGCGTCAGCTTCGGTTGCGTCGCAATTACCATATCGCGACTTGAGGGTTTTTAACGCCTGTTTTGCCTCGGGCCTTTCGCTGGATTGAAAGGACAGGCGTTTATAAGATCTCGTCGAGTTGGACACTTTAGTCTCCGGTTAGGCGTTTATATGTGGTGCCAAACGGGATTATTGTCAAAAAACCTTATTTATTCATTTCTGAGCGCATATATTCTAGCAAAAGAGCTACGTCTTCATCTTTCCGGATACCTGCGAAGCTCATTGTGTTTCGGGGCATGAACTTGGCCGGATTTTTTATGTAGGCTGCCAGATTTTCGTCGGTCCAAATAACACCAGAATCGCGCATGACCTTGGAATAACGAAAGCCATCTTTTGATCCGGCTGTTGCGCCAAATATATCAAACAGGTTCGGTCCAGTTTTATGGGCGCCGCCCTCATTAAGAGTATGACATGTTTTACAACGTTTATATAACGACTCACCTCGGTCTACAGACGGAGGGGTAGACGCTTCAGAAACCGTTGAATTCTCTACTTCTGGAGTTGAGTTTGCGGTTGTAGATTGACTATTGGTTGGGGCAGAAGCATCAATTGGTTCCGACTCACCCCCACATGAGACCATCATGCCAGACGTTAGAAAAATCATTAATATCAAGGATTTGTTGTATTTCATTGTCAATAGTCTCCGCATTAAAAAAATAAATTTTAGTGCTTGATTAACTGTTTGAGAAGGGGCAAGTTTGCGGCATAAGTGCTCATAAGGAGCATTTTTTGAGAAGCGCGAGAGCGCAATATTTGGGGAGTTAAACTTATGGATATTATTCCTTTGTTATTAGGTCTGGGTAGTGGTGCTGTTGGCGGCAACATTGCCGGTGCACTCATGAAATCAGCTATGGGCCCTCTGGGCAGAAGCATCACCGGTATTCTCGGTGGCGGCGGTCTGTCTGCATTGGGTAACTTTACCGGTCTATTCGGTGCGGCTGATCCTACAGAAGGTGCATCCATGTCATTCAATTCTATCGCAGCAAATGCTGGTTCCGGCCTAGTCGGCGGCGGTATTCTGACAGCGATTTTGGGCATGTTTAACAAAGCATAACCATTCAAGTCTCTGATTTAAAGCGCGCCTCCGGGCGCGTTTTTTTTTGGGATGCGCTTAAATGACTTATGGTATGAGAATTTCTGAGTTTTTAAAGGTGTAGCAGTTCAATAAAGAAAGCTGTTCCGATGAAATACGCTGCCCCAGTTAAAGCCAAGACCTTCCTGTTAAAATACGCCGCGGATCTGAGCACTGTTCTCTCACAACCTGGTTTTGAGCAGGCCAGTGAAGAATTGGTTACTGATATTCTATCCGGTGCAGCCTCTTTTGCGGAGGATTTTCTATCTCCAATCAACCGGGTGGGTGATCTCAATCCGGCCTATCTCGATGGCGATAATGTCATTGCTTCGCCTGGTTTTAAAGATGCTTACAAATCATTTGTCGAAGCGGGATGGCTTAGCCTTTCAGCATCTGAGGACATTGGCGGCGCAGGATTGCCATCCGTAGTCAGTGTTGCTGTCAACGAAATGATTTACGCGTCGAATATGGCATTTGGTCTCTGTCCGATGCTGACATCCAGTGCTGTTAAGGCCATTGCGGCCCACGCGTCTGAAGATCTGAAATCTACATATCTATCCAAAATGGTTACTGGTGAGTGGAGTGGTGCCATGGATCTAACGGAGCCGCAGGCTGGTTCAGATTTGGGCCCCGTTCGAACGAAGGCAGAGCCAAACCCTGACGGTACTTATTCAATTTCAGGGCAGAAAATTTTCATTACCTGGGGTGATCATGACTGCGCCGATAATATCATTCATCTAGTCTTGGCACGGCTCCCGGATGCACCAAGTGGATCCAAGGGTATTTCATTGTTTTTGTGTCCAAAATATATTGTCAATGACGACGGAACTCTGGGCGAACGCAATAGCTTTAAAGCTATCAGTCTCGAGCATAAAATTGGAATACACGGCAGTCCCACTTGTGTAATGGAGTTTTCCGGCGCAAAAGGTTGGCTCGTTGGCGAACCTAATCGCGGTCTGGCATGCATGTTCACCATGATGAATGAAGCGCGTCTCTTTGTTGGTGTGCAAGGTGTAGCGATTGGTGAGCGCGCCTATCAGGGCGCTTTGGCTTTCTCTCAGGATCGCGTGCAAGGCCGTGTTCCCAATGGCAATCCCGGAGACGCGATAATAGGGCATCCAGATGTTCGTCGGATGCTGATTGACTCCAAAGTTCGTCTGATGGGGGCAAGGGCAATATGCATGGCGACGGCGGCGGCCTATGATATGACCATTTCATCTGAAGACGAGGACATCCGCAAATCTTCACATTTGCGGGAGGCACTTCTGACGCCAATTGCAAAATCCTATAGCACGGATATCGGTGTTGATGTGACGTCAACCGGTGTACAAATCTTTGGTGGTATGGGCTATGTAGAAGAAACGGGAGCTGCGCAACACTATCGAGACTCCCGGATTGCGCCCATATATGAGGGAACCAACGGAATTCAGGCTATGGACCTAGTCGGACGAAAAATCCGCAGAGACGGCGGTGAGGCTATGGCTCAAATGATTGCGGACTTGAAGTCTTACGCTGAACTCTCGAAGTCCTATGAAAATGGAATAACCGAAGCCCTTGAAAGTGGAATCGAAAACCTCGAAACGGCAACACGTGTTATTTTAGAGGCAGACGAAATGGATGTTTTGGCGGTTGCGTCTAACTACTTGGAACTGGCAGGGCACGTTATTTCTGGAGGTTTGCTGATAAAAGCGGCTTGTAAAGGGCTAGAGGCCAATGACCCATTAGCTCCGCAAATGATGAGTCTCGCTCGTTATCATGCACAGGTCGTATTACCGGAATCCGCCGCTCATTTAAATTTTATAAAAGCAGGCGCTTCGACCCTATTCGAGTTCCCCGTGGATAGTTTAGCTGATTTGTAGATTTTTCCTTATAAAGGACAAAAAAAGTTCTATATGATGACCTGAACTTGGATGGAATAAATATGTCAGCTCAAAAGTTTATGGCTCGTAAAACTGCGCCCGAAATCACAGGTCGGAAAGGCGGAGACCCTATTGTCTGTCTGACCGCCTATGACGCCCCAACAGCACGAATTTTAGACGACCATTGTGATTTAATTCTCGTCGGGGATAGCGTCGGGATGGTCGTTCATGGATTGACGACGACCGTTGGCGTTACATTAGAGATGATGATTTTACACGGTCAGGCCGTTATGCGCGGCTCCAATCAGGCGCTGGTTGTAGTAGATTTGCCGTTTGGGTATTATGAAGACAGCCCTGAGCGCGCGTTTAAAAGTGCGGCGCGTGTCATGCGAGAAACTGGATGTCAAGCCGTGAAGATTGAAAGCGGATCTTATGCAGCTGAAACGATTGCCTATCTGGTTGAGCGAGGAATTCCTGTTATGAGTCACGTCGGTTTGCGTCCTCAATCAATGAATGTGCTCGGCGGATTTAGAGCGCGAGGTCGCACACAAAAAGTGGCAGATGAAATTGTGGAAAATGCTATTGCTGCAGCCCAGGCTGGTTCGTTTGCCGTAGTTGTAGAGGGAGTCTCCGCGGAATTGGCTAACAAAGTTACAAAAGCTGTAAATATTCCGACCATTGGCATTGGTGCATCAGCCGGGTGCGATGGTCAGATTTTAGTGACGCCTGATATGCTGGGAATGTTTGAGAGAGTGCCAAAATTTGTGAAAAAGTTTGCGAATTTGGAAGATGTTGTCCGTGATGCGGTCAAAACCTATGCGGACGAGGTAAAATCACGAGAATTTCCTGGAGACGCGCAAACTTATAAATTCTCCTAATCGCTGAAAACTTACCGTTTCGTCATGCCTATAAGTGTTGCGATTACTGGCTGACGTCTATAGTTTGCGGTCAAATTCTGAGTCTTCAGATTAACAATAAGGGTAATAAGTGGTCGATTTCATTAGTGAGGTTCAAGAGGAACTTCGAAAAGACGATTATAATCGCTGGTTAAGAAAATACGGCCCCTATGTAGGTGCGCTTATTGTGCTTATCATTGGCATAACGGGCTATATTCAATGGCAAGAATATAAGGCCGAAGAAACTGCAAATGAAACGTCCTATGGCTTTATTGAAACCGTTAAATCAATTGACCAGAACGCAGCCAGTGCCATAGATGGGTTTAAGTCGATTTCAGCGACAAGCCCGGATGGTTATGCTTGGTTGTCGCTAAAAAGAGCCGCAGAACTTGAGTTAAGTAATGGGAATGCCCAAGAAGCTTTGGCCATTTACGACCGAGCTGCGAAAACTATATCATCCAAGCGCCATGTTCAGCTGGCTCAGTTGAAAGCCGCTTATATTGTTACAAGTCAGGCTGATTACGATTCAGCAATTTCGAGGCTGGAACCATTGACAGCAAAAGATGAGCCTTATGAATATTTGGCTCGTGAATTGCTTGGTTTTGCTTACAAACAAAATGGCGATGTGCAGAAAGCTCGAAGCCAATTTACATATATTGAACGTGACCCCGGTGCGTCTGAGACGCTTGTCGCGCGTGCCAAACAACATCTTATTGATTTGAATCAGCAAGAAGCCATTAATGCTCAGTCCGACGCTGGTGAAATGCCTTCCGAAAATATACAGCAACCGGATGCCTCAGATGCCGAAATGGTCAACGAGGTGCCGACGGAGACACAAGAAAATGAATAAATTCAAAAGTCAATTATGGCTCCCGCTATTGGCAGCCCTAATGCTTCCAGCCTGCTCAACAATTGGTAGCGTAGCTGACGCTGTTAATCCCTTTGATAAGACGGAGGCCGAGAAGAAGGCTGAACAAGGTGAAGTCGCGGGTGAGGAACAGAGAATTTCCCTGTTGTCGGCCGAAGAAACATTGACTCCATCTGGCGAAATTACGCCTCAGGATATTGTCCTGCCGCAAACCTATATTAATGCGGATTGGCCTCAACCAGGCGGCAATTCTGTCCACGCCATGCAGCACCCGACTTTTGATGGTGAATTAAGCCGTATTTGGGCTCGGGACGTGGGCGATGGGTCATCGCGTAAAGGACGTGTTGTTTCATCTCCTGTTATTGCCGGTGGCCGGATATTTGTCATGGACGGCGATAATCGTGTCGGAGCCTATGACGCGAATACGGGCGAAATGATTTGGCGTCACCAGGTGAAAGTCGAAGCTGCGGGGAAAACCCGTGAAGGCAGTGCTAGTATTTTCGAGCGTGTAACAGACCCTTTCAATTTCGGAGACTCCGGCGGTAGTGACGAAGAATCTGTTGGTGGTGGTGTTTCAGCTGCAGACGGAAAAGTCTTTGTTTCATCCGGTCTTGGAGTTGTTGAAGCTCTGGATGCTCAAACTGGACAAAGTGTTTGGCGTAAACGATTGGCGACACCTCTTCATTCCGCGCCAACCGTTGCAAATGGTCGATTGTTTGTCGTTTCTGATGATAATGAACTTTTTGCGATGAACTCATCCAACGGCGAAGTACTGTGGACTTATCAGGGGATTGTCGAAAGCGCGCGCATGCTGACGGCACCAAGTCCTGCTGTTTTTGAAGATGTTGTTATCGCGCCGTTTGCCTCTGGTGAACTGGTTGCCCTTCGCGTGCAAAATGGTGTTGTCCTATGGCAGGATGCCCTGTCTTCTGGGGGGCAATTGACGCCGTTATCAAGCTTGAATGATATTGCGTCTGGGCCGGTTATTGCGGACGGATATGTTATCGCAACGGCTCAATCGGGGGTCATCAGTGCTTTTGATCTACGAAATGGACAACGTATTTGGACACAGCCTGCGGGGTCTTTGGGGTATCCTTGGGTTGCGGGCGATTTTGTCTATACTGTTACAACAGGGGGAGAAGTAGCTTGCCTTTCCAAACTTAATGGTGCGGTTGTCTGGACACAGCAATTGCAAGCCTTCAAGAACGAGAAGAAGCGAAAGCAACGGATTGCCTGGGCCGGCCCCATCTTGGTAGGTGACATGCTGATGACAGTATCGTCAAGAGGACGTGTCGTAGAACTAAGCCCTTATTCTGGTGAAGTGTTGCGAGAGTATAAAATTGGTGACCCGGTTTTTGTATCACCCGTTGTTGCCAACCAGACTGTTTACATTTTGAACGACAAAGCAAAATTGCTGGCGTTAAGATAGTGACATGGACAATTCGGGGTTAACAGATAATCCGCCGGACGAGGCGGTTGAGCTTGCCCCTCGCGCAGCAAAAATCGCTATCGTTGGGCGTCCCAATGTCGGGAAATCAACACTTTTCAATCGATTGGCGGGCAAAAAGCTCGCCATTGTCAATGATACGCCAGGCGTAACCCGAGATCGACGTGAAGCCAAAGGTCGCCTCCGTGGCCGGCCATTGCAGCTCATGGATACGGCCGGGTTTGAAAATGCTAAAGGTGAAAAACTGGAAGCGCGGATGCGCGCTCAGACAGAGCAGGCTGTGCTCGAGGCTGATGTTTGTCTTTTCGTATATGATGCTCGCGTGGGCGTTACGCCGCTTGACCGAATATTTGCGGAGTTTGTCAGGCGCTCTGGAAAGACAACCGTTTTAGTCGCTAATAAATGTGAGTCGCGCGCATCGGATGACGGTGTGACCGAAGGTTACGGCTTGGGTCTCGGAGATCCTATTGAGGTGGCCGCAGAACATAATATTGGGATGGTAGAGCTTGATGATGCCATGGAAATGGCTCTCCGAAATATCGATTTATCGCCGGAAGACGACGACATTGATAGGTCGGATGCCCCTGTTCGAATAGCCATTGTGGGTCGCCCTAATGCTGGAAAGTCAACCTTGATCAATACACTTATTGGCGAAGATAGATTGCTGACTGGACCCGAGGCCGGTGTGACAAGAGACGCCATAACCATCGACCATATGTGGGCGGGACGACGGGTTCAGTTTCACGATACGGCAGGTATGCGAAAAAAGGCGAAAGTCCGGCAAACGCTGGAAAAACTATCTGTCGGCGAATCCTTGAGAGCAATCAAATTCGCTCAAGTGGTTATTTTGTTGATGGATGCTACCAAGCCCTTCGATAAACAAGACATGCAAATTGCTGCTCTGTGTGAACGGGAAGGACGGGCCATGGTGATTGGTGTGACCAAATGGGATTTGGTCGAGAATAAATCTGAGATGGCCAAAAGTGTTAGAGAAATGGCGGGGCGCTTATTACCACAGTTGAGGGGAATTCCCGTCGTTATGTTCTCTGGTTTAACCGGTAGAAGTGTTGACCGGTTATTGCCAGCGATTGAACGGGTCCATATTGACTGGAGTGCGAAGGTTAAAACGTCCGACCTTAATGATTGGCTTAAAGAAAAAATTCGCAGACATCCGCCGCCAGCTGTTAATGGCCGCCATATCAAACCGAAATATATCTCGCAGACAAAAACCCGACCACCAACATTTGTGCTCAAATGTTCCAGGGCAGAGCGTTTGCCCGCAAGTTACCAGCGGTATCTGATAAATGGTCTGCGAGAAGACTTTGAACTTCCGGGAACACCAATTCGTTTATTCGTCAGAGCAGATAGCAACCCATATGATAATAAGGGAAATTAAATGACTTATTCCAAACTTTTCAATTTCAAAACTGTCGGTTTCAGGGCCGTCGGCGCAGCGTCAATATTGGCACTGGCCGCGTGTGCAGGGGAGACTGAGAGTAAAAAGGTTGAGCCGGTAGAAATTACTGTGTCCGAAATCAACCAACCTGTCGATTCTGCCGATGCCTTTACCTACGCGAATTACCAGGATGTAAGGACCACACATTTGGATCTGAATCTTGATGTAAATTTTGACCGGAAAGTTTTGGATGGGACTATCACGCTGGATTTTGAACGCATCAATGATGATGCTGACATGCTTATTCTTGATACTCAGGATTTAACTATCGAATCCGTTGAAACTCTGGATTCTGGAAACTGGATAGCTGTGAGCTACGGTCTCTCTTCAGAAGATCCTAATCTTGGCCAAGCGCTGACAATCCCGTTGTCTGAAACAGCGGAAAAAGTCCGGATTTCTTATGAAACTAGCCCAGATGCAAAGGGGCTGCAGTGGTTGTCACCAAGTCAAACCGCAGGGAAAGTTCATCCCTATATGTTCTCTCAAGGACAGCCGATTTATGCCCGTACTATGGCACCTGTCCAGGATACGCCGGCTGTTCGGATTACGTATTCAGCGAAACTTACAACCCCGCCGGAGTTGGTAGCCCTAATGAGCGCCTCCCAGGATCCCAATACCCCGAGGGACGGGGAATATGAATTTGATATGCCGCAACCTATCCCGGTTTATCTTCTGGCGTTTGCGGTCGGTGATATTGATTTCAAAGCTATTAACGATCACATCGGTGTTTACGCTGAAGAGTATATTCTGGATGCGGCGGCTGAAGAGTTTTCTGAAACACCTGAAATGGAAGTGGCGAATGTAGAGCTGTATGGACCCTATCGCTGGGGTCGCTACGACCTTATCGTTCTACCGCCTAGCTTCCCTTATGGCGGTATGGAAAATCCGAGGCTGTCCTTTTTAACGCCGACACTAGTGGCCGGCGACAAGAGCCTGACTAATGTAGTTGCTCATGAACTGGCTCATAGTTGGTCTGGGAATTTGGTAACTAATGCCACGTGGCGGGACTCCTGGTTGAATGAAGGTTTCACCTCCTATGTTGAGAACCGGATCATGGAAGCGCTCTATGGCGAGGACCGAGCGATCATGGAGCAGGCCTTGGATATGCAGAATTTGAAGCGCTCTTTAACTGAAGCGCCAAGTCCGGCCTATACTCATTTAAAACTGCCTGAGGACCTTGAAAATCTGGATTATGCTTTCTCGCTCGTCTCATATTTGAAGGGCGCTAATTTTCTGTTCTTCCTTGAGGACCGGTTTGGTCGCGAGCGTTTCGATCCGTTTCTAGCTGGTTATTTCGATAGCTATGCATTCAAAAGTGTTACGACCGAAGACTTCTTGACCTATTTGGATGAAAATCTGCGTAATCGCTTTCCCGATGTTGTAAGCGATGCGGAGATTGATGCCTGGGTTTATGGCCCCGGGTTACCGGATACGGTTCGCAAACCTGTTTCTAACGCTTTTACTAAAGTCGATAATTACCGCGCAGACTGGGCAAATGGCAATATCTCTGCATCTGATATTCCAACGCAAGAATGGACGACCCATGAGTGGCTGCATTTCCTCAACAATATGCCAGAAAAAATTACAATGGAACAAATGACGGCTCTTGACGAAACCTTTAATTTCACTGGCACCTCAAATGCAGAGACTGCTTTTGCATGGTACATGCTGGCTATCAAAAATGACTACAAACCGGCCATGCCAGAGCTGCGAAAGTTCTTGGTCAGTGTTGGGCGGGGTAAATTTATCTACCGTCTTTACGGAGCGTTGAAAGATAACGGAAAGAAAGCCTGGGCCGAAAAAGTCTATGAAACGGCCCGTCCGGGATATAATCCAATCGCGCAAGACCGCATTGATGCTATTTTGGGCAAATAGATGCCTCGGAAAATTGTGTTGCTTGACGGCGGATTAGGGCAAGAAATTGTCAAACGCTCCGGCGTTGAGCCAACGCCAATGTGGTCGACGCGAGTTATGTTGGATAATCCAGATCTTGTTCGGGATGTTCATGTGGATTACATACAGGCCGGAGCCAGAATTATTGCCACAAATAATTATTCGGCGACACGCCAGCGCCTAGAACGAGATGCGACGGTTGAATTACTAAAACCTATTCACAACGCAGCGATTTCGATAGCAAACCAAGCGCGAGAGACATGTTCCGAAACGTCAAACAATGTGCGTATCGCCGGATGCCTGCCGCCCCTAATAGCCAGTTATAAGTTCGACATGTCGCCCTGTGAGAACGGCTGTTATGAGAGTTTTAAGGAACTTGTCGCCTTGCAAAAAGACGGCGTAGATCTGTTTTTTGTCGAGACAGCTGCAAATATCAGAGAAGGGGTTGCAGCGACAAAGGCTGCCAAAGAGACAGGACTGCCTTGCTGGACAGCGTTCACGCTTGATGATGAGGCTGATGGATTATTGCGTTCTGGAGAAACATTGGAAGCGGCCGCGAAAGCGGTGATTGACGTTGGGGCTGACGCGGTCATGGTCAATTGTTCCATGCCGGAAACTATCGATAGGGCGTTGCCCATATTGGTAAAACTGGATGTGCCAGCGGGGGCGTATGCCAATGGATTTACATCGATTTGCGGGCTGGATGCAGGGGGCACGGTGGCGTCTCTTTCCGCTCGGAGTGATTTGGGGCCTGAGCGGTATGCCGAGTGGGGTTTAGGTTGTGTCAAAGCCGGACTTCAAATTATTGGCGGTTGTTGTGAAACCGGCCCGGCGCATATATCTGCATTGCAAACCGCGCTTGAGGCGGCGGGATATGAGATTGTTGCGAATTTTGACTAACAGCTGATAAGTGAACTGGGGACTTGGCGGTGTCGTATAAACTTCGAATACTTTACCGGAGTCATCCATGAGATCCCTAAAATTCGCTTTTTTATCTTTGCTTTCGGTCACTTTGGCGGCCTGTTCCACCACGCTTAGTTCCGATGTGGTTCCAGTTAGTAATTTTCAAGCCGATAGATATCTAGGCAAATGGTATGAGGTAGCACGCATTGATAACAGATTCGAGCGGGGTCTATCCAAGGTAACGGCTGAATATTTGCGACGGGATGACGGGGGCATTCGGGTTGTCAATCGGGGTTTTGACGCCGAAGATAACCAATGGGAGGAGGCTATAGGGAAGGCCTTTTTCGTGGACGGAACGGACAAAGGACATTTGAAAGTTTCGTTCTTCGGTCCGTTTTACGGGCCATATGTGGTTTTTGAATTGGATGAAAATTATCAATATAGCTTTGTCACCAATCACAATAAAAAGTATCTCTGGTTGTTGAGCCGGACGCCAACAGTCAAGGATGACGTGAAAGCAAAATTTGACAATAAAATCAACGATATGGGATTCGAAACAGATAAACTTATCTGGGTCGAACAATAGCGAGCTTAGGAAAGTAACCCGCTAACAAGCTGCATTTTCAAGTGTCAGTCGACCGAAGATCCAATGCGATTACGGTGATCATTAATACTACCCCTAGAGCAGCTCCGGTAATAATGAAGTAACTCAACATGACTTGACTATAGCCGATTCGAGCTAAAAACCAGTTAAACTCATTTCAAGTTCACGTTAACAGTCGTGAACGTTTAATATGGTAAAACAACAGCTAGGCTCTGAACGTGTCTTGAAGCGGACCGCGTAAAGGCCTATCTTACGTCACTATGCAGATTGTCAGAAAATTTACCCGGGCCGGTGATGGTCCCTATGCTGACATCACTTTTAAGATTGTGAAAAGTGAACTTCGTCGCGTGGATGGGTCGTTGATGTCCGCGACAGGTGCATTTACGGTGCCAGAAAATTTCTCGCAAGTTGCTAGCGATATTCTAGCGCGAAAGTATTTTCGCAAAGCGGGTGTACCAACCAAGACTAAATCTATCGTAGAAGAGAGCGTTCCGTCATGGCTGCGCCCCAAAAAGGCCGTTGGAAAGTCCACTCGGGGTGAAAATGATGCCCGTGATGTTTTCAATCGCCTGGCAGGTTGTTGGACCTATTGGGGATGGAAAGGCGGCTATTTTAACGCAGAAGAAGATGCCAGCGCTTTTTATGATGATATACGCTATATGCTGGCGTCTCAGATGGCCGCTCCGAATTCACCTCAATGGTTTAATACGGGTCTTCATTGGGCCTACGGTCTGACCGGCGACCCTCAAGGACATTACTATGTAGAACACGAAACCGGAGAAGTTGCCAAATCTGATAACGCCTATGAACGTCCGCAACCTCACGCCTGTTTTATTCAATCCGTGGATGACCGTTTGCTAGGAAGCGGCTCTATTATGGATCTGTGGCATCGTGAGGCCAGGCTCTTCAAATATGGATCTGGGACGGGCACTAATTTCTCAAATATTAGAGGTGCGGATGAACCTTTGTCTGGTGGTGGGGCTTCTTCCGGGTTGATGAGTTTTCTTAAAGTAGGTGATGCGTCCGCTGGTGCCATCAAATCCGGCGGTACAACCCGGCGAGCGGCCAAAATGGTCATTGTCGACGTTGACCATCCAGATATTGAAGCATTCATCAATTGGAAAACAGAAGAAGAGCTTAAAGTCGCCGCCTTGGTTGCCGGCACCAAAGTTTTAAAAAGACGCTTGGATAAGATCATGGAAACCGCCTTGAATTGTGAAGGCGCCGAGGATGATTGTTTTGACCCCGTGAAAAACACAGCTTTGAAACGTGCCATACTAAAAGCTAAGCGCGATGGTGTGCCGGATGGCATCATTCAAAGAGCCATATCTTTGGCGCGGCAGGGTGTAGACAGTATCGAGATTTCGGAACTTAGTGCAGATTGGAATAGCGAAGCTTATCACACTGTATCAGGGCAAAATGCAAATAACTCCGTTCGCGTAACAGATCGCTTCCTGAAGGCCGTCGAACGGGATGAACATTGGGATTTGATTCGAAGGGTCGATGGAGCTGTTGCAAAGCAAGTGAGTGCAAGAGATTTATGGGGACAAATTGCAAAATCAGCCTGGGTAAGCGCTGATCCGGGGGTGCAGTTCCATGATACTATTAATGCCTGGCATACCTGTCCTAACTCGGGCGATATTCGTGGGTCTAATCCTTGTTCCGAATATATGTTTCTGGATGACACGGCTTGTAATTTGGCGTCGCTTAATCTTTTAAAATTCTGGAGCAAGGATACAGGTTTCGACATTGACAGCTTTGAGCACGCATGTCGTTTATGGACAATTGTCTTGGAAATTTCCGTGATGATGGCTCAGTTTCCATCCAAGGAAATTGCGAAAAAATCCTATGAATACCGAACACTAGGTCTTGGATTTGCCAACATTGGCGGTCTGCTCATGTCATCGGGGATCGCTTATGATAGTGATGAAGGTAGGGCAGCCTGCGGTTCTATTTCATCATTGATGTCGGCAGTGGCTTATAAGACCTCTTCGGAAATGGCCGCAATTATGGGGTCGTTCCCCGGTTATTCGAACAACGCCAAGGCTATGAAGGGCGTTATTCAAAACCATCGCAAAGCCGCAGAGAATCGCAAGGCGTATAATGGTTTGTCCTTCAGGCCTCAGGGGCTCGAAAAAGATAAATGCCCTTATCCAGGACTTGTGGGTAGGGCCATTGAATGTTGGAAAGATGCGGAGAGGTCCGGCGCAGATCACGGATATCGCAATGCACAGGTTAGCGTTATTGCGCCGACAGGAACTATAGGTCTATTGATGGATTGCGATACGACCGGGATTGAACCCGATTTCGCGTTGGTCAAATTCAAGTCTCTGGCAGGTGGTGGGCACTTTAAAATCATCAATCAGGCAGTCCCCGTAGCCCTGCAAGTATTGGGATATTCGCAGAAACAAATCGAAGAGATTATAGAATATGCACTTGGACGGGGCACGTTGAAAGGTGCGCCGGCTATTGGCCATCGCGTTTTGCATGATAAAGGGTTTAGCGAGTACGAAATAGAAAATATTGAGAATGCCCTGAAGCAGGCCTTTGACGTTAGGTATGCTTTTTCGACATCTGTTCTAGATCCGGAATTTTGTGTAGATGCTCTAGGTTTGTCGCCCCAACAATTAGAATACAAAGGACATGACCTTTTGCCTTTGCTCGGGTTTTCCGAAGATGAAATCCTGATAGCAAATGTGTACTGCACAGGTGCGATGACCCTGGAGGGCGCACCGCACCTAAAGGATAAGCATTTAGCGGTATTCGATTGTGCAACGCCATGCGGCCGTACGGGGACCCGGTCGCTAAGTGCGGAATCACATGTTTTAATGATGGCTGCCGCGCAACCTTTTATTTCAGGGGCTATCTCTAAAACCGTGAATATGCCGTCCAGCGCGTCCATAGATGATTGTCGTAGGATTTATAATCTGGCATGGACAACCGGCCTGAAATCCATCGCAATTTACAGGGATGGCTCCAAGTTATCTCAACCATTGAACTCCGTTGTGTTCAGTGATGACGATTTGGATGCGCTCGATGGGGCAATGGATAAACCATCAACGCAGAAGACAACGCAAGCGGCTGAAAAAATCGTCGAACGCGTTATAGAACGTGTCATAGAAAAACCCATAGAGCGTGAGCGCCTACCTGATCGCCGGACCGGCTATATACAAAAAGCTACGGTCGGCGGCCACAAAGTCTATTTGCATACCGGAGAGTTTGAAAGCGGTCGTTTAGGTGAAATTTTCATCGATATGCATAAGGAAGGCGCCGCCTTCCGGTCGTTGATGAATAATTTCGCTATAGCGATTTCCATAGGTCTTCAATATGGTGTGCCTTTAGAAGAATTCGTGGAAGCTTTTGTTTTCACGCGGTTTGAACCCTCGGGGCCGGTAGTGGGTAATGACCGCATTAAGTTTGCAAATTCTATCCTTGATTACATTTTTAGAGAGCTCGGCGTATCATATCTGGGGTGGCATGACCTGGCCCATGATAACCCGAACGAAGCTACACCTGATCATATCGGGCAGGGGGCGGCAGAACGGAGTCCAGGGCCGGGACAAAAAGGTGAGCAATTATTCCTGCCTGGATATTCCAAAGGATTTAATAGAGAAACCGTTTCCGATGAAAATGTTGTACCTTTTACTCAAAGAGCGGCGAATGAGGAAACAACAAAGGATTTGGACTTAACAGTCGATGTCGATGAGGAGACCCTGTCGACGGCTGAGCAGGCTGCCAAATCCGGAACTCTCTCACGTGGCCTGGCTTCGCGTGTTGATTCTGGTGCGAGGTTTAAAGGGTATACCGGGGATTCTTGTTCAGAATGCGGACATTTTACCCTCGTGCGGAACGGAACCTGTTTGAAATGTGAAACATGTGGAGCAACAACAGGTTGTTCATGAGTGTATATAACCCTGATCATTACCGTAAATTTACTCGAAGTTCATGAAAAGGACGGCTATATCCAGAGCCATGGGAACGACTTATATCAGTAAATTAGCGTCTGCGCTCGTCTTGATTTGGACCGGCTTAGGCACAGCTGAGGCTCAGTGGAACTATGAGGTGGATGTCAAATCCCAAATTAGCGCTAATGCATTGGACTGTACGTCTTGTGACCTCTCGGGAAATGACCTTCATGGCACAAGATTGAAAAACTCCAGATTTTCAGGGGCAATTTTGAATCGTGTCAATTTGTCTGGCGGTGTCATATATAAATCAGACTTCTCTGGGGCACATTTACGTAAAGCCTTTCTGGCCCGTGTACAGGCTAGTGAAGTTGTCTTTCGCGGTGCCAATCTGAATGGGTCTACGATGACAGAAATTCAAATCAAGAATTCCGATTTCCAGGGGGCGACGCTCTCAGGCGCCGAAATTAGCAAGGGGGCTATCATTGACACGAATTTACGTGGGGCCAATCTTAGTCGGATAATTGCTTTGGCATCTAGTTTCGAAGGGTCGGATCTGAGTTTGGCTTATTTAGACGGCGCTAATCTTACCGGGTCAAACTTCAAAAATACTGTCTTAGTAAACACAAAATTTGGTACAGCGAATATCAATGCTGTCCAATTTGACGGTGCTCGAATGGAAGGAGCCCGCTTGGCTGATGTACAGGGGCTCACGCAGGGTCAATTAGATCTGGCGTGTGGTGACGGAAAAACAGAGCTGCCTGTGGACCTTACCATTAAGTATTGTGCGGAAACCATGGTCGCGAACGAGGTGCATGAAAACGGTATGCATGCCGGTTTAGCCGAACGTGATCGAGAAATCGCCCTGCGTTCAGAGCGCGCCATTCGCCATGCGGAAACGTTACTTGAGCAAGCTACGTCGGAAAACCGACGCCTTTTGGAACTTATCCACGCCGACCTATTAGCAATTCAGCGCAAAATCGAAAATTAAACGACTATTCCTCAATAGGTAGGTGTTTCAGATACAACTCTTTGAGTTGTTTTGGGTCTGCATCTGACGGTGCGTTCATCATCAAGTCTTGGGCCTGACCGTTCATTGGGAATAGTATGACTTCACGAATGTTTTTGGCACCAGCCAACAACATAACAATTCGGTCAACACCCGGAGCAATGCCGCCATGAGGTGGAGCACCAGATTTGAACGCATTAATCATTCCTGCGAATTTATCTTCGACAACTTCTGGGCCGTACCCGGCAATCTCAAAGGCTTTGTACATAATCTCAGGTTTGTGATTTCGGATGGCGCCTGATGACAGCTCAACACCATTACAAACAATATCATATTGATAGGCTAGAATATCAAGAAGCTCTTCATCCGAGTTTGCATTTTCCAACGCCGCCATTCCACCTTGAGGCATTGAGAATGGATTATGGGAGAAGTCAATTTTCTGATTATCATCATCCCATTCATACATAGGAAAATCGACAATCCAGCAAAATTTGAAGACACCGTCTTCGAGGAGCTCTAATTGTTCGCCAATGCTGTTTCGTGCGGCGCCCGCCAATTTATAGGCATCACCTTTCTTCCCTGCGGAGAAGAAAACGCCATCGCCAGCCTTAAGACCGGTATCTTCTAAAAACTTCGCCAAATGCTCGGGTTTGAAGTTTTTAAGAACAGGATCCTGTGATTTCACACCGCCGTTTTCATCTGCGGACAGGCGGGCATAGCCAAGTCCTGGCATTTGCATTTCTTTCTTGGCCCATTTGTCCATATCATCAAAAAACTTGCGAGATTTTTCAGCTGCTGCTTTGGGTGCGGGAATGGCAATGACTTTGCCGCCGCCACCGGTAATCTTGGCGAAAATTCCAAAGCCAGTCAGAGACTCATCGGTGAAAAATTCCGATACGTCTTTTAGGAGGATTGGATTACGCAAATCCGGTTTATCTGAACCGTATTTCTCCATAGACTCTTTATAAGGGATCCTCGGAAAAGGTCTTTCCACCTTTCGGCCATCGGCAAATTCTTCAAACACGCCGGCCATAACAGGTTCTATCGCGTTGAAGACATCTTCTTGAGTGACAAAACTCATCTCGATGTCAAGCTGATAGAACTCTCCGGGGGAGCGGTCTGCGCGTGCATCTTCGTCACGGAAACACGGTGCGATTTGGAAATAACGATCAAAGCCCGAGACCATAATAAGTTGTTTGAATTGCTGTGGAGCTTGCGGAAGAGCGTAAAACTTTCCGGGATTTAAACGAGACGGAACAAGAAAGTCGCGCGCGCCCTCAGGCGAACTGGCCGTTAAGATAGGCGTTTGAAATTCTGTAAATCCCTGTTCAATCATTCGTCTACGCAAAGCGGTGATGACTTGGCTGCGAAGCATGATGTTTTTATGCAGTGTTTCACGGCGCAGATCTAAATAACGATATTTAAGGCGCAGATCCTCTGGGTAATCGGGTTCCCCAAATACCGGGACGGGCACTTGTTCGGCGACACTTTCAAGGATGAACTGATCCACGCGGATTTCAACTTCACCCGTATTAATTTCCTTGTTAATAGCATCGCCGTCTCGCGACAGAACTTCACCCGTAACTGTAATGACGCTTTCTGCTGGAGCTCGTTTGGCGGTTTCGTAAAAATTCGCGACAGGATAAACGACGACCTGTGTAATACCGTAATGGTCCCGTAAATCAATGAAGAGGGCGTTGGCGTGTTCGCGTTTGCGGTGGATCCATCCTGACAGACGAACAGTTTCTGATGCATTAGCGGCCCGAAGTTCCCCGCATGTATGGCTGCGAAAAGCGTGCATTTTAAAGCTCCGTAATTCTTTGAGCGCGGCTTAAAGGACCAGTCATTTAAGTCAAGGATTACCTTTTGAGGATACAAAGAGCTCTAGCCAAAATCGTGTCTCTGTAAGCCACATAATAATAATGAGAATTAAATCACTGTGAGCTTGTGAGAAATGTACATTAACTAATTATTAAGAGTGTCTCCTAGCCCTCCGTTAGCTAATTTGTCGTATTAGCAAGTCGGGAATTAACCGGATTAATCGGTCAGATGGGACTCTGGGAGCATAGATATGAACCTTTTCAGGCAATATCGAAACGATGAGCGTGGGCAAATTGCAATTATGTTTGCTGCGGTCAGCACAATGCTGCTGTTTAGTATAATGGTATCTGTTGATTTCGCTAAAGTTACAGCAACAAAAACAAAGGTTGCGGCTGTCACCGATGCGGCGGCATTGGCCGGCGCTCAGGCGTTTGACAACCCTGACAGGTTATTGATTGTTCAGGAGTTCCTAACGGCCAATGGAGATCAAGTTTTACCAGCTAAAATTGCCGGAACACCGATCATTAACTTTGATGATGAAACTGGAGAGGTCAAGGTATCTATTGGTACCGAACTCGATTTGCCTTTCGCGAAAATGCTGGGCCATAAAAAACAAACTGTAAATTATTCAACTGTAGTGGCCTACCCAAATTCGATTGACCCGTTGACCATTGCTTTTGTTTTGGATGTTTCAGGGTCAATGGGATGGAACACTAAAGACGGCCAGGTAAAACTCGCTGTTCTTAAAGATGCGACGAAGCAGCTTTTTGCAGAGATTGACGACAACGTTCGGAATAAAAGTTCCATTGAAAAATATATGAGAACCGGAATGTCCGCATTCAGCGATGTCTTGAAAGCCGAGCAGGCAATGTCCTGGGGTTTTGTGGATGTTGAACAAGCTGTTGATGGGTTGGTTGCGGGTGGTACAACGAATTCAGCGGTTGCTTTGGATAACGCCTATAAGCAAATCAAAGACGATCGTCTTTATCGAGTGTCAGTTGATCCAACATTCAACCCAGCAACCTTGGACGAATTTGTGATTTTTATGACGGATGGCGAAAATACGGCGGGCGGCATTCAAGACATTCTAGATCAGGAATCGTATGACACTTGTATCGCAATGCGTGATGACGGAATTCAAGTATACGCGGTGGCGTTTACGGCCCCTGCAAAAGGCCAGCTTCTTTTGATCGATTGTGCATCATGGGATGATGAGGGTGTCGATAAAGAATCCAGACGCAACAATAATCAGTCGCGTCGATGCGGCGGCGGAACCGAAAATGCAAATGGAAACAATGCGAACGCCAACGCCAACAACACAGGCCCCAATGAAAACGCGCTAAATGCCTTGGACATCTGCAAAGACAAAATTTTAGGCGATAAAAAAGAACACTTTTTTGACGCGGAGGATGCGAAAAGTTTCAAAGAGATTTTCCGCCTGATTGGTCAAAAAATAAACGAGTCTTCCATTAGAATTAAATCTTAATTTATTTCGGCACAGGCAATTCTGGGTCCTGCGCCGCCAATAGGTTGGGAAATGCCGTCATCCGGGTTTTTGTGTATGACGAGCGCCGACCCATCTTCGTCCAGTAACCCAGGCCGATGCGGCGCACCACTCAAAGACACACGGTTGTTCAAATATTCAAATTTCACGTCACCGTTCGAGTCCGCGACGGCGTTCGGCATATCCGCATTATCAGGGCCATCCGGATTATTCAGGCCATGAGGCTTACCCATGGGATTAATGTGTCCCCCCGCGCTTTTGAAGTCCGGGGTCATACAACTACCAGTGTGATGAAGGTGGATACCGTGTTCTCCTGGTGAAATGCCAGAGGCTTCAACAATAACCCGATCGCCATTATCGATTTCCGCCAGCATTAATACGCCTAATTTGTTTCCAGAGTTTCCTATGAGATCATAGGTCATTGTCATGGCCGTTTCACCGTTCTCATCTTTTTGTTCTGATGAGCCGCATCCAGCAAAAATGACAGTGGACAACAAACTTGCGGCGATTATCCGGTTCATGTTTTTTCTCCTGTAAGTACACCTTATTTATCGAGCAAAAATCCTTGTTTTGCAAAGGAAAAGGGAAGCCAAAAGTTTGAATTATGTGCCCTTAAATGCTACTAATTGGAAGCAAATTCGTTCGATTCGATGCACCCTCTTCGCATGGGACTTTGAGACCGGATATTGGGCCACTGAAAGACACATATGAGTGACGAAAACGACATCCCGGAAGATGACGGAAACAATCGCGCGGAGGGACTCCCTGAGCAGGGAATTTCTCCAATAGCCATCGAAGAGGAGATGAAGCGCTCCTACTTGGATTACGCCATGAGCGTGATAGTCTCGCGGGCAATTCCTGACGTTCGTGATGGCCTGAAACCCGTGCACCGTCGGATCCTTTATTCTATGCATGAGAATGGCTTTACCCGCGAAAAGCCTTACAAGAAATCCGCTCGCGTCGTTGGTGATGTGATCGGTAAATATCATCCGCATGGTGACAGTGCCGTTTATGATGCATTAGTGCGTATGGCGCAGGATTTCTCCATGAGCCTGCCGCTGCTGGATGGGCAAGGGAATTTTGGCTCCGTGGATGGCGATCCGCCAGCGGCTATGAGATACACCGAAGTTCGCATGGATCGCCCTGCGGCCTCGCTTCTGGCTGATATCGAAAAGAATACGGTCGCTTTTCAAGACAATTACGATGCCTCTGAAAGCGAACCTGTTGTTCTCCCTGCTAAGTACCCAAATATTCTGGTTAATGGCGCCGGCGGTATCGCTGTTGGCATGGCAACCAATATCCCGCCGCACAATTTGGGAGAGGTTTGTGATGCGGCTATGGCATTGCTGGAAAACGGAAATTTAAGTGACGAGGAGCTGATTCAGCTTATTCCAGGGCCGGATTTCCCTACCGGTGCGTTGATAATGGGCCGTTCCGGTTCCAAAGCCAGTGTGCTTAACGGGAAAGGGTCTATCATTCAGCGGGCTCGCACGCACATGGAGGAAATTCGCAAAGATCGCCACGCCATCATTGTCACGGAAATTCCCTATCAGGTGAATAAAGCCAATATGATCAAGAAGATCGCCGAGTTGGTCCGCGACAAACGTGTTGAAGGCATTGCGCATCTGCAGGACGAGTCTGATCGAAACGGTATGCGTGTGGTTATCGAGCTTAAGCGCGACGCCGTGCCGGATGTGGTGTTGAACCAGCTCTTCCGTTATTCGCAGCTGCAACAGAACTTCTCGTCCAATATGCTGGCGCTTAATGGTGGGCGCCCCATGCAGATGAATGTACGGGAAATGATCGAGGCCTTTTTGGCCTTCCGCGAAGAGGTCATTGCACGGCGTACGAAATTTGATTTGTCCAAGGCCCGCGCCCGTGCTCACATTTTGGTGGGTCTGGCGACGGCTGTTGCCAATATCGATGAGGTTATCCGGATTATTCGAAGCTCGAAAAACCCCAAGGAAGCCAAAGAGAACCTCATGGCCCGCAATTGGCCGGCCAAGGAAATGGAGCCTTTGCTAAAGTTGATTGCGGATCCCCGCTCACGCCTGAACGATGACGGAACAATTCAGCTGACCGATGAGCAGGCTAAAGCTATTCTGGATATGCGCCTGTTAAAACTCACGCAGCTGGGCATGGACGAAATCACAGAAGAGGCCGAGAAGCTCGCTGCGCGAATAACAGATTATCTGGATATTTTGCGCTCTCGCGGCCGTGTTACGGCGATTATCAATGAAGAACTGTCTGAGGTAAAAGAGAAATTCGCTGTTCCGCGCCGCAGTGAGTTTGTCGAAGGCGGCATCGACTTTGACGATGAAGATCTAATTGCTGTGGAAGATATGGTCGTGACAGTCACATCACAGGGTTATGTGAAGCGCACTGCGCTGGACACATACAGGGCGCAGCGTCGCGGCGGTAAGGGGCGCTCGGGCATGTCCACCAAAGATGAGGATTACGTCACTAACGTCTTTGTGGCCTCAACCCACACGCCGGTCCTGTTCTTCAGCTCCACTGGCATGTGCTACAAGCTCAAGGTCTGGAAACTGCCTCTTGGCGGTCCAAATACGCGGGGCAAAGCGCTTATCAATCTGTTGCCGCTGGACAAAGATGAGCAAATCAACTCAATCATGGCGCTGCCAGAGGATGAAGATGCGTGGGATACCATGGATATCATGTTTGCAGCGCGATCGGGCGGTGTAAGACGCAACTCCCTAGCCGATTTTAAACGTGTCAATCGTGGTGGTAAGATTGCTATGAAACCCGATGAAGGCGATGGTATTGTCGATGTGCGAGTGTGCTCCGAAGATGACGATGTGCTGCTGACGTCGGCCATGGGTAAGGCCATTCGCTTTAAGGTCACTGATATCCGCCGTTTTGTGGGTCGAACTTCCAGTGGTGTTCGGGGTATCAAGCTCAAAGACGGAGATGAGGTCATTTCAATGACAATTCTGCGCCATATGGATGTCGAAACCGACGAGGCCCGAGCTTATATGAAGCACGCCAACGCTATGCGCAGGGCAATAGGAGATGATGCGCAGGATGATGACGACACAACCGATATTGAAACGTCCTTGTCTGAGGAACGTATCGCTGAACTTGGCGCGGCAGAGCAATTTGTTCTAACGCTCGCAGATGACGGCTTTGGCAAGCGCAGCTCGTCCTATGATTATCGCTGCATGAATCGCGGCGGGCAGGGCGTAACGGCTCAGGAATTAGGTCGCAAAAAAGGGCAGCCAGACGCACGCCTTGTTCGGTCTTTCCATATCGATGAAGATGACCAGATCATGATGGTGACTGATGGCGGTCAATTGATCCGCTGCCCGGTTCGAAATATTTCTATCGTGTCTCGTTCAGCGCGAGGTGTGACGGTTATTAGAACTAAAGAGGGCGAAAAGGTCGTTTCGGTTGAACGTATCGAAGAAAGCGACGATGATGATTCCGAAGAAACTTCCAGCGAAGATACTGGGGGTGGGGACGCATAATGCCCCGTCTCGAAGGCGGCTTTGATGAAAGTATGAAAGTTGCTGTGTTTGGTGCTGGCGGTGGTATAGGTTCGGCTCTTGTCGGCGCCCTTTCTGAGGCGCCTAATGTCCACACAGTATTTGCCATTTCCCGGCAAGGTATGAACGGAGCTCAATGCGTGGCACCTGTTCGCTGTATAGAATATACAGATGACAATATTGGGGCACTGGCCAGAGATTTACCGGAACTCGATTTGGTGATTTGTGCTCTGGGGTTACTGCACGGGGAGGGTTTCGGTCCTGAGAAATCCCGACGTGAACTGTCATTGGAAAACATGCAGCGTGTCTTCCATGTCAATACCTTCCTGCCGACGCTTATTGCCAAGCAGATGCTGCCTAAAATGAGGCGTGATTCCAAGACCGTCTTTGCTGCGTTGTCGGCAAGAGTGGGTTCGATATCCGATAACCGCTTGGGCGGATGGTATAGTTACCGGGCTTCAAAAGCAGCGCTGAATATGATGATAAGAACTCTGGCAATTGAACATGGCCGACGGTTCAAACAATCGGCCGTGATTGGACTGCATCCTGGGACGGTCGATACAAGTTTATCGAAACCCTTTCAAAGCAATGTGGCCAAAGGCAAACTTTTTGATCCAGATTTCAGTGCAGCGCGCCTGCTGGATGTAATCGAAAAAGTTGATCCTTTGGATTCAGGGAAAATTTTTGCCTGGGACGGTCAGGAAATCCAGCCATAATGAAAACCGTCCGACAAAAACAAATCGAGGCCGCCGGCCATTTGCGAGTTGCCACCGCGTCGATGAAAATTTTAGGGTCCCTTATCTGGGACGACAGTCATAAACAAACATTTCTTAGAAACGGGAAGTTACCATCACCGGAATATGCTCCTGTCGATTTGGAAACCTGTTTCGAGCACGTGAGAGATGCCCGGCAACGTATTGAAAATAAAGGCGTTGTGGGAGAGTGGCTCAGCCGCATGGCAGACTCGATTGAAACGACCGCCGTTATGTTAGGGTCTCGAGGTACGCCTGATTTCTTTACCCAAAGTGCCAAGCTTTATGGCGTTCCAACTGAAGTGCTTATCGACAAAAAGACACGAGTCATCGACTTGGCAAATCATATGGATGAAACGCTCGATGGTTTGGATATCGAAAACCTGGTCATTGATGGGTATGAAATCTGGCTGACGGCAGACGAGTTTGCTGAGCGATTGGCTCCCAACCTGACGGAGCACTTTGGTGATAAGGCACCGCGCATAGAAATGACTGCGGAAATTCCGTCAAAAGCCCTGGCGGGCTCTCGGCGTATTCGCGTAAATTCTAACGCTCGTTTTACGCCGCGTGATGTGCATCAGCTCATGCAGCATGAGGCTCTGATTCATGTCGCCACGACATTTAATGGCAAAGAGCAGGATAACTTTTCATTATTGGGTCGAGCCCATGCCCGTGTTACAGAAATACAAGAGGGCCTCGCGGTATTTGCTGAAATCATTAGTGGCGCCATGGACCCGCGCCGGTTTAGGCGCTTGTCAGATCGTGTCCTCGCTATCCAGCTGTGCATAGATGGGGCCGACTTTAAAGAAGTGTTTGATTTCTATCTCGAGCGTGTTGGCGATGCCGATGAGGCCTATGACAATACGCGGCGTATTTTCAGAGGCGGTGTGATGTCTGGCGGCGCACCATTTACCAAGGACATGGTTTATCTCAATGGACTTCTAAGGGTGCATAATTTTATGCGCACCGTTGTGAAACTGGGACGGGCCGATCTTATTAGGCTTTTATTTGTGGGCAAGCTAGATCTGGAAGATGTCCCGGCTCTGGCTACACTGGCAGCTGAAGGCCTCATTGAAAAACCCAAATATATGCCGCCCTGGGCCAAAGACCTGCGTTTCCTTGTTTCCTATATGAGCTATTCAGGGTTCCTTAATCAGGTAAAAATGCCGGGGTTCCAAGCCTATTACGAAGAGGCCTTGGCGGATGTCCCCAAACTCTGGGATGTGTTGGGCTAGTCCTATTCGATTTCGCGTCCCACTGGAATACTGGATATAATAAACACGCCCGGAATATCCAGCGGTTCCTTTTCTCTATATTTGAAATCGATACATTCATAACGATTGGTATCGTCTTCATCGGACGAATCTCTTGTATGTAAGTTGCTAGATACAGAAAGTAAGATGGAGCTTTTTACAAGCTGAATGTCTTCTTCTGAAAAAAGGCCCCAAGGCTGTTCGTCGCTTTCCATGAGTTCCAAAATATTGTTTGAATATATCCCGCACTCAAATTTTTGTCGGATAAAAGCCCAATCTTCGGTGGATGTCGGATTTGTGATATCGGAACCATCAGCAGAAAAGATCTTTGCGCTTAAATCATAACAGGCCGGGTCCGTGTGATCTTCTAATTCGTCAACAAAAACGACGCAGCTGCCATAATAATCACTGTGAGATTGGTCGTCATACGTACGGATTGTGTTGTAGAAAGTCCCGTAATCGAACTCAGTTGACGGTTCCTCAAATTTTTCCACGGGAATTGTGTCAAGGTCACGCGGAAAGTGTTGCGCATTCGCCCCAACCGATATGAGCAAACAGAGGGTTAGAGAAAGAAACACAGCTTTCATAATCCCTCTTTAGGTGCTCAAGTGACATTATGCAATGAATCGGTTATTGTATGAAATCTGATGTGGGAGAAACTGATGTCTTCAATATATAAAATTCTGGCAAGCACCGTAGCTTTGACGCTTATGAGTTGCGGTTCTGGTGATGGACAATCAGTCAACTGGGACGGGCCTGCACCCGAAGCCAGTGCAAGTCTGACGGTGAAATCGCAATATTTGGCCAGTCGAGGTAGCGACCCTGCAGCGCAATTTGAGCACGGCATTGTCGAGGCCATGCGCGCCATCGAAGTTATATACCAATATCGATACAAGCATTTCTCAGGCGAGCTACCGCTCACGCCCGGCGGTATGAATAATCTGCCGACTAATCCGGATGCTGAGTTTGACCCGGCTTTCATTGAAAACGCCATGGAAGAGGCGCTCGTTCACCTGGCGCGCGCTGAAAAATCCCTCAAAAATGCTTCAGGTGAAGACTTCGTTGTCGTCTTGGATGCCAAGGATTTCTGGTTTGATATTAATGAGAATGGTGAGCGTTCCGGGTTTGAAAGCCTAACGACTTATTTGCCGGCTATATTGGGAGAGCCGCGAGGTATGCGAGGCGCTGAACCGGGTGATTTGGGACCTATACGCTTTGATACGGCAGATGCGGATTGGGCACTGGCCTATGTGCATACGCTCTCTGGCATGGCCGAGATGGTTTTGGCTATGGACCCCACCCCCGCTATCAAACAAGTGGTCGAAGGCCGGGACGCTTTGTTTGCCCATGAAGATGCCCGAGCAAATGATATGATGGGTTTTGACAGCGAAGTTGATACCATTGCAGCCGTACTTTTGGTCATGCGAGGCAAGCCAGACAGCGCGCGAACTCAGAGAGCTCATGGTCATTTTCTGTCGATGATAAATGCAAACCGGGACTTTTGGCGGCGTGTCGGTGAGGAAACCGATAACGACCGGGAATGGCTTCCTAATGCTAATCAGACGTCAGCCTTTGGTGTCGAGGTCGGCGAGGAAATGGCTGGACAGTGGCAACAGGTTCTTAGCGAAATAGAAGATGTCCTTAACGGGGATAAGCTCATTCCATACTGGCGAGTCGATAGTCGAAATAGTTCTAACCCTGGTTTGGGACTTAACATGAAAAAGATTTTCATGGATCCGCCTGAAACAGATTTTGTCTATCTGGTTCAAGGGGCGTCACTCGCCCCCTATATCGAAAAAGGAGAGTTGGCGGATATGCAGGCCTGGCGGGATTTTGGCCGTATGACTGGACGTCAGACCAATCTCTTTGCGCTTTGGTTTAATTAGAACCCGACAATTTCATTTAAAACTGGATTCGCGGCATGTTTTCACCAAGGCTATCTTCAATCATATGTTTGGGAAAAGGCCATTCATCGCCCCATTGAATTTTTTTTCGCTTAAAAGACAGCTCGGTCAAATTAAGAAACTCACGGGGCGAAAACCGAATGTTTTTATTTTTAAAGGCTTTTGACGCTACGCGTTCTTCAATCAATTTCATTAATTTTAATTGATTCCAGTCATGCTCTTCAGCATCTACGATCGGTTCTTCGTCGCCTTCAGGGTATAAAATGTCTTCATGCAACCAATAAATCAGTAAAGCCGTTCCCAGATCGCACTCCGAGTGTTTAACAACATAAAACAGAGGGAGTGCCCCGTCATTACAGTTGTAGTTTAAAACGTACTGATGGAACTCATTCGCGGACTGCATTTGCATAACGCAGTCCATTTTGGAGCCGAACTCAGACCAATCTAGAGCGCGTTTGACCCGTTGTCTTTCATCAAGGTTGAGGATTTCGTTAGCCATCCCGCCGGGCCAGGAACGCCAGGCGCTCAAACAAATGCACATCCTGCTCATTTTTAAGGAGCGCACCATGGAGCGGCGGGATGATCTTCTTCGGGTCCGCTTCCTTGATGATTTCCGGATCGATGTCCTCGACCAATAAAAGCTTAAGCCAATCGAGAAGCTCTGACGTAGACGGCTTTTTCTTCAGACCCGGCATTTCGCGAACTTCGTAGAAGCGTTTCAAGGCCGCGCCCAAGAGGCGGGACTTGATATCCGGGAAGTGAACATTGACGATCTGCGCCATGGTGTCGGCATCCGGGAACTGAATATAGTGGAAAAAACAGCGGCGCAGGAATGCATCCGGCAAGTCTTTTTCATTATTCGATGTAATAATGATAATCGGGCGCTGTTTGGCTGTGATGGTTTCGCCGGTCTCGTAAACGTGGAACGACATTTGGTCTAGCTCATGCAGGAGGTCGTTTGGAAATTCGATGTCGGCTTTGTCAATCTCATCAATCAAGAGAATAGGGCGCTTTTCGCTCTCAAAGGCCTCCCAGAGTTTTCCCTTTTTAATGTAATGGGCAATGTCATGAACCTTGCCTTCGCCTAGCTGAGAATCGCGCAGGCGGGCCACCGCATCATATTCGTAAAGACCCTGTTGGGCTTTGGTTGTGGATTTGATGTTCCATGTGATCATGGGGGCGTCGAGACCCTTCGCCACCTCATGGGCCAGGACGGTTTTACCAGTACCAGGTTCTCCTTTAATCAGGAGGGGGCGTTCAAGTGTAATCGCGGCATTAACGGCCATTTTCAGGTCTTGTGTCGCGACGTAATTTTTAGTGCCTTCGAATTTCATTTTAGCCCTCATGAATTTTCCGTCTTGTTAAGGGCAACATCTATCGGGTTCAAGCGCCAAATCGTCCCTGTATAGTTGTTCCCATAAAAGTGAATGATGGTGTGAAAAATCGTATTGTCAGATTTTTAAGAACTGTTTATGACCCGCGCCAAAGGCAATAACTCGGGGATGAGTCGCTATGGCGAAACGTGCGAAGAAACCTAAGAAGGTTGTTATTCCGGAAGGATATAAGCCAACGGATAAAGAAGACTTCATGAATCCAGTCATGAAGGAATATTTCAAGCTGAAGCTTTTGAAATGGCGGGCTGATATTGTAGACCAGACTCGAGAAACTGTTGAATTTTTACAGGGCGAAAATGTATCTCATCCAGACCCGGCCGATACGGCTGTCGCAAACGCCGACCGCCAGCTGGAGCTTCGCACGCGTGATCGTTTACGGAAACTAGATAAAAAGATCGGGAAAGCTTTAAAGCGTCTCGAGGCTGACGAATATGGCTATTGCGAAGAAACCGGTGATCCTATCAGTGTTAAAAGACTAGATGCCCGCCCCATCGCTACCTTGTCAATCGAAGCGCAGGAAATGCATGAGCGCGGAGAACGAACCCGCGCTTAATTCGATTAGCCCTTACTGGCAATCCACGCATTTACCTGCTGTTCCAAAATGGAGAGCGGGATTGGCCCAGAGCCCAGAACCACATCGTGATATTCCTTGATATCAAACTTATCGCCAAGTTTGTCCTTTGACATTTCGCGCAGCTCTAAAATCTTGTTCATACCGATTTTATATGCTGTGGCCTGTCCCGGCATAACGATATAGCGCTCAATGGCTTTGATACAGTCATTTTCCGGATTGGGCGTATTGGTCAAAAGATAATCAATGGCTTCTTGCCGAGTCCATTTCTTGTCATGAATGCCAGTGTCGACAACCAGACGGGCAGCGCGCCAGAGCTCCATGGCCAATCGACCAAAATCAGAATAGGGGTCTTCGTAATAACCCATTTCCTTGGGTAGATATTCTGAATACAGACCCCAGCCTTCAGAATGAGCTGTCGCACTTGAGAAACGCTGAAACTTTGGAATGTCCAGTTTTTGCGTTACGGCGAATTGCATGTGGTGACCGGGTATACCTTCGTGATAGGCGAGTGCCTCCATCTGATATTTCGGCATATCCGTAATTTTGTAGAGATTGGCGTAGTATATACCCGGACGCGAGCCATCCAGAGCCGGGCGATTGTAAAAGGCTTTACCCGCAGATTTTTCCCGGAAGGCTTCGACTGCGCGCACTTCCAGCTTGGTCGCTGGTTCAAAGGAGAAATAGTCACCCAGATCCGCTTCGATCGTATCGATCATGGCAGCGGCATCCCGGATATAAGCAGCACGGCCTTCGTCCGAGTCTTCATAGACGAATTGCGGATCCGTTTTCAGATAAGTGAAAAACTCCTGGAGTGTGCCGTCATAGCCAACCTGTTGCATGATGGCCCGCATTTCGCCGTGAATCCGGTCCACTTCATCCAAACCCAATTGGTGAATTTCCCGGGCGCTCATATCCGTTGTGGTCATGCGGTTGAGGCGGTGGGCATAAAATTTTGATCCCTTTGGGAGTTTCCAGGCACCGTCATCATCGGTCGCCATAGCCTCTTGTTCAGTCATCGCCGCAATGAAATTTTCATAGGCAGGACCAACAGATTCCAGCAGGGCCTTCTCGGCCCGTTCAACCAGGTCTTTTTTGTCAAAATAACCGATATCGGTCAGCTTTTCGACCTTACCCTTAAAGTCGGCCAGAAAAATGCTGTCCGCGCCGCTATCGTCAAAAGGCGCGCCGCTGATGATATTGCGGCCATCGCGCAAAACATGACCATAGACGAATTTCGGCGGCATTATGCCTTTGGCTGCGCTGGCCTGTGATTGGCCAACAATCTCACCCAGAAACTCATCAATCCCGTTTAAGCGCTTGATGTAGTTTTCGGCATCCATGGCATTGTCAATGGGATGCTGGTTTTTCATAAAAGTCGGTATTTGGGAATGGGCACCGAACATCTGATTAAACGGATAGCCATATGCGTGCCATTTATCGTTTTCGATCTGATGGGTCAGAAACCGTTCCATCATATCATAGGACAGCTGGTGGCTGGCATCGAGTTTGGAACGGTCAAACGTGGAACGCATCTCTTCAAGGCTGGCTTTATAAATCGCGACTTCTTCCAGCTGTGCTGCGCGGGAGACGTCGTCCCATTCATCCGTGCGTTCTTTGATGCCGAGCTGCGCCAGGAACATTGGCGAGCGCTTGACGCTTTCCATGAATTTAACTTCAAACCATTCATCAATGGCCGCGTTCATGGCCGGGTCGATTTTGCCGGTTGTGACGCTCGATCGGTCGGGCAGGTTTGTAGTAACAGTTTCGCAAGCGGCGAATGCCAATGCGGCAACACCCATGATTAGAAGTTTGCGCATTTATTGTCCTCCGAGATTCTTTCTTCAGAAGCGTAATACAGTTTTAGGTGGTTTGCCAAGCTATCCGTCTGATAATCCGCGAAGTTTCGGTCTATCCGATTGTGGCGTCGTTTTGGGTTGGATAGAAGGTTTTGGTTTAGCGGTCGTTGGACCGGAGACTTGGGCTAATTTGACCTCACTACCCTTGGGAACCATGGCTGCATATTCGGCAATTTTTTCTGGCGAGTGGTTTTTTCGATCGCCGCAGCTCATGACCGAGTTACCGACTAAACTGATATACTCCATGGCTTTCAAGTCAGACACATTGTGCTTTTCATTGACCTCTTCGATGTTTTTCTGAAGGGCAACAAAATCAACATCTTCCATGTTATTTCCCGTTGTGCTGGCACGGGTACGCATGGTGATACCAATATAGGCTTTCACGGCTGGTAGCTCATTTCCCTCGACTGACGATGATAAAACCTTGGTCATACATGCGCAGCCTTTCGCCGTATTAGCCCCGTGCGCAAATGACAAATTGTGGCGGGACATTGTGTTTTTACAGCTTTGCATAAAGCTTTGTTCTGGCTCGGAAAGATTGTATTTCTCAATGACTTTCTTGTCTGCTTGAGTACCGTAAACGGTTATCCCGCAAAATAAGACCGCTCCACCCATTACCCGATATAATACGCTCATTGTTGGCCCCTCTCATTGCCCCATTGTTTTGACAAAAGATAAGAGGCCTTAACTAAAAAGATGCCAAGAAATAGTGTTAATTTTTAGTGATCTGATCGTCGATCCAAGTGTCAATCATTTGCTCTAACACATCAAGTGGAACGGAGCCATTTGAAAGTAGAGCATCGTGAAATTGTCTGATGTCAAAGTCATCGCCAAGTGCCATTTCGCTGCGCGCGCGCAACTCACGGATTTTCAAAAGACCGATCATATAGGCTGTCGCCTGACCAGGCCAGACTGTATAGCGGTCAACTTCTCTGTTAATTTCCGCCTCTGGGATTGTTGTATTATTCATAAGATAGGTAACGGCGTCGTCCCGAGTCCATTGTTTATGATGAAGACCAGTGTCGACTGCCAGCCGCGCGGCTCGAAAAAGTTCGAGAGAGAGACGGCCCATATTTTGATATGGGTCCTCATATAGTCCAACCTCAAGAGGAAGTTGTTCGGCGTAAAGTGACCAGCCCTCGATAAAAACAGTATGCCCGTTCATTCTTCGGAAATAGGGAATATCGTCCGTTGATATGGTTCCAGCAACCAATAAATGATGACCAGGTACACCTTCATGATAAGCGAGGGCCTGAAGCTGATAGGTCGGTAGTGCGCTCATATCTTTTAAATTTACGTAGAATACTGCTGGACGATCACCGTTCTTCCCAGGCCCCCGATAAAAAGCCTTCATAGCACTATCTTCCCGGTAAGGTTCGACAGCTTTGACCGTAATCTCAGCCGTAGGAAGTTGGACAAAAAGTCGATTTAGCTCTGCGTTCATTTGGTCAATAGCGCCCTGGGAGCGCCGAATATAGGCTTCCCGGTTTTCTTGTTTATTCTCATATGTGAACTGCGGGTCGGTTCGCAGGAAATTGACAAGAGCCTTAAAGTCACCGGCGAAGTCCTTCTCAAAGTCGGCATCTTCTGTAATAGCCAGCATTTCTGCCTGAATGCGTTCAACTTCTGAAAGCCCCAATGCGTGAATGTCATCTGGTGTTTGTTCTATTGTGGTATGGTATCTCAGCCGCTCTCTATAGTAGCTTTCACCAACGGGGTGTTTCCAAACTCCAGCATCGGAGGTTGTCATAGCCTCGTGGCGGTGCGTCATATCGATCAAGGCATTATAAGTAGGGGCGACCGACTCTATCAGCGCCTTTTGGGCTGCCTCACGCAAGTCTTCTTTATCGGCGTCACGAATATCCAGTGTCTCAATTTTGTCATTGATATCTTTCCAAAGCGGACTGTCTCCATCTTGATCGAAAGGGTGGCCTGAAATTATTTTAACAGCGTCCTCGCGGATATAAGGGTAAATAAAGTCTGGCAGGGTCACACCGTTTTGCGCCTGAGCCTCAGCCCGATCCATCAGCGGTTCCATATAAGCCGGGAAGGCTTGTAAACGCGCAATATAGTCCATTGCGTCCTGACTGTTGCCGACTGTGTGATATGTTTTCATGAAGTTTACAAAGGTGACATGGGGCCCATTTATATGATCGAAAATATAGTTGTGACTCGCAAATGCTTGAGCGTCTAAACGGGATTCAAGCAAGTCGTCGAAAAGCTCATAAGAAAGCCGTGCCGACGGTGTAAGGCGGTCGGGATCGAATTTTGATTTTAATTCAGACTGCCACGACTCCATTATTGCAGCTTTTTCATTGAGAGCCAGGAGAGATGAATCATCCAATCGGTCATAATGAGTTTTTTTGCCGAAATAACTATTGGTCATTGGGGATTGGGCTATCTCATCAAAAAAACGGGCCTGGAGCCATTTTTCTAAATTTTCGCTATGTTCTTTAACGATCTCGCTTCGGTCTTTTTCCGGTTTAGCATTTTGGCATCCAGACAACATTAGTATGGCGAAGAGCCACATCGTAATTTGGCGGAAGGTGTTTACAATGCTCATTCTGCAGAATTCCTTTTGGGTATTCATAGTCATTTGTCTTCAATCGGGCAAAACTTAAATGCCTTAACGTCGATAGGCTTTGTCTTTACGGTAAAAACCTACACAATGGGAATATATGGAGTCAGTGATTCGAGATATCCCAAGAGACGATCAGGTGGCGCGTCCCAGACAAAACGGTCTTTGGACAGTCATGCAGGTTATTCTGATTTTCATTGCCCTTATTCTTGGTTTTTTATTTTCCGAAACCTACGGAAATCGGTCATGGTTAGTATTTGGAGGACTAGCGGGACTCACCACTATTCTTCTCTGTATCAATGTTTTTCGCCGTCAAGAGGTCGCCGCGCCTGTTTCTTCAATTCCTATAACTAGCGCTCTTGAGCGGAAATTTGCGAGGAGCCCTTACCCAGGAATAATAGTAGACGGAGATAGGGTCATAAGAGCGAATGACAGCTATCTGGAATTTGTGAATTCATTCGGTTCGATTGAACCGGGGGCAACGCCGCCTTTGCCAGGTGATTTATTGGGGCAGGTTCCGGAAAATACTCGAGCTGCCATATATCGTCTGTCTCATCTGGAGGAAGATGAAGCTTACGGCGAAGAAATTATTGAATATTGGGACGATAATAAAGAGTTTCATAAATACCTTCTGCGTGTCACGTTGTTTGGCCAACAAAAAGTTTGGGAAATCATTGATTATGGAGATGAACTCGGGACAGGGACGGGGGTTTTGTCACAAGTTCCGGTTGGTCTGTGTGCTATCTCTGAGAAAGGGGATATTTTGTCCTCCAATCAGGTGCTCAATAAATGGCTTGGGGTAGAAAATGCTGAAGGCTTGTTGTTCAAAGACATCATCGAGTCTCCGGAAGGATTGCTAGAAACTCCAAAGGAAGAAAACCGGACAATCCGTTTTGATACACGCTTGGTAACGCAAAAAGGCGTGGCTACGCCGATTGTATTGACCGCAAACTGGTTGCGGCAGTCGTCAGGAAATTTTGTCGCGAGTATGGCGCTTCATGGACATTCCAGTGTTGCCGTTGCGGTGCCAGAAAGCAGTGCGGGTTCTAGTTTTTCAGGGGACAGTATCATGCCGCTCGAGAGCAATGCTCTTGATATTCCCTTTGCTGTGGTTGATCTTGATAGCCCGGAGTTAAAAACAGCCAAAATTATCCGAGCCAATTCGGCTTTTGAAAAGTTGGCTATGCGGGATGATTGTGAGAACCTGCCATTATCCGATATTCTCAAGTCCAACGAAACGGGCATAAACGTTTTTGATATCAACGCCACCGAATTTGCACCGGATCAGGCCGTAGATGCAGCCGTGGTCGGACGAGACGGTGTTTTTGTCAGTGTCTTTGCCAAAGCTGATCAAACGACGAACCGTTGCAGATTATTCCTTGTTGATATATCTGCGCGAAAAGTCCTTGAGGATCAATTGGTTCAATCGCAGAAAATGCAGGCTATTGGCCGGCTCGTGGCCGAAATTGCCCATGACTTCAATAACCTGTTAGCGGCCATTCGACTGTATACGGACACATTGCTAGGTCGTCATCCTATCGGCGATCCATCCTATCCGGAGTTGCAACAGATAAATGCGAACGGGAACCGGGCGGCGGCGCTCGTCAAAAAACTTCTTGGTTATTCGAGGAAACAAACAATACGTGCAGAAAATCTGGATGTTTCTGAAACTCTGTCTGATATGGCTATTACCTTAAAACAGGTTCTGGGTGAGAAAGTACGGTTGGATATAAAGCATGGACGAAATCTTCCTCCTATTCGGGTTGATAAAAGCCAGTTTGATACGGTCTTAATGAACCTCGCAGTGAATGCTCGTGACGCCATGAAAGAGCAGGGCGGCGGTAAAATTACGATTGAAAGCCGTATGTTGCATAAAGCTTCTTTGGATAATCTGGGTCTTAAAGCCTCTTTAGAAAAGGTTGAAGGCGAAGATATTGTTGTAATCTCGGTAACCGATACCGGAACAGGTATGGACGAAGAGGTTAAGGCCAAAATTTTCGAGCCATTCTTTACAACGAAAGCTCAGGGTGAAGGCACCGGACTCGGGTTAGCAACTGTTTACGGTATTGTGGAACAGTCCGGCGGACACTTGGCCGTAGACAGCGAACTGGGCAAAGGGACAACATTTACGGTATACCTGCCCGAAGCGGATATGTCGCTTGTCGAGGCGGAGGTTGCGCCTACTCAAAAATCACCCGTACCAGCTATAAAAACACCATCTGACTTAGCGGGCTCAGGGCATATTTTGTTTGTAGAAGATGAAGACTCGGTGCGAATAATTGCCGCGAAGACGCTCCGAAAAAGAGGTTACACCGTCACTGAGGCCGCTGATGGCGAAGAGGCATTTGAAATCATAGAAGATGCTGAAGCACCTTTCGATTTGATGATTTCTGACGTTGTTATGCCAGGAATGGACGGACCTACTCTGCTCAAGAAAGCTCGTCCTATGCTCAAGGAAACGCGAATCGTTTTTATTTCCGGCTATGCCGAGGAAGAGTTTTCAGATTTGTTAGCCGAGGAACCAGACGTCACTTTCCTGCCTAAACCCTTTACGCTGGTTCAACTCGCGGAAAAAGTGAAGCAGCAAATCGGAGAAGTTACATAAATTCAATAACATAACTGGTTTGTTCTGTTATTGTTCTTTTTTCTTGACGGGTGAGAACATAATGTGTACATACATCTCCACGGCAGTCCATTTCCAGCCGCGAAATAAACAGGTGACCGAAGGGCTCCGGTCATCTAATTTGGAGATAAGAAATGGCCAAGAAGGCTCAGTTAAAAGTCGTAGGTAATCCCGTGGATGCAGATAAATCCTCAGCACTAGAAGCAGCGCTTAGTCAGATTGACCGGGCATTCGGAAAAGGCTCTGTAATGCGCCTTGGGCAGAAAGCCAGCATGGACGTGGAGGCCATATCAACCGGGTCTCTAGGGTTGGATATTGCACTCGGTATTGGCGGTTTACCCAAAGGTCGCGTGATTGAAATTTACGGTCCAGAAAGCTCCGGTAAGACCACATTGTCTTTGCATTGTGTGGCAGAAATGCAAAAAACTGGTGGCGTCGCCGCCTTTATTGACGCGGAACACGCGTTGGATCCGGTTTATGCCGCCAAGCTCGGTGTGGATGTCAATGAGCTATTGATTTCGCAGCCAGATACGGGTGAGCAAGGTCTTGAAATAGCTGATACGTTGGTACGTTCCGGCGCGGTTGATGTTCTGGTGATTGACTCCGTGGCAGCTTTGACGCCGCGGGCTGAGCTGGAAGGTGATATGGGTGACAGTCTACCTGGTCTGCAGGCCCGTCTTATGAGCCAGGCTCTGCGTAAATTGACAGGCTCAATTGCCAAATCTGGCTGTATGGTCATCTTTATTAATCAGATCCGTCACAAAATCGGTGTGATGTATGGTTCGCCAGAAACGACAACTGGTGGTAATGCGCTGAAATTCTACTCTTCTGTACGTTTGGATATTCGCCGGATTGGCGCAATCAAGAGCCGTGATGAGGTCATTGGTAATCAGACCCGTGTGAAGATCGTTAAAAACAAGGTCGCTCCTCCATTCCGTCAGGTCGAATTTGATATTATGTATGGTGAAGGCATTTCAAAGACCGGTGAGTTGATCGATTTGGGTGTGAAGGCCGGGATCGTCGAAAAATCCGGTTCCTGGTATTCTTACGGCGAGGAACGCATCGGGCAGGGACGTGAAAATGTCCGTCAATTCCTTCTGGCTAATCCGGATATTGCTGACACTATTGAGAATCAAATCCGCGTCAATGAAGGCCTGTTGTCTGAAGAGCTGCTTATGCCGAAGGACGATGCTGACCGCGATCAAGGTGAGGGCGACCTAGGTGAAACAGGGGAGGCTCCTGATACACCGGACGAGATAGCTTCTACCGGCTGATAGATTTCACAAGTTTGGCTCTTTGCGAGCCTGAGCCCAGATTGTCGGTGCCGGATGTGTGGGGCCGGTGCCGATAATCATTCCTTCCCCATCCCTCTACCTTTAACCGGGGGGGCTTTGGACCGCAAAGTAGACTAAATGAGCGCTTGGCAATGCCGGGCGCTCTTTCTATATGGAGGGTTCGAATTTACGAAAGATAAAACATGACAAGCCTTCGGGATATCAGAACACAATTTTTAAACTATTTTGGTGATGACAACCACGAAAAGGTCAGCTCAAGCGCTCTTGTACCGGACAATGACCCGACCCTTATGTTTACCAATGCCGGCATGGTGCAATTTAAGGACTATTTTACAGGATCCACCAAGCCACCATATCCACGCGCAGTGACCTCGCAAAAATGTGTGCGGGCTGGCGGCAAGCATAATGATCTCGATAATGTAGGCTACACGGCCCGACATCACACATTTTTTGAAATGCTCGGAAATTTTTCTTTCGGTGACTACTTTAAGGACCATGCAATTGAGCGGGCCTGGAGCTTGGTGACCAAGGACTTTGGCCTGCCAGAAGAAAAGCTTCTGGTCACAATTTACGCTGAGGATGACGAAGCCTTTGACCTTTGGAAAAAAATAGCCGGTCTTCCCGAAGATAAGATCATTCGCATAGCCACATCCGACAACTTTTGGGCCATGGGAGATACCGGCCCTTGCGGACCCTGTTCTGAAATTTTCTATGACCACGGAGAACACATTTGGGGTGGCCCTCCCGGTTCGCCTGAAGAAGACGGTGACCGTTTCATTGAAATATGGAACCTGGTCTTTATGCAGTTTGAGAGTCTGTCCTCCGGTGAACGCATAAACCTGCCCAAACCGTCTATTGATACGGGCATGGGGCTGGAGCGAATTGCGGCCATATTGCAGGGCGAGCACGACAATTACGATATAGATTTATTCAAAAACCTGATTGCCGCATCCGTTGATCTGACGGGCGTCAAGGCAGATGGCGATGCCAAGTTTTCCCATCGCGTTATAGCCGATCATCTTCGCGCCTGTTCATTCCTCATGGCCGATGGCGTATCGCCATCCAATGAAGGCCGGGGCTATGTGCTGCGTCGTATCATGCGACGGGCCATGCGCCACGCGCATATTTTAGGCGCAAAAGAGCCTTTGATGCACAGGCTCGTACCCGCGCTCATTACTGAAATGGGCGATGCCTATTCCGAGCTCGGCCGCGCTCAAGCTTCTATCGAAGCCACATTCGAACAAGAAGAAGTACGTTTCCGCCAAACATTGGGTCGGGGTACGGAATTATTGGATAGCGCAACCAAAGGTCTGGGCGAAGGGGATGTCCTGTCCGGTAGGACCGCCTTTAAACTCTACGACACTTACGGCTTCCCGCTCGACCTCACACAAGACGCTTTGCGAAGCCGCGGTATTACCGTGGATACGGATGAATTTGATGTTGCCATGGCCGAACAAAAAGACCGAGCCCGGGCGGCCTGGAAGGGTTCAGGTGACGCGGGCACAGACGAAATCTGGCACGAAATCCGCGAAGCCAATGGCGGAACCGAATTTAAGGGTTATGGCAATCTTGTCGGTTCAGAGAGCATTTCTGCCCTGATCACGTCGGAAGGGTCTGTGGACAAAGCTTCCGATGGTGATATCATGTTCGTAACCAAGGCTACGCCTTTCTACGCAGAAAGCGGCGGTCAGGCCGGCGATAAAGGCGTTGTCACCTTTGACAATGGCGCGGTGATAAATGTCACTGATGTCCAAAAAAGAGCCGGCGATTTGCATGTTCACATTGGCTCTCTGACAGGGGCAGTGGCTGTGGGTGACACAGCCAATCTTCAGGTCAATGGCGATAACCGCGAAAAAACCAAGCGTAATCACTCGGCCACGCACATCATGCATGAGGCCCTACGCCGTATACTCGGCCCCCATGTCACTCAAAAAGGTCAGATGGTGGACGGGGAACGTATCCG
>JAHDEZ010000068.1 GCA_020628425.1 Hellea sp. | reverse complement strand
GCGCGTTTTGTGCCGCCCGTAGAGACGAGCTTTACGCCCCGGTGGTGAAGGGCTTTGGCTTGTTCCACAAGTTTGGACTTGTCTGAAACAGATATAAGTGCCCGTTTAATTGTTGTCAGTCTGGATGGATCGAAAGGAGGGAGATCAGGATTTGGATTTGGCATGTAACTTTGTGACGTTATCTGGAAGTGGAGACTCAGGGGTCAGTGTGCCATTGGGTTTATAATCCGGCAGCAATTTCGCAAGCGATTTTTTGATGGTTTCCCTGTCTCGGGTCGCGACATTTTTGATTAAATCGTCAATATCGTTTTTGGCACGTTCAATACGCTTAATCCCGCCTGTAAAGCGCATGACGCCGTCAACATATGTGCTCTCCAAAAACTCTTCATCTGCATGCATGAGCTCTTCTCTGAGCTTCTCACCGGGACGCAGACCTGTATAGACAATCTGAATATCCCGGTCGGGAACATGCCCACGAAGTCGAATAAGCTGGCGCGCCAGCTTATTGATTTTCACCGGCTCACCCATTTCAAGAACATAAATAGATCCCAGTTCGGGGCGCTCTGTCAGGTTCAGGGCAGCCGCCTGCAAGACCAGCGCGGCAGCCTCTTCCGTGGTCATGAAATAGCGCGTGACGTCTTTGTCAGTCACCGTGACCGGGCCGCCTTTGGCAATCTGCTCTTCGAATAGAGGGACAACAGAACCGGTCGACGCGAGTACATTTCCGAACCGAACAGCACAGGCAGAAAGGTCATTGTCCTGGGTCTCACACATGGTCAGCATTTCCGCGATCCGTTTGCTGGCGCCCATAATGTTTGATGGACGCACGGCTTTGTCCGTGGAAATCAGGGTAAAGCTATCTGATTTGTGTTTAAGGGCCAGATTGATGATCGTCTGTGTCCCGCCAATATTTGTGCTGAGGGCTTCGATAGGATTTATCTCTGAAAGTGGAACATGCTTCAGGGCGGCGGCATGTAAAACGATCTGAGGCTTTTCTTTTCTGAAGATCTCCTCCATGCGTTTTTTGTCACAAATATTGGCCAGAAACGGGAACCAGTTATTTCGAGAGTCAGGGACGAGCCCTTTAAGTTCACGGTCGATTTCGTAGAGATTGAACTCTGAATTATCCACCAGAATAAGTCTTTCGGGACCGAGTGCCGCGACCTGTCGTGTGATTTCAGAGCCAATAGTACCACCAGCCCCCGTAATGAGAACACGCTTATCCGCGATAAAACGGCGAACCGGTTCAATATCCAGGGCCTTGAGCTCACGTCCAATCAAGTCAGCCGCTTCAAAAGGCGATAATGTGTCCGGCCTGCTCGAGCTGACCCGGACGAGTGGCGCGCTAAGTTCAGAAGCTTTCCGAACAAGATTATATGATTTTGTACGTCCAGGGTTTTCATCGGTCGCGATTAATGTGGGCGGTGTGGAATATCTGTTTTTGAGGTCACCATATATCTCTGGCAATTCCTCTAATTGACCTAAAACCGGAATGCCTCGGATAGAACGACCGCTATGATCCGCATCCGTACCGATTAATCCGCGTATATTGTAGCCGGGGCCTGTTGCTTTGCGGCTGACATCTCTGAGGTAATTGTGCAGAGATGTCTCGGTTCCGACCAAAACTGCATTCGGAAGGTTATGATTTTGGCCCCGAAATATAGCCCGAATATCGCCGTTTCGCATGAACAAAACCATCATCCGGCTCAGAACAAGCAAGAAGAAGAATAACGATCCAACAATAAAGGGAACAGATCGCGGGAAACCGTCAGCTCTAAAAGAGAAGAACAGAATAACCGGTGCGATAATGGCGGCCAATACGACGCCTTGGAATAGGTTTTTGATATCATCCAGTGAAATAAATCGCCAGATGGCTTTGTGGGCGTCCGTTAAAATCCAGCTCGCCACAACCGATAAAATAAAGACAAATGTGGCACTTTCCGCGATGCCGGCTGGCGGCACGCCCTCCGGTTCAAATGTAAACCGCCAACGAATGACAAGGTACATACAGAGGCCGCCCAAGAGCGCATCATAGAGTATAACCGTCAACTTGCTTGAAAGCGGTGCGCTAAGAATTTTTTTAATAGCCTCTATCATCCGGATGTCTCCAGACGTCGAATAGACCATCGGACTCTGTTGGATTTAGACTCGCCATCGCCATCAGCAAAAGCCGAGCCGGAAATCACGATCTGTTCTGACTTCAAAGGTTTGTTACCCTCGGCCAAATAGACGGATTCTTCAATACGCATTGGACCGCCGTCGGTCCGGAACCGCCAACCGATACGACCGGGCTGTATGAGCAAGGCACTGTGAAGATCCTGAGCCAGTGTCGCTTTAACCGATGGATGGAGGTGAAATCTGATTTCAAATGGCAGCGCTTTGCGCGAAATTGGGGTGGCCCCAAGGGGGACCAATAAACTGTCTTCACCGCGAACATCATTGCCGCTCTCATGCACATATATCCGGCGGCGATGGGCTAGACCGGTTTTCGGGACATAGCCGTCATGGGAGGTCTCGAGCCATACACCTTCGGCCTGTTCGCGGCGTGTCGACTCCACTTTGTCCACATCTACGCCGATATGACTGGGATATAATTTGCTGCGTAGGCCGGAACTAACGAGTTCCCCGGCTGACAGATTGTCTATGGTCAGACTTGAGTGGGCCGCGGTCAGACGCATGGAGTCGCGCCAGGAATAGGGTTGTTCTTCGCTCCAGCCACAATTGACTATAAGGCGTCCGCCCTTGGTCGACATTTCAAAAGATAAAGGCGCCAGATGGGCTTCCTTGTCATAGGGATAAGGAGTTGTTTCACCTGTATCAACCAGCAGAACTGTATCCTTTTGATGGATGCGCTGGTACCCAGTGTGGGGACAATAGGAAAAGGGGCTGGCTGTTGTTTTGCTGAATTTCAACAGACCCGTTATATATTTTGGGTCGTTTTTACCGCTTCCATTGAACGCGGCAAGGCCACCGTCCTGATACATGAAGAAAGGGATAATATGTCGAAGACGTTCCAAAGCCCGGTCGATGGAGGTAGAGCCTTCTACGCCCCGTTTCTCCATGGCCTGATCCAGAGTTGTCAGCATCTCCAGGGCTTCAACACAGGCATTAGGATTTCGACTGACATGTCCGCCGTCCGGCAGGATTTGCAGATGGATTTGTTCGTCCAGCCAATCCAGGCCACGATTAAAATAATCATAGGCTTTGTCCGGCCGAAATAATCCCGCCATGGCGATAACGACGGCGGCCTTGAGTTTAGGCAAACCATCCGGCGTGTGCTTGAAGGAGGATTTCAGTCTTTTGACCTGACGGAAAACGCTTGCCCGTCTTTGACTGCCTCGATTTTCTGTTCGGTCTGATGCCAGTAATGCCGCCCAGTTTGACAACCATGCATATAGCCGGTTTGCCATAACATCATTTTCCCAGGCATAGGCGTTCCAGTTCCCGTAAATGGCAATCCATTGGTCTGTAAGGCGTCGCGCCATTTCACCGGCTTCGCGGTTGCCGACGGCACCCAAATCCCAAAGCCAGTCAAAACCATGTAGCCAGAACGCAAACCGTTCAGACGGCGCTGAAACAGGCCAAGGATCTCCTTGGCGGCCTACGTCTAGCAGCTGATTAGCGTAGATGAAGTGACCTTTTAGTGTGGCTTCACCGTTAACCGCATTGCCTTTGAAATTCCGCAGTGCGATGTTTTCAAAGGGAGCAATTTGGCCGCTACGTCCGTAAATGTTTCGAAACGGTGCGGAGACTTCGCTGCCGATACGACGAACCGTATGCTGGGCGGTGGTCTGTGCAACCTGACTGAGCGGAAATCGCCGCATGGTCGTTAATCCTCGACTATGCAACTTGCGAGGCCTTCAGGCCCCGAAGCGCCGCGATATTTTCAGCGTAAGACCCTGCACCCTTAAATACTGCGCTACCTGCAACCAGTGCACTGGCACCCGCTTTGATGCAGTCCTGAGCTGTCAAAGGATTTACGCCGCCGTCAACCTCAAGGATGATATCGTGACCTGATCTGTCGATTTTCTCTCGAAGCGCCGAAATTTTGTCGAGCTGTGATCGTATGAAACTCTGACCGCCAAAACCTGGGTTAACGCTCATGACCAGTATCATGTCGATATCGTCAATAACATAATCAATCACGTCTGCGTGGACGGCAGGGTTTAAGGCGATCCCGCTTTTAATGCCGTGACCCCGGATGGTTTGCAGGGTTCTGTGCAAATGAGGGCCAGCATCTGGATGGACGGTTATGATGTCGGCGCCTGCCTTTACAAATTCATCTATCAGAGGATCGACCGGTGCAATCATCAAATGGACATCAAACGGCTTTTTAGTATGCGGTTTTAGAGCCTTGATGACCGCCGGACCGATTGTCAGATTAGGAACATAATGACCATCCATGACATCGATATGGATCATGTCGGCGCCAGCTTTATCTATGGCGCGGACTTCTTCACCCAAACAGGCGAAGTCGGCTGAAAGTATAGACGGAGATATGAGCACGTTTTCTGACATCAAAATCCATTATCAGGCACACCGCTTTGGCGCAAGCCGTAACACCCGTTGAGATTAATCGCATCGCAGTGATTTCACCTCTGGATTTTTCGAGAGAGAATGCCTATCTGGCAAAAAAAGGAATGGCCATGACCAAAGAAGATTTATATCAGGAAGTCAGCGCAGAAATCTTGTCAGTTATTGACGGAGAGCCATCTGTCACTGCCCGTTATGCGTCGGCGGCATGCTTACTGTCTCAGAAGTTCGACTACTTTTTTTGGACAGGTTTTTATGTGGTTGACCCGGTCAAAGAAAACGAACTGGTTGTGGGGCCTTATCAGGGGACTTTGGGGTGCCTCCGCATTCCTTTTGGTCGTGGCGTATGTGGGACTGCCGCGCAAAGCCTGACAACACAGCTCGTGCCGGATGTGCATGCTTTTCCGGGCCACATTGCCTGTGACAGCCGCTCTAATTCAGAAATTGTCGTCCCGGTTTACACAGAGGACGGTCAATTGGCGTCGGTTCTCGATGTGGATTCAACGGAGTATAACAGTTTCGATGAGGTGGATCAGAAACACTTGGAAGATATCTGTTCGAAACTGCTAATTGGCGCCACGCAGGCCTAAATCTTCTTTTCGTCTTTTGCATCATAATCAACCCAGATGGAGCGGGTTGGTTTCGCTGACGTCCAGTTATTTTGCATGAGCGTCAGCGCGTCATCGGGTGAGCGCGCCGAAAGCAATTCATCGTCAAGCCATTCGGGCGTGAATCCCTTGCTGATAGTGTGCCGCACAAGGTCTAGAAGCGGAGCCCAATAATCATTATCGGATAAGAAAATGAGCGGTTTCTGGTGAAGTTGAAGGCGCATCCATGACAGCATTTCCACGGCCTCTTCAATCGTTCCAATTCCGCCCGGAAGAACGATAAATCCGTCACTTTCTTCATACATTTTCATTTTTCTTACGTGCATATTCGGGACGATCATGAGCTCTGCTTCGTCAAAAGAGCCTTCTTCATGCACAAGAAATTCGGGAATAATGCCAAGGACAGCGCCACCGGAATTAAAGGCAGCCCGGGCCGATAATCCCATCAGCCCAAAGGAGCCACCGCCATAAACAAATCTGAAGCCGTTATTACTGATCGATTTGCCTGTTGCTTCAGCCAGGGCCGCATAACGGGGCTCATTGCCCGCGCTTGAACCACAAAATACACAGATACTTTTCGGACGGGGTGTATCGCTCATGTAATTTCTCAAATTTCAGATTGAATGCTTTAGTTGCAATGCTTAGACAGAGGTTTCAAAAATAGCAATCACTCCAGGGGCTAATTTGCGTTCAAGATTTATATCCATGTTTCTGACAGGCCTGGCTCTGGCTGCTGTCCTATTACTGATCGTTCAGCTTTCGCAATCTGTTCGCCATCAGTTCTTCGAAGATGAAGCGCCCGTCGAGGACACGCAACCCCAAACTGTTCGCCCCGTTTTGATAGATAGCGTGTCGGAAAATGCCGGAAATCTGAATATTCGCGGCACTAGCCATCCTGATGTTCAGGTGGTTTTCCAAAGCTTTGGTGAAGTTTTGGCTGAGATCACGTCATCAGAAGACGGTGAATGGGATGTCGATCTCCCCGTAGCCAAAGATGATACGCTTCAAATCCGGATCATAGAGAAAGTAACCGATGATATTCCGGTTATGGCGGATGAGACTGTATTTAGAATTCCCGCTCCACAGCTGGACGCAGCGTCTGTTGATCAAAACCCCCAAGCACTTATTTTCGTGGCTGTTCCAGGAAAGCCCTCCAGCATTTTCCAATCTCCGTTCAGAGGCTTGCCCACATCAGGTGGAATTAGCATGGGCTCCATAGATTATGATGAGAGCGGCGGGGTTATCTTTTCCGGTACGTCTGAAAATCCCGGACGCATTCGAGTGTTTGCGAATAATATGGCCATTGGAGAGCAAACGGTCGACGACATTGGGCGGTGGTATTTTATTGCGCCGGACACCCTGCCGGCTGGGGAGTTTGATATTGGGGCTGCTCATATGACAGAGAATGGTATTCTATCTCAGGTTACCGTGCCCTTTGAGCGCCTGACCCTTGCGAGCGGAGACGCGACAAAATCCCTAGAGATCTTTTACTTTCCTTATTCCTGGCAAATCAGACGCCAGTTAATTGGCGGTGGTCATCAATATACGGCCGTATTTGCCTCAAAAGATACGCCGCCCATTATTCAGCAATAGGTTTTACGAGCTCTTTGGGTTTTGGCACAGGTTGAGGATATTTCCGCCCAAACAATCTATTGAACCGTTTCCGCATGACACTAGGTGCCGCCAAAAGGACCGGGGTGACAATCAGGGTCAAGGTTGTGGCGAAAGATAGACCGCAAACGAGGGCGTAGGAAATAGGTGCCCAAATATCGGATGTGGAATTACCGCGTGTGGAGAAATCCCCGGTAAAGATATCGGCCTGCCATCCGAGGACCAGTGGCATAAGGCCGACGACGGTGGTCAATGTGGTCAAGACAACAGGTCGTAGTCGCTGTGCAGCGGTACGCAGGGCTGCATCCTCTGGCTCGAATCCGTTTTGCAAAAGTCGCTGATAGGTGTCGATCAAGACGATGTTATTATTCACGATAATGCCGGCCAAGGCGATGATACCTGTCATCACCAGGATCATAGAAATGAAGGGGTAAAAAGTCAGTCCCAGCAATACGCCAAAGATAGACAATATTACCGATGAGAGCGTCAAAAATACGTGATAGAAATTGTTGAATTGCAAGAGCAGGATAACGCCCATCATAAACATAACAGCTATGCCGGCCATCATCCCAAACTCTGCCGCGGCCGCATTTTCTTCGGCTTGACCCAGGAATTTATATTCAACACCCTCGGGCAGTATGTCGCCAGATGATAACCACTCTTTGAGTGCATCGACCTGTTTATTGGTGGCTTCGCCGACGGCGGTATTGGCTTTGATTTCGTAGAAGCGTTTCTGGCCACGACGAGATATACTGTCGAGGCGGTTCTTAGGAACGCGCTTCACGACCGACGATAACGGGACTGCCCCAGTAGGAGTCAAAATGCGCAAGCCGTCCAAGACTTTGAGATCACGGTAACTGTCTGGGTATCGAATACGAATATCTACTTCATCATCCGTATCAATGGGGCGATATTTCGCAACCAGTGTACCTTCGGTGACAAACTGAATAGTGTTGCCGATGTCTGACACACTTAGACCGAGACGTCCGGCCTCTGTCCGGTCAACGACCATTTCCCAGTCAATGCCCGGCACGGGACGCGTATCTTCTACATCAATAATGCCTTTAGTCGATTCGAGTTTTTGCCTGACTATTTCAATAGCACTTGCCAGATCCTCTACATTGTCGCCCGATAGCTCCAGACCAATGTCTTTGCCTATAGGCGGGCCTTGGCTGACCGCTTTGATTTCAACAATGATTCCGGGAACACCGGTGACGGCTTCGCGCAGCTGCGAAATGGTTTCTGATATTTTATATTTGCGATTCTCAAAGGGAACAAGTTCTGTGAATATTTTCGCAACAGTATCAACAGGCAACTCTCCTAATCCGTCACCGAAAGAGTTGCCTTGTCCGACTCCCGACCCTGCAACTGTGTAAACAGCCTGAATATCTGAGATGCCCTCAAGTCTGGCTTCAAGTGTACGGGCGATTGCCAAATCTGCTGCGGGGGTTGAATTACCACGTGCGCGGGCAACAATGTAAATCTGGTCACTGGCTTCTTCTGTGAAAAACTCAACGGGTTTGGGCGGCGTGCCGTTGATGGAATTCGAAAAGAGCGTGGCGATCACGAATAAAATCATGACCGTCGCCAGGACCACGGCAATAGGCCAGCGAATAAGTGCGCCGATAAATCTGACGTAAACGCCCATTAAGCCTGTTATTTTGCGCGGGTCACCATCAGCCCCGGAAAGAGCTCGTAGATTGGCGGTTTGCTTTGTAATTTTACGAGGACCAATCAGAGCACCGAGTGTTGGAAGGAAAATCAAAGCCATCAGCAAAGAAGCGGTCAGCACGTAAATCATGGTCAATGGGAAAAAGGACATGAATTTCCCGGTGACATCATCCCAAAAGAGCAGCGGCAGGAAGGCCGCAAGTGTGGTTGCTGTGGATGATATGATAGGCCAGAACATGCGTTCACCAGCAATTTTAAAAGCTTCTTTTCGGTGCAGGCCCTCGGCCAGCTTTCTGTCTGCATATTCGATGATCACAATGGCGCTGTCTACCAGCACGCCAACGGACAAAATCAGGCCAAACATGATCATCATATTGATAGGTTGTCCCTGAATATAAAACATAAACAGCGCCATCAGAAAACTTGCTGGAATGGCCCAGCCTACGAAAATCGCCGAACGTAGGCCCAAAGCCGCAATACAGACAATAAAGACAAGTATGACCGCGTTGACGATTGAGGAGAACAGGGACGAGACCATGTCACGAATATAGCGGGATTTGTCCTGACTATATTCCATATTAATGGTCGGTGGCCAGTCTTCGGCGCCCATAATTTCGTTCATGGTCGCACGGACTTTTTCGATGGTCCGAACAATGTTTTGCCCCGTGCGTTTAGATATCTCGATGGAAACCGAGTTTTTGCCATTAAACTGTGCAAATGATGTAACATCTTTGTAAGAACGGCGAATGTCAGCGACATCTGACATTGTGATAATACCGCCTTGCCCATCATTGCGAATAACCAATTCCGATAGATCATCCGGTGTTTCTATCAAGCCGGGGAGTTTTACATTAAATTTTCCGGTCTCTGTTTCCAGGGTGCCCGCGGTAATCAGAGCATTATTCTGACTGACAGCCCGGGCGATTTCACCGGCCGTAATATTCGCGCTTTCCATGACCGGTGGGTTTAAGACGGCTTCGAGAACGTCAACACGCTCGCCGGTGATTTTCGCTTCTAAAACCTCCGGGATGCCCTCCAGCCGTTTTTGAATGATCTTGGCTTGTCGCTGAAGTTCTCGTTCCGGCGCATCGCCGTATAAGTTGATAACAACAATTGGAAAGGTCGACGTATTTAACTCTTCGACCAGAGGTTCCTGGGCTTCAAGAGGAAACTCTGCCCTTGCCCGGTCGACTTTTTCAATGACGTCGGAAACAGCCTTGTCTTGATCAAAGGAGGCGTTGAATTCGGCGACCACATAGCCCACAGAGTTGGATGCGATACCGTCCAGCTTTTTCAAGCCTTCAATGGATTTCATCTCGGCTTCCAGAGGTTTTATCAATAAGCGTTCGCTGTCTTCTGGTGATACGCCAGGTAAGACAACCCTGACATTGACGATAGGCACAGGAATATCGGGCTCGGCATCAATAGCCAGGCGTGTCATCGATAAGAGACCGCCAATAACGGCGAAAAACATGATCCCGATGGTCATGCGCCAGTTATCAATAGCAAATCCGACGATCCCTTTCATTAGCGGGTCTCGCTGGTTTTTTCGGCTTTTGCGCCATCAGCAACATAGTCTTGGCCCTGAACAATGATTTCAGCGCGTGATGGCAGGCCTGTGACCCATATGCCGCCTGAAGTTTCGTCAATGGTCTCGACGGCTGTGAAATACACCGTATCGCCGTCTATATATTTAATGCCGATCTGGCCTTCTGTGTTAAGCCCAAGAATGTGGCCCGGCACGAGATGGGCTTGAATATCCTGTCCGTAAAGTTTGACGGTTGCCGTGACGCCGGCTTTAAGCGCCAAGTCTTTGTTAGGAACAGAAATCTCTGCGCGGAAGGTCCGGGTTGTAGGATTGGCACGGGATTCAATGAGTTTAACCTTGCCCGTAACGCTCTCACCCGTGGCCATTTCAATCTGAGCATCCTGACCGATGGAAATCATTCCGAGCTGGTTCTCAGTCAGATCGATGGCAATCGTGAGTGGATCGAGTTCTATCAATTGTCCGCAAGGCTGTCCCGGCCCCAGATAATCGCCTAGCTCCGCGATTTGTTTTTCGTAAACGCCGGAGAAGGGCGCTCTTATATTGATATTGTCTAATTCGATTTCGGCTTGTTTCACAGCGGCTCTGGCAGCGTCCAGCCCAGCCTGTGCGCTGAGGACTTGAGTTTCGGACGCAAAGCCGCGTTCCACGAGTTTTTTCGCGGCTTCATAATCGACCTGACGGGATTTCAATTGCGCATGTGCTTGATCGAGCATGGCTTGGCGAGCGTTGACGTCTTGACGGCAGATGATGGTTCCGCGCCGCACCCGACTGCCCTCCGCGACGGGCGTAGAGATAATAGAGCCGGCTGTTTCAGCTTTGACCAGAACTTCACGGCTTGTTTCTGAGCGTCCAAATAGTTTAATCGTGGCAGCATGGGGTTCTGCGCTGACCATGCGTGTTACAACAGTCGGCAGGGCTTTTTCCTGGGTTTCGATTTTGGCAGGGGCTTTCCTTTCGGGCTCACCTGCCGAATTATACCAAAACCATCCCCCCATCGCTAACAGGAGGACAATGGCAATTAACATGGAACGATTTATCTTCATGCGTCAGTCCAGACATTCATTCGTCTTACTCTTATGGTTAATAGCGCTCAAAGCAATTGATAAAACTGCAAAACTTCTCGTCATATTTGCATAGTTGCTCATAGCAATCACCTCGCTATATTGCCGCGATGAGTAAGCTTGATTTGTTTTCATTAAAACATACGTTCCTACCACCGATTTGGATGCGTCCGGCTATGGCCCAGACTATTTTGGCCAGTCGGAAATTTCGGCGAAATGCGGCCTGGTATCTCAAAGAAAACGCCGAAACGCAGATACTTGATTGCGGCGACGGAGTGAGGCTGCAAGGCAGTCTGACGCGACACGCTGATAATCGGGGGCTGTTCATCTTTTTACATGGGTGGGAGGGCAGCGAAGACTCGACCTATGTCATGTCTTGCGCCCGCTTTGCGTTTGAGAAAGGCTATTCCGTGTTTCGCCTGAATTTCAGGGATCATGGTGACACGCATCACTTGAATGAGGAGCCTTTTCATTCGGCGCGATTAGCTGAGGTTTTTAACGCGGTTTTCCAAACGGCTGAAAATCATAGCGAAATTCCCGTCTATATTGTGGGGTTTTCTTTAGGCGGTAATTTTGCGCTTCGAATTGTCAGATCCTGTCGAACCTCACCCATTCCCAATCTTAGACATGTTTTTTCAATAAGCCCGGCTATCGATCCATTGAAATCAAGTCCAATCATCGACGAAAGTCCTCTTATACGCCGCTATTTTTATAAAAAGTGGACAACCAGTATGCATAAGAAACAAGCGGCGTTCCCTGACCTGTATGACTTCTCGGATATCATGAAGGCAACCAAGGTTATGGCGATGTCTGAGCTCTTTGTCCGGAAATATTCTGATTTTGCATCCGCTGCGGATTACTTCAAGGCTTACCGGGTCGAAGCGAATGATCTGTCTGATACGGCTATACGTACCAGTATCATTATGTCAGCCGATGATCCGGTGTTGAGCGCAGAGGATATTATGGATTTAAACATTAGTTCTTGTGTCTCCCGGATTATGCTGAAATATGGCGGTCATAACGGGTTTTTTCAGTCCTTGCACGGGCCGACCTGGTATGATGATTATATTGCTAAATGTCTGGAGGCAGAAGACACGTGACTTATGTGAAGTTCTTCATTGGTTTTGTTCTTCTTGTATGTGTTTTGTTTTTTATACTGGGGCTAAAATCGCAGAAAGGGTCAGCTAAAGGACTCGTGGATGGGAAGCTGGCGCCATGTCCATCGGCCCCAAATTGCGCCAGTTCCGAAGACGGCACGCAGCCTGAGAAACAAGTGGCACCGTTGGATGGTTCAATGGATGATGCGAAAGCGGCCATTTTGGCGCTAGGCAGCATCATAACTGCTGAGAGCGAAGATTATGTTTCAGCGACCTTCAGTTCATCTATTTTTAAATTTGTTGATGACGTGGAGCTTCGCCCGACGGACGATGGTCGGACCCATATTCGGTCTGCCTCGCGGGTAGGCTATTCTGATCGGGGTGTTAATAAACGACGCGTGGCTGCTATCCGCGCCAAAATGAAAACCTAAAAAAGAAAGAAAAACGTGACCGATAAAAAAGTAGACCACGCCCGCATCAAATCGCTGGTAACTGAATTACTGGAAGCCCTGGGTGAAGATCCCAATAGAGAAGGCCTTTTGGAGACGCCGCGCCGCATCGCTAATTTCTGGCAAGAATTCATTGAGTATGAACCCGGCAAGCTGGATACGACGTTTTCAGCCGTCACACATAATCAAATGGTCTGTGTGACAGGCATGAAAGTCTGGTCCATGTGTGAACATCACATGTTGCCATTTTGGTGTGATATATCCATCGGCTATATCGCCAATGACAAGGTGCTTGGCTTGTCGAAATTTGCCCGGATCGCTCATAAACATGCCCATAAATTGACCCTGCAGGAACAGCTTGTGTCTGATATCAGCGATGAGCTGGTCAATATTCTGGGAACCGAGGATGTGGCGGTTATGGCCAAAGGTGAGCATCTCTGTATGACTATGCGGGGTATTCGAACACCGCATCGCATGATTTCCAGTGCACTCAACGGTCAGTTCCACAATGTGGAACAAAGAACGGAATTCCTACGCTTGGTGGACAGCTAAACGCGTTTCACGAAAG
>JAHDEZ010000067.1 GCA_020628425.1 Hellea sp. | reverse complement strand
CATTCACATCGGCCCGCCGCCCGCCAATCAATCCTATATTGTCATGGATAAAATCATGGCAGCCATCAAAGAGAGCGGGGCCGATGCAGTGCATCCGGGCTATGGTTTTTTGTCGGAGAATCCGGAATTTGCCAAAGCTTTAAAAAAGGCGAAAATAACTTTCATCGGGCCTAACCCCAAGGCCATTAGGGCTATGGGCGATAAGATCACCTCCAAGGAACTGGCCAAGAAAGCCGGCGTGTCAACGGTTCCGGGCCATATGGGCCTGATTGAAGACGCTAACGAGGCCGTTAAAATTTCTAACCAAATTGGCTATCCCGTCATGATCAAGGCGTCTGCCGGCGGTGGTGGTAAAGGCATGCGCATTGCCTGGAATGACGAGGAAGCCCGTGAAGGCTTTCAGGCCTCCAAGAACGAAGCTGCAAGCTCATTTGGCGATGACCGGATTTTTATTGAAAAATTCGTCACCCAGCCCCGTCATATTGAAATTCAAGTGTTGGGCGACAAGCACGGCAATGTCATTTATCTGGGCGAACGGGAATGTTCTATTCAGCGGCGCAATCAAAAAGTCATCGAAGAAGCCCCCTCCCCGTTTCTGGATGAGGCAACCCGCGCCGCTATGGGCGCCGAGTCTGTCGCTCTTGCTAAATCTGTAGACTATGACAGTGCCGGCACTGTGGAGTTCATTGTGGACGGTGACAAAAACTTCTACTTCCTTGAGATGAATACCCGCCTGCAGGTGGAACATCCGGTCACCGAACTGATTACCGGTGTCGATTTGGTGGAACAGATGATCCGCGTCGCCCAAGGCGAAGAATTGTCCCTTAAACAAACGGATATCAAACTGAATGGCTGGGCCATTGAAAGCCGGATTTACGCAGAAGACCCGTTCCGCAATTTCCTGCCCTCCATCGGGCGTCTGGTGAAGTACCGTCCTCCCTTGGAAGGTACGACCCGCGAAGGCGCGCTCATCCGCAACGATACGGGCGTCTATGAAGGCGGCGAAATATCCATGTATTATGACCCGATGATTGCCAAGCTCTGTACCTGGGGCGAGGACCGTGGCGTGGCCATTAATGCGCAGCGCTATGCGCTGGATAATTTCTTGCTCGAAGGCATTGGACACAACATCCCCTTCCTGCAGGCTGTCTATGACCATGACCGTTTTGTACGCGGCGATATCACCACCGCCTTTATCGCAGAAGAATACCCGGAAGGCTTTGAAGGCGCGGAGGTCAACACCGGCCATGTGCGCAAGCTGGCCGCTGTCTGTGCGCTTATGCATGATTACAAAGAACACCGAGCCGCTGAAATTTCCGGTGCTCTACCCAATCATGAGCGCCATATCCCTGACCTCTGGTCTGTGGAGATGAAAGTCAGTAATGACGAGATATACCGCTACACAGCCGATATCCACGGTGAAGAGGGCCTGCGCACTATCACCATGGATGATGAGGGCGATAAGGCGGCCATGGATCTGGAAGTCATCATGAGTTGGCGACCTGGACAGAAAATGGTTCACGCCGCCATTGATAATGAAAGCTTTAACTTCAAGGCGGAACCCTGTGCCGAAGGCTTTACGGTCTGGCACCGTGGTGTGGAATATAAGGCCAAAGTTCGCACACCGCGCGGCGCGGAACTGGCACAGTTTATGCCGGTCAAAGTCGCCCCGGATACGAGTAATCTTCTGCTCTGCCCCATGCCGGGCGTGATTGTCCGCATCATGGTCGAGGAAGGCGATGAGGTACAGAACGGACAGGCGCTGGCAGTGGTTGAGGCCATGAAAATGGAAAATACGCTGCGAGCCGAGAAAAAGGGCATTATCAAAAAAATCAATGCTGCTGCCGGAGATAATCTGGCCGTGGATGAAATCATCATGGAGTTCGAATAATGAGCGCCACGCGAATTTTTCTGCTTCTGCAGGCCATCATTTTTACGGCCTTCGGAATTTACAGCTTTCTCAATCCTCAAACGACAATGGATCTATTAGGTGCGCCTGAAATGAGCAACATGGGCATTTATGAAATGCGGGGCATTTACGGCGGCGTCAGCATAGGCGCGGCACTCCTGTTCTGGGCCGGATTTTTCAAAACGAATATGCAGCGCCCAGCCCTTTATTTCATCCTGGCCTATACAGGGGGCTATATTTTAGCGCGCATCGCAGCCTTGCCGCTGGATGGCATGCCATATGGGAAAATGCCGCTTTTCATCGCCTTTGAAGCCATTAGCGCATTGATTGCATTCTTTCTGCTAAGACGCTCTCATGGCTGACCCAACACTGAAAGACTGGTATGCCCTCGCGGAAAAAGAACTGCGCGGCCGCGATGTTGAAGCGCTGACACAGCTCACACCGGAAGGCATTGATATCAAGCCTGTCTATACCAAAGACGATGTGCCTGAAGCCGTGACCAAGGAACTCCCGGGTTTTGCGCCGTTTACCCGAGGCGTGCGCGGAACCATGTACGCCAATCGGCCCTGGACTATCCGCCAATATGCAGGCTTTTCCACGGCCGAAGAATCCAATGCTTTCTACCGTAAAAATCTCGAAGCCGGTCAAAAGGGCTTATCAGTAGCCTTCGATCTGGCCACACACCGTGGTTATGACTCTGACCACCCCCGCGTTGTTGGAGATGTAGGCAAAGCTGGTGTCGCCATTGATACGGTCGAGGATATGAAAATCCTTTTTGACGGCATCCCTTTGGATAAAATGTCAGTTTCGATGACAATGAATGGGGCGGTCATTCCGATCCTGGCCATGTTCGTTGTCGCCGGGGAGGAACAAGGTGTCGATAAGGCGGAACTCGCGGGTACTATTCAAAACGACATTCTCAAAGAGTTTATGGTGCGTAACACCTATATATACCCGCCCGAACCAAGCATGAAAATTATCGGCGATATCATCGAATATACGTCGACCGATATGCCCAAGTTCAACTCTATTTCTATCTCCGGCTATCATATGCAGGAGGCGGGCGCGACTTTGGCGCAAGAGCTCGCCTTTACATTGGCAGACGGTATGGAATATGTCCGGGCGGCTCTGGCCAAAGGTCTGGATGTGGACGCGTTTGCCGGTCGCCTCTCTTTCTTTTTCTGTATCGGCATGAATGTCTTCATGGAGGCCGCCAAACTGCGCGCCGCCCGTCAGCTCTGGGCGAGAATCATGACCGACTTCGGGGCGCAAAAAGACCGCTCTAAAATGCTGCGCACACACTGCCAGACCTCTGGTGTGTCACTGACAGAGCAGGACCCGTATAACAATGTAGTCCGCACAGCTTTTGAGGCTATGGCTGCAGCCCTCGGTGGCACCCAGTCTTTGCATACCAATAGTTTCGACGAAGCCATAGCTCTGCCAACGGAATTTTCCGCCCGCATCGCGCGTAATACACAGCTCATCCTTCAAAACGAAACCGGGGTTTGTGATGTGGTCGACCCTCTAGGTGGCTCTTATTATGTCGAAGCATTAACGCAAGAATTGGTCGAAAAGGCCTGGGCCATGATCGAAGATATTGAGCGTGAGGGCGGCATGACGAAGGCTATTGAAAAAGGCTTGCCGAAAATGGCCATCGAAGAAGCCGCAGCCAATCGTCAGGCCCGTGTTGACAAGGGCGAAGATGTTATCATTGGCGTGAACAAATTTCGCCTCGACGATGAAGACCCTATCGATATTTTGGAGATCGATAATGCCATGGTCCGCGCCGGACAAATTTCGCGTATTGAACAGGTCAAAGCGAGCCGGGACGACGCAAAATGCCGGGCCGCGCTCGTGGCACTCACAGATGTGGCTATGGACGGTCAGGGCAATCTCTTGCGCGCTGCCGTCGAAGCCGCACGCACCAGGGCCACGCTGGGAGAAATTTCCGATGCCATGGAATCCGCCTTTGGTCGGCATAAGCCGGTGACCCGCGTGATCAAAGGCGTCTACTCCGCGGCCTATCAGGGCGATCCTGATTATGAAAACATCCAGTCCCGTATAAAGGATTACAAGGCCGAGTCCGGAAAAGACCCTTATGTTTTGATTGCAAAAATGGGTCAGGATGGTCACGATCGCGGCGCCAAAATTATTGCAACCGCCTTTGCTGATCTCGGCTTTAAAGTGGATATGACTGATATGTTCTCGACGCCTGAGGAAACCGCCACCAAAGCCAAAGAGCTGGGCGTAGATGTGGTCGGTGTATCATCCTTGGCCGCGGGTCATAAAACCCTCGTACCGGATTTAATAGAGGCCCTCAAAGACACCGAGATTAAAGTGGTTGTCGGCGGTGTCATCCCGGAACAGGATTATGCCTTCCTGCGGGCAGCCGGAGTGTCCGAAATTTTCGGTCCCGGAACCAATGTACTCGACGCCGCCTATGCAGTTCTAGCCGACATCGCTGGATTTAAACGTAATCGCTAGTATTGCACTTGGAGGAACCGGACTTTAAGCTGTGTCCTAAAACTGGGGAACAGCATGACCACGTATAAATTTCTCGGACTGACAATTCTGGCGATCGCTCTACTATTGAGCGGATGCCGAGAGGAAATACCTGTTAAGACACCACAGGAAACGGTCCCAGTAGCGCAGCCCAATGAAACATCGACTGACTTTCTCGATACAAATTGGACCACTGAACAAAGTCAGCCCATCCTTGATAAGACCATGCGCCTGCATATGGCTTATGATAGCACACAATTATCAGATGGAGAAAAACAGGCAGTCCAGGAATTACTCGCCGCTGGTGCGCGGCTCCACACGCTTTATCTGGATCAGCTACATCCACAAAACCGCGAAATAGAAGCAAGACTGGCGCAACCCGGTACACGTCAAGACCTCAGAGATCTGTTTTGGATGAATGACGTACCAGTCGCGCTGGATTTGGATTATAAAGCAACTAAGTTCTTAAACGCCGAAGACTTTACACGGGCCAAGAATATTTATCCAACAGGAACCACGCGCGAAGATTTGGACGCATTTTTTGCTGCCTATCCTGAACGCGAAAACGAGATCATGGATCTACGAGCCGTTGTCATGGCCGCCACTGATGAAAACAAGCAAATGGCTTTCAAATCATTGGACGAATATCCCACTCTGGAAGTCTTGCACCCCGGCATTCGAGCCCGCATTGAAACGGCGCAAGTTTATTTCGGACTACCCTATTCTATACGATATGCTGAAGACATGTTCTATATCTACGATAGGCTACAGGCCGCCGCGTCACATATAGAAGACGAGGACATCGCATTTGCCCGATATCTGAGATCTCGTGCTCGTGACATGCTGGCTGACAATTATGACGGCAGCGATGCCATGTGGATTACTGGCGATTTTACCGGAAATCTCAACGCACAAATCGGCAGCTATGAGACCTATGATGACAATCTATTGGGGGTTAAGAGCTTTTTCTCCTTGTCACTTCTAATCAAAGACAAAGCAAAAAGCGAAGAATTATCGAATTCGCTTGGGGATATACAGGCCATCGAAAACGCCTTGCCGTATACGGCGCAAAAACAGGTCAGCAATCGGATACCGGTAGGTGTTTATAATGTCATCGCCGATTTCGGTCAGTCCCGAGGTACAAACACGGCTACTATTTTGCCTAATGAAGGTCATCTTTCGAAACAATTCGGGCGCACAATCCTTATACGTTCCAATATCCTTCGTAATAAACGAATTTTCCAAACACGGCTGTCCAATTTTGTCGCCGCAACCAATTCCAATCATCACAAAGATATGGATCTGGAGGGTAATTTCTACCGAACGCTATGGCACGAAATCGGTCATTATCTAGGCCCAATAGAAACACGTGATGGTCTGGATGTAGAATCCAAGCTGCAAGAAACCGGTGACATGTTCGAGGAAATGAAGGCAGATTTGATATCTTTATTTGCAACGCCGCGCCTGCATGCCGCTGGGAATTACACAGATCAGCAGCTTCGGTCTATTTATGCCGCGGGAATTTTACGGGTTTTGCGAAAAAGCAAGCCTCGAAGAACCCAGCCCTATGGCACGATGCAACTCATGCAATTCAACTGGTATTTGGATAAGGGCCTTCTCAATTATGAGAACGGGCTTGTTAATATTAATTATGACAAATATCCGGAAGCTGTCGAATCCCTGCTAAGAGAAATTCTGGCTATCCAATATGATGGAGATAAGGCAAAGGCCAATGCTTTCATCGATAAGTGGACAAGTTGGGATGCCAGGGTGCATGGCGTCATTGCTGAGAAAATGAAGTCTTCCGAAGAGTTTCGCTTCAGGCTAGTCACCTATGAAGCATTGAAATAGTCGAGCTCAACCAACACTGTTCTTTTTTGATACAACTGTCTCAATCTGAGCCAGGCTGAAACAAAGCGCTACGCATTTTCAGTATTCTTGTTTCAGAATGATATAAAATTTCCCAATGGCGGGAATGATTTTTGGAAACTTTCCCACATTGTTTCATCTTATTCCAACCCTCCCCACGAAATTAATCCGACCTTAACCATAAAAAACAGCGACTGTATCAACTCAGTCCAATTTTGGAACAATCGGCACGCAACTGGCATCGTTTTTTCTCGAAACGCGTTTACGCAATATTTGCTCAATTGAGTTACAAGGATTGGTAAGAATAGTGGGAAGTGAGATGTCTATAGCTAAACCAAGAGGACCTCTGGAAAAGGAGGCCCGTCTCAATCCGATTACGCCGGTCAACCCTGTTACCCGCAGGCCTATATCGGAAATCGTTGTACCAAAAAGGCAAATTAATGCATCAGCCTTAAAATTTGCATTGCGAGCCTCGGACATAGTCTGGGTCACAGCGTTGATCCTTTTGGCCATTTGGAATGGCTATATTGGGACGAACAATAAAGAATTCATCGCGCCTATCGCCGCGGGATTTCTGGGAGCCCTGATGTTTGCGGGATCGCTGCTGATTAGCGGGGCTCATAATTTTCATCCATCCGAAAGCTATTCAGCCCATATGAAAAAAGTTTTTTTTGCCGGTTTTGCGGCGGCTGGGGCTTGGTTAATGACGGCACAAATTTTCAAGCCCGCAACTTTCTCTCCTGACAAGCTGGCTATCGCCGGACTTGTCGCCATTATATCCCTGTTTTTGTTGCATTCTCTTTATTATTTACAGGTCCGCCGCCTACACGACCGAAAAGCTTTGGCACCGAATATTATCATGCTTGGTGCAACAGACTCTGCCCGCAGAATGATCGAACAAAACGCCAAGTCGCGAGAACTCAATATCCTCGCTATCTTTGATGACCGACTCAGTCGCGCGCCGGAAAACATTTACGGCGTGCCTGTTATCGGTAAAATCGATGACCTGCTGGCGTGGGGTGAGCTACCATATGTTGACCGTATTGTTGTGACACTGCCAAGCATGGCGCAAAATCGCAAAAATCAGTTGGTCCATCAGATTAGACGGCTTCCGAACCGGATTGCATTTGTTGTCGACGAGTTCGAGAACTTTAATCACGTCCAGCAGCGTTTGACGGAAATTGCCAATATCAGTGTACAAGACATAACGGGTAAGCCGAAAAGCGGACGCCATACAGCCTTAAAACGGCTAATGGATATCTTCGTTAGCGGTACAGCGCTTCTACTGGGTGCACCTGTACTCTTGCTGATTGCACTGGCTGTCAAACTTGACAGCAAAGGCCCTATTCTGTTCAAGCAACAGCGCGAAGGTTTCAACAACCGTGTCTTTAACGTCTATAAATTCCGGTCTTTGAAGGTCGAACAGGAAGACAAAAAAGCCGCACAACAGGTGGTGGCCGGCGATACACGCGTAACCCGTGTCGGTCGCTTTATCCGCAAGACCTCCCTTGATGAACTACCGCAATTGCTAAATGTTCTCTTGGGCGACATGTCGCTGGTTGGCCCCCGGCCACACGCCAAGGGCATGAAAACCGGTAATATTGAAAGTTATAAACTGGTCGAAGAATATGCGCACCGTCACAAGGTTAAACCAGGTATGACCGGTTGGGCCCAAATTAATGGCTCCCGCGGACCGATGCATGACGCCGCCAGCGTTGCGCGACGTGTTCAGCTTGATGTCGAATATATTGAGCGCGCATCGCTCTGGTTCGACATTGTCATCATGTTCAAAACTATTCCGTGCCTGCTCGGGGACTCGGAGAATATCCGGTAATGGCACGACAACCCAACAGCTGGGCAGCTGGGAAGGAGCGGTCATGATTGGCCGCTCCATGCTCGCCTATATTCCAGTCAATCTGGCAACTCTGATTGTCAGTTTTGGCGGTATAGTCATCCTGACCCGCCTCTTAGGCAGCGCCGAGTATGGGCGTTATGCGGTTGCGATGATTACCATGATGGGTCTGCATATGGGCTTTTTCACATGGCTAGAAGCTGCCATGGCCCGCTACCAGGCCCGCGCCGAACGCGAAGCCGATGTCAGCTCGCATGTTAAGACACTTTATCTCTACGCGCTTCGTACAGCCGTACCCGCCCTCCTGTTCTTCTGGGGCGTTATATATTTACTGCCGTCTCTCAATCCGGATTTAAAAACCCTTTTATATGTCGGCCTGGCATCAACCAGTTTTCAGCTATTCCTGAATCTGGGTATGGAGGCCCATAAAGCCGCCCACCGTATTACGCGCTACAGCGCCAGCTTTGCCTCGTTTCAATTGCTGAGCTTTACGGTCGGGTTGTTACTAGTGGTAGTATTCCGATATTATGAGATTTTGACGCCCGAAGCCGGTATGTTCTTTGGGATTATTATCGGAACCATGACCGTTCTCTGTTTTGACCTGCCGTTTATGCTGAAACAGATGAAAGGTGGAACGGTCGAGACTGACCGCGCCAAACGCTATTTTTCTTATGGCATGCCTATAAGCATATCTTTAATACTAACCTATGCATTGTCATCAGGTGACATGTACTTGATTACATGGTTGATGAGTGAGAGCGCGGCCGGCGAATATTCCGCCAGTTATAATCTAGCAAATCGCAGTCTTGATATTCTGTTTATCTGGATCGGTATGGCTATCACGCCGATCGCCGTGACGGCTCTGGAAAAAGAAGGATTGGAAAAGTCCACGTCTGTTTTGAGAGATTACGGTGCGGGTCTTTTATGGATCGCCATGCCCGCCGCAACCGGGATTGCTCTTATCGCTGAACCTGCGGGTTTCATCCTGGGTGAGGAAGTTCGCCAGGGTGCCGTTAAAATTATGCCCGCCATCGCCTTTGCTGGCGTCATGAATGGTATGATTTCTTACTACGCTCAACGCGCTTTTATGCTGTCGGGTAAAACCAATATGTTTGTTTGGGCCATGGTCCCGCCTGTTCTGATTAATATCGGCATGAATTTGGTCCTTATCCCAAAATACGGGCTCATGGGGGCTGTCTGGTCGACGGTCGTCGCTTATGCTGTCGGCTTGTTCGCAGCCCTAGCCATTGGCCGTCGATATTTCCCCATCCCAATCCCAGTTAAGGCATTTCTGCAAATCACCTTTGCCTGTCTGGTTATGGCGGGCGTAGTCACGGGCATTCCTATTCCAGACGGAACACCCGACATCATAGAAATCCTGATCAAGGCTATTGTCGGCGTAGCGGTCTATGGACTTATTTGTTTCACAACGGATACTGCCGGATGCCGCGACATCATCAAAAATTTGTATTATAAGTTCCGACCTAAAAATTCAGATAAAAACACGAAACCATCGGATGGAACAACCGATGCCAAGCTGGAGATATTGTCATGAAGACGGATGTGAAAATCAATCCGTTTGTCAGTTCTGTTGGTCGTCCAAAAAAACCACGGCTGTCTATCCTCGTGCCTTATTATCACGATGACCCAGTGCCGCTCATGCTGGCATTATCGGAACAATGTCGTGGACGTGACGACGTGGAGATCCTAATTTATGATGACGGCAGCAATGATGCCGAACTCAACCGTAAAGCTATAGCAGCTGCCAAAAACAGCAACGCGCCACTAGGGCTATTTATCGCTGAGCAAAATCTGGGTCGGTCTTTTGCTCGCAATCAACTTTTCGGATTTGCGCGGGCAGAGTGGGTTCTGTTTCTGGACGCAGATATGCGCCCGGAACGAGAGAGCTTTGTCAATGACTATGTCGAACTGATTTCCAAAATGGATTGCGATGTCATATTTGGCGGCTTCAAAGTCCAAAGCCTCGCAAAAGATCCAGATCGGGAATTACACCGGGCATTGTCCGAGGTCTCGGACTGTTTGACGCTCGAAGAAAGACAAGCTGCGGGGCCACAATTCGTATGTTCTTCAAATCTGGCCGTCAGAAAAGACGTTCTGAAAGCAGAACCTTTCGATCCTGAGTTTTCCGGTTGGGGATGGGAAGACAGCGAATGGGCCGCCCGAGTTTTTAAGCAATTCAAGCTCATACATGCAGATATTCCAGCCTGGCATCTTGGTCTTGAAACCACTGACACCCTTTTAAGACGGTTTCAAACCAGCGGCCCAAACTATTTGCGCTTTACCGAAAAACATCCCGAACTGGCAGAGACACTACCGCTTTTTCGGATTGTGCGTAGACTTAAAAAAATACCGGGTCAGAAACTGTCTCGACCTATTTTGCGCTTGATTGTGCGATTGAGATTCGCACCCCTTAGACTCAGGCTCCTCGCTTTAAAGCTTTGGCGCGCCAGCTGGTATGCGGAGACTTTCGCATGAGCCAGACAATGAAATTGTCCCATTTAAATACGTCCAGAAAGGCGTATGAACCCAGTGCGAGCCTATATTCGCGTGTTTGCAGACGTCTAACCGTGAAAATGAAACAAAGACAGCTGGAAATTCCGGCAGGTCGGGCCATCGTGAGTTTTTCATTTGACGACTGTCCAAAATCTGGGCTCGAAAACGGCGTGGCGCAACTAGACAAAGCCGGTTGGCAAACAACTGTTTATGTTGCCTGTGGGCTCTTTGGCATCGAAAATCATCTGGGGAAAATGATGGGACCGGAAGATGCAAAGGCCTTGCATCAGGCTGGACACGAGATTGGAGAACATACTTTCTCGCATCAGGACGCCCAATCCATGTCGATGGTAGATTTCATGCTTGATATTGTAAAAAATCAGATTGCTTTAGGTCAGTTGGGAATTACACCATCGGATACATTCGCCTATCCGTATGGTGAAACTTATCCTGCCTTAAAGAAAGCCCTAGAGTCCAAGTTTGAAGGATCGCGGGGCATTAATAAGAAAATTCACACACAAAGTGTGGACCTTAATCAGATCGGCTCCTTACCCCTTTACGCAGACACAATTGATGACGCCATTGGGGCCGTCAATAGTCTGGTAAAGACCGGTGGTTGGCTGACATTTTTCACTCATGACGTCAGAGATAATCCCTCGCCGTATGGGTGCAGACCAGAAGACATGCGAAAAATCATAGAATCTGTGAAAGCTTCTGGCGCAGACGTTTTGAGCATTAAAGATGCAATTTCGGCACTAAAGGGGGTCGCCGTATGACACTTAAAAACAAACCAGACTGGAGGGAAGGCGTTTCCATCATCGTTCCAACATTTCAACGTCCAGACGGTATTGAAATCGCCCTGAAAAGTCTCGCCCATCAAAAAGTCAAAGACCGGGTGGTCGAAATCGTTGTTGCAGATAATGACCCGGCGGCATCGGCAAAGGAATTTGTTGAGATGTTTGCCAAATCCTGCCCCATAGAGATTGTTTATGTGCATGTTCCACAACCCGGTGTTTCAAATGCACGAAACGGAGCCATGGCTAAAGCCCGCGGTCGGTTTATTGCCTTCCTCGATGATGACATGGAAGCTTTGGATGGATGGGTACAAAGTCTTATCGACACATCTCTCAAGCTGAAGGCGGGCATTGTCTTCGGACCGGCCGTGGCGCGCATGCCAAATGTAGGTGATGCCCGTAATCCCTATATGGAACCGTTCTTTTCGCGAATCGCTGATATGGACCACGAAGGTATTATGACAGAAACTCTCGGCACAGGTGGATGTCTACTGGATCTCAACCTTTGTGACATGCCAAGCCCGCCATTTGACACCAGCCTTAACGAGACTGGCGGCGAAGATGACATTCTTTTTGACCATTTGCGGATGGGCGGCACTTTGGTCGGATGGTCTCCAGCTGCTAAATCCTGGGAAATTGTCCCTGCCAAACGGGCCACGCCAGAATATATTTGGACGCGTAATTTTGCATTTGGTCAAGGTCCTACCCATATCCACGTCAATCGTGGTTGGAAAGGTATTCCAGGCGTAGCGCGATTTATGGTCACCGGTACTGTTCAGCTCTTAATGTACGCACCCATTTATTTCGGACTCAAATTATTGGGTCACCCAGCCTATGTGAAATATCTGGCGAAAACGGCACGGGGCCTTGGAAAAGTGTTTTGGGCTGATAGTCTGAGCCCGAAACTTTATGGTGCGGCCGTTTTAAAGAAACCGGACGCTGCACCTGCTGAGTAATTATTTGCCCCAAAGCTGAGCCGTCCGGGCATCCCGACGACAACCTGTGCGGTATCGCATATAGTGATCGCTTTCTTTTTGATAGAAGTCCTGATGGTAATCTTCGGCCTCGTAAAAGGTCGGGGCCTCGAGAACCGGCGTGACAATATCCGCAGAAAAAGGTTTGGTTGCGATAATCTCCGCCTTTGACATTCGCGCGGCTTCTATTTGATCCGGGCGAGCAAAAATAGCGGTACGGTAAGACGGGCCCCGATCACAGAACTGACCGCCGTCATCTGTGGGGTCAACATGAACCCAAAAATAATTCAACAAGTCGTTATAACTCAGAAGCCCCGTATCATAGGTCACTTCAACGACCTCATAGTAACCGTATTTCGTGTGGTTCTTATAGGTTGGCGTAACACCAGAGCCGCCCGCATAACCGGAGACAGCCTCGATAACACCTGGTAGCTTTTCATAATCGGATTCCATGCACCAGAAACAACCACCAGCAAAAATTGCCGTATCAGTAACACCCGAAGCTTGCACACTTTGTGCCGGGTTTATTTTATCGTCCGATGTGTTGGTTGGAACCTGTGCGGTTTGGCTTATAGTTTGGTTTGAGGTTTGGGCCTGAGCACAGGCGCTCAGGAACACTAATCCCGACATTGCAATAAATTTTTTCATAGGGCACCTATACCTTAATCGTGACATCAAACAAATCACATCCTCGGGAGTATTTACGTTACCATGATTGATCTGGATTTTTCATTTACAGCCGAGCTTTGGGAATGGAAATCCAGTGG
>JAHDEZ010000066.1 GCA_020628425.1 Hellea sp. | reverse complement strand
TCCCCGAAACCGGACATGCTGAGTCTTTTGCGGGATGCGTACTGTGGGGGCAAAGGAGACATAAGCCGAGCGTGTTAAAACGCCCAATAACGGTCGCTAAACAAAATCTGGATGTATCCCTAGTAGACGTTCAGGCTGACGTCTTTTCAATTCTCGACCGCCCTACCGTCCAGTCCCCTGCATCTCTCCGATCTGGATTTCTGTTTTTGAGACCGTACTCGCACACGTACACCAAGCCGCTCTAAGGGTCGCGACTGTCGCGATTGATGTCGTGGCAACAGCCATCAGTAAAAAAGCCGCGCCGATCCAGAGTGTAATGTTCCCATTCGTCATATCCAAGCGGAGGAAGCCGATTGCGATAACAGACACTGGGAATGTCGCAGCCCACCAGCTCAGCACTATGCCAGTCCGGATGAGGAACCCTGGTTGCGAGAAAAGGACCAACAGCAAGAATCCTCCTCCTGAGAGAAGCCCGAAAGGGATTAAAGTCGAAATCTCAGGTGCCAGGGTTTGTAGTCCTCCGGCGAAGAGGCCGAATGGCGCGGCAAGAATAAACAATGTAGGACGCAATCCCGGCCCTAAGGGCGGTTCGAAAACAAGACGGCGGAAGATCAATGGTAGCAGCATGATCCACAAGATCGCCCCGATCGCCAGTAACAGTAACGGCCATTCCGAGGGACCAAAGTGAGGCCAGGTTAAGGCTGCGGTCATGATTCCTGCTGCTGGCAAAAACCATGTTGGATTGAGATCATCCGGTGAGAAGGCGCGAACAAGCCACCGTCCCACAAAGCGGAAGAGTAAAATAAGATGACCGATGCTGGCGACCATCCAGATGATGCCGCCTATAGAATTATCGTTGTGCCATGTACTTCCCAATATCATGGCGGCCATAAACCCCGGGGCGAGCAAATTTGCGCGTGTCGCAACCGAAAAGTCCTCGCGTACCGCTTGCCGTGATCTGACAAACTTCGTCAGATATAACCCAATATCAATAGACAGTACAATCGCAGCGAGAACAATGAGCCCAAAAGAGAGGGTGCCCAAAATAGAAAGTGAAAACGTATCGCTCGCAACGCTCATTGCCGAACCCAATCCGGCGAGACCCAGCGCAATGGGAAAGAGCGCTGTTGGCGTTCGAACGAGCAGGCTTATGGCTCCATTGACTGAGAGTGCCATCACATCACTCCGTGGATCGCCAGATAGACACACACACCAAGCGTTCCAATAAGCCCGCTAAAGGCCGGGCTTTTGTGATGAGCTTCGGGCAGCATGGCTTCACAGACCATCGCCAGCAATATGCCGGCTGCAAAGGCTTCCAGCCATGGCTTGAGATTGGGGCCTAACGTGCCCATCAGCGCATAACTCATAAGCGTTGTCAGTGTGACGATGATCGCCAGTCCAACCCATAAGATCATGATATGTAAGGTTGAGACGTTTGAGGCTTTCAAGCCAGATGTGCTGGAAACCGACTGTGCAACATTCCCAAGCCCTAAAGCAACAGCGAGCGGGATAGCGCTGCCACTCCCAGTCAGGGTGACACCCAGAACCAGCGCTTCAGGGATGGCGTCCAAGATTGTGCCAAGTGTGATGGCTAAACCATTATCAGGACTCAGTTCTGTATCCATATCATCGAGGCACGTTGCGCATCGCTTCCTGTGCTTCGCCCCGCGTTTGGAGAGCCACCAATTCGCTCCACTGAACAAAGTCGCTGCCGCCAAAATCATCGCAATGACAGACGGCAGCGCGAGATCATGTAGTGAAGCGTTGATCAGATCGAGGAAAGACGCTGCAATCAACAGTCCGGCCCCCAACGCCATGAAAGCAGCCGTCATACGGTGACTGATGTTAAGTGTGAGGGACAGGACCGCACCCATGGGGAAGCAGAGCGCCACAAGGGCGCTCAGCCAGATTATATCAATAAGGCTGGTCATCGCGCCTTTCGCTCGCTCACCTTACGCGCCCGGTCCACAATCAATACAGCGTAGCGGCGGATTGGGGCCAAAGCCGAGCGCATGGTTGAGATTACGCAATGCTGTCCGAACGCCCTCTTCGAGGACGGGATGGTAGAAGGGCTTGTTTAGGATTTCTGATACGGTTTCTCCCGCATCAATGGCCCAGGCCAGTAAATGCGATATGTTCTCAGCACGCGGGCCGATCATTTCCATGCCGAGCAGACGCCCTGTTTCCGTTTCCGCGTAAACACGCAGCAAACCCTTATTGACGCCCATGACGCGGGCGCGCCCTTGGTCGTCATAGGAGACTTCGCCAGTCTCAAAATCAATACCGCTGTCTTCAATTTGGGCAAAGGTCTTGCCGGCCATGCCGATTTGCGGGTCAGAGAAGACGACACCCAGCGGCACACGTCGGGCTCGGCGATAGGCGTCAGGAAAGCGCGCAGCATTTTCACCCGCGATCCGGCCTTCGTCGGCGGCTTCGTGTAGAAGAGGCAACTGCACATTGGCATCACCGGCAATAAAGACATGGCTGTCGCCCACACGGCCTGACAATGGATCGAAGAGCGGCGTGCCGCGTTCATCACGCGTGAGGCTTGTGTTCTCAAGCCCAATCTTATCAAGATTAGGTCTGCGTCCTGTCGCTGCGATCAGGTAATCAAAACGCTCTTCGTGCTCGCCGGTGTCATCACTCCAGGCCACGACAACTTCGTCACCCTCTCGACTAATGCGGGTGTCCGCATGCCAGACAGCAAGGAATTCCTTGCCGAAGGCGTCCCGCGCATAATCGCGAACCTCTGGGTCACTGATGGGCCCGACCAGATTATCCCGGCCAAAGAGGCGCATTCTAACGCCTAAGCGATGTAAAGCCTGTCCAATTTCCAAGCCGATGACACCGGCGCCAAAGACAGCAACTGAGTTTGGCAGGTCATACCAGTCAAAGACGTCATCATTGACGATGAGGCGATCTCCTGCGGCTTCAAAGGGTGGCGGAATATTCGGACGTGACCCCGTCGCGATCACAATGTTGCGCGCCGTGAGTGTTTTGCCGTTTGAGAGTTTGAGCGTGTGGTCATCTTCAAATTGCGCATAATCGCGGATCAGATGGGTGTCGCTAAAGCTTTCCACAGCCTCTTTGACAAAGCCGACAAAACGGTCACGTTCTGAGCGTACCCGGGCCATAACAGCAACACCGTCAATTTGTGGTTCTTCCGTCTGTACACCAAATTGCGCAGTATGGCGTGCATGGTGAGCCGCGTCGGCGGCACTGATGAGAAGCTTGGACGGCATACAGCCCACCCTCGCACATGTAGTGCCGAGCGGACCCCCATCGATCAGGGCAATGCGGTCTGTATATTTGGCTGCTTCTCTATAGGCGGCCATCCCGGCCGTTCCAGCACCAAGGATGGCAACATCAACATCGTAATCATTCATCTGATTCTCCAAATCTAATCGTTGTTTTTGAAATCATTATAATACAGCCAACCCGCGCTGCACGCCGTCACGCTCCATCACACGGTCACGCCATTCTTCTACAGCGGGAAAGGTGGAGAGATCGAAGCCAAAATATGAAGGGGCGCGATCTATCCACCCAATGTGCATGATATCAGCAATGGTGAAGCTGTTTCCGGCAAGGAATGGTGAACTCGAGAGGGCGTCATTCATGACACCCACAAGGCGTTTGCTTTCCGTGTTGAAGCGCTCGAACCCGGCCTCAAAGTCAGGGAAATTTCGTTGAAAATATCCCGCTTGCCCCATCATGGGGCCAATGCCCCCAGTTTGAAAATAGGTCCAAGCGATCGCGTCAATCCGCAGCGCGGTATCTTCAGGAAGTAGACCTCCAAATTTCTCGGCGAGGTAAAGCAGGATAGCGCCGCTTTCAAAGACGCGGATCGGGTGTCCATTGGCTCCGTCTGGGTCGACAATCGCCGGAATGCGGCCATTGGGATTGATTTTTAAGAATTCGGGCCGCTTTTGATCCTGCGCCCCCAAATCAAGCATATGGAGCGTGTAAGGCTGACCTAACTCCTCCAGTGCAATGGTAACCTTCACACCATTTGGCGTATTGGCCGTATAAACATCAATCATTGATCCCTCCTATTTTACTCGATCAAAATAGAGTTCAGTGCGTGGGCATTGTTTCGATTTTGATCTCATTTTCCAGCGTTTTGTGAACCGGGCAGAGATCGGCGATTTCCATCATGCGCTGGCGTTGTGCCTTGGTCAAATCCCCTGCGATCTCAATAAAGCGAATAAACCGATCCACTTTTCCGTCATTTTTTTCGCAATCATCGCAATCTTGCGCGTGGATCCGGTCATGTTCGACACGGACGGAGACAGAATCGACCGCTAACTTTTTCCTCCGAGCATACATGTTGAGAGTCATAGACGTACAAGCCCCCAAGGCCGCCCCCAGATAATCATAGGGTGTTGGGCCTTTATCCGAACCACCAACACGCTCTGGCTCATCAATGATAAATCTATGATGTCCCGCTTGGGCGACCGTATAAAAGGCTTGGTCAGTTCTTCCTTCGACCCTGATGCCGTTTATTGGCTGTTGTTCCACCTCTACCGGAATAGGGGAAATATAACGTTTGGCCCAATGACCAATGATGTCAGCAGCAAATGCGGCATCATTTTGACCTGATAATAGATGTGTTGCCTCATCAAGGCTTATAAAATTCTTAGGGTGCTTTGCCTGCACAAATATTTTGGTGGCGTCGTCAATCGAAACCGTGTCATCAAGCGGAGAATGCATCACCAAAATAGCGGCTTTCAACGCCCCATAATCAGGTAGATAGGCGGTCACATCATCGACAAAAGCCTGCTTAAATTCAAACGGAACCCCCGCCAGCGGAATGACCGCCCGTCCTTCATTCTTAAGCCGATCCAGATGGTCTGAAAAAGCTTTGAGAATATGTTCAGGAGAGGCAGGCGCCCCGATTGTCGCAACGGCTTTCACCGAAGACAGGTGCGCAGCCGCTGCCAGAGCCACAGTGCCGCCAAAGGAATGACCCACTAACAATTGTGGAGCCTGATAATGTTCTTCCAAGTAACGGGCGGCGCTGATGGTATCTTGAATGCCTGTCGAGAAATTACTCTCAGCGAAGTCACCTTCGCTGCGTCCCAATCCGAGAAAGTCAAACCGAAGTGTCGCAATCCCCTGTTGGGCCAGATACTCGGAAATATAGACTGCTGCCTTGATGCTTTTCGTGCAGGTGAAACAATGGGCAAAGAGGGCGTATGCCAGGATCGGCTGATCATCCGGACTGTGCAGAACACCTGATAAGGTCTGATCATCATGGCGTTGAATTTGAACATCGGTTTTCATTGTGCTCCCCCTTTGACGAGATAATGGTTCATAAGCGGCGTACCGCCAAAGACGGCACGCCTATACGTTATGATTTACGCAACAGAACAACTGTGCCCTGGCCGCCATCCGCGCAGATGGATACAAGGGCGTAGCTGCCTGACGGATGGGCGCTGAGTTCCTTGGTAGCTTGGCTTAGGATGCGCGCACCCGTTGCCCCGAACGGATGTCCGATCGCGAGCGACCCGCCATTGGGGTTTAGACGGTCCCACGGGAAATCTCCCAGATCAAAATCAACGCCCGCTTTTTCCTGCCTATAGATAGGATCCGTTATGGCTTTTACATTCGCCAGAACCTGCGCCGCAAAGGCTTCATGGATTTCAAATAAGGCGATATCACTCAGCTTCAGGCCGTGACGTGCCAATAATTTGGGGATGGCGCGCGCCGGTGCCATAAGAATACCTTCCTCATTCCTGTAATCCATCGCTTCAATCTGCCAGTCGACCAGTTCGACAGCCTGACTGGCGTCCAAGTCTTTGAGACCCTGTTTATCTGCGACCCATAGTCCTGCTGCGCCATCAGTAAGCGGCGACGAATTGCCCGCCGTCAGCGTTCCATTGGGTCCCCGGTCAAATACGGCCTTTAGGCTTGAAAGCTTGTCTAAGGTTGAGTCCGCCCGAGGGATCGTGTCAGCGTTGACATTCTGGAAAGGTATCAGGAGATCATCAAAAAACCCGTCCGACTGTGCTTGGGTTGCACGGTCATGACTATTGAACGCGATCCGGTCCTGATCTTCGCGTGAAATATTGAAATGCCGGGCTGTATCTTCCGTATGCTCACCCATGGACCGACCAGAAATGCGGTTTGCCCATCCTTTTACAGGCAAGTCCACATCTGTAGGTTGAAGGGCTTGGAAGGCTTCCAAGGCGGCGGCCGGGTTGGTTTGGAACAGGAAGGCGAGTTTCTGTGCGACCTCTTCTTTCAAAGCGATCGGCACATGGCTCATCGACTCAACCCCGCCCACAAGGGCAAGATGATTGCCGCCTATCCCTAACATAGAAGAGGCCTGAATAGTGGCCAACATGCTGGTTGAGCAGGCCAGTTGGGTTGAAAAAGCGGGTACGGACGGATCCAGCCCAGCCTCCAGCCAAAGCTCACGCCCCAAGTTTGAAATACTGGGGCTGGGAATAACCTGCCCCCAGGCGAAGAAATCAGGCGTTGCTGTTTCAACCATATTTTGAATGACAGGCTTGGAGAGCTCAATCGCATTGAGAGAGGCATATTCCTTGCCTGCTTTGACAAAGGGGGTCCGGCGACCGGGAATGAGGTATGTTTTGGACATTGCTGTCTCCTTTTAAATCTTCAGTTTAACAGAGTTAGGCGACACTCAACCCCAATAAGGGGTCCAAGCCACCCGCTTCATTCAGGGTGAAGAGGTCAGATGCGCCGCCCACGTGATGCCCATCAATGAAGATTTGTGGAACGGTTGTGCGGCCGCCTGAGACTTTGATCATTTCAGATCGTTTTTCAGGGACCTGTTCTAGGTCGTATTCAGTCCACTCTGTGATGCCTTTTGAGCGAAGCAAGGCTTTCGCCTGTTTGCAGTATGGGCAGTATCCTTTGGTATATAACAGAATATCGGAAGTCATTTTTAAAATCCTTTCATGGCCTTCAAAGCTAAACCTAAAAAACAGTTGGAGTTGTCAGAATGGCGTTGAAGAAGAAGATCGTCACTGCCAGCATACTGGTCAGGACAAAATAGTGGCTGAGTTTCGGGGAGTTGGACATGATGTTATCTTTCCTCGGTCCCGACGAACCAATAGGCCCGTCGAGATCAAAACATGGATGCGCCTGTTATGACTTGGCTGTGTCTTTCAGCGCTTCTCCAGCGAGGAAGATCGCACCGGCCAGCAAAACAAGGTCTTTCAGGAGGAACTGCCCCGGAACAACTGAGAGCGCCGGGAAGCCGCCCAGCGAGGCTTCAGTCACAGGGGCTGTAAAGAGGAAGCTGGCTGTGACGAGGAAGGTGGCGATCGCGCCGAGAGCACCGAGTAAGGCGGCTTTTGGGAATTTGAAACCCAGCACCAATAGTCCTGCAATGGCGATTTCTGTCGCGCCGATCAGGTTGGAAGCGCCTTGCACAGACGTGACCTTATAAAGCCAACTTGTCAGAGGGCTTGAGGCGACCAAGCCTTCGATGGCGCCTGCTTCATAAGCCGTGAATTTCATCGCGCCGATCCAGCCCAGCACTGTAACGGTTGAAGCTTTAAGGGCAATACGTCCGAATGTGCTGATACGCTCGCCGAGCGAATTCAAATCTAAAGCACGGTCTTGCGAGGAAGTGCCAATTTGTGTGTCGATTGTGGATGTCATGAGTTCTCTCTATTTCTTGACCGTTCGGTCATTATTTGGTTAAAACGAAACCGGCTCAACTGCCGATGAGTTGTATATTGCATATATATACCGATCGGTCAACAATTAGGAGATCACAAATGCGTGATGACAATAAAAAGCAAGCAAGCCCAGGACGACCCCGTGAATTTGATGAAGCAGAGACGCTCTCTATCATCATGCAGGTCTTTTGGGAAAAAGGATATGAGGGAACAGGGCTAAGCGAGCTTGTGGAAGCAACAGGAGTGAAAAAAGCAAGCCTGTACGCAGCTTATGGCAATAAAAATTCAATCTACTTGAAAGCGCTCGAACATTATGAGGGATTGATGGTTGATAGCGCGGTAAGGGCTTTGAGGAACGCTGGCCAATCCGTTTATGATCGGGTACACGCCTTTTTGTCGGCTCCCATTGTCGCGGTTCGGTCCAACGGGGATAGGCGGGGATGCTTTCTCTGTAATGCGTCTGCGGATCGTTCGGCTTTTGATGAAGCAGTCGAGACGCGGGTCCAGCGGGGTTACGCCAAAATGTTATCAGCCTTGAAAGCCGCCTTGCAAACACAAGGTGAGTCGGCGGATCAGGAGGCTACTACCGATGAGACAGCGGCTTTGATACTGTCTGTCTATTCGGGCCTTCGTATTATGGCGCGGGCATACGTACAAGTTGAGATGCTTGTGAATGCGAGAGATGCCGTCCTGTACCTGCTCCCAAATAGGTAGAAGAACTTGGACAGGTGAAAAGATCGCTCTTGACTAAGGCCACATGTTTCTGAGCGGCTTAGAATCACCCCAAGTAAGACAAGTTCCTAGTTTCCTTTTAATTTGTGGTTCCTGTTTCTTTCCCGGTTCTCGCTTCTCTCCGCAATAGGCTTTGCCGCTGCATGCATGTTTCGGATCGGTGTGAGGAGCGCCGGCGTCTCGCGAACGAACTTCGGTATGGCGCATTCCGTGACTGTCATCAAAATTCTCAATGACATGTTCATTGTTGATTGGACGTGTCAAACTAGGCCAACCGGATCCCGAGTCGTATTTATGTATTGATGCGAACAGGGGCTCACCAGACACCGGGTCAACATAAATTCCTGCTTCTTTATTATCCAGGTGCTCGCCCGAAAATGGGGCTTCTGTTCCGCCGAATTGGGTTACACGAAACTGCTCCTCAGTAAGGTTGGAAATCGCCTTTTCTGATTTTTTATAAGTTAATGTATGTGACACATTAGCCTCCAAATATCATTATTGGATTGTGATATTGGGAGAAGCAGGATGATTTCCAGAAGAAGTTCACGGCTTAAATTTGAAATAGCGGGATCCGGTATCACCTGACCCCAAATTACGAAATCTGGCTGGGTCTGCAAAACCATGGATTGGATAACAGGCTTTGATAGATCCATACTTTCAAAGGATGCAAATTCATTACCCGCTTTAACAAAAGGTGTTCGTTTTCCAGGGGCAATATAAATTTTAGACATGTTTGTGCTCACGCATTACTAAGTTTTGGGTAATTAGGCAGAAAATTGCTGTTTAAAGCCCCGCAAAAAGTTTACGCGACGCGTTAACAATTTGGGGCTACTTCCGGATAAAAAATGTTTGCGCATTTTTTACTGTATCTGCGTCACCCGAATGCCGCGTCCAGAATTCAGACGAGCGGAACAGTTGCAAATTCGGTCCAGACCATTTTAGTATGAGCTACTGAATGGCTGACACATTGCTCCTAACCATATCTGAGCCAATTGTATGACAACTTTGACACCCTGGCACGCCATTGCCAATTGCGGCCATCTTGGTCTTGTCTGATACACTGATGCCCTCATACCAAAACCACCCTTTACCTCCATCGGAGGTATCTTGCGTTTTGACCATAACAGCCCAGCCGGCAAGAATATTATCAGCGTCGAACATCTCTTTCACAACTGCGGATCCTTTTGGATGTTCCTTTTGTCCATCCAGTAACGATTTTGCGATTGTTTCATTGTAATAGACACGAACTGGCAATCCCAATTGAGTATGAGGTCCAATCGACGGATGATTTTCGGATTCTTGATATTTGAATTTTCGATAATTGCCCGATTGCAGATAAGCGAAAAGCGGATCCAATTTTACCGGAACATCAGAACTCGCAAGCTCGGGAGTTGGTGCTGTAGCCATCCAAGGATCATTTTCATCATCCATGGATTGATCTTGGGCTACAGCACTAGGGGACTTTTTTTCGGCGGTTCTCCGGGAAACATTTTCGGGGGAACCCGCGCCATATCCTTTCGCTGCCGATAATACAGGATAGTATTGCGTGAATACAAAATCGTCCTGGGCATTGCCTTCATGACATGAATTGCACGACGCCGCTTCAAATGCGTTTCCTGTTTCGGCTAGGATGCCGGTCTCCGGGTTTGTAAAACTAAAATATGCCCAATTTCCAGGCTCATTTGGGAAATCTTTTGCGCTTTTTATGGTCGCTTCAAGACCAATAAATTCGCCCATGAAATAGCCATTGCCGCTAACGGCTGCTTTAGTGCCGACGCTGACAAGTTCCTTCATAAGAATGGTGCCTTCACGCCATTGACCCGTAGCTTTGTAATGCTCGTAACTGACTGGATCAATATAAACGTTGTGGAATTCCGGGAAGGGCGCCTTGCCGTTATTCAAATCATTTGGCGTGACTGGCGTACCTACAAATACCCACGTTCGATAGTCGGTTGGCCTAATCAACGCACCAGTGGAATCGAGTTCGTAAAACGATGTTTTTTTGGAGACCGTTTCAGGCTCAGACGAATTTGAGGATTGGGGTTGGCAGGCCAATAATCCCATCGCCAGGCAGATTGCCAAGCCCGACGCAAGAGTTTTACTTCGCATTTTCATATTTACTTTCCTCTCTATGAATCTATGTCATTTTTGGTGAATAAAACGACCAGGATCACGGTAATCCCTATTACGAGGTAATAGTTCTTGACCAACCCGCTGAAACCAAAGACAAACGGTGCTGCCACAAATACGATTCCGGCTAGAAAATCCAATGTCAGATGTAAGCGAAAGGAAATCGCCTTCCGGGCGCTCACCGAATAATCCGTGATCAAGCTGTAAATGATCAGCCCAACACCGGCGGCGATGGATAGCCATTTTGCAATGCCAACCGCTGGCAGTACAACCAGTGGCGCTAAAATAAGAATTAGCGCCGTCGCGTAATCGATAAATCCATGTAATCTAGAAGGTATAAATTTCAATGTTATCTCCTCTCGCTTATTTTGAAAACGTCGAAATCACACACTGCAGGATTGCAGATTTGTTAACAATAATTAGGGTTAATTAAGGGGGGTTGGGGTAATTGTTTGGGACAAAATGTAAACTTACAGCGTATTTTTTCGGTATTTGCTGGGGCTAGTTCCAAATTTTGCGTTGAATGCACGGGTAAATGCTGCGGGTGAGCTAAAACCGAGCTTTGTTGAAATAGTTTGAATATCAAATGAAGAATGACTCAACAAATTGATCGCCTTTTGCAAACGCCACTCAGAAACATATTTCATTGGGCCCATTCCCAGGAGCTCACTAAACTGCTCCGCAAATCGACTTCTAGACATGCCGACCTCGGTTGCGAGCGACTTTACTGTCCACTGTTGGGATACATTCTTGTGAATGAGGTCTAGTGCATGACCAATATGTTCGTCTGAGAACGCCCGTAAGACATTTTTCATACGGCCATTGGCGCCAATGCCGGAACCAATCATTTCAACGAATATGATTTCGGACAGTTTTTTGACTGTTACCGCCGATCCCAATCCGTCTGACATAACTGACCGAACAATCATCCGAATACACTCATCAAGAAACACATTTTTCATTCTATCTTCAACCGTGACATGAATGAATTCCGGAAGCGCCTGCAAAAGCGGATGATTTGCCTCGGCAGGGAAGCTCAGATGGCCACAGGCCAATTGGGTCATTGCATCAGGATTACCTGTACCTACGACTAACACGCCTTTTCCGTCATAGCCCGCATCCGCCAGAACGGTTTCTAATTTTGGTGCCGATGATTTCGGTTCTGAAGACAATATGTGCGCAGAGCCCCGTGGAATTAAAACCATATCTCCTGGATTGAGTTTTACCTGACGACCCGTGGGAAAGGTAAAATAACAGCTCCCTTTGATTACGTGGTGAAATCGCGCTGCTTGGCCGAATTTTGGTATTTCGACAGCCCAAAACGGCGAAAAATCGGCGCGGTAGTAAAACACGCCTTTCAAATTCAGCGTTTCAAATATGTCAACAAAGACGGCCATTGGGCTAACTTACGTGGAACTGGCAAAAACGACAAACCTAATTGTTTACAATACGTCCGGAGTAACGGTCATTTCGTCTCAATTATGGCCAAATTCTTGTAAATTGGTCCATGCTTTCTTCACTTATAATGAAATGCATGCGATCTTCAAATTTAATAATTTACTGGGAAAGCTGACAGAAAACTTCATGAATCATCCGATCACTAGAATAATCTTATTGTTAGTCATTGGGATCGGACTGGCAAATTGTGCCTCCGCCCCCAATCAACGGACAACCTTGAAAAAAAATTATGATCGAACGGCGCAATATCATTTGCCGGATCGAAATCCGATCATTGTGATACCCGGAATTTTAGGAAGTCGCCTGGTTGACGATGAAAGCGGACAAACGGTTTGGGGCGCGTTCCGTGCCGAATATGCCGACCCAAGAACAGACGAGGGCACCAGATTAATTGCTTTGCCCATTGATAGTTCCTCCGAACGTGAATTTGGAAAAGTGCGTTCAGACGGCGTTCTTGAGAGCTTGGAGCTGGATCTAATCGGCTTTCCGATTAAGGTTCAAGCTTATGCTGGTATTTTAGCAACATTGGGGGCGGGCGGTTACCGGGATGAAACGCTTGGGTTAAATTCGATTGATTACGGAACAGATCATTTCACCTGCTTCCAATTTGATTACGATTGGCGACGCGACCTTACCCATAATGCAAAAGCCTTAAAAACCTTTATCGACGAAAAACGGGAAGAGGTTCAAAAGCAATATGAAATACAATATGGCATAAAAAACGCTGATGTTAAGTTTGACATCGCAGCACATTCAATGGGTGGAATTTTAACCCGGTACTTTCTAAGATACGGGGAGGCTGAACTTCCCGCGGATGGTTCACTTCCTGAATTGACTTGGGCCGGTGCAAAAGACGTTGAACGGGTCATATTGGTCGCTCCGCCGAACGCAGGCGCTTTAGAGGCGTTTGAGCAACTTGTGAATGGCTTTAATACAGGACGGCCATTATTGCCTCACTATGATCCCGCAATTTTAGGGACTTTTACTTCGGTTTATCAAATGCTGCCCCGAAACAGGCATAAATCGATTGTATGGGACGGCAATATTGATGATCCGGTTATAGATATTTTTGATCCATCGATTTGGCAAAAATATGGTTGGGGCTTGAGCGGGCAAGATGAAAAAACTCAACGCGTAATTTCGCGTTTATTGCCCCATGAGAAGAACGCAAAGAGACGAACCAATTTAGCCGCGGATTTTCAATCTTTCGCTTTAAGCCGGGCAAAACAATTTCAATCGGCGTTAGATATAGAAGCGGCTCCTCCCAACGGCGTAGAACTGATTTTAGTCGCTGGAGACGCATCTGAAACACCCGAAATATTATCGGTCAACAGTCGCTCTGGCCAGGTGTCAATTCTGCGTTATGGCGTCGGGGACGATTCCGTATTACGAGCCAGTGCACTGTTGGATGAACGGGTTGGTGGTGAATGGTCACCCACTCTTAAATCTCCCATAAGCTGGACTTCGGTCATGTTCTTGCCATCGGTGCATCGCAAGATTACGAGTAGCCCTGTATTCGAAGATAATGTGTTGTATTGGCTTCTTGAAGCACCGAGAGATCATTTGCGCGAGCCATAAAATAATTCTAATTTGGTATGTCCGGTTTGGGGA
>JAHDEZ010000065.1 GCA_020628425.1 Hellea sp. | reverse complement strand
TTGAGTTTGGGCAGTAGAATAAAGTCGATTTATCGATTTGTATAATTGATTGTTTCTATTTTATCGATAATTATAGCTTATGAACATACGAGATCTGTCTTATATCACCGCCGTTGCCCGCCATGGGCATTTTGGTCGGGCCGCCGAAAGTTGCCATGTCAGTCAACCAGCCCTGTCCAGCCAGATCAAAAAATTGGAGCAGGAACTCGGTGTAAAGATATTTGAACGGGATAATAAATCTGTCCGTTTAACAGAGGTTGGCGCAGAATTGGTCAAATTGGCCGATGAAGCTTTGAAGATTACAGAACGTATGCGCTTAACCGCCAGTGCGGCCCGGGATCCTTTGAGTGGTCACTTGAAATTGGGCTTCATCCCGACCATTGCGCCTTATCTGGTGCCGCATTTTGTTCGACATTGCCGTGAAGCCCTCCCCAATTTACAGGTTGGCTTTCAGGAAGACATTACAGATCGGCTTAATCAATATCTTCAAGACGGGCGTCTGGATGTGGCCATTTTGGCAACGCCGCCCGATGATTCGCGGTTCGAGGCGCTCCCCCTCTATGATGAGCCGTTCTGGGTGGTGTTTCCGACGGGACATGATCTAAGATTGATGAAGGGAATCCGCGTGGATGATCTCCCAGAAGATGAATTACTTCTATTATCCGAAGGTCATTGTTTCAGGGATCAGGCTCTGGACGTGTGTCGCATCGATTCAAGGCCTGAAATTCAATCTGTCAGGGCAACCAGCCTGGAAACGCTCGTGAATATGGTTGCTGCGGGCCTTGGTATTACCCTTCTACCCGCTATGGCCGTGGGGGGCAGCTGGTTGAAAGACTATGGGCTGGAGACAGAAAAATTAAATGATTCAAAGGCTTACCGGAGAATATATTTGACATTTCGCAAGACCTTCCCACGCCGGCCTTTAATTCAGAAATTGGCGAATATTCTGTGTCAAAATCTGCCGGACGCTGTCGTGCGCTTATCGAAAAATCCTGAACGATAAGTTATCCACAATGCGCCTGTGGATAAAAGGGCGATTCATCCCAAGACTAAATCATTTGAATGTTCACCTGAGCGTTGAGACGGCTTCCCGTCAGGCCATCCACTGAATAAGGTAAATAAAATTCTAACAGGTTTGAGGGTGGAAGTATGGGACAGAGCAAATCATCTATGGAACAAGTGGAGGGCACGAATAATCTTCGGATTAATCAGGTCGCCGGGTCTGATCAGCTATTGGTCAAATTATGCCGCAACGGTTCTGAGTGGCTATCACCTGTCGGTTGGGTCGCCGATGAAAAGGGAACCTTGCTGGATTGCAAATCCGACAAGTCCTCCAGCATTGTAGAAATTCCGGCGGAATTTGCCAAGAAACTGAAATCCGGGGACAAAATCACCCTGTCTCGGCCGGATTCAGGTTTCAAATCTGAGATTGTCTGGGGCCAATCCCCTAAGGCAGCGCCAACCAGCCGAAAGAATGCAAATGGCGCGACACCGACTGTCCAGCTGTCCCTGGAAGAAACGGAACGTCGCGCGAAAGAGGCAGAAAAGGCCGCTGCTAATTACCGCGTTCAAATGGAAGCTGCCTCCAAGGCCCGCGAAGCGGCCCAGGCTGCCGCATTGGAAGCGGCGCGCAAAGCCGATGAGGCCTTGAAAGCCGAAGCTGACAGAATTGCTGAAATGGAGCGGGCGGCCAAGGCTTTTGAAGAGGCTGAAAAACTACGCCTCGATGAGCAACGTCGTCTGGAGCGTGAACGTCGCCTCGAAGAAGAGCGTAAGGCGGAAGAAGCCCGATTGGCCGAAGAAGCGCGGATTAAGGCTGAAGCTGAACGCCTCAAGAAAGAGCGTAGCGAGGCCCGAAAGGCTATCAAAACTCAAATTGACGCGGCTAAAGAGGAAAAAATCCGACTCCAAGATGTGCTGTCTGGTTTCAAAGCCAAGTCGGAAGCTGCCGAAGCGGATATTGCGGATAACGATAAGCGTTTGGGTCGATTGGAAAAATCACTCGCATCAGCGCAAAAGGAAGAAGCCAATTCCAAAGCGTCTCTGTCGAAAGAAGAAACACGTTTAAACGATATTCAGTCTCACAGTGACAAGGTTACGGCCTCCATGCGGGACCTTGAAAAGAATAATGAGAAATTGTTCAAAAATCTTGAGCGGGCCGAGTCAGCTCATGAGAAGGCCCTCAAAGAAGTTGAGGCGGCCAAACAGCGCGCTGCCGAGGCGCTAAACGCGCTGACATCTGTAAAATCCGAAAGCGATAAGGTTAAGGCTCATCAAGCTACTTTGGATATGGAAAAGCAAGAATTGGGCAAGAAGTTGAACGCCCAGAAAAATGTGATTTCGGAGCTTAAAGCCTCTTATGACACGGCCCGGATCTCTGCAGAGAAAGAACAATCGGGCCTTAAAGAGTTGAAAAAGTCCAGAGAAGCGCTGGAGCAAAGACTCAATGGTGCCAAGACCGATATCGCCCGGACATTGCAGGATATCAAAGCCTCTGATGAGGTGCTTTCCAGCAAAAAAATGTCTTTGAAACAAATCGAAGACATGGAAAATGCCGATGATATACGCGTTCTGATGGGTAAATCTGCACAACCTGTATCAGTGGGGGCAAAGAAACCCGTACCAAATAAGAAGCCCCCGGAAACTTCCGAGAAGGGAGGTTTCCTCGGGCGTTTTTTTCGTAAAGCCGAGTCAAACGTCGACTCGGCCAAACCCGAACTCAAAAAAGACGTAAAATCCGAACAGAAAAAAGCTGAGAGCAAAAAGAGTGACATCAAAAAGGCGGCGCCTCCGGTTAAACCCAAAGCCAAGCCTGTTGCGGCCAAAACGCCAGACGTCACAAAGCCGGCAATATCGGCAAAACCTCTAAAGGCTGCGCCGGTAAAAGAGATGAAAGCGCCGATTGCTGAGGTACCCGTCGCTGAGTTAAAATCAGCGCCACGGAAACCCGCAGCGCGTAAACAAAGCGGTTTCCGGTTAAACAGCTGGTTGCTCATGGGCGTTGCGACTGCGGGTATTGCTCTGCTTGGAACGGCATATGCTTTAGGCGCCAAGGACGATTCAAGCAAACCAGCCAGTTTACAGGCTTCTAAGCCTGATACGCATAAGCCGGGCACGAATGATTCTGGCGACGCTGTGTTAACGGCCGATACCACAACCGCGTCGACCGTAGAAGCCGGGTCTGTTGAATTCAAGTCTGTTGGATTGATGGCGCAAGCGACTGAAAACACGTTGCAAGGAGACAAAGACCAAGGCGAAGAAACCGCGGTAAGCTCCGCTGCGTTGGACATTGAAAGCTCCGTGTCTGCCGATGCTGAGCCTCTAAGCGAAGTGGAATCGGATGTCGCGCCAACCACAAACCGTGTTCAAACGGCAGAACGGGCTGCAACCCCTTCTACGTCAAAGACAAGCCTTACCTCAAACCTGGAAACAAATACGCCTCAATCAGACAATGAAGCGACGACGGATTATCAAGCCGTGACCCGTCAAGTTCAATCCGATCTGAGCCTGCTGGGTTTCTACAATGGGGACATTAATGGGTTGCAAACGATCGAAACACAGTCTGCCATGCGTGACTTTAAAACCATTTATGGATTGTCGTCTGATAACGAGATTTCAGGTGCATTTCTGAATAGTTTGAAGCGGGCTGTGGATGATCAGCAAAATATTCAAACATCCCAAGCCGTAACACCTTCCAATGAGACGGTCATTCGGGTGGCAGAAAATACTGCGCCTGCGGCACAGTTTACGGATACGGGACTGGGGGACCCCATAAATTCCACATCTCTGAGCCTGGAGTCTGTGAGCCCTGTGGAAACTGTTCTGGCGCAATCTCAGCAGACGTTTGTTTCTGATGAGACACAATCTGTGACTCAGGAAAATGTTTTCGAGACCGTGGCAGCTGAACCTGTCGTAACGGAGCGTGTAGCTGAGATTGTACGCCCAGAGGCAAGTGCCCCGAGTCTCGCGCCCAGCATTTCTGAGGATACCATTGTGCCGGCGCGGGTGACTCGTCAAGCCAGAGCGGAATATCCGAGCCGAGTCCTGCGATTAAATAAGTTTTACGACGTTAAAGTCTATATCACTTATGATGTAAATACGGATGGCCGCGTTGAAAATGCGCGCGTCGATTCTATGGATTATGACGGAGAGCAACGGTTTGCTGAATATTTCGAAAAGGAAGCTATTCGCGCCGTTGAAAAACAACGTTTTGAACCACGCCTTGTCAATGGCGAACCCAGTGTCGAACAGGCGCGTACAACGCGGATTTCTTTTAACGCCACAGAGTAATTCCGCTATGGTTACCAGGCTTTTAGACAGCGCGCTTTCGGGCGCGCTTTTTCATTTGCGCGTCCCAAAAATTCCCAATTTTAAGGGCTGCTTAATTATAATGTTTGACCCAAATGCAATTAAGTTGCCGTGGCCTATGAATTGGTTGCCCACAATATTGACGTGTCGATCGTGCAGCCAGGTGGATATCCAACCGATATCTGGGAAAACTCAACGGCCCTTTCCGCCAAGCTGAAAGAGCGTCTATCTGAGGATCATCTAAAGGCTTATCCGGCGATGACGGCCCGTATGGGCGGCGGTGGTGGCGGCAGCAATCAGAAAACCGATCCCATGGATATCCCCAGAGCAACGGCCAGCATGATTGCTATGGAGGCCGGCTCACGCCCCCTTCGCAAAGCCGTCCATCCGGTCTTGCGACCACAGGAGCCCATTAATGATATCTCCGCCCAGCAACAACGCGCATTAGCGGCCATGTCCCCAATGGGAGACGCTATCAAAGCCGTGCTGGATTAAGGTCCAAACTGGCGCATAAATCCTGAGATGAGCTCGCGAAAACCTTTGCCTTTAAACAGGTTGGTATGACCAACATTGGCAAATTCGACATATCGGATTTGATTGCCTTGGGTCGACAGGGCATTGGCCAATTCCTGCGAGAGTTCCACATCCAAGACGAGGTCTTTCTCAGCGCCCATGACCAGAACAGGGCCCTTATATCCTCTAAGCGACCGGGCGATATCATAGCCTCTCATATTGTCATCAATAAAGGCACCGGCCAGAGGGCGGGCCAATAATGGCAGGCCTTTTTTGACAACACGGTCGACATTTTGCGCTGATGTTTCAATGATAACACCGTCCACGGCGGGGCTTCGCCGAGCGATTTCAGAACAGACAAACCCACCCAAAGAATGCCCCCAGACAATGACAGGGCGGCCTGTTCGTCGTTTCTCACTTTCAATATATTCAGCCATAACTGATGCGGTCATATCGAAATTTTCTGTCGTGGCCTGGCCCCCGCTTTGCCCGTAGCCGGGATAGTCAAATGTGATGACATCGCCCTCATGAACAGCGCGCTGAATGTAATAAAAGTTCGACCTGTAGCGGTTTTCTGTGGCCCCCATACACATGACAATCAAAGGACCTTGGCCTTGCCTGCCATAATTGGCGCGTGTCATGGCCAATCGTCCGAACGGCGCTTGAATTTCAAAATCCTGAACGCCGCCTTGTGTGGTCAGGGTTTCTATGGGCGGCAGGGGCGTAGACTGATAGGTGGCAGGCGGTGTTTTCTGAGGTGATGGGCTTAGGATCCGTCGTTCATCCACCTTGGCGGATTGGCAGGCACTCAGGAAAAGACCCAATAAGAGGACATATAAAGTCAAACGCATGGTCACGCATTTGCGTCTATACAAAGGAATGCGTGGCCGGAAATGAAATCTACAGTTACTCTCCTGTAGCGTCAGAGATAGAAGCGTCAGAGGCGGCCGCGCTGACCGTAATGGTGCGGGTCTTCTTGGTTTTCGCGTCGTCATCGTCTTTCAAGGTCAGCAGCACGCGATATTCACCCGGTGCGGAGAATGTATAGGTCGTGGGCGTGCCGTATTGACCGGGCACACCCGATTCAAACTTCCAGAAATAGCTGACGATTTGACCATCCGGATCAAAGCTCTGCTTGGCCACAAAGTCACAGGTCAAGCCGTCACAACGGGACCACCATTTGTTTTCCGGGGGCAGGTTGGGCGCATTGGGGTCTGACACAGTCACGGTCCGGCGTTTTGTTGTCTTGGCCCCGTCATCGTCCTTGACGGTCAGGAAAGGCCGATAAGTGCCGGGGCCTGAAAAGGTATGGGTTTTTGTGGCACCGAACCCGCTGGCACCGGGCTCAAAACTCCAGAAATGGCTGACAACATTACCGTCCGTATCGAGACTGTTTTCGCCGTTGAAATTACAGGTCAAACCATCACAATTATACCACCATTTACTCTCTGGGGGTTCATTAGGCGGAGGGGGTGGCGGTGGCGGCGGTGGCGAAGTATCTGGGCCGTATATATCAAAATTATCCAGATAATAGACATCGTTATTGGCCGTCCCGGGCGCGATCAAAAGAAACACGCTGGTAACATCATTATCACCTGTATCCAGATTGATGCGCTCTTGAAGCTCAAAGGCCAGACGCTGCCAACCACTTTGTGTTTCTGTATAAGCGACATATTTGGAGTGACGCCCGACAGGGTAATTGGACGGCAGTGCCGTTTGATTGTTTTCCAGTTGAACAAGAATTTCCGTGCCGACGGGGGCGTCCGTATAAACGTCGAGGAAAAAGACTTTATTGCCATCGACAAATTCAGCGGCATCCGGAATGAGCGATGTATCGCCTGCGATAAAATCATATTGGACCGCGCCGTTACGGGTATAGCGCCCGACCTGAGAGGTTCCATTGACGGCGTCTGGTGCCGGGTTTGAAACGGGCCGCTCATAGGTCCCGTCCATGGCCGTATAGGTCAGATTGCCGCCGCCTTCATGATCTTCGAGGATAGACTCTTTTGCCAGACGCGGTTGAACATGCACATCCATGGACAGATTATAAGTTCCGCAACTATTGGTCACGGTCAGATTTACCGGCCCGCTGGTTGCTTCCCAATTGACCGTAAAACTGGAACCCGTTCCGGTTTCGCCCGTGGGCGCCGTCCAGCTATAAGTGCTGTTTGAACCTTTCTCGCTGACAATAGAGTATGTTGCGGGTTCGTCCGGTTTGGTAATATGCGGACCGGATAAAGCCGGAGGTCCGTAATCATAAACCCGAACATAATCCACTTCCATGACACCGGGCAGCGCGGCATTATCAACGGCACCGCCTAATGACCCGCCGACGGCCAAATTCAGGATGAAATGATAGGCATAATTCTCAAAGGTCCAAAAGGCGGGGTTGCCCAGGTCCGCCGGTGTCTTGGTGGAATATAAAACGTCATCAGCGAACCATTTAATCTCATTGGGTGTCCACTCAACGGCATAGGTATGAAAGCCGTCAGCCCATGTGTCGGGCATTTTGCGCATGGGATTTCCGGTAAACTGGTTATCAGGCCAGGGTTGTCCATAATGCAGCGTGCCGTAAATCGTCTCCGGATTGCGGCCTGTGCTCTCGACAATGTCAATCTCACCGCTTTGTGGCCAGGGTAAATCAGGATTGGTTGGCAACATCCAAAAGGCCGGCCACATGCCCGGTGCGTCGGGCATTTTAATGCGGGCTTCAAAACGGCCATGAGTCCACTCTCCGCCATTAGTCATACTGGCGGTTCGCATACGGGCAGACGTATAGGCACTATTGCCAAAATTTTCACTCTTGGCCGTAATTTTCAACGTGCCGTCTGACACGGTCGCGTTTTGTGCCCGGTAGGACTGCAGCTCATTATTGCCCCAGCCGCATATGCCTTCGGCACAACCGTCCCCGGTGATCATTTCCCAGCGTGTTTGATCGACAGCGGTTCCGGAAAATTCATCTGCCCAGACTGGTGTCGCACTCGGACAGTTCTGGGCTTGGGCCGCTCCGGCTGCCAAAACTGATACAGATAATAGTGCTGTTCCGCTCAACAGTCTTGTTGCCGATCTCAGCATGACCTTCCCCTTGTCTTGTTTTTGTCCGGACTTTAATCCACGCTGTTACTTAATAAAATTTGACAACGCTGTCAATTTTGCGGCGCACATGAAAAAACCGCCCTCGAAAGGACGGTTTATTAATGGGTCAATGTCGCCTGACTTAAGCCGTAACTGTGTGCGGCTTAGAGGCGTGCTTCTTGGCGGTTTCGGCCAGAGCCGCGAATGTGTCCGGCTCATTGGCGGCGATGTCAGCCAGGACTTTACGGTCCAGCTCAATACCGGCTTTTTTGATACCGTCCATGAAACGGGAATAAGTAAGGCCGTGCAGGCGGGCACCCGCATTGATCCGCTGAATCCAAAGGGCGCGGAACTGGCGCTTTTTCAGCTTACGACCAATATAGGCGTACTGACCGGCTTTCTCGACGGCCTGATTGGCAATACGGAAGGTATTTTTACGGCGGCCGCGATAACCTTTGGCCTGATCGATAACTTTTTTGTGGCGGGCGTGTTTGGTAACGCCGCGTTTGACGCGTGACATAGTCTACTCCAAATTTGACGTGATGGGTTAGCCGTTCGGCATGAACTTCTTTTTGATGAACTTGGCGTCGCAATCTTTGAGCGTGCGAGTACCGCGCAGGTTCCGGATCTGGTCGTTAGACCGCTTGATCATTCCGTGGCGTTTACCGGCCTGACCGGCTTTTACTTTGCCGCTGGCCGTCAGTTTGAAGCGCTTTTTGGCGCCTGACTTGGTTTTCATTTTTGGCATTTCGGTCTCCTATAATGATGGCGAGGTTCCAAACCCAGAACATCGCTTTACCTTTTGAGCCCTCAGGCATGCCATTTCGGCCTGAGCGGCTGCTCCCAAATACGGGATTGGGCCTTATAGCGGGGAATTTACGAGAATCAAGTATGAATCAGGGTCTGATATAAGGTGTGATCAAAGGTAAGCAAACCCTCGACGCCTTGTGTCAGTCGGGTCAATTTCGTAGGAATACCGAATGTTGAAACTTTATAATGGAGCCAACGGTCTCTTTTACAGCCTTTATGGTTTGTGGGGGCTTATCTTACCCCACCGCCTCGCTGCATTTCTGGGGATCGAAACTCCAAGCACTCTGGCCTTGCATCAAATACGGGCCTTGTGGGCAGGTATTTTTGCAATGGGCGTCCTTATCCTTTGGTTTACGGTCAAGCGCCTTGAGCAAGGCGGGCTGGCCTTGTGTCTGGTTTTGGTCACTTTGGCACTGGCCACGGGCCGTATTATCGGCATGGCCTTTGACGGCAGCGGTATCCAGCAAACCTATATGGAAACCGGGTTTGAAATTTTTTGGGCAGGATTGGGTTTTCTGCTTTATAAGAGCCGGAAAGTTTAGAAGCTTTATTTCGGCGCCATCACCATGGTCATCATACGACCTTCGGTTTTGGGTTCGAATTCCACTTTGGCAATTTCGGCAAAGTCTTCTTTCACGCGCTCAAGCAGGTTTGTTCCGCGATCCATATGGGCCATTTCACGTCCACGGAAACGTATGGTGACTTTCACCTTGTCGCCGCGTTCGAAAAATTTGGTCATATGTTTGGTCTTCACCTCATAGTCATGGGTGTCGATATTAGGACGCATTTTGATTTCTTTAATATCCTGAGTGCGCTGGCTTTTGCGTTGCGCGGCTTTTTTCTTCTGCTGTTCAAAGCGAAGTTTGCCGTAATCCAGGATTTTTACGACCGGTGCATCCGGGTTAGGCGCAACCTCAACCAGATCAAGGCCTGCAGAGCGGGCAGCGGCCAAGGCTTCGTCAATCGGGACGACACCTTTCTTTTCGCCGGTTTCTGTAATCAAGAGGACTTTGGAAGCGTCTATATCGCCATTAATTCGAGGGCCCTTGGGCTTTTTCGAAGGGGGGGCTGCGTAAGGTCGTCGTGCTATACCAAAATCTCCTTAGGTGGTTGAAAGCGAAGGGAATATGGGCAAGCAAAACCCGATTTTCAAGAGAATTACGATAGAATTTGTAAAAATCTTGTCGATTGTGGCGATTTTACATCAGTAATTCCCGGTAGACGGCCATTGTCTTGCTTTGCAGCTGAGATTTAGAGAAATTTTCCAGAATATGTTGGCGCGCCGGCTCGCCATTATAATTATCCCAACGGGACCACTCAGAAATGGCTGCAGCCAGAGCGTCTGCATTACCGGGCTCGACCAAATGACCGGTCTGGCCGTCGATCACGGTTTCCATAGGGCCGCCATGGGCGGACGCGATGACGGGGCGACCCATAGCCTGCGCCTCGGCGACGGTTCGCCCAAAGGCTTCCGGGTCGGTAGATGGGGCGATAACAATATCAGACGCCATCAGGGCCGTGGGGACATTTTCACTATGTCCAGGCAGTCGAATTTGGTCGGATAGGTCCCGGTCTCGGGCCATTGCAATAAGTTCCGCCACATATTTTTGTCGACCCTGCGCGTCGCCTATCATTACCAATACCCAGTTTTTCGGAAGTCTGGACAGGGCCTCAATGGCCACTGTTTGACCTTTCCATCGGGTCAGACGACCTGGAAGCAATATGACCCGTTGTTCCGGCGTAATATTCCAGTCGTGACGCAGGGCTTTCACAGCGGGTACATCGATAAGCGCCGGGTTAAAAACGGACATGTCAACGCCGCGAGGAATAACTCTTATGATATTGGGGTCGGTTCCATGTTCTTTGATGATATGGGATTGGGTGAATGCCGAATTGGCGATAATCAGGTCGCCCCGGGCCATGATGGCATTATAGCGTTTTTTGGCTTTGGAACGGGCATTATAAATCCCGTGATATGTGGTCAGAAAGGGACGGTTTGTCGCTTTGGCGGCTGCATGGGCCGGCCAGGCCGGCGCTCTCGAGCGGGCGTGGACGATATCTATGTTATATGACTTTATAATGTCGATCAGACATTTCGTATGATGACGTAGCTTAAGTGGGTTTTTGCTTCCAACTTTAAACGTGTGAAGTTGAGCGCCCAGTGATTCAAATGACGGTACCATTCGTCCACCATTAGAGCAGATATGAGGCACAAATCCGTCCCTATGCAGAGCTTCGGCCATTTCAAGGGTTGTGCGTTCGACGCCCCCTGCATTAAGTTCCGGCAAAATTTGAAGAACTCTCACCAATAACCGCCTATGACAAACTTGCTTTCAATTCTCGATGCGCCGCCTCACCTAACAGAAGCGACAGAGAAAATCGCCTATAAAATGTCAGACGGAACCGGACCGACGATTATCTGGTGCGGCGGGCTAAACTCAGACATGGATGGATCCAAGGCCACTCATTTTCATAACTGGGCCGATAGTGTTGGACGGGGTTATATTCGTTTTGACTATTACGGTCACGGCGCCAGCTCAGGCCTGTTTGGCGAAGGGACTATATCCAGGTGGGGGCAGGATGTGGTCACGGTTATGGACGCGCTCTGTGACGGCGATGTTATACTAATTGGGTCATCTATGGGAGGATGGTCCTCTATGCTGGCGGCCCGTGCAAGACCCGAACGGGTCAAAGCACTCTTGCTGATTAATCCAGCGCCTGATTTTACCGAGAAACTAATGTGGGCAAACTGGCCGGATGAGGTTAAAAATAACATCCTGACCAAAGGCGTTCATTTTGAACCCTCGGAATATGACGCGCCCTATGAATATCGACGAACACTGATTGAGGATGGTCGCGCGCATCAACTCCTTGACGCGCCCTTTGATTTTCGGGGTCCGGTTCGAATTTTCCAAGGGGGTCAAGACGTTGTTGTTCCGCCGGATTATTCCCGACAGATTGTTGATGTGGTGACAAGTACAGATATGGCCTGCACCTTGATCAAGAGCGGTGACCACAGCCTGTCGCGTCCCGAGGATTTGGCCCTTATGACCCAGAGTCTGGCGGCATTATGTCAAAGCTTCTAACGCTCTCTGAATTGCGCCGAAATTTGTCCCGGCAACTTTTGGCCGCCGGAATTGAGGCGGCCAGTCTTGAGGCCAGTCTCATTTTAGAGTTCATCACTCAGCTCGATCGTTCGGAGCAAATTCTGGCGGCAGAAGATGTGATATCAGCGGCCACAGCAAAAAAATCCAATGATATTGTGGAACGGCGGATTACTGGGGAGCCTCTGGACCATATTTTCGGTTTTCGAGAGTTTTACGGCTTTGATTTCCGGATCAATAAACACGTATTATCACCGCGCCCGGAAACGGAAATGATTGTCGATATGGTGATTGGTAAAACGGACAAAGAGCAAAAGTTTACAGTTCTGGATTTGGGTACAGGCAGCGGGGCTATTCCTATCTCTATTCTCAAACATCGCCCGCAAGCAAAGGGCGCCGCTATTGATGTATCGCCTTTGGCTTTGGAGATTGCCGCCCAGAATGCCGACCATCACAAAGTTGCTGAGCGCTTGCATCTTATTGAGGGGAACTGGGCAGATGACATTCAAACGCAGTTTGATTTTGTCCTGTCAAACCCGCCCTATATTGACAAAGAGCATATGGAAAACCTGCCGCGGGACGTTGCAGATTACGATCCTGATCTGGCATTATTTGGGGGTGAAAACGGATTGGAGTGCTACGAGGCGATTTCACCACAGCTCAGTCATTTATTGGTGCCGGGTGGACAGGCGATTTTAGAAATAGGCTATAATCAGGCCAAGCCTGTCATATCTCTGTTGAAACAAGCGGCTTTGGTAGATCTGCAAGTCCATCAGGATCTGGCAGGACTTGATCGCATCGTTTCTGGCAGGAAGCCCTGTGAGGCCAGCACGAAAATTTGATGCATAATTTTTTAAAAAAGGGCTTGGCGATACGGGCGGGCTTTGCTAGGTCGAATTCGTGAGTGGGCAAAAGCCCTTCGCAAGCACAAAGAATTTTGATGCTAGAGGATATCTCTACCAACTCAGAAAAGGGGCTTTCGCATGAAGCGTCAGCGCGGGCGATCTCGCCGGAATAATAACCAGAATAATGCTAATCGTTCTATGGAGTCCAACGGACCCGACGTAAAAGTACGTGGAACGGCCAAACAGATTTTTGACAAATATGAAACTTTGGCCAGAGATGCGGCGTCCAGTGGACAACGTGTTAAGGCGGAAAACTATCGTCAGCATGCTGAGCACTATCTACGGATTGTGAACGAGATTGAAGACGCCAAGGAAAAGGCTCGCCTCGAAGCTGAAGCGGCCAAAGCCGAGGCCGGCGAAAGTTCTGATGGGGATGATAAAGAGGACGGCAAATCCCGTCGTCGATACCCGCCACAGGTTCGGAAATCCGATAAGGACTCAGATAATGCTGAGACGGCCACAGAGTCTGACTCCGAAGAACAAGATGAAACGGTTGTCGAGGAGCCTCCTCAAAAGGAGTCGTCAAGACGTCGAAAAGCGCCGTCGCGAGATCGTTCTAAAGACGATGCGTCAAAAGATGATGAAGCCGCGGCTGAAGCCGCAGAATAACTCTACAGAATAACTCTACCGCCCAAGAAAATTTATTTGGAGAGACGCACTTCGAATAGCGAGCGGGCTATTTGCTCGAACGCTTTTTCCAGGTCCTCTTGATTTTCCGCCGTGAATGCCTGCCCTGGCGTACTGGCGCATTCTAAAACCAGATCACGAGCGGATGGATCTCCGTCTCCAAGTTTATGTCTCCAACAACTCTGACTTGTAACTGATTGTCAAGTCCAGCCTGATTATTTGATTCCGCGGCCGCCTCGGCAAATTTTTTAATT
>JAHDEZ010000064.1 GCA_020628425.1 Hellea sp. | reverse complement strand
AGATTTTGAAACCGGGCAAATCTTGCGACGGTCTTGCATTTTTTCGCGTTCTGGTGCGATTTCCGCCGATTTGAGTCCTGTTGGCGTTGGTTTTGGTGTCTTTGCCCATTTTCGGCCCAATTGCGCTGTGCGTGGCTCTGTGTGCTGCGTGAAGCTGTCTTCTGGCGCGCAATAAGAGAACGTAGAGGGTTACGCATTGACCCGCCTCAATCCTAGAAGGGCTAGAAAGGACCCGCTGTAGTTGTATTGAGTGCCTCTGTTAGATATCGGGCCGCAACCGGTCATGCTGCCCGCCCTACATACTCAGACGCTAATCGATCAACGTCGTCCTGGGTAATCTCTCCTGCATCTCTGCGCTCATAAAGCTTTTTCATCACACTGGCCGGAACGGATGGAGCGCTGCCCAGATATCCCGTATATCTCTCTTTGCTCAGACAGACAGCGATTGCTGGTGCAAATCTATAACCATCCTTGTTGACGGCTGGATCTGCATAGAACGCTACTATGGCCGTTGATAGTTGCTCCGGATCAATCTCTTTGGCTTTTCGAGTGAATAAATTTTTGGCTCTTTGTTTCTCACCCTGTCGACTTTTGACCAAGCGAGAATTGATGGTTTTCCAAAGCTCTTCGAAGTGATCGGAAACGGCTTTTTTCCCTTGGGGGTTCTTATGGGGGTTAACTTGGGGGTTATTGTCATGCAAATTTAGCAGACGGTTATTCCCAATTTTGCAGACGGTGCTTCCCAATTTAGCAGACGGTGAACCGGTGGCTAAATTAGCAGACGGTACTTTTTCAAAGGATTTCCCCCTTGGTTTTGAGACTGTCTGAATGCCCAAATCTGCCGGGATCGTATAGTCTGCATCAAGGTGTAATTGATATCTATGAGAGCTGAAATTGCCGTCATCATATCTTTGTTGTGTCCGGCTAATTAGGCCAGCTGCTTCGAGGTGTTTCAGGTGCGTTCCGATTGTCTTTACGGCAATGCCTGTTTTCTCATGCAGCTTCTTATAGCTGGGATAACAGCTGTTATTTTCATCGGCGTAATTGGCCAATGCAACCAGCACAAATCTAGGACCGGATTTGACCTTTTGGGAAAAGGCCCAGTTTATCGCTTCGTAACTCATGCCACCTTATCCCTGATAAGATTATAGGCCATCTCACACTCAAGCGCGGCCTTGCCGGTCTTGCCCATGCGCTGCTTAGCGACAATGACGTCAAAACAGTTTTCCATCGCCATAAGCTCCATGCGCTCCTCGTTGGATATGCGCTCCCCGGCTGCTTCTTTGGCTTCGACTTCTCGCTTCCTGTAATAGTGCTCACGGTGAACAAACATGACGCTATCGGCGTGTTGCTCAAGTTCTCCACTGTCTCTCAAATCGTGAAGCTGAGGGACGCTATTCTCGCGATTAGTCGCGCCTCTATTGAGCTGGCACAAAAGGACGATTGCCGCCCCGATATCTTTGGCGAAGTCTCTGAGACGTGAACAGACGAGGCCCAGCTTTTGATCGTGACGGTCTGCCTGTTTACAGTCTGATAAATCGGCAATGTTCAAGTAGTCGACAAAAATCAAATCAATCTGGCCGGGCTTGTCCAGGCAACGGGCCTTTATATCGCTTACTGATAATCTTGGCGTGTCATCCAGATTGATCTTCGGCAATTCTCTGGCGGCCTGCCTGACAGCCTCCAAGCGGTCTTTAGGTGTCCGTCTCTCAATAATGCTATGATAGCTAACGGCATTGTCACGTTCTGTTCTGGCCATCTGACTGGATATGGCGCGCGCTGCAATCTGGGTCTTGTCCATCTCCATCGAAAACAGATCAACCCTGAGCCCGCGTCTTGCCGCGTTGAACGCCGCTTCAATCAAAAAGGCCGATTTGCCCATAGAAGCCCTGCCACCTATGATCGTCACGCCACCGCGGGGAAAGCCTGAAATTCTATCGAGAGCCTGCCAGCCGGTCGAAATGCTCAGAGGGGCCTCATTGGCAAAAAGAGCCGCCACGGCATCACTTACGCTTGCAAAGGACTGCTGACCGGTGCCTTGTCTTTGGATCCTCGCAATCTCGCTTAGATGGCCGTCGAGCAATGGGTAGACGCCATCACTATTTCCGTCCTTCATCTTTTCGATTGCGTCCCCGCAAGCATTGATCACCTGGCGCTTAATACTCTCCTCTTTGACGATTTTCGAGTATTCCACCGCCGAGGCTGTCGACGTTGCCGCTAATATCAGGCTGGCCAGATATTCCTCTCGAAATTCAGCGTCGACCTTCTGCTTTAGGCTTATAGGGTCTGCGATCCGGCCCGACTGGATCGTCTTGGAAATATCATCAAAGAGCTTGGCGTGAACCGGATTGAAAAAGTGATCCGATGTCAATCCGGCTATGCGCGAAAAGACGCCATTGTCACAAAGTAGCGATCCGATAACGGCCTGTTCTGCTGCAAGGGAATGTGGAGCACTACCGGGCATGGCTTAATCTCTTTCGGCGCCACCAAGCATTGATCCACGGACATTCATTTGGATTTTGTCGTTCCGGTACTGGCGTTTTATCTTGATTTTTTTGAGTATTGTCGTATTCAGGTTTCACGATCCGATCCCCCTGCACTACCATGCGATTTTGGATTTAGAGACCCGCCGTCTGCCGTGGCGGGTTTTGCTTTTTTGGGAATGACTTCGATTTCATGCCCCGGTTCAAGAAACCACCGCTTGTGCCGTCCAAAGGTATCGGTTTCCCATTCATCCCGAATTTTGAGGCCCTTCTGTTTAAGGGCCCGGATATAATGTCTGAGGTCCGCCCCCAAAAAATCACGGGTTGTCACACCCCTGTAGCCTTTTTCCTTCATACCACTGATCACCCAGGTCTCGCCTGGTGTTGTCATAACTGGCGGTCTTGGATTGCCGAGAGAGTCTGGAGGGCATGAAACTAATCCCGTGTCTGTCGAGCGTCTCATTTTATGCGGCTTCCGGAAGGCTATCTAGCCAACGCATGGCTTCATCGTACCGAACTAATGTGCGCGTTCCGCATTTTACAGGTTTGATGCAATTCGTATTTACAAGGTGATAAAAATACGTCCTTCCGATCCCGGCCCAAGCCGTAAATTCGTTGACCGTGAAGGCTCCTTTTTGAGGTACTGTACCCATTCGTGCTGCTCCGAATAATTGTGAACAGCCCTTTTAATAAGCACGAAATTGCGCCAGTCTATCATTTCTATTTTTCGGAAATAGGCCTTATTTTTGGGATGGTCCACTTAGATGACACTTGGTTTTCAAAGTGCTGACGCTCGACGTGGTTTCCGCAATTAATAACATGCTTCTTGAACCCGATCACCACCTCTTCATCTTTGAGTTTATCAAACAAAAGGTCGTATATCTCCCTTGTTGTTGGTTTCCCTAGATCTGGTCGACGGACTGCAACTAGGTTCTTAATATTGCCAATCACAAGCTTGGTTTTATTTTTGTCTGTAATTCTCTTTTTCTTCGGGCCGCGCTTCTTTGATCCAGCTAAAGCCTCGGTTAACGCCTGATGTTTCCCGATTTCAGCCCAGGCATGTAATTTTTGGGTAGAAGTCATTTTCTCGAACCAAGTGTCTGGCCAATTGAACAGGTCAATCATCTTTTGACGCAATAAAGCTTCTAGGTAATCCTGCTGCCTTTCTTCCCATTCTTTTTGCTCCACCGCTTTATCATGCCTTGCGTATGAGAGAGCTTTTTTCTTCTGGGAAACGCCATCGCATGTAGTTGATTTGTGTTTCGATTTTTCATAATCAGTTTTTTCTTTGTGACGAACCTCACCCTCGTAGTACCTTTTCACGTCTGCAAGAATTTCTCGCTCCATATCAGTTAGATCATCCATGAAGCCTCACAATTTCTCCGGATTGCTTTCCAGCGCAATAATCAGACCATGCCTGCATTAATGCTCTGCGCTTATCGTGCGCTGTTTGGCGAATATAGGCCTGCTCGGCGCTGTCACCGACCTTGTGCGCCATAGACCATTCTATGATTTCTCTGGAAAATGAAGTTTCTGCCGAGGCATAGGTTCGATAGGTTGCCCGGAAACCGTGCGTGGTAACGTGCCCAAAACCCATTTTGATCAACAAAACCCGAGTTGCATTTTCAGAAAGCATTTTTCGACTGTTTGGATTTGGAAACAATAGCTCACTCGGCGGCAAGTCCCGGCAATGATCAACGATTTCAATGGCTCGGCTGGATAACGGCACGGTAAAATCTATGCCACCCTTCATATCAGGCGCTGGGACGTTCCAGATATTTTCTTGGTCTATATCGCAAAATCGCGCGGTGCGCCCCTGCTTTGATCTGGCGACCGTTAGAATGATATACTCAAGACATCTTGCCGTTATAGTGTCTATGGCCCTTAGCTTCGCCATAAACTCAGGCATTTCCTTATAATCCAATGCTGGATGATTTTTTTGCTCTTTGGCCGTGGGACGTGCCGCCAAGATATTATCCAGGCCCTTTACCCATTTAGCTGGATTTGGCCCCTCACGCCATCCGTAAGCCGTGGCATAGCTTATAATGCGTTCGATCCGCTGCTGTGTCCGGCTTGCCGTTTCTCGTTTTGTGTCCCAAATCGGCCGTAATACCTTCAGAATATCGTCCCTAGTAATCTTGTCGACCGGAATATCTGAGAGGCTTTTGGCATAGACTTCCATCGTCATTCTGAATTGGCGCCGTGACTTCTCACTTTTTAGTCCAGATGTCTTGCCGTCGGGCAAAACCTTATATTCGACCTTATCAGCATAGAAGCGGTCGACACATTCGCCAAAGGTTGGAATTTTCTCCTCGTGCCGCCGTTCGGCGATAGGGTTTTTTCCTTGCCGGATCATCTCACGATATTTTGCGGCCTTATCTCTCGCCATCTCTAACGTGACGTCACGCTTTCCAAATGATCCGAGCCCAGCCTCATGGCGTTTCCGGTTTCCAGATAGATCTGTTTTTGTCCAAACATAAACCCACCGCTTTTTCCCGGTTGCGCTGACATGAAGATAAAGCCCCCCGCCATCAGCATAGCGGGCCGCTATTAAAGCGCCGGTTTTTTTGTGCTTTGCGGGCTTGGCGTTATTGCATTTCACATTGGAAAGCCGTTCCTTTGCCCTGCTCATTTTGTGTTCACTTTTTGTGCCGTCATAACTTACGTCATAACTTGAGTTGCGGATAGTCGCAACCCTCTGCGAACGATTATGAACAAGTTACTGTAAAATAGGGGTTTTGTCTTTATATATGTGAACGCTCACGAACGGCAAAAAACAATAGTTTGGCGGGCTCCCTGCCCGCCATCTATATAAATCCTATTTTTGTTTTTAGTTTTTACTCTTGCAGAATGAACTTTGGAGAACACATTGTAACTTACTGCCTGATGACTATGGTGGGACTAGGTGCTTTTCTAGGAGGTTTCTGGGGATTTGAATTGGGAAACTATGCTTTGCTGGCAGCATTGTTCATCATGGCAACCTTTCAGGTCATCAGATTTTTTAATTCCCGTCCGACATTGCCAGACGACTCTCAAGACTAACCTATTCCAAACGTAGCGCCATTTCCTGCAGTGTGTTATACAAGCCTGCCTGACTTGAGTTACTAGAGCCTTCAAAACTTTCGGCCAACTCTTTGAGTTTCGATGCCAGCGCGGGGTTTGCTTTATCTCCTTGGAAGGAACTCTCAGCTGCCGACAGAGTTGTTAAAAGTTCTTCAGAGGCGATATCCGACAAAATCCCTGCTCTTTTCATCTGGTCCAAATAGGCGCGCGCGACGACAGGCTCGGCTGGCCAGGTGACTGGAAATTGTTGTTGAGGATTAAAGACATTGCCTTGATTGGCCAGAGATGCGGCTTTGATTTCATTTTCGCTAAGATAATCACTCGGCAATAAAGAAATCACGTCCAATCCGCGTTTGATTTCGGTTCCGTATATTTTCCCGTCGTACCAATAGGTTGACCAATATCCGGCTAATGTGAGTTTGTCCGCATCATAAGGACCTCGGTCAAAATATGCGATTTCGATGGGGGCGGTCGAATCTGTGAAATCAATTACTGACAGGCCACCTTGGTACCAGGCTTGCGCGAAAATATCGCGACCCGGCACTGGTACTACAGACCCGTTATGCGCAACACAATTTTCCGTGTCTGTTTGTGGTGCTGGGAGTTTGTAGTAGCTTTTGAACTCCAATTTGCCATCAACAATATCATATACTGCATTCGCGCCCCAGTCTTTAGGGTCATAGACCCGACAACGAGGGCGGCCACCCCCACCCCATTCGTCTGTGAAGATGACTTTTGTACCGTCATTATTAAATGTGGCCGAATGCCAATAAGCAAATCCCGTATCGACCACAGCATCGATACGCTTAGGTTTCATGGGGTTGGAAATATCAAAAATAACGCCATTGCCTGAACAGGCACCAGCGGCGATATTGGCATCTGGGAAAACGGTAATATCATGACATTGGTCAGTTCTGGAGGAGTATTGCGTGCCGTCTCCGTGACGTCCCCCGCGCCATAAGCCGGCCATTTGACCGGTTTCATCATCAGAGAAGACTTTTGGGCTGTCGATAATTCTGGCTTTTGATGGGTCGCTCAGAGGGATTTCAATGACGTCGATCCTGAAAAGAGCAGACCTCTCATCTCCCGCCACATTACCGATACAGCCTTCCAGCTCGCTTTCGTCGCGAACATAGGACGTGCCTGAATTATAAACGATGACTTTTTCCTCGTCGCTGGACACGATGGAGTGGGTATGGGAACCTCGACAGGTTTGAACTTGCCCCACCTGTACTGGTTTCGCCAGGTCGCTGATATCAAAGATGCGAATACCTCTGAAGCGTTCCTCTCCGGCACCTTCGGCCACGCCCTGACGCCCGCAATCCACACGACCCCGAGTTTGTTCAACGGACATTATAAGGAGATCGTCTACAATAGAAACATCACCCTGCCCGCCTGGGCAAACAACAGAGCTGTGCAGGTCCGGCAAGCCTTCATCATCAAGTTTGTAAATGTTGAAGCCATGATAGCTCCCGGTCACTAAAATGTCGCCAGCGAACGCCATATCCGTATTGGTAAAGCTCAAGAGTGGCGAACGTTTTGCTTTTTTTGGACGCATGCCAGAAGGGTTCTCAGGGTCAAAGAAACCAGGCGGGTTTGGCAGAGCTGTTTCCAGTCGTGCATTCCAGGCGGCCTCACCGGCATCGGTGAACCCTGCGGCTAAGCCTACTCTGTCGTCACCCGAAAGAGAGGATAGAAGTCCAGACATGCGGTCGATTTCTTCTGACTGGTCGGAAACAATATCATTGATGAACTCAAATAAGACAGGGTCATAGGCAGAACCTGGTTGATCCTTTAGATCGTCAACCATTATTAAGGCACCGTCATGGTGGGTAATCATCAACTCAAGGAACATTTTGTCAAAGTCAGTTCCTTCTACGCCTGCCAGTTCTTTCATCTGTTCCGGCGTGGCCATGCCAGCCATCATCATGTGTCCTTCGTGTCCTTCGTGCCCACTACCATAGGTGTTTTTGACAGGTTCGTTACGTTCCCGCAGCCAATCTTCCATAAATTCGATTTCATCAGCCTGCGAACGATCAATTCGACCTGCGACGGAAATTAAGTCGGGATTGTTGGTTCTGTCTTCTACCAAGGCGGCCATTTCAACCGCTTGTGCATGGTGTGGGATCATATTCTGCATGAAAGTGACGTCATCTGGTGAATAACTATTGGCGGCGACAGTCGATGCATCTGCAGCTGTCAATGTTTGTACGCCCTCCCCCGGTGCGCCCGGCAAAATAATCGGCGCATCTTGCGCAGCGGAATAAGTGCTTGTGGCAATGATAAAAGAAATAAGAGAGGCGCCCAGCATCATGCGCGTGAATTTTGAACCTGATTTACTCACGTAAAATCCCCATGTTTTTAATTATTTAGATGTAAATTTGCTACCAGAAGGACATCCGGAATGGAACAGGATATCGCGATATTTTCTAAAATGAGATGTGAATTTGGATGAAAATTGTGTTTGCGAAGAATGACATGGGCCGTTATCGCGCTCTTATGAAGAAATACCTGTCTATACCCATAATTCTTGCGATGGTCACTGGCTCTGCTTTAGGGCAGACGTCTGTACAGTTTTCGGATGTAAGAGATCAGGTTATATTCAACTGCAATCTTTTATTGGACATGAAACTCGAAGAAAAGTCATGCCAAACTGATCAAGAATGTAGGATTAGAGTAGCGCTTCAACGTCTTGAGGAAGACGGATGTTCGCAGAATGTCGACCGGGTTATCGCTGCTATGGAACGTGACCCGAATTTTAATCCCTCGCTGGCTTTAGAAGATTCCAAAACAATCAACCTTGAAGACCCTTTGGATTCACTATTGGCTTTTATGTTGACCAATGAATTAATCAGCCAGAATTTTGAGGATGCTGACGCCATTGAAGATTTTGATTTTAGCCCCAAACGGCATCTGCGCCCAACGACACCCACGATTAGGGACGTGGACGGACCGCCTCCGGCGCCAAGCCTGACACCACCAACTGCACCCCGTTTGAAGCCATCCGATATCAAAATTTATGCCGATGACCGAGATGCGCGTCCTCTGGTTCGGTTTCCTGGGGAAATGCCTGCGAATGCAGATCGCAGTGGCCGTTGTGTGATGCAGTTCGATGTGAATGAAGATGGCATTCCTTATAACGTCAGGGCTGTCAGCTGCACGCACAAAATGTTCGAATTAAACGCGGTGCGAGCTGTGCAAAAGTTTAAGTATCGACCCAAAATTATAGATGGTGCACCTGTTCATCGATATGGCGTACTGGATGAAATTGTATTCCGCCTTACGGACGAAAACGGAAACGTGGTTCCAGAATAAAAAACCCGGCCATAGGCCGGGTCGAAAATAAGTCTCGTTATATAGTTATTCGACGATGTTACCGTCCACGTCCATGAATCTAATCTCACCTACATTGGCGTCACGGACTTGCGCTTCGATGGCATCTCTGTCGCCAACTATGACCCAGGTCATACTATTAGGGTTCAGATTTTGCTTTGCAGAAGCCATAACAGCGTCAACATTCAGAGCGGCGTATTTCGCTGACAATGAAGGAACATAGTCGTCGCCGCGTCCGAAACGCTCGTTACTCATCATGGCCCCCATGACGGAACCCATAGTTTCATAGCTTCCTGGCAAGCTATTTGTATTGCTTTTAATGACTTTGGTCAGCTCGTCTTGTGTGACTGGACGCGGACCTAGATAGTCAGTCACCTCACGCATCAATTCCTTCATCGAATCGCCCGTGCGGTCTGACTGAACCGGGGCGTATAGGAACCAAGGTTGTTGTCCCTTGGCGTCTTGCATGAAGGTGAAAGCGCCGTAGGACCAACCTTTGTCTTCCCGCAGGTTCATGTTGACCCTGGCCGTGAAGGCCCCACCAAGAGCCTCATTCATGGCGCTCAATGTGATGTTGTTTGCATCCCCTGTAGGCGGGACCAGTTGACCCGCTAGAATAAGCGATTGAGGTGAGCCTTTTTTGTCTATGACGTAAACCGTACTAGTGGTCGGATTATTGACCGTCGCAATATTTTTGGTTTTGAGCGCAATATCGGGCGTTTTCCAGCCGCCAAAATGTTTTTCAAGCACGGGCTTGATATCATCCATAGATGTATCACCGACAACAAATACGGTCCCGTTATCAGGGCGGATCCATTGGGCTTTAAAATTGACCAGGTCATCTCGCGTCATTGACTCGACGGAGGCCTCTGTACCAGAACCCGTAAAAGGAATACCGTAAGCGTGGTCTTTGCCGTACATCAGGGGCGGCAGGTTACGAAGCGCCAAGCCAACAGGCTGATTTTTCTCCTGCTGAATGCTGGCCTGCCATTGCTTTTTCAGGCGGTCCATCTCGGTCTGTTCAAAACTTGGATTGATAAGAATATCAGCCAGAAGGTCCACGGATGCATCGAGATTATCTTTCAATGCCGAAATACTCGCTGTCGATGTATCCAGATTAGAGCCGGCGCTTAGATTAGCGCCCAGAGTTTCAGCTTCTTCACTAATTTCAAGGGCTGATCGTGTTGCCGTGCCTTCGTTAAGCATATCCATGGCAAAACTGGATACGCCGAGCTTGCCGCCGGCATCAGCTGCATAACCCGCATCAAATTGTAGAGAGATGTTGACCATTGGAACGGAATTGCGCTCCGCCAAAACGACCTTCATTCCATTTGAGAGTTCCCCTCGCTGTATTTCCGGGAATGCCAGTTTTGGCATGGCGCCAACATCCGGCAATCCGGCACTGCGATCGACACCGGGTTCGAGGGTCGAATATTCAGGGAACGGCATGACATTGAGCTGATAATATCCTCTAGACAGCCATTTATTGGCAACCGCTTTGACGTCACTTGTTGAGGCATTGTTTAGCCATCCTAAATGAGCGCCATAGAAAAAACTGGGATCCCCTGCATAGAGTTCTCCCTCGGCAAGGGCTGTCGCCTTACCGCCAAATCCACCAATTTTTTCGTAACCACGAATACGTCCGGCATTGATTTTAGTCTTGGCGCGCTCGAGTGCCCCAGAGGACGGCCCGGCGTCCAGATACTCAGCCAAAATTCGGTCGACTTCGGCATTGACTTCGTCAATATCAGCGTCAGGTTTTAGCGTTACAAGAATACGGAAAACACTGGCCAGATTGTGTTGTTCTACACTGGCTGATGCGCCCGTCGCCCATTGCTTGTCGTAGACGAGCGACTTGTAGAGCGGTGAGTTTTTCCCGCTGCCTAGCGTGCTGGCCGCCAGACGCAGAGACGGGTTTTCTTGTGTCAGTCGTCCAGGTACAGTCCAGCTGCGGTAGATACGGGCCTGTGGCACGCGGTCATACATCACTTCTGTCTGGCTCGTGGACTTTTCGGGAACCCAGCTTTCCATTTTAGCAACCGGAGGGCCTGCTGGAATATCGCCAAAATATTTCTCCATCAGAGGCTTGGCTGTAGCCGCATCAATATCTCCGGCCAGGACTATAACCGTATTGGCTGCGCCGTAATAATCTTCGAACCACTGCTTTACGTCTTCCAGTGAGGCCGCATCCAAATCTTCCAGACTACCGATGGTACTGTGACGATATGGGTGACCGACCGGATAGAGGCCTTCAAGGATGGAATATTGGGTTTTACCATAAGGCTGATTATCACCTTGGCGTTTTTCATTTTGGACAACGCCGCGCTGTTCATCCAGTTTCTCTTGTGTGACGGCACCCAATAAGTGCCCCATGCGGTCTGATTCCATCCAAAGCGCCATATCTAGTGCTGGCGTGGGTATGTTTTGGAAATAGTTTGTGCGGTCAAACCAAGTTGTTCCATTCATATCTGTTGCACCGACTTTTTCAAACGGGCCAAAATATTCGTCATCGTAATTTTCAGAACCATTGAACATGAGATGTTCAAACAAGTGAGCGAAACCTGTCTTTCCCGTAGGCTCGTCTTTGGACCCGACACCGTACCAAACACTGACGGCGACAATTGGCGCTTTGCGGTCTTCGTGAACAATGACCCGCAGACCATTATCCAGAACAAACTTTTCATAGTCCATCGATATCGGTGAATATTCTGCTGCCTTTTCGCGTGACATCGTCGTCAGGACGGATGCTGCGGCTGACTGTGTGGAGGCCGTCGCTGAATTTGTCGGCGACGAAGAGGTCGTTAAGTCATCGCAACCCGTCAATAAAAGGGCTGCAGTTGATGTTAATAGAACGTGTTTAATGCGCATGAAACTCTCCCAAATTTTTCATTTGTGTATCACGGAGAGCGAAAAAGTCTATCGTTTATCGATAATAAGATTAACTGGAGGTCGCGTTTAATGGTCGGAATATGCGTTTGTCTCAGTATATTCCCTTAATTCGGTAAAGCCAGCATGCCAATCAGCTAATTTTGGCGCTAGCTCTCGCCACCCAATATGCTCAGCCCGAAAATCCGTATAGTCTAAAGCGCAAACAACCGCGACGGATCCGAATGACCATTTTTTTGGGACGTATTCAATGATGTCATCAAGATAGGTAACAACATTGCGGATGGCCGTGTCATGGCGTTCTATAATTTCCGGCCAGTGCAGGCTTTCATCTCTTACAACTTCATAACGGCGATTATAAACGGCCTCGGCTAACCCGTCGCCAATGCGGTGCATACGATAGGCTTTCCAGAGGCCTTCACCGTCTTTTGGGAGCCAGGGATCTTTTAGACTATCGAGATATTCGCAAATCAATGGGCTGTCGAACAAAGGCACGTCAGGATAGTTCCGTTCCAAACACGGAACCTTTCCCAGCGGATTGGGGCCTGCGGCGTATCCATTGGCCCCGTCTTTACCGGCGACCACGACTTCCACATCCAAATCCTTGGCCTGAATGATGATTTTACATTTTCGAGCAAAGGGCGAGAGCGGCGAGTCGTAGAGTTTCATGGCATTTATCTACACGCCGGATTTAGACTCGCCAAGAGACCCGGGATTGATTATTGAATTTTCCGAACAACATTCGGAAAGTCGGATTATGGGGAAGAAAGCCGCCATTGAGGGTTGGTATAGTCTGGATGCAGACAAGCCGCATTTGATCGGGACGCAATGTCAGTCCTGCAAGACCTATTACTTCCCCAAGCAAAGCACGTTTTGCCGAAACCCCGACTGCCAATCGGAGAATTTTGAAGAGGTCCCTCTCTCCCGGACTGGCAAAATCTGGTCTTATACTAATGCCAGCTATCAGCCACCGGAACCCTTTGTGGCCCCGGAAAACTTTGAACCTTTCACCATTGCCGCTGTCGAACTTGACCGTGAAAAGATGATCGTCCTCGGTCAGATGATTATGGGCGTCGAACCCGCTGACATTAAAGTCGGTGACGATGTCGAGCTCGTCATGGATACGCTCTACACGGATGAAGACGGCGAGAAACTGATCTGGAAGTGGCAACCCATAACAGGAGGCGCATCATGAGCCAGGATATCGCAATCCTCGGTGTTGGCATGCACCCATGGGGCAAATGGGGCGCTAATTTTGTTGAATATGGCGTCAAAGCCGCCCGCGACGCCATTGCTGATGCAGGCATAAATTGGCGGGATGTGGGCTTTGTCTCAGGTGCCGGGACGGTGCGCTGCGGTTATCCCGGTTATGTGGCGGGCGCGACCTTCGCTCAGGCTCTGGGTTGGCAAGGCGCAGAAGTGAATACGAGCTACGCCGCCTGTGCGTCCGGCTCTCAGGCTCTCGCCGCAGCCCGCAGCAAAATCCTGTCAGGGGCAGCCGATGTGGCGCTTGTTGTTGGGGCGGATACAACCCCCAAAGGCTTCCTCAAACCAGCTGGCGGCTACCGCCCGGAAGACCCCGACTGGGTGCGCTTCCATATCGGGATTACCAACCCCACTTATTTCGGGCTTTATGCCCGCCGCCGTATGGATCTCTATGGCGACACGCAAGACGACTTTGCCATGGTCAAAGTCAAGAATGCCAAACACGGCTATCACAATGAATATACGCGCTATAAAAAGCTGTTCACCGCCGAAGACGTCGCCGCCAGCCCTATGGTCGCGGACCCGCTGCGTTTGATGGATATCTGCGCCACATCCGATGGCGGCGCGGCGATCATCGTCTCCAGTATGGACTACGCTAGGAAAATCGGCAAAGGCGACGCGCCGAAAGTGGCCGCTATCTCAACGGTGAC
>JAHDEZ010000012.1 GCA_020628425.1 Hellea sp. | reverse complement strand
CGGGAGAATTTCGTCGCATTCAGTATTAAAACTCTAATGTCTGCAAAGCCCCCAAACCCGACAAAGCAATAAATAGCTCCACCCCCTACCCCTTCAAATGCTCCGGCGGCACATGTTTGGTCACTTTGTTCAATGTTTGATGGTAGCGGGTGAGCAGGCGTTTGTCATTATGGAGGGTGGCCCATTCCACACCCAGCTGTGCTGCGAAATAGAGAGCTGTGCGTTCACTGACTTCGATGGCGCCGTAGGCAATGGCCAGGGCGCGGTGCGGGGATGTTGTAATGGGGGAAGCTGGCTTTGGGTGGCGATTGAAACCATTCTCGCTTCATGCCTAGCCGGTCGGCCATTCTGTGGAGGCTTGATAAGCTATCTGCCGTCATAAGGCACATGATATGGCCTTTGAACGGGTGGCGGGCGCTGTCGACATAAACGGGCATAAAAAGAGGATATATATGCGCGTATTAAAATTTACGACCCGGTCATACCCGTAGGCCGCGCGTACCCGCTCGCTTTTTTATGGCCCGGATTTAACGACATTATCCGAACAAAACACTAGGCCGGGCGACCCCCACTCCTGACCCCTCCCCACAAGGGGGGAAGGATGGCGCCGACTCGAATGATTAGACCTCAAAAAATCAACCATAAGTATTAAACACACAACCTCCTAGTGTAATGTTTCATGTGAAACATTGGCGCTTTTTGCCATTGCGACCGTGAAACTGGGGTTTCTTTGGGGTGTGTTTTGTCGTGAAACACTTTTTTTGACCCGGCTGTCAACAGGTTAGCCGGCCGTTCCAGTGGTCCGTGTGCCCCCCTCCCTTTTATTGGCCCGGATGTCTCCTTGTTACCAGGCGGTATTATCAGTCCGGGCGATCCCCACCCTTTAATTGGCGCGGTTGTGACCTCGTTATTGGGGGTAGATATTTGGGCCGCGCGTCACCCCTCCCTAGCCCTCCCCATCAAGGGGAGGGAATGCCGTAAGTCTTTTAATCCGCGCCCATTGAATGGCTCGACTCTCCTCACCCCTGCCCCTATATAGCGGCTCAATATGAGTAAGAGCGCAACAGATATGAGCCCAACACAAACGGACTGGGATGTTATCGTTATTGGCGGTGGCCATGCGGGCTGTGAGGCGGCGGCGGCCTCTGCGCGTGTGGGGGCGAGGACGCTTTTGCTGACCCACAAAATAGAGACCATTGGCGAGATGTCTTGTAATCCGGCTATTGGCGGTTTGGGTAAAGGGCATTTGGTGCGCGAGATTGATGCGCTGGGCGGGGTGATGGGTCTGGTGGCCGATGCGTCGGGCATACAGTTTCGATTGCTCAACCGCTCCAAGGGGCCGGCCGTGCGCGGGCCTCGGACACAAAGCGACCGGCATTTGTATAAAACCGCCATGCAAGATATTTTGCTGAACTATCCGAACCTGACCATTGTTGCGGCGGCGGTTGAGGATCTGATTATAGAGGATGATGTGGTCCGGGGCGTCACCACAAGTGCGGGGGATGACTATGCTTGTGCCAAAGTTATCCTGACGACCGGGACCTTCCTCAAGGGAGTTATCCATATTGGCGATCAACGGATCCCGGCCGGGCGGCATGGTGAGGCGCCGGCCATTGGGCTGTCGGACCGGCTCTACGGGGCGGGGTTTGATATGGGCCGGCTTAAGACCGGGACGCCTGCCCGGCTAGCGAAAGACTCTATCGATTGGGACTCTCTGGAGCAGCAAGAGGCGGACGAGGTCCCCCTACCCTTTTCCTTTATGAATGACCGGATTGATGTGCCGCAAGTGAGTTGTGCCATTACCCATACCAATGAGCGGACCCACCGGATAATCTCTGAAAACATAAATAAATCAGCGGTTTACGGGGGTGGTATCTCGGGTCGGGGGCCGCGTTACTGTCCGTCTATTGAGGATAAAGTGGTGCGCTTTGCGGATCGGTCTCAGCATCAAGTCTTTTTGGAGCCTGAGGGGCTGCCGGGGAATCCGGACGGCAATACGGTCTATCCAAACGGCATATCGACCTCTCTGCCCGAAGCGGTGCAGGATGCGTTTCTGCGGAGCATTCGCGGGCTCGAGGCGTGTGTGGTGCAGCGCTATGCCTATGCCATTGAGTATGATTATGTGGACCCGCGGGAGCTGACGGCTACGCTGGAGACCCGGCGCATTGGCGGGCTTTATCTGGCGGGGCAGATTAACGGCACGACCGGCTATGAAGAGGCAGCGGCGCAGGGCTTGCTGGCCGGGTTTAACGGGGCTTTGGCCGCGACGGGTCGGGGGCCGTTTATTCTTGACCGGTCTCAGGCTTATATCGGGGTGATGGTGGATGACCTGATTACCAAGGGCGTAACTGAGCCTTATCGCATGTTTACCTCGCGGGCGGAGTATCGCCTGGTGCTGCGGGCGGATAACGCCGATCAGCGGCTGACGCCTCTGGCCATGGAATTGGGGGGCGAGGCGATGGGGGTTGTGTCCCCTGCCCGGTCCGCGCGCTTTGCGGCTAAGATGGCGTCCTTTGAGGCGGCCAAGGTGATGGCGGCGGGATTGTCGGCGACGCCTAATGAGCTGGCCAAGCATGGCCTCCGGATAAATCAAGACGGTGTGCGGCGCGGGATGATGGATCTGCTGGCTTATCCTAATATTAAATTTGCCGATCTGGAGCCGGTCTGGCCTGAGATTAAAGACACGCCTGAGACCGCCAGAGAGTATTTGGAAACTGAGGCGCTCTATGCGGGCTATATCGAACGGCAGGCGCGTGACATTGAGGCTTTCCGGCGCGATGAGGGCCTGCGTATCCCTGCCGGGCTGGAATATGACGGAATTGGCGGCATTTCCAACGAGGTGAAGGAAAAACTTAAAGCCGTGCGGCCCGCCACATTAGGTCAGGCCTCGCGCATTGAAGGCGTCACACCCGGCGCCCTGACGGCCTTACTGGCCCACCTCAAGAAATCCGCCTAGGGCAGAATTTAGCGACTTGTAACTCATTTTCACCCTGATATAATGGGAAACACCGCGAATTTTTTTAAATGTTTCACGTGAAACATTTACGCAAATCCTCAACTGAATTTTAAAAAACTGGCCGAAAACTCACAAGTCCATAATCGTGAATACACCTCAAAAATCCCAGAATCCTAGAGAAATCGAGGAATTTCAGGCCTGGAAGGCTTTGTTGGAGCGTTGGAATAAGAAAATCAATCTGGTCTCAAGAGCGGCTATGGAGGACTTCTGGACCCGTCACGCGCTGGATAGCTGGCAATTATGGCCATTGGTACCAGAGCATGCGCAAACTATCATTGATCTTGGCTCTGGGGCTGGGTTTCCAGGCATTGCGCTGGCTATTGGATGCAAACGCGATGGGAAAGGCGAGGTCACATTGGTGGAGTCTGCGGGCAAAAAGGCGAATTTCCTGCGCACGGTCATAAGGGAGCTGGACCTTCCGGCTCGGGTCTGGGCGGACCGGGCTGAGAAGTTTCCGCCGAAAACCTTTGATTTGGTGAGTGCGCGGGCCTTTGCGCCTCTACCGCGCCTGTTGACTTATGCACAACCCTTTTGGGGTGCGGCCACGCAGGCCCTGCTATTGAAAGGGCAAAGTGTAGGAGAGGAGTTGACCCAGGCGGAGGAATCGTGGATTTACCACGTCGAAGAGTTTCAAAGCCTTTCGGATCCTGATGGAGTTATCCTGCGAATTTCCGAACTAAAACCCCGGAACTCTTAATCGTCACGTGTCGTGAGTGCTCGGAGGAAACTTTGAGTTAACACCGGTAAAAAGAGAGTTCATATGGCCCGGATAATAGCAATCGTTAATCAGAAGGGCGGGGTCGGCAAGACCACGACGACTATTAATCTGGCGGCAGCATTGAGCCTTTCGGGGAAGCGGGTTCTATTGCTGGACCTGGACCCGCAAGGGAATGCCTCCACCGGTTTGGCAATCAGTCGCAAATTGCGCGGCGTGTCAATTTATAATGTGCTCGTTGACGGAACTGACCTTTCTAAGGCCATTAAGGAAACCAGGGTAAAGGGCTTGGATATTGTTCCGTCCCACATTGATTTATCTGCGGCAGAGCTGGAAATTGGAGATCAAGCTGGACGAACAACAAAGCTCAAATCAGCCATTGAGAAAATCCAGAGTGACTATGACTATATCTTGATTGATTGTCCGCCGGCCCTAGGGCTATTGACCGTCAATGCTTTAGCAGCCGCGCATTCAGCATTGGTGCCTTTGCAATGTGAGTTTTATGCCTTGGAAGGCCTGTCGCAATTATTGAAAACCGTCGAGATGGCTAAATCCTCGATTAATAAGAAACTGGTCATCGAAGGGGTGATGTTGACCATGTATGACAAACGCAATCGCTTGTCTGGGCAAGTTGCAGCAGATGTACGCAAACATTTGGGTCGTGCTGTTTTTGATACCATTATTCCTCGGAATGTTCGCATTGCCGAAGCACCGTCATTCGGTCAGCCTGTGATGATGTACGATCCGGATTGCGTCGGTTCCAAGGCTTATATGGCACTAGCGGATGAGCTTTTGTCTAGGCATCGAAAAAAAGCAGCATAAACATAATTAAAACAAGAGGTTAGAATATGTCGGACGCTGGAAAAAAAAGAGGGTTGGGACGCGGCCTTTCGGCCTTGATGGATGACGTTGGAATGGATGTTTTGGATGATAGCCAGAATGTTCAGGAAAACGTTTCAGAAAGCGAGTCCAAGAGAAATTCGATCCCCAAACAGGTCAAAAAGAAATCTACTAAAAAACATGAACCCAAGTTCACATCTGACCGATCTGTGACCAAGAGCATTACCTATGTGTCTATGGATCAGCTCACTCGGAATCCGGACCAGCCACGGCGCTATTTTGACAGTAAGCTTTTGGAGGAACTATCGGAAAGCATCCGCCACAAAGGTGTATTGCAGCCAGTACTTGTTCGCCCACTGCCGGAGGGTTTAAAGGCAGGGGGCTCTAAAGTCGCCTATCAAATCATTGCAGGTGAACGGCGCTGGCAAGCCGCTCTGAAAGCCGGGCTGGATACCATGCCTGTTTTCATCCGTGAGATTACGGATCGCGAGGCATTGGAAATCGGAGTTGTCGAAAACGTCCACCGTGCAGACCTCAATCCCATGGAAGAAGCATTGGCCTACCGCTCTCTACTGACCCAATTTGAGCGAACCCAGGCCGATGTGGCTGAGGCAGTTGGCAAGTCCAGACCGTATATCGCCAATATGCTGCGTTTGTTAAACCTACCGCAAAGCGTGCAGGCTTATCTAGCCGAAGGTAAAATCAGTACGGGACATGCCCGCGCAATCATTGCGGCACCCAATCCGGAAGAAGTTGCTGAGGCGATCGTTGAACATGACCTTTCCGTTCGCGACGCCGAAAACTTGGTGCGGCGCTTGAAAATGGATGAAAATGCCCCTGTTATAAATAAGGCCGTAAAGGCGCAAAAGGCTGCTGATATCCGCAAAGTCGAAGAAAAGCTCTCTGATGCATTGGGACTAATAGTCGACTTACGGGATAAAGGGGGAAAAGGCGAACTTCGCCTTAAATATAAAACCGGTGAACAACTTGAAGCACTTATCGCGAGTCTTTTGTCAAATCACTAATTATAACCCGTCAGGATTACCCGCGCCTTCCAAACCCTTGCGGGCTTTGTTGCCCAAAATTATGAGCTCTCGACGCATAAGGCTCATAGCCATCTGCTTGACGCGATGGATCAGACTGTCGCCATTGAGCCGGAATAGGATTGCCAAAATCGTCATCTTCATCGTCACGACCAAATAACAAAGGCGAAATCATTGCATAAAATGTGAAGCCACTGATAAGAAAACCTATAGCTACGGTTACAACGCGATTCCAAAAAAAGTCCTGTCCGACTGTTGTCGTCAGATGCCCGCTCTGCTGTCCTTTTTGGATGACCACCGTATCCGGGCTTCGGAGTGCGAGAAAAGTATAATCAAATTCTTCGCTTTCGCCGTCCAGACGATACATAAATGTGCACATTTTAACAACAATCGCTTTAGAGCGGCAGTAACTACCCGTCGATGATATATCAGCGTCGATGATTGTATCAGAACGCAAATAGTAATCGTCTTTTATTTGAGGCCCTTCCATGTAAAGCAGCAATGGTCCAAACATTAAGAACAGCATATAAAATAAAAATTTGCCCATATTGCCCCTCCTTGCCGCCTCTCATTGAGGTCGCCTATTTGATTGGATTGTCTATAAAGGAGAATGGAATTTAGATTTAAATATTATGGTTTATATTCCGTATAAATTTCAAAGCGTCTGGCGATTTCCGTTACGACGATGAAATTTTTAGAAACCTGAAACAAGTTGTCTAACCAGCTCTTTCATACGCTTTGGCCATCCAGCTTTTTACTTCGTCGTCAAAGTGAGCTTCAGATTCGAGCCGGATGCGGTGGCTGCACATTACGTTATAGGTTTCGAGGCGGCCGGAAGGCTCCTCGCCTTTGAGGGCAAAACCCAGATCGATGCGGGATTTAGTAGCCGGTACAATAAGCGCAAATTGTTTTTTGCGGCGCAGGGAAACGCTGGTCTTCTTCGGCGCGATTTCCACATCGCCGCCCAGCGACTGGGCATAAGAGATAACGGCATCATGAATAGGTTTGAGATGTTCTTTGCCCTGATATTGGCTGGCGACCAAGTCAACTTCTTCGCCGGTGTCCCGGGCCTTAGCCGCGACCAGATTGGCAAAGCCGTGGGTCATCCCGTGTTCGGCCTTTAGGAATTTTACGATCTGGCCGTGCTTCTCATGGCCACTACCTGCCACAATTTTAAGCCAATCGGCCAAAGGCTTGCCGGTTTTCTCCGGCATATTGGCAATCATCGTCACCAGCTGTTTATCCGGTGAACTCATCTTTTTCCCCTATCGTGATTTTAGTTGGCCGCGTCCGTCACGTCCGGACTGATATGATCTGTTATATCCAAAGCCATAGCGATTTTCAGCTGTTCCGACAAGTAAGGCCCATGGGTCAGGGGCGTCGTGAGAAGCGCGTGATGAAATCGTTTTTCATCAAAGGCCTCGCCCATATCTTTTTCTAGCGCAGCGCGCTCTCTTAAAATGGCCATATGGCCCAATGTATATTTTAGATACTGGAATTGCCGGGAACTGTTTAGGCGGTGAAACTCCTGATCGAAATTGTCTTGCAGGCGCGGCGGCGTATGGGCGTTCCATATATCCCGCATGACATTAACATCGGCGCCGTCTTGGTAGCGGGCCACATCTATTTTAATGCGCATGGCGCGAATGAAACGGTAATCCAGCCAGCCCAGTTTCTGAGCCGGGTCGGCATAAACGACATCGGCCGAAAGATATTCACCGTAAGTGGCCAGACCTTCGCTAAACCCCACACTAGGTTTGCGCCCCGGCGTACACTGACCCATTTTTTTATAGAGATAAAAATGCATGTGATGGCCGGGCACATATTCATGAGAGGCCAGAAAGGTCGTGCGTTTTATGTCAAACTGCACACCGTCACAGTCATAAATCTGGATACGGCCCGGCGGATGATAGCTGGCATAGGCCTTATAGGCATGGCACCGATCCTCGATTATCGGATAGGCGGTTCTAAGCCCGTAATCGTAGAAATGATGCGCGGTGCGGTCTCGAACCTCATCCATTTTGTCCCCAAAATCCTTTTTGTAGAGACGGGTATCGGATGTAAAATACTCCGATTGTTGTGCGTATGCATCCAGGTCGGTGATTTTGAACCCGTCTTGTAAGGCCTCATATTCGCCTGTCAGAACTTCAAATTCCGTATCCGCAATGTGTTCCAGATCCGCATAGGTGAGGGGCGCGCCCAGATAATAGCTCGCCCAGTCTTCCATATCGCGATTATTGTCATAAATCGCCTGTCGCGGTTCCATCTCCGGATCCCGCTGCGCCATGAGCCCAGCATTGTGGCCGAATGCAGCCAGCTCATTGTAATAATTGATTTGTTCACAGGACTCGAGCGCATCGGGGCGAACAAATTGCAGGGTTGAGAGGCCTTCCTGGAGCACGTTCAACTGTTCGGTGACGGACCGGGCAACGTAATTTGCGCGCCCTTTAAAGACAACGCGGTCGCTTATTTTTATGCCCGGTATATCGGACTGATAGTGATTGAAATAATCGGCCTTTTTCTGGTTCAAAAAGCGCTCATAAACGGCTGAGGCGTGCACGGCCCTGGCTCGGTCGAGCAGGGTGAAAATGGACGGGGCTTTGGGTGCGGAGGATTTATATGCACTATAAAAAAGAGCCGACAGGGAGAGCCCAGCCATTCCCAAAATCAGGGCTAATATATGGCCCTTGCGCACGGGCTCTAACCGGCCCGTAAATGTTTGAACTGGTCTTTTAGGCCCTCGAATTCGGTTGAGTGTTCTACAATCTGCCGCACCAAAGAGTATGTTATTATCGAGGAACTCTGTTGAAAGTCATGACAGACTTTCTTGATGGCTTTGCGTACATTGGCGTCATAAAATCTTAGAGATATGCGAGGGGATTTTAACGGCGGGATGGCCAGATTAGGATAAACCTGACCCGCGCCCAAAGCCATTGCGAAGCCTTGGGTTTTGTGAATCTTTGTCAGCTCTAAAACCAGATATTCCTGTCGGGTTTTCGTGCCTCGCAAGGCATCAATTGCTGCGATGGTAAATTCGTCCATGGGGACATTAATATCGACATGTTGTTTTTTAGCCGTCATTAGCGGTTCCTTTTTTAAATTCGATAATATTATTGGGGGCAGGGGGTTCGTTAGCGCCAGCTAATAATGTCGCCGGCAAGTCAAATGTCAGGACGTGACCAAAGCCCGGTGTAGCCTCACTTTCAAAGCGGCCGCCGGCCCCGTTGATCGCCATTATCGCGGTAGACGCTGCAAATCGCTCTTTATCGCCCATATCAAAGCCGGCGTGAAAATCAGGAGAAACATCACCAGGGGCTAGTCGCGGATCAAAGCTGGCTAAACCGTCGCCCTCATCGGATATCTGGGCGCGTATAAAATCCTGATCTTTTATACGAAACGGCGTCATCTTCACTGTGATGACATCTATTGATGTGTGATCTATGGCATGCCCGACAAACAGGCGTAGACTTTCAGTGAGCAAGGCCTTGAAGGAGTGCACGCTGCGCACGCGCTCGTCCACATCAAAGATAATAGAGATATCCTTTTTGCCAGCTGCGGGTTGCCAACTATCCAGTAAATCCGTGCGTAGACCCTCGAGATTTATTTTGGTTGGCGCACTTTGTTTACGTGTAAAAACCCGGTCTTGAAAGGCTAGACGAGCAATAGCTTCCCGCAAGTCCGTTACATGACCTGAGAGTTTCTCACCCATTAGCTGTGGGTCCGCACCATTGCTACGGGAAAGCGTGTCCATAGCAGACGATAGCGCTGTTGTTTCCAATGCAGTCTGTCGTTCCATTTCTTCCATGAAATATTGATGTGTGCGGCGGGCATGATCCAGCTGCACATTTTCCTTGACCAAGACAGCGATTTGACGGCGGGCCTTCACGGCAAAATAGGTTAAAACACCTAATCCGCCTAAAACCAACCACAGGAGATAACCTAACCAAGTTACGCGACCTTGGAGGCTTGCTAATCCGACTTCAGCCTGGTCGAGGGCTCGCATTTCGGCGGCGTTCAGCGCCCGAATACGGGCTTCGGCCATGGTTCGGGATTTTTCTGTTTGTGCAACATCTTCAAGTCGGCGGGCATTTAAATATTTCACCCGGTATTCTTCAGCCTCAAAAGGGCGAATATGAGTGTAGACATAGTAATCCCCCATCAAAAGATAGGGTTCAATGAGGCCTGATAACAGAGGATCTTTAAGCCCGCGTTCCCCGGCACGAACTTGTTCGGCCAAGCTCTCCGCCTCTTGGGTTTCACCGAGCGCTGCATGGGCCGCATAAGACAAAGCTTTCTCATTGAGTGTCTGCCGTAGTGGTGCGCCTTCGACGCCAAGGACATCCAGCCGATCTCTCGCTTCGCGAAACTTGGAGAGGGACAACATAAGCCGTGTTTCGGTCAAATGATTTGTATAGGGCTGAGCCATGCCTGCTGCACCGTCCAGCGTTATGATTTGATAGGCTGTTGCCGTGCGCCCAGCTCGCTCAAAGGTTCCAGCGACCCGGTTGACAATGCTATAGGCCATATCCGGATCTGCTATGAAATCAGAACGGTTTTCAAACAGATCTGTTGCTGCCGCCAGAACTTGTGCGCTGTTATTCTCATGGCTCATGAGCGTCAATTTTAAATCGAAAATCAGATAATCAATGAAATCAGATTTGCCAACAGAACGGGCTAGTTTTTGCGCGCTATAAACCTGTTCCCAAGCGCAACCATAGTCCCCATGTTTCAGACAAAGTCGGGATTGGATTATGGGGTTGAGGGCGGAGATTTCCGGGTCTGAGCCGGCCTTATCCTTATATCTATCTGGGTTTTTACCTCTGTAATGCTCAAGCATTTCGACAAGTTCGGCATTAACCTTATCCTCGCGCAGTACACGTAAAGTGTCGGTCAGTTCTTTTTCTTGTCCTAATGATAGAAAGTGCAGAGCCCGACTGATCGATTTTTGACGGACACTGGTTTTACTCGACCCGCCTAATCCGTTGGATGCCAGATCTATAAAGCTGGAAATCCGGTCTCGTTTAATCTGCGACGCTGGTTGGAGGTCTTCGAGATTTCCACTATGCATAGCCTCTGTTTTGTCGACGGCCAGAACAACGCCGCGATTATTCAAGGGCTGGCGGACGGAATTCGTATTTATGCCTAGACGGTTTTCGATCTGGAAGTATCGAAAGGTTTGACGAGCAGCCAGAATATCTGCCTTTTTTTCCGGAGTCATGACGTCATCATGCAAAGCAATTTGCAGGAGATCGTAATGGATCTTGGCTGATGGCATGTCACCAGAAATCACCGCTTTAATGTCGCGTAACGTTTGATGCGCGTCTTCAAAATCACCTAACAGCGCAGCATTAAAGGCCTTATCGACTTCGATGGCCTGAATCAAAGCCTCATTTCCCAGGGCCGAAGAGTCGATATCTCGATACACTTCCAGCGCTTTGTCGGAAAAACCATGGCCCGTATAAAGAGACGCCAGAATGTACTTGGCTGTCTCAATGTTCTCCATAGATTTATCATCGTTTAAAAACGCTTCTTCGGCAATCCGAATGGTAGAGGGATCGGAAAAAATGGCATCATGTAGAGATGCCGCATTAATTAGGTCGGCAAAATCAGAATTTGGCAAGCCGAAATGGACCTTCAACCGGTTGCGCTCAGATAGATGTTCGTAAAACCCATTAAGCTCATTGCGCCGCAAATCATCATATATTCGCATACGCATATAGATGAGCCGGGCCTCTTCGTAATCCAGATCGGTTTCATGCCCGCGCAGGGCGACTTCGGCAAAATCCGAATAAATGGCATCATAAAGACCGACGCTCAAACCTGCCTCAAAGTTCAGGCTATTGGCGTAAAAGACGACAAACCAGTCATTATCTCTGGCATAGGGCCGTGTGATATCGGTAATGCGGTTTTCAAACTCTTCAATGCTGAGTGGCTCAGACTGCGCTTTGACAAAGGCCCGAAGCATTGTGGCGATTTTAATGTTGCGTTTATCATCCAACTCGTGGGCCTTATTGTCGAATCGGTCGATAACCTGGGTGAGATCGATAGAGAGATCTTCGAGCTTGTTCCAAATAAAGAGCCGCATGCTCTCCAGATCGTCTGGATCGTAATTATAGCTTTCGGACTGCACGCCATTGTCGGTTTGGGCGAGGCTGATGAACCGTGTCGCCCAATCAACAGCGTCAAGCCCTGCATAGAGAGAGATTTTTGTTGGGTTTTCTTCATGCACTTCATAGCTGGGCACATCTTGTGCTTGAACCTCAACAGGACCAGCATGGGACAGGGCTAACAATGAAGTCGCCGAAATAATTGTCATAAGACGTTTCATAAGACCCTTATGACTCAAAAAACAAAATTCGTCAAATATGTAGAAAGTTTTTGACATACGGGTTTCTACAATTTAATAGAACAAGTGAGTCGAAATTTCTCCTGTGGGGGTAACTAGGTGTTTCGGCTTGAACCGCGCGGGCCTGGTCCGGGCAGCCCCGATACCGGGCTCGCGCACTATTCGTCTTCGACAGGCCCGCATACCCGCACAGGTGGGAAGGCCTTAATCAAAATCTCTATATCATCCGTTTCAAGCCAATTGATAATGGGCTCGAGCTTGAAGGGATCATATGTTTCGCCCGCCGGCTTACGCTGCATTTGCGGCCTCAATTGCGGATAGGACAATTCACCAAGGGCATGGGCCCGCTTAAAATTATCCAGGCGCTCCAGATGAATTGCCCGATTGGCATGGATGACTTCCAAGTCGGTTACGTTACGCCCCTCACAGCCAATAAAATTGAAAAGCTTATAAAGTGGGTCCCTCTCACGGCTTCCTCTTATAAAGTTATCATGATAATAGGGCGTCGAGATTAGAGCTTTGGCCAGTTCGTTGCGAACATCACCTTCTACATTATCGTGCAGTCCTGAGATATTGCCTAAAATATATTCCAGAGACGATTCTGGGTTCAGCTCCAAGTCTGGATGAACAGTCTGCAGCCAGTGCTCTAGTATAAATATTTCCCGAAGGCGTTCAGCGAGGTCATGAGTATGTAGGTTTTCCATGGCGATGAACTCTGCTTTCCACCGCGCAACGCCCCGGGACAAAAGTTCAAGCTTTTCCTTATTCCAGATATGAGTGCCTTTCTCCCGCCTTTCATTAAAGGGTCGCACAGCGTCCAATGCATCATCAGCGAGAACATAGATTTCGTTGTAAAATTTATCCCGAACCAGAATGGGATGACCTTTGGGCAAAAGATGACTCAGCTTTTTCAGGCGTTCCGCATTACTTTCTCGTAGCCAACGCCATTCGCTCATATTGGTAATTCTTCCTGGCGGTTTTGCGATCAGAAGGTTTTCATGCCGTAAAGATTCTATATAGGCATCGCCCTTATGGACATTAAAATTGTGTGTTACCAAAAAATTGTATAGTCGCAAATTGGCCTGGCTATATCTAACGACTCCTATTCCTTCAAAACTCGGATCAAACTCTGCGCGAATGATCTCTTCAGCTCGCTTATGGAATCCGGCTGCGCTCAAATCTTCTAAAATTTGTAGAGTAATCAATTCAGGCGCGACTTCAGATGAGGTTTGGTCATGTCTTTGATGGGCTTTGATCAAATTCAAATAGTGTTTACCATTTCGACCAACATCTTTGGTGCGCCCGGTTTCTCTCGCCAGATAGGCTCTGTCAGCAATGAGTTGATATTGAAAATCCAGTATATCAGAATTCGCCTCATCCTTATCATATGAGCGGTGATCATAGTCATCAAATTGAATCGCGTGGGATGCTTTTTCCAAAAAAACATGGGCTAATGCGTAATCGTCATCATCGTCTAATAAGTAATGTCCCGCGGCTGCCCAAGTCGCGGCTTCGCCAATTGAATGCCTTCCAAAACCCAATTTGAACTCAGCTTTCAAAAATTTTTGTAATTCCGTATTATCTGTTGCACCGCAATATTCCATAAATGTAGATTTCAATTGCTCTCTTTCGATGGCAGCTTTACCGCTTTCATAAGACTGCTCTGCCAATTCAAAGCCAATATCATCGGTTAAAAACCCAACCACATAATCATCTATCGACACGCGAGTTGGCTTTCTTGAACTATATTTGAAATCAAGAGTAAGTTTAGATTTGACCGAAATCTGACAATCACTATCATTCAGGTCTGACGCGATACTTTGAGCTTGCGCAAATGAAGCTCCTGCAAACAGAGCGTATAATAGTACTAAATTTCGTTTGTTCATTAATTGTTATTTTATAGCAACATCCTTCAAACACAAGATGTTAGATCGTTTTGGAAAGAGGTGGCTTGGTTGGGCACGGCGATTGATGTATACATAAACTTATGGAGTCAAAGATTTTCCTGAGTGTTACGTTACTGATAGGAACGTTTTTCTGGCCCTCTACCGCAAAGGCTCAGATTGTTGTTGGTGAAAACAGCAAAGCTCGCGACTGTTATATGAAGGCAAAGCTTGACGAGCGAGGACGCCGATCCTCAATCAAGGCCTGCGAGCGGGCACTGGCCTACGAGCCTCTAGATAAAAAGGACCGTGCTGCAACACAAGTGAATATGGGCATATTACTCATGCGGCGAGGCAATTATGAAAAATCTCTGATGGCCTATAATGGGGCATTGGATATCAATCAGGATCTGGCGGAAGCTCATATAAATCGCGGTGCTTGCCTGATTTTTTTAAAACGCTACGATGCAGCAGTCTCCGCTTTATCCCGAAGTATTGAATTGGACACTCAACATATGCCGGATGCGTTGTTTAACCGGGCCATCGCTTATGAAAGTCTCGGGAAGAGCTCATTAGCCTATAAGGATTTTAAGAGAGCTGCAGAGCTTCGACCAGATTGGGTGCTGCCGACTCGCGCGCTTGAAAACTATCAAATCGTTACAAAAGCCAAGTAGCTGTCTCTGAATTTTATTAAATCGGACGCTTATCTAAAGAGCGGCTCATCAAAACTCCGCAACTTTCGCGAATGTAACGCGCCTTTGAGAGATTGCTCTGCCAGATAATCTACTGTTCGCATTCCGATTTCTAAATGCTGACCTACACGTTCCTGATAAAAAGCATCCGCCATGCCGGGCAGCTTTATTTCTCCATGTATTGGCCGGTCAGACGCACACAATAGCGTGCCGTAAGGGACGCGGAACCTGTAACCATTAGCTGCAACGGTCGCGCTCTCCATATCAATCGCGATCGCCCGAGCTTGATTGAGGCGGGCAGCAATATTTTCGAATTCCAATTCCCAGTTACGATCATCTGTTGTGACGACCGTGCCTGTCCGCAAATGTTTTTTGAGTTCTGTCCGGTCAAGGCCCGTGACATCCAGAACGGCTTCTGTCAAAGCCACCTGAACTTCGGCAATATTAGGTAGGGGAATAGAGGGTGGCAGGACATGATCCAATACCTGGTCATCTCTGAGATAGGCATGGGCAAGTACATAATCACCCAGACGCTGGGATCGACGCAAAGCACCGCAATGCCCTATCATCAGCCAGGCATGGGGCCGCAAAACTGCAAGGTGGTCGGTGATGTTTTTCGCGTTACTCGGACCAACGCCAATATTAACAAGTGTCACACCAGTTCTTTCACCATTTGGCCCGGCTTCGCGTACCAAATGATAAGCTGGCATTTGCGGCATTTTTTGAATAGGTTCACAGTTCGGACAGCCATCCGCGCCAGTTATACGATTACCGGGTTCAACAAGTAATTTCGCCTTGCCGGATTTGACCTCTTCTAATGCTGTTTCAATAAACTCGCTCACATAACGCTGATAATTGGTGAAAAGTATAAACGGTTGAAAATATTGTGGGTCGGTTCCTGTATAGTGCCGAATACGGTGCAGGGAATAATCAACGCGTTCCGCTGTGAATAATGACAAGGGCAGCGGCCCGCTCCGCTGTAATATCTTGCGGCCGTCAACAATGTCATCATTCGTCGCCGCCAGATTAGGCAGGTGAAAGAAATATTGCAGACCTTCCTTTTGATTGGTCGATAACTCAGACGCTGCGGCCTCAAGCGCAAAGGTCAACGGTATAGGCACATCTGACAAGCCAACATATATATCGACGTCAAACCGACCTTTCACATAGTGTAATTGTTCCAGTAAATAGGCCTCAAATAAATCGGGTCGTGTTATCGTCGTCGCATGGAGGGTCTCCCCAGCAATTCTGCCCATTGACAACATAGACGTCTGACGGACTTGCCGTGCCGGTACAGATACCGACAATAACGGATATAATCCATTGGATGCCGCATCGTCCATGGCATGCCCAGAGGCATAAACAGAAAATCGTTGATGTATCTTGCTGATTTCCTTTTGATAGAGTTCTATCAAGGTCTCGACGGCTTTTTCAGGCGTATCGCAAGCTGTCATGTTGGTGAGATCGATGGGTGAAAAGGTCTTGTTAGACATAGAGTTTCCTTTTCACCTTTCTCTATCATATAATGAATGAATAGGTCGAGAACTATTCGGCAGTGTTCCCAAAATTCTTAACCGATTTCTAAAAATCTCTTAAATTTTTACTACTATCGGTTTTACGAATAAATCACCATTCTCTGCTACGACCGCCCCAATAATAAACATGGTTGGGGTAAACCTTATGCGACTACTACTACTTTCGGTTTCGGCCGTAGCAATGTCTGGCTGTTCTTGGATGGGCCACATGTCAGACTCGGATTATTATAATTACGGTCACGGAACCGCAGCTTATGGCACCGGCAATGGTTGCGGATATACCGCGCCTCAGCCAGTCCCTGCTGGATGCTGGAATGAAGTTATGACACAGCCTTCTTATTCCGTACCCACACAACAAACACAAAGCTACAGTTATGAGGTTCCGCATCAGCAGCATTCTTATGTGATGCAACAGCCGACGCAGTCTCACGCAACGACGCAACAACACTCATATACTGTTCAACAGCCTCAGACCGTTCAACAGCCACATGTCGCACATCAGCCACAAGTAGTTCAGAACTATGAGCAGGTCTACACACAGAGCCAGCCGACTTATACAACAGGTCACTACGGGACCCATGCTGGCCACGCCTATCAACAGCCTTTGCGTGGATATTATCAAGCACCTCAGGAGTCTCACAACCACTTCTATGTTCAAGGTTATGGTGGGGTGAACCTGCAGCATGAAGCCGATGTCAGCGGCGTCACCACAGGATTCACCACAGGTAATATCGGTGACGGCACCACTATCGTAGTCGCTGACGGCACAGAATATGGATGGGAAACTGAGTTTGATACGGGCCACGTATTCGGTGTCGAAGCCGGTTATCGTACCCATAATGGCTGGCGTTTTGGCCTCGAAGGTACACGCTCAAAAGCCAATGTCGACGGCCATGAAGAGATCACACTGGACGGCGCCGATATCGGTGATTTGGATGGTGCCACACTCGTCGGAGCAGCAGTTCCGCTCGGGGCGACCATTAATGACTTCCTAGACGACGGTCAGGGCGACATCACGCAGACAGGCGTTTTCGTGAACGGATATTATGACTTCAACGAGGGCGGTCGTTTCCGTCCTTATGTGGGTGCCGGTGTTGGTATGGTTGACGTAGACGTTAACTACAGCCCATCAGGATCGCCTATCATTGATGAGAGCGGAACGGTCTTTGGATATCAAGGACGCATCGGCGCTTCTTATAATGTCAATGGCCCATTGGATGTATTCACAGAATACACCTACCGCGCCACGGGCGACATCGACACAGACAATCAGCTCTTTGCCGGTGAGCAGGAGCTCAAGTCCAAGCAAAGCTTGGTCACAGTCGGTGCCCGATATAACTTCTAGAGATATTGGTCTCTAATTAGAATACTCTCCATTTGTGTGGAAAGACCCCGGCTGTTTCAGCCGGGGTTTTTGCATTTCTAGTAGCCCGGATTGCAAATTTCGGTCAATGTCCCTAATCTGCGGGAAAGGGAGAGTTTTATGGCAGAGGAAAATTTCGTTTCAACTTGGCGGATTATACTGGCTTTTATTTTAGACTTCATCACAGCTTTTGTGGTTTTTGGTTTTTTAGTCGCGTTTTTGACGGGCGGCTTGACCGAAAATGGGTTTCAATTGTCCGGGTTTCCGGCTGTCTTGTTATTTGCTGCGATTATCGCCTATTTTTTACTTGCGAAAAGAGTCTTCGGTGGGCGCCTTTGGGAGAGAATTCTTAAAGCAGTACGTTAATCCTCACCTCCGCCGTTCTGCAAATCCGGACAGGGTCAACAAAATGCGGCCAACAATGGCTTCGCCGGGCGCGCCAGCGGATTTGAGTTGTTGTTCAGCTTTCAGCGTTTCTGACAGGGCGTTGTGCAGCGCTTTCATGGGCCAGATGCGCAGATGGTTTTTGAAATTTTGTTGCTGCGAGAAAAAGACAGGTGGGCGCAGAGCTTTTATGGCATTCTCGGGTCGATCACCGGTTTGCATATAAGAATGCGCCTCCAGCAACCGGGAAACATGGCGTTGCAGTGACAAAAGTATAACCGCAATATTGACTTTGCCTGCAATGGCGCGCTTGAACGCATCGTCACATTTTGCCGTTTGCCCGTTCATGGCGCTCATAATGATATCATCAATGGAAGCCGCCTGCGCACCGGCTGCGATGGTTTTCACGTCTTGGGCGGATACCCTGGCGCCGGCTGTTTCGCCAAAGCCTTTGTAAAGGATCATTTTCTCAATTTCATTGCGGGCGAGTATGCGGTCTCCCTCCAGGAGCGGTACCCAAAACTCAAGAGCGTCCCGGTCTATTTCAATAGCGCTTTCCGTCAAAGACCGGCGAACCAAGTTGGCCAGGTCAGCGGCTTTGTCTTGATAACACCCGATGGCGGCAAACTGCCCGGCTGCTTCAAAAGCCTTGCGAATGGCTGACCGCGGGGTCATGTCGCCGGCTTCGACCACAAGGCGTGCTGCGGCTCTATCGGGGGTCAAGTCCAGTTCTTTGATGATTTTTGAAATCGCCGCGCCTGAGCGTTCATGATCCAATCTCAGACGTACAAGGCGCTGGTCCCCGAACATGGAGAGCGCACTCATCTCGTCGGCCAGACGGGCCGGATCACTTGTCAGATCGTCGGCAGTCAATACGGTGGAGGAAAAAGCATCGTCCGGATTGTCGGATAATTTTTTTATAAGAGCCTCAGCCCGCTCTTTAACCAGACCGCGATCGGGGCCAAAGAATAACACGCCAATCATGTCATCCGGCGGGCTGTTCAGGAAGGAATTAACCCGACCTCCGGTGATTTTCATGATGAGACCTTCATCAAAGTTTAGGGTTGATCCAGGGTTTCTACAGGCGCTTCGTCGTCTTGGGAAATCTGATTTTCGATGCGCTCACGCAGTTTTTCTTCTTCCATTCGGGCATAGCGCTCGGGATTTTTATAATAAGAGGCCAGACGTACAATAATACGGTCGGCTGCATCTCTGGAGACCTGTTCGGCGGCGGATTTTTCCGATGAAATACGGGCATAAGGGTCACGAGAAGATCCGAATGTGGTGGTCGCCGTGATTTGATCCTTGATCAAGGTATCACCCGTCTTTGAATCGACAAGCTCATATCGCACGGACATCACATAGTCATAACGACTGGCGATGTCATTAGATGTTAAGCCATAAGGACGACGGCGAACTTTCGGTTCTATTTTGAGAACATGCGGCCCTGTATTTTGACCCAGACGATCAAACAAATGTTGTTGCAGATAGTAACTGCCCTCACGCTCATTTACCCGCTCCGGCTCGACTAACTCCACCTTTACGCTGCGAAGGTTTGCATCATCGGATAATTTCGTCGCCGAATGAACGGACTGAAATCCGCAAGACGATAGAAAAATTGTAGCGGACAGGATCAGGGCTTTTTTCATCATGAGGCCACTATATTGATAATCCGGCCCGGAACAACAATGACTTTCCTTACAGTTAATCCATCAATGGCCCGCTGCACGGCCGGGTCGGCGAGGGCCATTTTCTCGGCCTCGTCCTTGGAAGTGTCAGCAGGCACAGAAATTTCACCGCGGCGCTTTCCGTTTACTTGCAAGGGCAGAGTCACCGTATCTTCGACTAACAGGACGTCATCAGCGACGGGCCATGGCGCATGATAACACAACCCGTCTCCGCCGAGCGTTTTCCAGCATTCCTCTGACAAATGCGGCATGAAGGGCGCAATGGCTCGGATCAAAATGCCAAGGCTTTCCGCTTTGGCCGCATCGTTTTCTTTATATTTGCCCAGCGCATTGGTCAGCTCATAAATCTGCGCCACGGAGGTGTTGAACCGGAAGACGTCAATACCGTGGGTGATTTTAGCGATAGCTTTATGGGCTTTCTTGCGCAGCTCCAGCGCTGCGCCGCTTGCGTCTGAGGCCACCGAAAGCGGGCCGTGCTCGGACGTGCTTTCACTGACCAGTCCCCAAACTTTATTGGCAAAGCGCCAGGCCCCAATAACGCCGGCTTCGGTCCATTCCACGTCCCGGTCTGGCGGGCTGTCAGAGAGCACAAACCAGCGCGCCACGTCCGCGCCGTAACCTTCGATAATGTCATTGGGATCCACGACATTTTTCTTGGATTTGGACATTTTGACCACGTCGCCTTTGGTCACCGATTTACCGGTTTCTAAGTGGATCAGCGCGCCATCTTTCTCATCCACATCGGCCGGCATGACAAAGCTACCATCCGAATCCGTATAGACTGCATGGGTCACCATGCCCTGTGTAAAGAGGCCTTCAAAGGGCTCACCGCTCGGCAGGTCAATCAGGCCGCAATCGCGCATGCCCCGCGTGAAGAACCGGGCGTAAAGTAAGTGCAGCACCGCATGCTCCACGCCGCCAATATATTGATCCACTGGCAGCCAGTCACTGGCGGCTTTTTTGTCAAAGGGCCTGTCCTCTGTATTGCCGCCGGCAAAGCGCGCGAAATACCAAGAGCTGTCGGCGAATGTGTCGAGGGTATCGGTCTCGCGCCGGGCGGCTTTCCCGCATTTCGGGCAGTCAACATTTTTGAACGTTGGGTGACGGTCGAGCGGATTGCCCGGCTTGTCGAAATTAATGTCTTCCGGCAGCTGCACAGGCAGGTCTTTTTCCGGGACGGGAAGCACGCCGCAATCTTCGCAATGAATAACCGGGATCGGGCAGCCCCAATAACGCTGCCGTGATACGCCCCAATCGCGCAGACGGAACTGAACGGTGCCTTCACCGAGATCCATTTTTTCGATTTTTTCAATCGCGGCGCGGATACCTTCGGCCTTGTTTAGTCCGTTGAGGAATTCAGAATTGTAAAGCGTGCCTTCACCTACATAGGCTTCATTGCGCACATCGAAAGTCTTCGCATCTTCACCTTCCGGCAGGACGACCGGAATAACCGGCAGATCATATTTCCGGGCGAAATCCAGGTCGCGCTGATCATGGGCCGGGCAGCCAAAGATGGCGCCTGTGCCGTAACCCATCAAAACAAAATTGGCGATATAGACGGGCAGGGTGGTATCCTGGAACGGATGTTTGACGGTCAGGCCTGTATCAAAACCCATTTTTGGCGCATTGGCGATGGCCTCTTCAGAGGTCCCGATCCGCGCACATTCCTTACAGAATTCCTCAATGTCTGAATTTGTTTCTGCGAGTTTTTTCGTGAGCGGGTGATCCGGCGACAGAGCCATAAAACTCGCCCCGTAAAGCGTGTCCGGACGTGTTGTGAAAATCTCAACACCGCTCTCAAAATCGTTCGCGACAAGCCAAGCTAATTCATCAATTTCAGATGCCCACTCAAACCGCATCTGCAGACCCTCACTGCGGCCAATCCAATTGGCCTGCATGGTGCGGACTTTCTCTGGCCAGCGATCAAGCGTCTCGAGGCTATCGAGTAGATCCTGCGCATAATGGGTGATCTTAAAGAACCACTGATCCAGCTCCTTTTGCTCGACCAGAGCGCCGGAGCGCCAGCCGCGGCCGTCAATGACCTGCTCATTGGCCAGGACCGTGTGATCGACCGGGTCCCAATTCACCTTGGCGGTCTTGCGATACACAAGTCCCTTTTCCCAGAACTTTAGAAATATCGCCTGTTGCTGTTTGTAATAGGCTTCATCGCAGGTTGCGAACTCCCTCGACCAGTCCAGTGAAAAACCGAGCCGCTTAAGCGGCGCTTTCATGGCTTCGATATTGTCATAGGTCCAACCTTTGGGGTGGACATTCTTTTCGATGGCGGCGTTCTCTGCGGGCATGCCAAAAGCGTCCCAACCCATGGGGTGCAGCACATCAAAACCACAGGCTTTTTTATAGCGCGCAATCACATCGCCCATGGCGTAATTGCGCACATGGCCCATATGAATTCGTCCGCTCGGGTAGGGGAACATTTCGAGGGCATAATATTTCTGTTTGCCATTATCGTCAGCCCGGAAGACGTCACCGTCTTCCCAGATTTTCTGCCAGCGTGGCTCCACTTCGGCGGCGTTATAGCGTTCGCTCATTTCACCCTCAATTCATTCAAAACGGCGTTTAAGAGTGCGGTCTATAGCAAGATGGGTTGCACGTGCAATGACTATTACGGTAGTCAATCGTGAACTGAACACGGCTTCGGGTCTGGTTGGTCTTAATAACAAAACGAATGGCGAGGATGGATTGCGTTTCGCATTATTTATAATTTTTATTGTAGTGGGAATTTGCGCGGCGCTGTTTGTGTTCCAAGCAGATAAGGGTCAAACTCCAAAACCCACTTTTGGTGATATTCCACCGCCTAAGCTTGATTTTATCCCGACAGCAGGACTGGTGAAATATGTTCGATTGGGTGAGTGCCAAATAAAAGAGTCTGAAACCTGGAAAGATAAGTGGAATTGTGTTCCCGGAGAAAATTTCGACATAGACCGAACTGTAGTACCTATTGCTATTGTCGGCGATAGTCATGCGTCGGATAAATCCATGATGCTACGCCTTTATGGTTATTCTGCCTATCAGTTTACCGCCGGTGGATGCTCTTTTGCACCAGATGTTAAGAGTTTTTGTCGTGAGTATTTCGAGTTTGCTCATGACAAAATTCGCAATAATCCGGAAATCAAAGAAATATGGCTGGCTAACTATTTTAGCTTCCGCGAGGCTCGGCCAGAGTATCTCAAAGCGGCCCTGGAATATTGGAGTCTGACGGGTAAAAAATTAGTTGTGTTTTCACAAACGCCTGTATTCAAAGACTTCGATAGCAAGATGCAATCCGGGCGGGCCGCCCTCACAAAAGAAGATCTGGATCTCGAGCGATATTATCAGTTTTCCAGCCCTGAGAATTTGGCTCTGTTTGAGCAAAACGATGTCCTCTTTTTAGATATGGGCTTGATTACCTGTGACGGGCTCGATGCTTGCTATATGCGCAACCAAGACGGTCAACTTTTACAATATGACAAGACCCACCTGACTGTCGCAGGCGGCATTCGCGCAGGTCAGCGTTTATTTGAGCAACTGAATTGCAAACAAGGCATCACTGCCTGGTACAGTGTTATTGCAAGACCCAATGATTGTTTGAATAAAAAAGGTCTTAAACCAAAGAATCAGCTATTACGCCGATAGACGGCCGGACTCTGACCAAACCAGGATTTGAAGGCTCGGGAAAAGGCACTTTGATCATTAAAGCCCAACTCTTGAGCAATTTCTGCAAGAGAGATTTTTGGATCGTCCATATAGATAGCCGCCGAGTCACGACGAGCCTGCTCTAACAGATCCCTAAAATTGACGCCTTCGTCATTTAAATGACGGCGTAAGTTGCGCTCACTCATATTCATTCGATGGCTGACTTGTTTTATAGTGACGGGATATTTGCCCAATGAGTCGACGATTAGAGACCTGCATTGTGCTGTCACGCTCTTGGGTTGTTTCAAATTTTCCATCATCATATCCAGGCGAGAAATTAACGGCTTTAGAATTCTGGGATTTGAACCCGGGATTGGTTTTTGCAGGGCGTCAACATCTGCAATGGCTTCGTTTCGGGTGGCATTAAAAATCACCTTATCGCCAAAAACAGATTTATAAATATCGACTTTTTCAGGGGCCGAATGTTGAAACCGGATTTCTTTAAGCAGCGGGGACTCAGACCATAACAGCCATCTACTGATCATGGCATATCCGGTGAATATAGCCTCAGTTATGTATCGATAGAGTTCCTGGTCGCCCGACAACGGGGTAAAGACGCAATATGCGAGTTGTTCATCGATTTCTAAATGGCTTTGACCGACCTCTTGAATGAGAGGCTGATACTTGAAATTTAGCTGGGTCGCTTCCAGCAGGTTTTTACAAAACGTGGTCGCATAAATGACATCAATCTGTCGAACGGGTCGCACGCCCAGACCAAGACGAACACCAACTGATTGGTCGCCAGTATGATCCGCGGCCTTTTGAAATAATGAGAGTAAAGCCTGTGCAGTGTATCGTTGAGGCCGTCGGGATCGCTCATTGACGGAAAGGCCCTCTATTTTCTGCAGCTCAGCTTCGGGGACGCCTAACCCTAGCACACCTTCATAGATTGCTCTAAGATATCCTGCCGATACAGTTCGGCTGTTCAATTCATTCGCGGCCCCGCTCATGGCGCTCATTTAACACCATGACCGATTTTGTCAAAGAAATCCGACCGATTATAACAAGATAACACTTTTTGGGTCTGATAAAGAAAAAGCCTCTTAAGAACCAGGCTCTTAACGAGCATCCGGACTCTCCTCGGGGCGTAGAGAGTCCGGACTTTGGTCTTAAAAAAGGGCTCTACCGGATTTGTCGTTATTCGGTGGAGCCTTTCATTTTAACGCTTTACACATAGTTTTGTCTCAAACGGAGACATGCTCAGAAAAGCCACGCATCAACTGGTCAACTCCACAAAGTATTCTCTCATGGGATTTGATTTTCTGGTACGCAGTGAGTTGGCGGCCCGGATGGAGCTCTATTTCTTTGTGTTTGCTATGGGGCTTTATTACTATCTGGGGGCGGATTGGATACACTTTATAATCGGTGGTGTGCTTCTGCTTTTTATTCTAGCCGTTGAAGCTTTGAACACAGCCGTCGAAGTTATCATAGACCGCGTGTCCCCGGAAATATCGGAAACCGGGAAGCGGGCCAAAGATTTGGGCTCTTTTGCGGTAATGTGCCTGATATTCATTAACGGGATTCACTTCTGTTTTGTTATGACAACGACGTTGTCGTCTGGCCTTGGCTTGAAAATTCTGGCGGGAAGTGTTGTCGGAATGATCCTGCTCGCTGCATTATTCACCAAACTACAGGCGCATAATCCAAGGCGGCAACCGTCCAAATAGTTTTGCGCACAATCTGAGTGCAATTCCGAAATTAATCGCCCTGTTTTTATCGTCAGCGGGCTTCGTCCCCTGTTCAAGCTCGATTCCACTCATATTGCGCCCGGTAATCCCTCAAGACCCCCTCAACCTTTTTATTAGTCGAGGGAATTATGAGGAAAAATATAAAATATATGGGTGGGGCTTTGCTGGCATTGGCAATGGTGTCGCCCGCTATGGCAAAAGAGCTCACTCTAGCCGAACAAGTCACCGCGAATGCGGCTAACGACGCTTTTGTCTTTAATACGCTGCTCTTCTTGTTAGGTGGCGTGTTGGTGATGTGGATGGCCGCTGGCTTTGCTATGCTCGAGGCTGGTATGGTGCGTTCCAAGAACGTTTCAATGCAGTGCTTGAAAAATATTATGCTATATTCTGTTGCCGGCATCATGTTCTGGGCGGTGGGCTATAACCTACTATATGGTGGTCCTGAAGGCGGTTATATCGGATCTTTCGGTCCGTATAGTTGGCCGGATCCAGGCGACTCTGCAGGTGGAGATTATTCAGTTGCCTCTGATTGGTTCTTCCAGATGGTCTTCTGTGCGACCACCGCGTCTATTGTTTCTGGTACGGTCGCGGAACGTGTCAAATTTTGGCCGTTTATTATATTCGTAGCGGTTTTGACAGGTGTCCTTTATCCAATCACAGCCATGTGGCAGTGGGGCGCTGGATGGTTGGCGGCTGCCGGCTTCTCTGACTTTGCCGGTTCAACACTTGTGCACTCCGTTGGTGGCTGGGCGGCTTTGGCCGGCGCCATTGTAATCGGGGCTCGGAGTGGAAAATACGTCAACGGTAAAACGGTTCCTGTTCTGGGTTCGTCAATTCCACTTGCCACTCTGGGTACTTTTATTCTCTGGATGGGGTGGTTTGGATTTAATGGCGGTTCACAATTAGTTTTCGGTACTGTCTCTGATGCAGCTGACGTTTCCAAAATTTTCGCCAACACAAATTTGGCAGCGGCGGGCGGTGTTGTCTTTGCTGTCATCCTAACCCAACTTCTTTATAAGAAGATCGATGTGACCATAGCTCTGAACGGTGCTTTGGCCGGTCTAGTTGCTATTACAGCTGAACCTCTGGCTCCGACAGCCCTGGAATCCATTATCATCGGTGGTATTGGTGGTATTATCGTCGTACTGACAGTTCCGCTTCTGGACAAGTTCAAGATTGACGATGTGGTTGGCGCTATTCCGGTCCACCTGTTTGCGGGTATTTTTGGCACACTGGTTGTTGCCTTTAATACAGCCAAAGAAATCACATTAGATGATGGCACGGTCGACACAGTCTACACATTTAGTGCTTCGCAATTGGGCACTCAAGCACTGGGTGTTGCAGCGATTGGCGCCTTCACCTTTATCGCCAGCTTTATCCTTTGGTATATCTTGAAGATGGTCATGGGCGTCCGCGTCTCGGAAGAAGATGAAGTACTTGGATTAGATCAGACCGAAATTGGTGTTCCGTCCTATCCAGAATTTGTTCAGGGCTAAGTCCTGAACATAGAGGGATCTTTCCCTGTGCAGTGATGCGCACAAAACCTGAAGTCCTGCTTGCACACAAAATGTGCAAAGCGGGATTTTTTTGCCCAATAAACGGGCTGGTCCGCACTTAAATACGTTGGCTTTGAATGAAGATTCGAGGTCATGAGCCTCAGAACATAGCTCGTCCCCATTAATTACGCACAAAATAAGTGTTTGAGGGAAAGACATGTCTAAAATTATGAAAACTATGGGGCTCCTTGGCGGGGTCTCTCTATTGGCAGCGCAGCCTGCCTTCGCTGCCGACACAGTTGTCGGCGCAGACACGGCCTGGATTTTAACGGCGACAGCATTGGTATTGCTGATGACGCTGCCGGGTCTTGCTTTATTTTATGGTGGATTGGTAAAGTCCAAAAACTATCTCGCCGTATTGATGAAAGTATACGGGATTGCCGCTTTGGCCTCTATCGTTTGGGTGGTTGCGGGTTATTCAATCGCGTTTGGCGGTGCCAATGGATATTGGGGCGGCCTGGACAATTTGTTCTTGAAAAATGTGACGAGCGACACGGTTTATTCGGCGGTCGATAATCTACCGGAAACGGTGTTCCTGTCATTCCAGATGACCTTTGCGGTCATTACACCGGCTTTGATCGTGGGTGCATTTGTTGAACGGGCCAAGTTTTTGCCAGTTATGATTTTTTCTGCGCTCTGGATATTGATTGTCTACGCGCCTGTCACCCACTGGATTTGGGGCGGCGGCTTTTTATCTGACGGCGGTATGTTTGGTGAGAACGGCGTCAAAGATTTTGCCGGTGGACTTGTGGTTCACGCCACGGCTGGTGTTTCGGCGTTGGTTTATGTTCTGCTGCTGGGTAAGCGCAAGGGATTTCCAAATGAGATGACTCCACCGCATCGTCCAGGCATCGTTATGATTGGTGCAGCCCTGCTTTGGGTCGGTTGGTTCGGGTTTAATGGCGGCTCACAATTTGCTGCTGATGGCGGCGCCGGGATGGCGCTTTTGGTGACACATATTGCAGCGGCTATGGGTACTTTGTCTTGGATAGTACTGGAGGCCATCTTTAACAAGAAGCCGTCTTTGGTTGGCGCGGCGACAGGCACTATTGCCGGTCTTGCAACTGTAACCCCGGCATCTGGTTTTATCGGTCCAGCAGGCGGCCTGCTGATTGGTCTGGCCGGTGGTATTGTCTGTTACTTCGCCGTCAGCCTGATCCGTGTTCGTCTGAAAATCGACGACAGTCTGGATGTTTTTGCGGTTCACGGTGTTGGTGGCATACTGGGTATCCTGCTTCTGCCACTCATGGCCTCTGCAACTCTGGGCGGTAGTGGTGACGGCGTGTTCATGACACAACTGACAGCTACGGCCATTGTTGTTGCCTGGTCGGCGCTCGCTTCTTTTGTTATCCTGATGTTACTCAAAGTCGTCACAGGTTTGAGAGTCAGCGACGAAGCCGAGTTCGAAGGCCTCGACCGCGCTCTGCATGGAGAAAACGCCTACGGATAAACCAAACCTCTCCCCCTATTGGTTTAGCCGGACCCTTCCCAGTCTTTCCTGGGGGGGGTCCGGTTTTTTATTGGGTTGACGCCAAAAAGAGCGCGGTTAAGTTTAGACTCATGACTGACATGACCCCCGCACAAATTCGTTCAGCCCTTTCGGCTGGTATCATTACTCAGGAGCAAGCCAATGCCATGCTATTAAAGGCAGGGGCGACGGCGCTCGGAGAAGAAAGCGCCGTTATAGGCAATGAAGATGAAATGCGCTTTGTGCGCGGTTTTTCTGATATCTTTATTGCCATGGGGATGGCGCTTTTGGTTATAGGTCTATCTATATTTGCAGGGTTTATGGGCGGGATTGGATTTCTTGTCGCTGCGGCAATCATGTTCGCACTGGCCGAATATTTTGGTCGCGTTAAGCGTCAACACCTGCCGACTCTGGTGACAGCTATTGGATTTTTGATATTTGTAAATATCGGAATAGCTATGATGATGGGTGACGGCAGAATAACAACAAGCGGGAATATATTGGCGGCCATTATAGGCTTAGCTGCAATGGTCGTCTTTTACATCCGTATAAAGCTCCCATTTTGCATGGCGCTAATAGCGATATCAGTTGTTTACCTGTTCTTCTCTATAGTTGGGACTTTCCTGGATCCAAGTCTATTTATATGGGGACTCCTATTTCTTATATCGGGCGCTGCGATTTTGTTTGTTGCGCTGAAATATGACCTCAGAGATCCCGAACGTGTTACACGTTGGGCGGATAATGCTTTCTGGCTTCATTTAGTTTCGGCACCATTGATCATTCATGGCCTCGTTTTGATGTTGGCGGGCCGCGCCTTAAATATCAATAATACGACAGCGCTACTGGTGTTGGCGATTGTAACTATTGTCAGTGTATTTGGGCTCGCGATTAACCGTCGAGCTCTTTTGGTGTCATCTTTGGGTTATGCGGGTTTAGCCATTGGATATTTTGTAAGCCAAACCGAGGGAATGTCGATAGGTATGGCCGTCGCATTGACCTTGATTATTCTTGGCGCGGCCGTTGTGTTCCTGGGAGCAGGCTGGCATCCAGCCCGACGGGGTCTTCTAAAAGTCCTGCCGAATATGAAAATTTTTCCGCCTGCCGCGTAAATTTTATGACCGCCAGAAGGCTGGCGTCATGACGACTAGGGCTGTAATAATTTCCAATCGCCCGATCAACATGGCCGTCAGTAGCACCCATTTCGCGGAGCTGGATAAGGGCTGATAAGTGCCTGTCGGCCCGATAATTTCGCCCAGCCCTGGCCCTACATTGGCCACCGCACTCCCGGCCCCTGACCAGGCCGTCATGGCATCCAAGCCTAAAACCGACAGAATGATCGCGGTCAGCGCAAAAGTCATAAAGAAAAGAAAGAAATAACTCATAACAGAGTGCACAACCGTTTCCGATAAGGGCTTACCGCCATAGCGCATGGGCACGACCATATTGGGGCGTGGCATTTGTTTTAGATAGGCTCTAAGCGCGGCCAAAGCGACTTGATACCGGAAGATTTTAATGGAGCAGGCCGTTGATCCTGCACAGCCGCCGATAAACATGAACACGAAGAATGCGGCAATAGCAAAAGATCCCCAGCTATTATAGTCGGCGCTAGCGTAGCCTGTGCCCGTCACAATAGAGATGGTATTAAAGGCCGACAAACGCAGAGCCTGCAACTGGTCCATATCAGAGGTTGCCCATAGCCAGCTGGCCACAATTAAAATCAATCCACCCATAACCAGTAAAAAGGTCGGCACTTGCGGATCTCTCAAGCCTATTTTGAAGTGTCCCGTCGCGAACAACAAATAGAGTCCAAAGGGCATGGCACCTGCCAGCATAAATACCATGCAGACAATATCTGCGCCCTCATTGGTAAATCCGGCCATGGACAGATCTGAGGTGGAGTATCCGCCTGTCGCCACAGTGGTCATGGCGTGTGCGGCGGCGTTAAAACTATTCATGCCCGTTAAAACATAACCCATGGCGCACATCAAAGTCAGGCCTAGGTAGGTGGCAACGATCATAAAAGCGACCCGTGTTGGCCGCACAAAGATTTTGTCGCTGATATCTGTGCTCTCATCCTTAAAGAGCTGCATCCCGCCCACCTGCAGCATGGGCAGGATGGCCATGGCTGTGGCGATAATCCCGATCCCGCCAATCCACTGCAGAATGGCCCGCCAGATGAGAATCCCCTGTGGTTTATCATCGAGTCCCGTCATGACAGTGGCGCCCGTCGTCGTTATGCCTGATGTCGCTTCAAATATTGCATCGGTCAAGCTCATTTTGGCCGGGTCCATCATGAAGGGCACAGCGGAAAAAAGGCTAAGCAGCACCCAGGATAGAGCCGTTAAAATAAAGGCGCCGCGTGATCCCAATCGCATGTTCTTGGAATAGGTTGCCAATGCTAGCACGCCGCCAACCAAGGTTGTAAAAATGCCCGACATGGCAAAGGCACCCCAGCTTCGGCCTTCCATGCCCAGATCTACCAGCATGGGAACAAACATAAAGATCCCAAGTCCGGTCAACATCAGACCGATAATGAAAAATACGGGACGTAAATCCATAAGCCCGCTTACAATGGGGTCCGGTTTAAGGGAAGGGGATAAATAGTTTAGATTTCATCGACCAATAACAGCACGTTCTCTTCGGTCCGCAACTGGTCCGCATATAACCCCCAGGCAAACATAGCGATTTTTCGCCCGGCATAGTGTTCTGTGAGATACTCGAAAATGGCCGTCTCTTCGGCGTCGTGGGGCTGAATAAAACCGGAATAGTTCGCCGCATATATGGCCGCCTCCCGCGCAGCTGATTTGCTTATGGCGTAATCCCACTCTGGTTGGTCCTGCAATATGGCAATCACGCAAGCGACCCTGTCGGACACATAGACCTGATTAAGTCGCGCGCCGCGCGTGTCGCGCTGCTGCTTTACGATCTCTTGTGAGAGATTTTTGTCGCGATTTTTTTGACTCCAAAATGGCATATCGCCTCCCAATACAGAGCGAGAGGTGATGCAATCTTCAGGCCATTTCTAAAAATAACCGCAGTCTATTTTCGAGGCGGCAGGCTATGAACCATTGTCAAAAACCGCGTAGTGACTCCGGCGCGCCGGTGCTCGGATATGGCTTGATATTCCGGGTCATCATACCAATTCCGGGCCGCGTCTTCGCTGGGAAACTTGAACAGGATTATGCGGCCTTCAACCGGTTGATCTCCTTCAAACGTATGCGAGCTGTCATCAAAGGTCACAAATTCTCCACCGTGTTTTTTTAAAATAGGGAAAAAGCCTTTTTCGTAGTTTCGGTAAGTTTGAGGGTCGTGAATGTCTGATAAATTCGCAATGATATAAACGGGTAAATCTGACATATTATGCTTCAGAAGCGGCTCTTTCGATCGCCTCGGCAATTGCGGGCTCGTTCATGTCTTTGTTAATGACTCCGATGACTTTCTTTTTATCAACGTCAATCAATAACATCTGGCCGGTTTTGATTTTCCCATTGAAATGCTCTTTAACAGCCATAGCGACCCCGGCTGTTTTTGCATCGGCCATGAATGCCGTCTTGTCTTTAGCGGTAAAGTCTAAGGTGATAAAAGCTGTATCAAGAAAGTTATGGGAATTTCTGACTTTCTCGATTTTCGGGTCAAGAATTTTACAGTTTCCGCACCAGTCTGCATAAATCAAAACGGCAGCCAGATTGGCGTCGCTCACGGGTATAACCTGTTCGGCGTTTGATTTTGTAGATGATTCAGAGTTTTCCGAACTGCACCCACTACCGAGAATTAGACCCGTCGCCACTACGGCGAGCATAATATTTTTCATGTTTGTACTCCTTTGAGAGCGTTTTTATCACCAAAGGAGAATTTGGGAAATAATATTCTCGTGACAAGATATAATGATATTAAAATCTCAGTTGATGAGTGTTTTCCGTGACAGCTTATTCAGATTCCGTACAGATAAATATGGTTAACTAATGATTGCTGGGGCCTGAAGTTGGGATTTAAATCATGCGTTTTCCGCCAATACCTGTCAAACGAGTGATTAAATATGCGCTGTTTTTCTCACTGATAGGCGCTAATATTTTAATTTATTCCAATGCTTAGAAATAGGTCATAAAAATTAGAAATTGGAAATCAGCAATTCCGTAATGGCACCGCGTTTGGTCTTATCAGAGTTAATCATCCTGTCCGCGAGGACTCTCTGAATGTTAAACCCGGCATAAAGATCATCAAAAAACTCTGATGGATCGTTGCCAGTCCTGACGTCGGAATTACTCAAAAGCCATAAGTGTCCTGCCGCATCCAGTTCACGGCAAAAATCGGCCAGACGGATTTGCGCTGCATCATTAAAACTTGATTTGGCATAGGCATTAAAACTCGACGATGTGCTCAGGGGTTTGTATGGCGGATCAAAATAGAATAAGCCCCGCCCCCTAACATGGCCCAATGTGGATTGAAAATCACCGTTGAGTATTATCGTTTTCTGGAATGCTCTGGAAAGATGTCTGATGTTTTCAGCATTGCAAATTCGGGGGTTTTTGTACCGCCCAATAGGGACATTAAAACCTCCGCTTTTATTGACCCTATAAAGTCCGTTAAACCCGGTCCGGTTCAAACAGATTAAAAGAGCAGACTGTGTGACAGGGTCTAGATTGCGCTGATTAAATTGATCTCTAATGGCATAGTAAAAAGCCTGCTTGTCAGCTTCAGATTTTGACGCGGCTGAATCATAACGACATTGCAAATTCGTTAGTTTTTCTATCAGATCCTCAGCCGCAGATTTTATGGCTTCATAACAGGCTACGAGATCTGAATTGACGTCATTGATGATGGTGTCAGCTTTAAAGTGATCATCCGACAACCGGTCAATAAACACGGCGCCACCACCAACAAAAGGCTCCACATAGACGTCATAGGCGACTTTCGGGAGGCGCGCTCGAATCTCCGGAAGAAGTTGACGCTTGCCACCCGCCCATTTCAGAAATGGCTTTAGCTGTTTCATGCGGGCCTGTTACCCGATTCGAGAGCGTTGAAATAGTCCAGCAATTCCGTCGCCTTTCGCCCCTTGGAAAAATTGGCGGCCTTGTCTACAGGCCAGTTCAAAACGATGGCTTGATAAAATCCAATGCGTTTTATCTTTTTTTTCAAGACGGCTCTATCCTTGTTTTCTTCAGCAATCATGCCGGCGTAAATAACGACAAAATTTTTATGCGCTTCCAGCCTAATATCAAGCGGGTAATCTCCGGAAAGGCGCTTGATCAGGGCCAGAGTTGTCCTGGAGACTTTTGTACTCGTTCCCTCATAAATGGACATAAAGTCATGATAGACTTTTTGTCGGGATGTCTGACGGGCGAGATCTTGAAAAAACCCAAAATAATCTTCATCTCTTGGGGCAACTTGAGTGCCATCGATTTGAGTTTGATAGACGCACCAGTCATCGAACTTGCCCGGCCCAAATAAGACCTGGGTCCCGTCTTCAAATTTTTCGATATAGGAACGTCGGAACACACAGTCTTCCTAATCAGAAATGATTGAACTTGCCAATGATCCTGTTAGAGCGAAACTCATGAGTATTTTACACTCACATGATTTTGTGTGGGCCGGTCGCGAGGATCCAGAAGACGGTAAGCTGGCAACCCGCTTCCATCACGCGATTGCTAAGGGCGGAACACGCGCCTTATTGGGCTTTGCCTGCGAAGCTGGGGTTATCCGTAATAAAGGCCGCGGCGGCGCTTTTCAGGGCCCGGAAGCCATTCGCCGGGCACTTTGTAACCTCGCCGTACCGCCTCGAATGGCCCCAGTTACGGATTTGGGTGATATCGCCGTTTTTGATAATGCGCTGGAAGCCGGTCAAACTCACTTGTCGATAACCTTGGATAAAGAGCTCAGGAATTATAAAAGAATTGTTGTGCTGGGCGGCGGGCATGAGACGGCTTTTGGGAGTTTTTCAGGTCTGAAGCTTCATTACCCGGGAAAAAAGATAGCTATCATAAATCTGGACGCTCATTTGGATCTCAGGGCTCTGGGCAAGGCAGGCCCGTCTTCGGGGACCCCGTTTTTTCAAATGCGGGAACTGGATCCATTGCGCTTTGATTATCTCTGCATCGGAGCCGCGACGGAAAGCAATACGCCAGCCCTGTTTCAACGTGCACATGAATGGAATGTGGATATTGTTTCAGACACGGATTTGCAAAATGACCCTGGCGCGGCGGATCAGGCGATATCAAAAATTATCGCCCGCAATGATCTGGTTTATCTGACCATCGACTTAGATGTTCTGCCGCATTACCAAATGCCAGGAGTAAGCGCGCCGGCGGCGCGGGGAGTATCGCTACAGAACATTGAGCGTTTGGTGGATCTAACGTTTTCAATATCTGCGCAGCAAAATAAACCTGTTCCTGTGGCGGATCTCGTTGAGCTCGCACCTCTTTATGATGCCAGCGGTATGAGTGCAAAAACGGCCGCCATCTTGGCGCGCAAAATATTACTCTGCAGCTAATGGAACAGAGCGGTCATTTGCAGGCCGCAGGAGCCGACCCATAGGTTTTTCTCCGTAACCGTCGACATAATCTCCTCCTGTCCAGGCGTGATGACCGTTGATCATAACATGAGAGACCACACCGTCAGAGCGGTTGACTAATTGTTCGTGTTCGAACTCTTTACGCATAATGCGCTGAACATTAGCTTCGCCGTCATAGGATTTGAGATTTTCAGGATTGATGACGATGAGATCTGCGGGGGCGCCTACCTCCAGCCGTCCCACGTCGAGCCCGAACAGCTCGGACACATCTTTAGTCAAGCGCCGCACCATATAGGCCACACCCGCATTGCCGTCCTCGGACGCAATCTTCAAAGCTCTGAGGTTACAGTCGTAAAAGGCCATATTGGTCAGGTGGGCACCAGAGTCGTTAAAGCCAGGTAAAAGGATTGGATCCATCAAAAGTTTCTTGGTCATAACCGGGTCGCGATTAGCAGAAACGGTACTCCAGACGATATCATTATCAAAAGCCTTCAGCATGGCGATGACAAAGTCGGCTTCATCGGCGACATCGTTGAAACTTTCTTTGAAATCGGCAAAACGAGGTCCGCTCATATCGGCAAGCTGACCGGTTTTCAGTTTTTCAAAAATTTGAGCGAATGTTTGGCCTTCCCACGCTTTAATGGGGCAGCTCTCAATATCCATTTCGACCAGGTCCCGGCGCAGAGCGTAATCTTCGCGGCGTAATTTACGCTTTAATCGGGCAGGACCGAAACCGGTTTTGCCTTTCATCCACATTTTCTTGAAGCGCGCCACAAAGTCCGGATCATTGAGGAGCGCCAGGCGGGCCTGTTTGTCTTCCATATCCAGCTCAATAATCTCGCGCATTTCGTCTATCTCTTCGGATAGAGGCGAATAAAGCCCGTCTGACCAGATTTTAAACGGTGCCGCCAGAGCCTGAAGGTGAAAATCCCCTTTCATGAATCTGGAGTTCAATACCTTGGCCAGAGTTTTCGCCAGTTTTACCAGGCTTTTATTGGCATAAACATCCAACGCGGCCACAACTGTCGACTTTAACGGCTTGCCGTGAATGCGGCCGCTGGTCAGCATGAAGGTTTTTAAGGTGCCGATTTTACTGTCTTTAGGAGGAGTGCCTTGCCAGACCCGCTCATAATCGCGAACAATATTTGTCAACGCTTTCAGTTCGCCATATTTGGCAAATTGTGTGGGGATTTGTTTGCGACGATTGGGGTCATTGGCGAGAAAATGAAAGGGCAGGGCGTCCGTGGAAAATCCGGCATATCCTTCATCCATGCCCTTTTTTAAAAGGCGCTTCATCTCATCCAGCTCATCCTGTGTGGGATGGCGAGAGACACTATCCGTCAGACCCATGACCTCGATACGCAGCATGGAGTGAGGGATCATCGGGACAACATTCGGCCCCTTAGGCCGCGTTTCCAAATGTTGCAAATATTCTTGTGAATCATTCCAATAGACTTTATCGGCACACGTCTTGAGGACATGTTTAGGCATGTTTTCCACCCTGGCAAAACAAGAGATAATAGGGTCATCCCCGTTTTCCCTTTGCGCACCAAAGGCGAGCCCTAGAGAGCAATTGGACATGACAACCGTGGTTGTCCCATGACGGACACTTTCGGGCAGGCCTGGCGAGACCTCTAGTTCAAGATCATAATGGGTGTGAACATCTACCAGACCCGGCATGACCCATTGGCCTTGCGCGTTGATGATCTCATTAGCTTTGTCTTCCGACAGGTCTGGGCCCATTTCAACAACACGGCCGTTCTTAATGGCCACGTCAATCTGTCTGGGGGCTCCGCCGGATCCATCAAAACAGGTTCCGTTTTTAACAAGGTAGTCCCAGTTCATATTGCTTGTCTTCATGTCCAGTCTCCTGAAATCAGATAGTTGAGGATGGCGTTGACGCCTTGATTGATGACGTCTTCTTTCTTCACGCCTTTAGGACGATCAAAAACAAAACCGTGCACAATACCTTCGGCAATAGCCTTGACCACAAAAGAGGAAGTTTTGGCGGTGTCAGGCTTGTAAAGTTTAACAAGTGCGCCGACACGCTCATCAAAAGCTGCGTCAAACCCTTGAATGATATGGTCCAATTTGGGGTCAATATGGCGGCGGTGATGAATGAGCGCGTGAAAGCCTTTCATTTCCTCATGGAAGGCAATCATCAGTTTTAAAATGCGGGCGATATTATCCCGCAGAAAATTCATATCATTGAAATTTTCGGGCGTCTTTTCAGAAAGCTCAAAATAGCGGGTTTTCAGATCTTCGAACCTGTCACTGACCAGGCGATAAAGAATATCGTTTTTGTCGTCGAAATATTGATAGAAGCTGCCGGTCGCTACATCTGCACGGGCAGCAATGGTTTTGCTGGTTGTTTCTGTATAGCCTTTTTCCGAAAACTCTAGAAGTGCAGCCCGGAGCAGGGCTTCATACTTCATCAATGAGCGTTTTTGTTTGGGTATGCGTTTCATTATTTGCCTTCCATAGTTGACGCCATAAATAAACATGAATATGACGTCAAGTTCATATTCGGAGAAACAAGTGACACCTCAGCAATGGAAAGAGAAGGGCGGCCACCAAGACGTCTTGGGGCGCCGACTGTTTTTCGTCGAAGAGGATCGGGCGCATAAAGAGAGCGTTCTTCTCGTACACGGCTTTCCCACAAGTTCTTTTGATTGGGAGCCAATTTGGGAAACTTTAGCCGCAAAGTATAATTTACTTGCGCCTGACCTGCTGGCATTCGGATTTAGCGATAAGCCCTATCCCCACACATATTCCATCCACGAACAGGCTGATCTTGTCATAGAGTTAACCCGATTGAGGGGCATCAGAGCCTGCCACATATTGGCCCATGATTATGGCGATACAGTCGTACAGGAAATTATGGCCAGATCAAATGCGGGCGAATTGCCGTTTCAGATTTCGAGTGTTTGTTTCCTTAATGGCGGTCTTTTTCCGGAAACTCATAAGGCGCTGTTCATTCAAAAATTGCTCCTCAGCCCGCTAGGACCTCTTATCAACAAGCTGACGACAAAAAAGCAGTTTGATAAATCCTTCTCTCGTGTTTTCGGACCGAAAACCAAACCAACCGCTCAGCAATTGCGGGAGTTTTGGAATATTATCAACTCGGATGGTGGTCGACATATCTTCCATACGCTCATTACCTATATGCGTGACCGGCGGGAAAACCGTGAACGCTGGATTGACGCCATCGCCGATTTCACGGGCCCTGTGGCCCTGATTAACGGATCTTATGATCCGGTATCCGGCGCCCATATGGTAGCGCGTTTCACGGAATTACTGGGAGAACCTGAATTTACTCGAGAATATGCTAATATCGGGCATTATCCCGCAGTTGAGGCACCGGACAGTGTAGCGGCGGACTATCTGGCTTTTCTGAGGGGTAAATAAAAACCGGGCCCAAGGCCCGATTAAATTAACTTTCGGATTTAATTAGTTAAACTTGCCTTCAAGCGCGGCAATACGCTTATTCTGCTCAATAATATGCAGGGTCAGCTCTTCGATTTTCTCAAGCAGCTTGCCGTTCATTGCATTGAGGTCAACGCCATTATTGCGCATATCGTCCGCCGACTGAATGCCGGGCAGGTGACCTTTGGAGGCGATGAACGCCTCGACACTTGACAGGGACGCCAGTTCATAACCGTCAGCAAAAACATGATCAGCTGTGGCGACGTGATTGCCTTTAACACGGATAACGCCGTCACCAGCATCAATATGAATAACCGTATCGCCTTCTTTGTTGCGCACGGCGATGTCTCCGGCCGCACCATTGCCGCCCAAATAGAGATTACCGCGCCCGCCATCAATATGCATGCGCATCAGGCCATCATCAGAAAAGAGCGCAATGTCGCCATTGGAGCCGCCGCCGCCAACCCGCATATTACCGTCGCCGCCATCGAGGAACAATGTTTGCGCGCCTTCTTCATTCCACAAGGCCAGATCGCCCGAAGCGCCGCCGCCGCCCATTTGGATATTGGCTGTGCCGCCGTCCAGATGGATGGTTGTTTTGCCATCGGAATTTTTCAGATCAATATCACCGCCGGCGCCTTCGCCACCTGCGTATATATTGGCAGCACCGCCATCAATGTGCATGCGGAGTTTGCCGTCATCGGAATACATACCGATATCGCCATTATGGCCGTGCCCGCCCAAACGCAAATTAGCGTCACCACCGTCCAGATGGACAGTATCTTTGGCCGCATAATTGCGCAGGATGATGTCGCCTTCAGCGCCTTCACCGCCCAGCGCAAGATTAGCGGAGTTGCCGTTTAAAACGCCGGTTTCTTTGCCACCATCGTTTCGGATGTCCATTTTACCAACTAAATTTGTCATGTTTTCTCCCTGTTTTGAAATCTTAGATAGGTTATGAATTAGCACGCTTTTATGTCGGTACAATCACCTTTTGCAGAACGAGATAAACAAATAGAAACTTGCGCTTTATAATGAGCGTGACAATATAGAGTAACATGTTGATGTTCGAAAAATATTCTGCCCTTTGGATGCTGTTACTCGTCGGATTAATTGCGCTTTATTACGTGATCCGGGCCTTTGTCGCCGCGCAACGCGTTAATCGCGATGCGGGTACGGAGTATGTATATCGACGGGATGAGCGGTCATTGGAGCTGCCGGCAGACGAGGCACAATATATCCGGGCTTATAAACGCTTCCATAATCCCCGTCGGGAGTGGTATTTAGGTTTTAGTGGCCTGGCGGTGGTGTTTGTTACGCCACCTGCCATTCTGATTTACGAATTTATCTATAACATTTTCTGGGAGCAGTCAGGCAGCCCTTTTGAATATGGCCCCGGTACCATTGTCTGGCGATTTATTTTGTTTTTTGCGCTGATCGCCTTTTGGGCTTTATTCTTCTATTTTGTAGCCAAGTTTTATCACAAACACCGCCCATTCTCATTTAAAGATGAACTGCGCAAAGAAATCAGCAAAACCCAGGCTGGATAAGCGCCGTAAAGAGACGACATATGGAATATCTACATACAATGGTCCGCATTAGTGATGTCGACGCATCCTTGCGGTTCTATTGCGACGGGCTGGGCCTTAAAGAAGTACAGCGTAAAGATGTAGAGGCGGGCCGTTTTACGCTGATTTTCCTGGCAACGCCTGATGATATTGCGCGCTCCGGCCTTAAAGGGGATGAGCGGCCTTTGCCGCCGGGCCTGCCGATGATTGAACTCACCCATAATTGGGATGAAAAGGATTACGACGGTGGCCGCAATTTTGGTCACATGGCCTTTCGGGTCAAGAATGTCTACGAGACCTGTCAGAGACTTGCCGATATGGGCTACACAATAAACCGACCTCCTCGAGACGGCTATATGGCCTTTGTCCGCTCGCCGGATAATATATCCATTGAGCTATTACAAAAAGGCGATAGACAACCGCCCGCTGAGCCTTGGGCCTCCATGGAAAATATCGGGAATTGGTAAGTTTCCCAAAATTGCCCTGATTTATTCCCAATTGGAACAAATTCCGCTTTAAACTCCGGGTTATGTCAAAGCGAAAAACATTAAAACGTACAGGCCTGTTGATAGTGACAGGTCTCACGGTCCTAGCAATCTATGAAGGCTACCGCGTTTCCAAGGCGGCTTCCGTCGTGGAAACGAAATTTGAAACAATCTTATCAAAGGCGACCTTAACGGCGGCCGACCTGACGCCGGAACAGAGGGCAATTTTACTGGCTATCGAAGATCCGGGCTTTGAAGAGCACAAAGGTATCGACCTTTTCACCCCAGGTGCGGGCCTGACGACACTCACTCAGGCCTTAACTAAACGGGTCTTTTTTGAAAACTTCAAACCTGGTTTTGCCAAGATTGAACAAACCCTTATTGCCCGTTATGTCGTCCACCCCAATGTCAGTAAGGATGACCAGATCACAGCCTTTTTGAACACGGCTTATTTTGGCCGATGCCTGGATAAGCAAATCATCGGGTACGAGGCGGCGGCAGACTGCTATCTCTTTAAGTCATTTGATCAATTGACCGACAGAGACTTTATTAATCTTACGGCGCGACTTATTGCGCCAAACAAATATAACCGCGACGATAACGCCTTAATTGAGCGTATCTTACGCATTGAAAAATTACTGGTCGGCAGGTGTGAGCCAGAAGGCCTACGCGATGTAACCTTTGAGAGGTGTTAGCTTGATATTGTTTACCCGACAGCAGCCTTCTGCGCGGCGCACAATTCCGCCACGCCTTTACCGGCTAGCCGTATCAGCTCCGCCATTTCGTCTGCCGTAAACGGCGTATCCTCGGCGCTGGCTTGAACCTCGATGACGCCGCCCGCTTCGGTGAAGACGAAATTGGCGTCAGCCTGACAGGCGCTGTCTTCTACATATTCCAGGTCCAGTCGGCACTCTCCGTCGACGATCCCGCAGGACACCGCCGCCATGTTTTCCATCACCGGATTTTCCTTGAGCGTGCCTGCATCGACCAAACCCTGACAGGCCTGGTAGAGCGCGACCCAGGCGCCAGTGATCGCCGCTGTTCGCGTGCCGCCATCGGCCTGCATGACATCGCAATCAATGATGATCTGTCGCTCTCCCAGCTTTTTCAAATCGACGGAAGCCCGCAAAGAGCGGCCAATGAGTCGTTGAATTTCAACCGTGCGCCCACCTTGTTTACCGCGGGCGGCTTCACGATTATTTCTTGAATGCGTGGAGCGAGGCAGCATGCCATATTCACCGGTGACCCAACCCTTGCCGGACCCTTTCATCCAGCGTGGGACATTCTCGTCTACACTGGCTGTACACAGTACATGTGTATGGCCAAACTTCACCATGCAAGAGCCTTCAGCATAGCGGGATATGCCGGCATCGATGGTTACGGGTCTCATTTCATCGCGGGCACGGTTTTCAGGTCTCATTTTAATATCCTTTTTATTCGCAGTGGCTTTAGCCAAGTTTATTTCACCTGTCATCCCTCTTGAAAAACTATTGGTTTTCCCCAAATATCACCGCGCAATGAGTTTGATACCGGAACATTTCTCACTCTCGGACCTGGATGTACGCACGCGTCGTATCTTCAAGGAAATCGTCGAGAGCTATCTTGAGACAGGACATCCTGTGGGATCCCGGACGCTAGCCTTGTCCGGTGGGCAACAACTCTCACCGGCGACTATCCGAAACACAATGTCGGATTTAATGCGGCTGGGTCTATTACAGAGCCCTCATAAAAGCGCGGGCCGCTTGCCCAGTCAGATGGGACTGAGATTATTCGTGGACGGGCTTTTGGAGATTGGCGACCTGCCTGTGACTGAGCGCAAAGGGCTTGAAAACAGTCTGTCGCAAATGGCTGATCCACTCAAAGTCTTTGAACAGGCCTCTACTATGCTGGCAGGTCTGGCCGGTGGTGCCGGACTTGTGTTGACTCCCGAAGAGGGTGCGCGCGGTGATGCGGTTAAACATGTAGAATTTGTCAATCTGGATATGGAGCAGGCGCTGGTTATTATCGTTTACGAAAATGGCCGGATCGAAAATCGTCTGATGGCTCGCCCCCCGGGGCTCCTGCCGGCCTCGTTAGAGAGGGCCGGAAATTTTCTATCGGCGCGGCTCAAGGGTAAACGTCTGTCTGATGCCAAGACGGCTATTGTTAAAGAGATTAAATCAGGCCGGGCGCAAATTGACGAAGCGGCGGCAGGTCTAGTGTCTCAGGGGTTGGCAGACTGGAGCGGCAGTGAACCGACTGAGCGCTCATTAATAATTCGCGGCCGCGCGCAGCTCTTGGAAAATATCGATGCGCAGGCGGATATTGAGCGTATTCAAATGCTGTTCGAGGATCTGGAACGCAAACAGGAACTCATTGAATTACTGGATCTGACCGAAGATGCGGATGGCGTTAAAATTTTTATCGGTACGGAAAATCCGCTCTTTTCACTATCGGATAGCTCCGTTGTAATAGCGCCCTATCGCGACAGCGATAAAAATATTATCGGGGCTGTGGGTGTAATCGGGCCAACCCGGTTAAATTATGCTCGCATTATTCCCATGGTTGATTATACAGCGCAGCTTGTTGGCAGGCTTTTACGCTAAATCTGTATATACTAGGATAAGACATGGCTAAAAAGAAAAAAGATAAATCGGGCAAGGCAGAGTTTCCAGAGGACCGGATTCCCTCTGATGCCGAACTAGATGCGTTGCTGGATCAAATAGAGGCGCAGAAAGCCCAAGAGACTATGGACGACACAAAGGACGGGGCGAACGAGGCCAATTCAGAGGCGGCGTCTGGTGGGTCTGATGACCGCGTAGCGGCACTAGAACTTGAGATGGCAACATTAAAGGATCAGGCGCTCCGGGCCATGGCCGAAGCCGAAAATGTCAAAAAACGGGCTGAACGCGAAGTGGCCGCTGCTAAAGTTTATGGCGTTGAAAAATTCGCTACCGACATCTTATCAGTCGTCGATAATCTTGGCCGCGCTTTGATGACACTGGACGGAAAGGCCAAAGATGATCTGGGCGACAATGCCAAAAACCTGTTGGAAGGCATTGAGCTGACCGAGAAAAACCTCATGGCCGTTCTCGCTCGTCATGGTATTAAGTCCGTACCCGGCAAAGGCTCTAAATTTGACCCGAACGTGCATCAAGCGGTCGCCCAAATTCCCTCCGAAGAAGACAAGGGCTATGTGGCCGAAGTCATGCAGGTTGGCTTTACGATAGGCGAACGGACATTACGTGCTGCTATGGTCGCCGTATCAACAGGCAAAGGGTGATCTCCCGATCCCCTCACGTCACTGTGATGTTATGTTAAGTGCAGGTTGGGTTTGCTGTGCTATGAGGCCCTCGAACAAATGAGAGCCTACAAATGCGAAAGCTTTTAAAATATACATTAGTCCTGCCGGTATTTTTGGCAGCTTGTGGATCACAAGCTCAGGATAACAGCGGACATAATAGTGAGCCTGCCTCTATGGTAAAACTCAATACAAGCTGGCCAGTGGTCATGCATAACTATCTGAGCGTCCCTGACGCTGATGGTCTCATCAGTATCAACTACAAGGCTCTGGCGGCGTCTGAAACGGATCGGGCCGTTTTAAAAGGTTATATTCGCTATCTGGAGAATCAAAATCCAGATGCCATGAGCCCTGATGCGGCGGTATCTTACTGGGCTAATCTGTATAATGCCGTGACCGTTGATGTGATTGTCGACAATTACCCGGTCAAATCCATTAAGGAAATTAAATCAGGAATTTTGTCACCGGGTCCGTGGAAATTAAAGTTAGTTACCGTCAATGGCAAAGAGTTGAGCCTGGACGATATTGAACATGGAATTATGCGCAAGCAGTTTCCATCACCCCATGTCCATTATATGGTCAATTGCGCCAGTATCGGTTGCCCCAATATTAAAGCCGGCGAATGGAAAGCAGAAACTCTGGACGCAGATCGCGAAATGGCCGCCCGTGCCTTTATCAATTCGCCACGTGGCGTGACGGTTAAAGGTAACCGCTTGACAGTTTCTTCCATCTATAGCTGGTTTGACGAGGACTTTGGCGGTAGCAAGTCTACGGTTCTGTCTCACATCCGAGAATTTGCCGATGCGGATTTGGCGGCAGCTATTGATAATGGGGCGACGATTAAAAACTATGACTACGATTGGTCGCTGAACGGGTTCGAATAGACGGAGCGTGTAAATGTCAGAAACAACAATTTCAGAAACATCCTCGAAATCGAACCTGGTGAAACGGTTGCTGCCATTGGGCATTATTGCGACGGCTTTGACAGCTTTCTTTGCTCTCGGCGGCCCGGAATATGTCAATATCGATACGCTTAAGCAAAACCAAGCTTTCCTCAAAGGCCTTGTAGCCGATAACTTCATCCTCGTATTTTTGGGTTTTATCGCAATATACGCATTGCTGGTCGGAATATCATTTCCTGGCGCGGGGTTTCTTTCTATTTTTGGCGGTTTCATGTTTACGACACTGCCAGCCACGGCTGCGATCGTTATCGGTGCCACCTTAGGTGCCTGTATTATCTATATGGCCGTGAAGATGGCACTGGGCGAAAGCATGGCTGAAAAAATGGGACCGTATATGGCAAAATTTGAATCCGGGTTGAAAGAGAATGAGCTATCTTATTTATTCATTCTTCGTCTCGTTCCCATTTTCCCGTTCTTTGTGGTCAATGTTGTTCCAGCCCTTTTTAATGTGAAATTCCGAAATTACGTGGTCTCCACATTTTTTGGAATCATCCCTGGTTCACTGGTTTACGCATCGATCGGTGATGGCGCAGCTGCCATTTTCGAACAAGAAGGCGATTTGAAACTGTCCGGAGTTATGACAGAACCTCGCGTGCTCTTTCCCATCGTGGGCCTGATGTGTCTGTCGGCCGTTCCAATCCTTTACAAGAAATTTTCAAAAGCTCAGCCCGCATAGTCCGGGGTTAATTCAGACTACCACATAGAGAGATCAACTCATGTCCAAAAAAGAATATAACGTCGATATCTGCATTATCGGCGCCGGTGCCGGCGGCCTGTCCATTGCTTACGGTGCCAGCCATCTGGGCCGCTCCGTCGTCCTTTATGAGGCCGAAGAAATGGGTGGCGATTGCCTGAACTATGGATGCGTACCGTCCAAGGCCCTGATCAGTGCCGCTAAATATGCCCATGCTCAAGGCGCGGGGGCCAAAATGGGCGTTGCGCCTGCGAAGGCCAAAGTGGACTTCCCTGCGGTCAAAGCTCATATACAGGGCGTCATTGACACCATTGCACCCGTCGACAGTCAGGAGCGCTATGAAGGCTTTGGCGTGACCGTCATTCGGGAGCGCGCCCGATTCAAAGATGCCAAAACCGTTGAGTCCGATACGACCGAAGTTAAAGCCAAGCGCTTTATCGTCGCCACGGGTTCGCGGGCCGCAGCACCGCCGATTCCGGGATTGGCGGATGTGCCATATTTGACCAATGAGACCGTGTTCCAAATGGAAGAGCAGCCGAAACATCTACTCGTGATCGGTGCGGGGCCTATTGGGCTTGAGCTCGGTCAATCATTCCGCCGTCTCGGCAGCGACGTTACGATTGTCGATATCGCGCCGCCTTTAGGCCGCTCCGAGCCTGAGCACGCCAAAGCGCTGGTTCATGCGCTCGAAGAAGAGGGCGTTGTGTTCAGAGCCCCGGTTAAGACTGAAAAGATTACCGGCAAGGCCGGAGCGATCACCATCCATTTAGAGGGCGGTGAAAAGCTCAAAGGTACACATATTTTGGTGGCCGCAGGACGCGCCCCAGCCGTTATGGATTTAAACCTGGACACAGCAGGTGTGAAATTTGACCGACGTGGTATCGAAACCGATGATTGCTTGAGAACTTCCAACAAGAAAATCTTCGCCGTTGGCGATACTGCCAAAACCCCGGAAGGTATTCCGCGCGGTGGCCTGACTCATGCGGCAGGCTTCCATGCCGGTGCCATTATCAAGGCATTTTATTACTCGCCACCAGGTCTGGGTCGTTTGACGGGAAAAGTGAACACAAACCGTATGCCGGCCGCAATTTACACGGCTCCCGAGCTTGCCAATATCGGTATGACTGAAGCGCAGGCCCGAGCGGCCGGCCATAAAATCAAAGTCCTGAAATTTGAGTTTGAGGAAAATGACCGTGCCATTGCCGAGCGTAACCGGGAAGGCGAAGTGAAAATCATCGCCACGACCAAAGGCAAAATCCTTGGCGCCTCTATTATTGGCGAAGGCGCGGGTGATCTTATTCAAATGATATCTGTGGCCATGACGAATAAAGTTAAAGTCTCAGGACTTGCGCAGATCATTTCGCCCTACCCAACCCGCGGCGAAGCCGTCAAACGCGCGGCCAGCTCATTTTACACGGAAACCATCTTTAATGATAAGTTCAAAAAGCTCGCAGGCTTCTGGACAAAATTTCATTAAGGTTGAGAGGATGGTGCGCCTCCTCAAACATCGTGCAGTGTTTGGATAAGCTCAGTTAATCGTTCCTTAAACGACGCCGTAGCGTCTGCAGCAAGTATTGCAAACATACCAGAGAGAACGCGGAATTTATATTCGGGCAGGTCGATATAATTGTTCATCCAGTCGAGCCTGGCAAGACGCTGACAGCCGAAAAGCTGTGCAGCCAGGACTTCTGTCGGAATGTCGCCATTGAGAAAGCCATTGGCTTTCGCGTTTTCACAGACGTGCGCGGCCAAGGCCATAGAGCGCATAAAGATGCCGTCCTTAGATCGGTGCTCAAACATTCGGGCGCGTTCGCCGGCCACAAAGGCGGCTTTGTAGAGCGTTTCATCGTCCGCATATAAACTGATCAGAGCCTCAGTAAAATCCTCTATGGCTTCAATCGGGTCGCCCTCAGATCGGCGTGACAGCACGTCGTCAATATGGGTGACCACCTCCCCAACCAGATGTTCTATGATCTGTGATTTTTTACCTAAGAGATTATGAATTGTCGGGATCGTAACCTCGGCATCTTTTGCGAGTTGAGCCAAAGTCAGCGCGTCATAACCCTGTGTGGCGATAATCTCTCCGGCACAATCGAGAATGCGTTCTCTACGACGCAATTTGTTTTTTGTGCGCGTAGAGCTACCCCTAGCGGGGGTTTTAGTTCGGGTTTGGGTCGTCATCGAATTTCGTCCATTTGTCTTGACTCACAGTTTTGCATGTCATTAAAATTTAACAAGCATAAAAACTGTGAAGCCAGCACATAGGGAAAATCTCATGGTTCAAGATATCAGCCGATCTATCGAGGCCTGCGCCGCCCATTACGGCGACGAGGCCGAAGCCGTAAAATCATATCTTATCGAGGGGCAAGCTAAGGCTCTGGCCATGCCAAATAGGGGCCCGCTCAAATTTGATGAAAGCGGCAATATTCATCCGGACATATTGGACGCCTATAACGAATACGGGTTTTATGTGTTTGAGGGGGTGTTGTCAGAAGATGAGTTGGGCGATTTGAAAGCGGATTTGGAAAATATCCGTGATAATTTCCCGGCCCATATGGGCGCAGATAAAGACAAGCATGGCCGACCCGCTCTTGGGGTAGACAACAAGGCTATGACCCTGCAATGGGCAAAACCTTTATCTGATCCATTGGGTGGGACGAAAATTTTCAATGGCCGCCATCAGGTCAAACTCTATGAACCGAAAGCACCAGATGATGCGCCGCCCGCCGTGCCTGTTTATCTATCGGGCTCCCTGCAGTTTTCCCCGGCCTGTCTACGGACTTACGCCCATCCGGGACTATTAAAACTGACGGAGGCTATTAATGGCCCGGACTTCGTGCCTTTCACCGAAGGACTTTTCATTAAGGATGCCGGACTTGGTGCGGCAGTCTCTTGGCATCAGGACGGGGACACCCATTGGGATCATCCGGATCATGATGCGGATATTCACGGATTTAATTTCATGGGTCAGGTTTACGGCAGTACGGCCGTCAATGGTGTTTGGGTTATTCCAGGAAGTCATAAAATCGGTCGGGCTAATATTGCGCAAATGGTCAAAGACGCAGGCACTGAAAGATTACCGGAAGCCGTGCCGCTTATCTGTAATCCAGGTGATGTGGTCATCAATAGTCGCCAGATCATTCACGGCTCTTTCGCCAATACAGGGTTTGAAAAGCGGGTCTCGGTCAATTTCGGTTTTCATAAGCGCTCTTCAGTGCTGAATGTCAAAGGTGCGGGCATGCACGCTGATGCGGCCGTCATGGATGCGGATTTCATCGATAAACGCTCGCGCCTGATTGGCTTGGCGATCGATGCACGCGCTCAGCGTTTCCCCGATGAAACGCCTTATAACTATGGACCTTTTGCCGAGCGTATGGACGAATTTCGTTGGAGTCCGGCAACCCAGGAAAGCCTCAAAGATTATAATTTGATGGATCTAAGTATTTAGGTCATACTCTCCCGCAAAAGCTTAAAGGCAAATTACGGGGAGAGAGATATGTTTATCGGACATTACGGACCAGCCGTCTGGGATACGCAGCGCGGAAGCGGGAAACCACTCATCAAATTATGGGAAGCCTTTCTGGCCGTACAGGCTATGGACCTGACAGCCGGTGTGCTGGTTATGTTCAGCTTGGAAGGCACGCGTATAGTCGACGACAAACCGATTTTTCATGTGCCGTGGTCTCACTCATTGCTTAGCGCTGTGATTATCGCCATTGCCGCAGGTTTGATCTACAAACTCTTTCGGCCAAAATCCGGCAAAAAAGAATTTATCGTCATCGCTCTTTTAGCCTTTTCCCATTGGGTGTTGGATCTGGTTGTGCACCGTCCGGATTTGCCCCTCTATCCGGGCGCAGAGAAACTTTACGGCTTTGCGCTTTGGGATTTTCCATTGATCGCTTTTGCGCTGGAGGCGGGATTGCTGGCGGCGGCCTTTTTGTTTTGGCAAAAGGTTACAGTCGCTAAGAACAAAAAATATGACTACGCTATATGGGCGTTGTTCGTATTTATGTGCGCGGCGCATTTTGCGTTTATCGTGCGCGATGGTTTGGCTGTTCAGGCAGGCGAGTTTGATCCCAGCCATGCGCCACCAGATATCGTTCTTGGTATCGCGTTTCTCATTGTGATCAGTCTGTTTGCATTTTTAATCAGCCGCATTGAAAGGGGGCGTCCCTCAAAATTTGCCGCTGACTAAAATTTATAGGCAATCGCCGCGCCGCCAAAAAACTGGTCACGACTTCCGCGTTCTCGGACCAATGGCGAGTCACCGGCTGGCCCAGTTAGGTGGTCATAACTCCCAAAGACGGTGATACCCATTGTATAGGATAAGGGCATCAACACACTGCCCCCTACACCATAGGAAATGAGACCGTCATCTGCGCCGTAGACACTCAGACCCGATGCGATTGATTGCGTCGTTGTGATACCGTAAAAAGCCTGATTATAACTATCATCGGCCCATTTTAGACGTGGCCCGATAGCGACAAATAATGGTGGACCGACACTCATAATGGTTTTGTCAAAGTCCACACCCAGTTCAGCCGTCAGGCCTTCATGGGCGCCTAGCGCCCGCCCGCCTTTGGCTTTAATCTTGATATCGCCAACTTTGTAATCGACGAACCCACCCAAGGCGACGGTCGTGCTAATATTTCCCAATCCGATCAGGTCGGCACTCTCCCCACCACTGATCCGAAATGGATTATTACCGTCTTCATCGCGTCCGAAATCTATGGCCGCCAGGGGCCCTGCGCGAAACCCATTATCATTGATGATGGCATAACCCATACCTTCTTGAACGGATGCAAAAAACCGGTCGCCTTTGGTCACACGAATAAAGGGGACCGCGGCCGCAGAGTATTCATCATCACCGGACCAGTTCGGCGCATAGAACCCCCCGCCCCCTACATAGAGGGACCACCCATTGTCATCAGGGGGCGGCCCGCGCCGTTCTGGTTCATCTGCCAAAGCTGACCCGGTAAAGTGTAATGAAATGAATATTGAAAAAATGCGCCGCAACATGTCTAACCTCTTTAAAGGATCTTACGGCGTTTTTTTGGTTTTGGATTAGTCTTTTGGCAGAGCATAAGTCACAACGGACTGGCTGGAAACTTTCTCTGAAGATGAGCCTCTAATATCCACATTGATGACGACCAGGGACTGCCCGAACTTTACGACTCTAGCGTCTGCTATAATCTTATCGCCCTTACATGGCCTCAGAAAATCAATGTTCAAATTGGATGTCAGCGCCATAGGCGTAATGCCAATTCGCGTGAATATGGCCACATAGGCTGCGTGGTCGGCCATGGCCATTTGTACCGGTCCAGCTATGAAGCCGCCGGGACGTAACATATCTTCATTGCAGGCCATCTCGACAACACATCGGTCATATTCAACATGTGTGGTCACAGGTGGTTTTCGTGTACGGTTCCCAAAAACGGTCTCAAAGAATATGTTGAGTTCATCTATGGAAACAGCTGAAGAAGACTGGGTCATAACGGTCCTTTTTAGGGTTTATGTCGCCTTGTTCACAATTGGTCAAACCCGGTTTCCAAATCCCAATTAAAGAGCTAAACATCTTTCGTGATTAGAAAGTTTATATCCGGTTTATCAGGCCAATTGTTGGTATTGACGATTATTTTCGTACTCCTTGCGGAATTGGTTATCTTTTTTCCCTCGGCCTCAAGCTTTCGAAAAGACTGGTTCAAAGAACGTGCCATGAGTGCGGGACATCTGGCATTCGCATTAAACGCTGCACCTGAAAGTTATAACCGGATGATGCTGTCAGAAACCTTCATGAAAGACACATCTATCTCAATGGTCAAAACGACCGTGGACGGGGAAAGTCAACTTGTACTCGGAACGCCACCTGATACGTCGAACATCGAAACGATTGATATAAGAGACGGGCAGCCCGGACTTCAGCTGGGAACCACGCTCTCGGCTTTTACCGAAAAAGACGGATATTTCAGGGTCATCGCCAATCCACCGGAAGGTAAAATTCAAAGTCTTGAATATCTGGTTCCCAAGAGTGCCTTGCAGCGGGCCATGGAACAATATTGTCACAATATATTAGGGCTGTCGATCCTGATAGCAATCATTACCGGCGCGCTCCTATACAGTGTTTTGCGGTTTCTCATTATAAAACCCCTGCATTGTTTATCCGATGATATTGCCGAGTTTGAGGAAGATCCAACGGCGCCTCTTAAAATTAAACGAACCCATGATCGAAAGGATGAGATCGGGGATCTGTCCCGAGCCTTCACCGAGATGCAGGCGGGTGTGCAGTCCTCACTTGAACAACGTAAACGTCTGGCGGATTTAGGTCTGGCCGTTTCTAAAATTAATCATGACCTCAGAAATGTTCTGACATCCGCGCAGCTGGTTTCCGACCGTCTGGCTATGGATAAGGACGAACGCGTCGCTAAAATGGGAGAACGTCTGGTGCGGGCGGTCGACCGGGGCGTCCGGATCGCTGAGGGGGTTCTGGAATACGGATCGGAAAAAGAGGAAGTCGCCGATTTGGAAGCCATTAATCTGGCAGACATTGTGAGCGAGGCCGCTGTCGATACGCTTCGTCGCTATCCCGGAGTGACTTTTGAAAATCAGATTGACCCGAAATTAGCGGCCAAAGCTGACGCCGACCATACTTATCGTATTTTCCAAAACCTGATCCGAAATGCGGCTCAGGCTCTGAAGGATCGGCCGAATGCGCAGGTCACAGTCAAGGCTAGAAATGGCGGCGACAAAGTCGTCGCGACACTCTCGGATAATGGGCCGGGCCTGCCCGATAAAGTTCGCGAAACAATATTTACGCCTTTCACAACGGGCGGCGGTCGCGGACGAACCGGATTGGGTTTAACTATTTCCAGGGAACTGGCTGAAGCGCAAGGCGGTGATATCTCGTTATTGGGGTCTGACGGAAATGGGACGGCATTCGAGCTGATCTTACAGGCTATTTAGTCAAATTTTTCAATAATTTGTCAGATACGTGACGGTCGTCGCGGCAAATCTGTTTGACGGCGTGATCAACACCACAGATCAAGTTTACGAGCTGTTCTATATAAAATGCGTGTTCTACCCCGGAACATATATCAAAGGGAGAAACCTGCACTCCTGTTTTTCTCTTGAGCCCGCGACTCGCCCGTCGCGGGCATTTTTACATCTTTTTTTCCTGGATGGTCTGATGCACGTCATTTACCTGCATCAGGGCAGCGGACCCGTAATATTTTACAAACTCAACTTTGAAAATCCCGGCTGCAATAGACGGGTCGCTTTGTACCAGCGCTTCGGCCTCTTCGAGGGTTTCAACATTGAGGATGAAGAGACCGCGCTTGGGCGGGGCTTCCATAAAGGGGCCCGCCAATACGAGCTTTCCTTCCTCGGCCAGTTTTTTCATATTAGAAAAATGTCCGGCAAATAAGGCATCCCGTTCAGCTTTGTCTGTGATGGTCGCATCTTTAGGGCCAGTCAAAAGCGTTGCAAACACATATGACCGCATACCGTAAGGATCAGCACCGAGTTCTTTGGCGAGCTCAGCATTGAAACCGTCTTCATTTGCCACTGATTCAATTTGAGCGGTTTCGGTTTGAGTCGTTTTTTCGCTCTTAGGATCTGACAGCGGCTTCGTCTCGGCTTGGCAAGCTCCCAGAATGAATGCCGTTGCGATAATACAGATAGATAATTTCATGTCTGTCTCCCTGATGGTTATAGTTTACTGATGATTGGGAGAAATGAAAAGCTAAACTGTCGTTATAAATGGACCTATACGAAACCGAGGTCGCCGCCAAAGTTCGCCAAATTAGGCAGAATTGGTGACATCTCAGCTGATGTCAAACCAAACCATCCACCCAGTGAGCCTGCATATTCATCGACGGATACGGTTGGGATCAAACGCCCGCCTTCTCGGATGATCTGTGCGTCGTCCAGGTCCATGACAGGCATAGAACCGTAAATTCGACGTCCAGAGACGCCGCCGCCGGCAACAAAGTGGTGCCCGCCCCAGCCATGATCTGTACCGTCACCATTATCAATGGTCGTTCGTCCGAAATCAGACATAGTGAAGACGCGGACATTACCCCAGTCATTGGCGCTAACCATGGCATCGCGGAAGGCAGACATACCATCAGATAACTCTTCGAGTAGACGGGGTAGATTGCGTGTTTGGTCGCTATGAGTGTCGAACCCGCCCATGCCTACATAGAAAATTTGACGCGGTGTATTAAACGCAGATTTAGACGTGATCACCCGAGCAACAGAACGAAGTTGCTGCCCGATACTCGTCTCCGGGAAAGCCTCGTCAAAAGCGTTGCCGGTGGTAATGTTGGAATTATAAGTCCGGACATTGGCAATGCCCTGTGCGGAAATATTGCCGTAATCCATTTTTAACAGGCTTTGATGACCGAAATCATTTTGCCCGTAAAAAGCATCCAAGCGCTCCCGCATTCTGTCATAGTCATCCCCATATCCGGTATACCAGTTAAACTGTGTTGCCTTGATGTCCTGACCGTAGTCAGAGCCTGAGGTCAGAAACGGTCTTATCTCTTCACCGGACAGGAAGACATCATTTCCAAAATATCCAATAGACGTAAACAAGGGATCTCCGGTGCCGGCCAGGACATCGGCAAATTTCCCACCCCAACCATAGCGCGTACCTTCAACGCCAAATGACATCCAAGTCGATTGCTGATCATTATGAGAGAAAAGCCGGTCCGGCAGAGAGGCCGTTTCGGCCAGGATGGCGGATTGATCGGTCGGTTCCAATAGGGGGCCTACATTGCCGACAATGGCCAAATCGCCTTCATCAAACATGGTTTTCATGGCAGACATTTCAGGGGGCAGGGCAAATTTTCGAGTGCCAAAACTTGATGCATTATCCGGTATGATTTCCAGGAGGTTTTCCCGGTCACGGGACGTATTACCGGCCCCGACACCATAAGCATCAAAAAGGCCCGCGCGCAGGCCAGCGAGACGATCGTAATTTGTTTCATCAAACGGGAAGATCGTATCTGCCTGATCCAGGCCACCATAAAGGAAGATACAAACCAAGGCTTTATAGCCGGACGTATCTGCCGCAAAGGCGTGAGGCGCCATACTCGCACTTAATACAGGTGCGCCCGCCAACAGGGCGCCGGATGTTGTCAAAAAACGTCGTCTGGAAAATCTGCTCATATCGCCCTCTATTCTATTACCGCATAGGATGGCAGGCTTGCCACCATGAGAATACTGACTCGAACACGGTTCAGTCGGTCTTGGTCGGTTTCGATTTCGATTTCACTGATTGTATCTTGAACGACTGTAATTTCTTCCGGTGTCATCTGTCCGGCCGTCATAATGATATTAAGGTGCTCCACCAGCGCTGCGGGGTCTTCAGCTAAATCTAATTGAGGTCTGTAATCAGGGGTAAAGCGTTCAGGATCTTCATCACCACCTGTAAAATCGACAATGAAGTCGGTCATGAAATTGATATAGCCCAGAGCGGCACCTTCATTGACAATCTGAAATTCCGGCGTGGTCATGCCCGCGTCTCCGGCCTGAGTGCCCGGGGCGATATATCCTGGTCGGTAAAAATTAAATACAGAGGGCGGCCTAAAAGGATGTTGTCCAAGGCCCGTTGCCGGAGAACCCGTATCCCACAAGCGATATTCTTCTTCGGTAATAGGACGGGCAACATCAAAGTTATGGGCCCATTGAACAAATTTCAGGATTGGCTCTCGAACTTTTCCAGCACGCGGCAGGTTACCCGGTTCACGGTGCACACTATTATCCAAAAGAACCGCTGCGAGCGTCGCCTGCAGGTCACCGCGATCACCGGTTCCGAATACAGTGCCGTCTGTCGCCGTGTAGCTGCCATTGGCAAAAGCTGTGGCAACGCGTTCGACATAGGCCGGGCTAGGATTGCTGGCGGTAAAGCGCTGTATGAGTTGTCGTGCAAAAAAAGGTGGTACATTCTCATGTTCAAAGATGACATCAAGCGCCATATCTACGGTTTCTGTACCGCCCGTTCCCGCTGGAATAGTCGTCCCCAGAAAACTCTTTTCAAGCTCTGAGTGCTGATCGTCATACATTTGCATGGGACGGTAATGCGCCCCAGGGGAGTAGGCGTAAAAATTATCGCCCGCTAATCCCAGACCCGTAAACACACGGGCGAGCCCGCGAATGTCGTCATTGTCATAAGTCGGAATTTCCTGTCCGTTTTGCAGTTTCGGTGTGCCGTCCATATTCAACTCCACCAGACCAATGGTGAATAGTTGTAGAATTTCCCGAGCATAGTTTTCGTCGGGTACACGACCAGTTTCAGGATCGCCTTTGCGGTTCCGCATATAGGTGAGGAAGTCCGCCATGGCCGGCGAATAGGTCACGTCTTCTAATAGGTCCCGGAAATTTCCAAAGGCATTTTGAGATATGATATCCCGGTAATAAGCGGAGGATAAAGGCGTTTGTCCAACCTGAAAGTCCGAAATGACAAAAATCTGGGACAGCGCAAATGTCATACGTTGACGCAATTCATCATCGCCAGAGAACAGCGCGTCCCAGTAAACCTCTGACGCGCGATTGAACTCAACCTCGCCCGTGGTTTGGAATTCCGAGCGGACTGTGAAAAGCAAATCCGTTCGCGTTTTGGCGAATTCCCGCTCTAACCAGCGAGTGGCATTCGTATCGACCAGTGCCTCGAGCTCGCTCATGGTTCCGCCAAATCCGGCTTGTAGTAAAAAACGACTGGCTTCGGCGGTCGTATCCAAATCCGTAGCGAAACTTTGCGGTGGAGGAGGGGGCGGAGGTGGTGGAGGGGGCATGACGCCACCACCGCCGCCACTATTCGGGGGCGGTGATGAAGTTTCACCACCACCGCCGCAGGCGGTCAAAATCATGGCACAGGCGGCAACGCCCGATAAAAACAGTTTTCTGATTTGCACCCTCTGATCTCCCCGATTACGACTCTCGCGCTTCAGTTATTATTGAAATATGGCGAAATGGCGGCAATTCCGCCAGATTGATATGTCCATTAGATTAAAAATTCGCAGAGTTTTATAGTAAACGCGCATTCATACATTCTAACCATATTATTCCTGACGGCGTCTTTGCCGACGGACAACCATCCTTTGTTATCCCAAACGGATTGGGCCCGAAAAACCGTCCTTAATTGAAAAAAGCACAATGACCAAGTTCCCGGATTTTATCCGTCAGTTCTTTTTCGGCCAGTTCTGACTGTTTGCGCGAACGCATGGGATTGTACTCAGAGAAGAGCTGCGGTTGCAGGAACAGGCCGAAACGCCGAACATAGCGATTGGAGCGGCTTTTGGTGATGGTTTTGCGCAGACGACAAATACATTTGAAAGTGCCAAAATCGCCGTGACAGGCTTTATGTTGCTGAAAACGGCATTCAGGTGAGTGCACCGTCTGACCCACATAATAATATTCGCATTCATCATGGAGCGGGAAGTCCCAGTCCATATGCCAGTTTTGATCGCGAAAGGCGCGCGGCGGCCTGTCGCCCATAGCGTCCCGGTCCAGCCGGATGGCATATACAAAATACGGCATGGGATGTGATTAATGTGAATTTCTTAGCAGGGCGTTAGCAAAGAAAAAGCCGGGTCAAAGCCCGGCTGGTTTTAATCTATTCAAATGTAATTAAAAATCGAAAGGCAGGCCGATCCCAATCAGGTCTTCATAACTTGGTTTGTCCATATCGACGAGCGGGTCTGGAATATCTATTTCAGGGTCTTCGCCGCCGGACTTATTGCGTTTTGCAGCAGTTCTTAAGACATCGCTAAGCTCATCATGGACTTTATCTGGGATAGGGAAAGGGGCCGTTGGCTGATCACCTGCGGCTCCCACAAATGTAGCATAGCCTGGCTCGGTTATAGAAACGGTTGTACCCCCTGAGGTAATGTCAATAGCACCTTGTCGTGCGCCAGCGGCCCGATTGGGCCCCGGTCCGCGCAGAATAAAGAGGGACGCGTTTTCGTCCGGCTTCACGCCAGCGGGTAATGCGCCTGCCATTCGGGTCAAACGTACGGCCTCTGGCCCTACAGCCCCCTCGACAATGGTCCCGCGGACACCCATAGATGCAATTGGCGAGTCAATTTCCACGGTGCTGTTTTGCGAGCGCGAAACGTTGCCGGACATGAAACGGAAAGCCCCGTTTTTAACCTTGGCCGACATGGAGTTGGAATTGCTGTTAGGATTGTAGACAAATTTATCAATGGTCAACTCACAGCTTGGCCCAACCGTGAATGTGGTTTCGTCCATAAGCAGGATTTGCAGCGTACTGCTCTTGGCGGAATTGACATTGTCACCCAGGAAAATGGGTTCAGACACAACGGCCTGTAGCGCCTCCATTTCCCCGCTTTGCACGGTGACATCACCTTTGACGGCGCTGTTGACGCCAATTTTCGCATTTTGAGCCTGGGCGAAAGACGGCGCAGACAGCGCCAGAAAAACGGAGCTTAGCAGTATTGAGGTTTTGATCTTGTTCATGATGCGCTCCTAAAACTTGGCTATGAGGCGGCTGTCGAGATTTAGATTCTTATAATCTGGGAAAAACGGGTCAGATTTCCGTTCAAGATACCCGATGCCGGATTCTAAAATTAAGTCGACACCGTCAATGGCGACAATATTATGGAGAGAAAGCCCTAGAGCCGCCCGACCGTATAACCTTTGATCCTCTCTGATATTGTCATCATAGGAAAGGTCCCGGTACAAAGCATCGACCGCGACATAGCTTTTATCCCCGATCATGGATTTGAGATTGGCATCGATATACCAGCCATCATAAGCGAAGTCCGTTCGACTCGCACCTTTATCATCAAAACCCAGCAAAATACCCAGCTCTGTTGAGTCGCCAAGCTTGAAAAGCGGACCTGTTGCCAAATTCAAATAGCCGCCGGAACGTTGATCTTCTGATGGTGCTATTGGGAAGGCTCCAAAACCAGGAAAGTTAAAAGAAATATTTTCGAAGTCTTGGTCCATATAGGAGGCTTTAACGACCCATTGAACCGTATCGGATACATCCGCCGTACCTTTGATACGGCCTCCGATTTGTCTTTGATAACGGTTATTATTGATATTCGTATTATTATAAACCAGGTCAAAGGAAAGCTTGCCTGTATCGCCAGCCTGTAAACCAAAACCTGCAAACCCGCCCCAAGTGCCATAGTCCAGAACACTTATTTCCTCATGTCGAACCGTGTTTCCGTGGATGCCTAAATGGACGGAGAGACTATCAGACACCGGAGCTGCATATCCTGCCGCCCCACTTAATGTTCCGGCAAAGTCATCCGCATCAACATCAAATGGAAACTCTATGAGGGCAGCCCCTATATTATCGTCATAACGAACACCCGCCGATACCTCACCAAAGAAACCCCCACCGCCTTCAGAAGATGTTGGCGTGCCGCCAATAGCTATAAGGCGCCGGGATTGATCGCCTGAGAGTTCACGCTTTTCCAATATCTCAATTTCGCGCCTTGCTGCCTGGATATCATCCAGACGGGTCAGAAGTTCCGCGTAACGCAGGCGCGCCTCATCATTTTCGGCATAGTTTAGAAGCACACGCTCATAGGAAGACAGGGCAGACAAATAGTTTTGTGCCCGTTCCTGTTGGCGTGCATATTGAAGTTCCATCGAAACATTGCCGGGATTGGCCATAAGATCTTCGAATGAAAGGGTTTGTGCGTTGGCCGACCCAAACGAAAGAAAACTGAGACTTGTACTCAGTAAAAGCGTGGAAATAGCTGAACGCAGGTATGATTTTTTCATCTTGGCCCCTTGCTTTGACATGGAAAAATTATTTGCCCTTTCAACAGATTAGTGACGAACGGGCCTTTTTGCAATATGTTTCAGAAATACTGGATCTGAAATGATTGGGTACCACTTAAATTAGGGGGGCGGAATAATGAAAATTTCACCGACATTTGGACAACGAAAGAAGCTGTCACCAACCCTGATTGGATTAGCGCTGACAGCCCTGTTCTTTTACGTAAATGTCGGTCAAACACGCCTGACAGAGCAGCTGAGTAATATTGTTTTTGATCATTATCAGCGGGTAAAACCGCGAGAGTATAAGCCCAATGACGCGCCCGTACGGATCATCGAAATAGACGATGAGAGTATCGAAAAACTGGGACAATGGCCTTGGCCAAGAAGTCAAATGGCGGAACTGCACAATCGCTTAAATCAAGCCGGTGCAGCTGTGCTCGCCTACGATATTGTCTTTTCAGAAAAAGACCGAACATCTCCGGAAAACATATTAGAAATTCTCAAGTCTAACCCACGTGCGGGCGGAGATTTTACAAACATAGAAAAACTCGTGAGCCATGATCGGCAATTCGCGCTTGCTTTGTCGGAGTCTAATACCGTGCTAGGGTTCTTCACGGTCTCTCAGATGAACGATAAAAGACCAGACATGAGCGGACGGTTCTCATGGGGCGGCGGACCACTAGACGCGGTCGTTAAAAATTTCGCAGGCGCAATCATCCCTATCCCGGAGTTAGAGTCGCGGGCAAATGGTATTGGGTTTGCGACAATTTTGCCGCCATCTGATGGGATTATACGCTCAGCACCCATGATATACCGAATTGGCGAAGACACCTATCGCTCGCTCAGTCTGGAAGCGCTTAGAGCAGCCATAGGGGCGGGTGTTGTGAAGTTTAGATTATCGGATGGTACAGGCGAAGCCAATGTGGGCGTAGATCCCGACGGGGTCGAAATTTCTCAAATGATGATTGGGGATTTTACTTTTCCAACGCAAAGGGATGGAAGTCTCAGGGTCTACTATACGGCTGATCAAAACGGTGCCCGTATCATTCCAGCTTGGAAAATATTATCGCATGATATCCCAATGGAGAGCTGGTCGGATAAAGTGGCTGGGCACATTGTTTATATTGGCGCGGGTGCCATTGGCCTTAAGGATATACGCGCGACTCCAATCCGGAACAATGAAATTGGCGCGATGATACATGCACAAGTTACCGAACAAATTATTACCGGTGATCATCTCAAAAGACCCTTCTTTGTGAGATTTTTTGAAGTGGTCACTCTGGTTGCTTGCGGCTTAATTCTCAGCTTTTTGCTCCCGCGGGTGAAGGCCTATTGGGGGGCAATTATCAGTGCCATGTTGGCGGGAGCCGTCTATTATTATTCCTGGCACTCTTTCAGCGCCAATCAAACCCTTATCAGCCCTGTGTTTCCGTTGCTGGCTATTCTGACTATTTATCTGCTGATGACAATCGCCTCATATTATCTGACGGAAAAGGACCGGTCACAGATCCGCAGCGCCTTCTCTATGTATCTGTCACCGGCCATGGTGCGGCGGGTCAGTCACGATCCGTCGCTTCTAACCCTGGGCGGGGAAGAGCGTAATATGACCATATTGTTTCTGGATGTCCGTAGCTTCTCGCGCATATCCGAGTCTATGGAACCTGAGGAAATCACTACCTTCCTCAATATATTTCTGACGCCCATGACTAATATGTTGCAGAACGGCAAAGCGACCATCGACAAATATATCGGGGACGCCATTGTGGCCTTTTGGAATGCGCCACTGGACGACGATGAGCATGAGAAAAACGCTGCGGAAACCGTGCTGAAGATGAATGAAGAACTCGTCCGGCTAAACGAAAAATATATGGCGCAGGACCAGATAAAATGGCCGGAAAATGTCAGTGTTGGTATCGGCCTGAATACGGGTGTAGTCTGTGTGGGCAATCTGGGATCCGAACAACGCTTCTCTTACTCAATGATCGGAGATGCCGCCAATCTGGCCTCACGCATCGAAGGACTGACCAAGCAATATAAAGTTTCGGTTCTCATCGGAGAGGCCACAGCGCTGGCTCTGGACGGATTTGCTGTGCTCGAGGCTGATCTCATTCAAGTGGTCGGCCGGAAAAAGCCTGAGCGGGTTTTTTACCTGGCCGGAGATGAAAGCATGACCAATGGCACAGAATTTAAAACCATCGCCAAACATCATGAAAAATTCCTGACGGCCTATCGTGCGCAGGATTGGGAGATCGCATTGTCTGAAATCAAGGCCTTAAAACCCATTACGGAAGAAATCGCATTTGACGGCTATTATGATGTTATGGCCGAACGCATTGAGGGCTATAAAACCAATCCACCGGAGAAAGACTGGGGCGGCATTTATAAAGCCACCTCGAAATAATATTAGTACAGCGCGCCGTCGACGGGCTCCAGAACGTCCGGTATGTTGGTTTCACCCAAGGCGAAAGCCAAGAGTTCCCGTTCGACTTTGGTGGAGACAGCGTCCATGGGTATGACATTGCGATTGTCGACAAAAGGGTCATCCATATAATCGCCAATGCCCTCAATCATGGAAAAGACCCAGCCCACCATGACGGTCAAGGGAATGGCCAGATAGCCAAAGTCCTCGACCTTGGGCAAGGACAGGCTGAGGAGGATAATCAACATCCAGATGAAGACATCCGTAAAAAAGCTGTAATGGCGGGGGAAAGGCGTGGCCTTCAAGCCTTCGCAACTGGTTTGGGCCGCGGTCATGTCTCGTAAAATCGCCACGACTTCGAAATGTTCGCCGTCCGTAAACTGGCCTTCAGTTTTGGCTATCCGGTAGTCACGACTTTGAAAATAGAGCATTTCCCGAGCCGGGTTATGAGATTTGCGCAATATCTCCAATTCCTCGGCCGCAAGATATTTATCCAGGCCCTCCAGAGGGTCCGCTCGGTCTTTGAGCTGACGATTGAGAGCCCAGACCCAGGCGATAGTACGGCGCAACATCCTTTCCATGACCTTGGCGGCCTTGGCGGATTTTTTCCCGGTCTCCAGATTGATGGCCCCATCATGTCGCCGACACAATGTGTGTCCCAGATTTCGAGAGGCGCTGCTGATAATGCCCCAATGCCCCCGAGCAAGGAACCAGCGTTCATTAGCGGAATTGGTTCGAAAACCCAAAAAGATAGACAAGGCCGTACCCAAAATCAGGGGCGCTGTCAGGTCAATGGCATAGGCTTGAAGCTCGAAATAGACAAATGGCACGACAATTAAAGCCGATAAAAGAGCCATCGTCAAAAGCCGGCGCCAGATAATTTTAAACAGACGAATGAACGATATATGTTTCTCAACAACCATGGTTGGCTCTTAATCCTTATCTAGGTCCAGTGTGTGACGAATAGTTTTAATCTGCTTCTCATCATAAATGAGCAGCGGGTCACCGATAGGGCAAGTGGTGGAATGGGAAATCAGTGTCTCTCCGTTCCAATAATGTAGGGAAAAACCCGGCGGATTATTCGTAATCAAGCGTCGTTCATCGGGCTTATCCACATTCAGTTCCGCCAGTTCCAGCGTGACTTCGGGCGCGACGGCCGGTGACACAAACACGCTCTTACCGGCGATCATGGCCGTTATGGGCCGATGGATATGACCGCAAATGATGCGCTCGATGTTTTTATAAGGCGCTATGACGGCCTTCAATGTTTCGACCCACGGTGCTTCGGGCTTGGCCGTCATCCACGGAATCCCGGTCTGAAGGGGCGTATGATGCATGGCCAAAATCGTTGGCCGGTCCGGCTCTTCAGCCAGTTTCTCGCGAAGCCAGGCCTCTCTTACGGGACAAAGGGCCCCGCCGTGATAACCCTCGCCCAACGTATCCATGACCAGGATCCGAACCGGCCAATCATCTATGACATATTGGATAAAGCCGTCCTCGGATGGGTGATCCCTGAACACATCCAGAAACGCTTCGCGCCGGTCATGATTTCCCATTAAAAAGAAACAGGGCCAGTCCAGCGCTGCCAGCTCCGCTTTCAAAAGCTCATAAGCCCATCGCTCTCCGGATTCTACATTATCCCCGGTGATGAGCACCATGTCCGGCGCCCGCTGCATGGACTTCAAGCCGTCAATAACCTGCCGCAAACGCGGCGTATTCGGACAGTCATTTCCCTCTCCGTCAAAGCCTAAATGCAGATCTGTGATTTGCGCCAAAAGCATGCGGTAAAGCTAATCATCTAAAGATAGAAGGTTCAAGGGGTTTTTGTTGAGGAATTCGAACGCTTCTATCTTGACCCGTTTGAAGGCCCAATAAAAAACCCTCTCTTACGCCCACAAAATAGCAGGCATAAAAGAGGGCAAGTTGGTTTGATAACCCAACGCAGTTGAGTGTGTACTCTTTTCGGCCACGCAGAAGTGTATGGTCGGCCGTCTATGGTCGTTGAAATTATCGGCTGAGGGCTCTTCTTTAGAGAGCCTCTCTTATGGCCCCCATTGGAAAGCGGGGGAGTTCAGCACCTCCATGAGGGAGGGG